>NZ_AP024469.1:4026145-4717360 GCF_016865365.1 Geobacter sp. SVR
TCCTGCAGATACCCGACGCACTCATTTCCCAGCTGATTACCGCAGATTTCGATCACAGCCTGGCAGTAACCGCTGATCACCGTGAGCGGCTTGCGCAGGTCGTGAGCAACAGTATAACCATATGTTTCCAGCTCTCGATTGGCCTCTTCCTGTTCGGCAGCGCGCGCGATCAGGCTGGCGTTGAGCGTCTCGACCTCCTGCTCCAACAGCTTCCGCTCGGTGATGTCCTGAACCATGGCCAGCATGTATTTTTCACCGCCGAATTCTATCAGTTCCGCTGACATCAGCCCCACAAAACGTGCACCCGACTTGCCTTTGAAGGTCAGCTCAAGGTCGCGGATGCCCCCCTGCTGCTGCAGGGTCCGAACCACCATGTCCCGATCGGCCGGATTGGCCCACAGCCCCAACTCCAGGGCTGTTCTTCCGATCACCTCGTGGCGTTCATATCCTGCGATCTTCAGAAAGCTTTCGTTTACCTCGACCAGCCTGCCGTCGGCCAGAACCGAGATGCCCAGTGAAGCGGGCACCGCCTTGAAGATGGTGATGAACTTCGCTTCGGACTCCCGCAGGGCCGCCTCGGCGCGCTCGCGTTCCTTCTGGCTCTCCTCCAGTTGCCTGACCTTTTCCTCGAGCTTGATCGCCACGATTTCGCAGTACCGCTCCAGGTGTTCTTCCTCTTCATCCGCCAAGCGCTCCGAGGAAATCTGTCCTGAGCGGTATTTTTCGAGGATGCTTTCCACCTCCTGCCAGATATTCACCGGGTCCTTGGGCTTGACAATATAACCTGCCGCCCCCAGCGAAAGACCGAGGTGCACATCCTTCTCTTCGGAGTAAGTGGCAGAGTAGAAGATGAACGGAATCATCCGGAATTGGACTTCTTTTTCGAGATTTCTCAATAGCTGGAACCCATCCATTACCGGCATCAACGTATCCGATATGATCAGATCGGGTCGGGAGAACTTCGCCAGCGTCAGCGCCTCCAGTCCGTTCTTGGCTTCAACCACCCGATGCCCGTGCTGTTCGGCAATGTAGCGGAGAAGCCTCCGGCTGTCGCTGCTGTCATCGACGATCAGTATCTTCACGCAAAGGCCTCCTGAGCTGCTGCTGTCGCCGTCGAGGATTCGGGTGCCATATAAGAAGTATAGCCCAAGTTACGGTTGAGGCTGCGCGAGCGGGAACGCCGGCATCCGATTTTGCGGATGGACACCCAAACGCGGGGATGGAAAAAGACCGTACTGCCCTGCTGCGCCGAGTGCCTGTTACTATATTTGCATCCCGGCAAAATATTCACCTGCCCCCACAATCCTCGTGATGCCGGCTACTTAGGATCATTTCTGACGATTTATCCGCCAAAAATTGCTATTGTCCCCGCCGGGGAACCCTTTTTACAACTACCTAACATGCTGGTGTTACTGAACAATTCTACTCCTTCCATCTGGCACAGTACCTGCTATTTTCAAGAAATGGCCGGCTACTCTCGGACAAGGGGAATGCCATGAAACCAATCAAAATAGCCGTAGCGATCGCCCTGTTGCCTCTGATGGCCGGCTGCGCCACCGAGGGATTCGTCAATCGACAGATCGATCCTCTGGCCGACAGACTGGGCAAAATTGAAGCGAAGCTTTCGGCGCTTGAAAAACAGGCCGCAGCAGCCAAGGCGGGGGCCAATGAACTATCCCCTGCAGATCAGGCTGCACTCAAGGAAGCCCGGGATCTTTCCAAGATGGCTTACGAGAAAGCCTGCCGACTGGAAGAACAGGTAAAACGGGCCGAGGAAGCCGCAGTTGATGCATCCAATTCCGCCCGTAAAAACCAGAAGATGTTCGAGCTACAGCAAAAGAAATAGTGCGTTTCGGACATCACGAGGCTGACACCGTGGCATCCCTGTGGTGCTGCCGAAATTACGGTTGGCTCAGCAGCGTATGCAGACTCCTGCTAATCATATGCTGCGGCGGCTGCCTGTCGGGACATTGCCCTGCCCCTGCCGGTGCGGCACAGTACAGCTATGCGACCGGCTTCAGCGGTAAGATCCGGGACTACACGATTCAGATGGGGGAATCGCTGTTCGAAATCGCCCGGCGTTTCGATCTCGGTATCAATTCGATTCATCGCGCCAATCCGGGCGCCGATCTATTCATCCCCGCAGCAGGCACCCGGATCATACTGCCCACCGCCTGGATCCTGCCCGATGTGCCGGAATACGAAGGAATCGTCATCAATCTCCCGGAACTGCGACTGTACCTTTTTTCCCGTGACGACTACAGGAGCTTTGCGACCTTTCCCCTCGGTGTCGGCGACCTGGGATACAACACTCCCGTCGGAGCTTTCACCATAATCGAAAAAATAACCGCCCCTGCCTGGTACGTACCGGCTTCGATCCGCCGGGAAGATCCGTCATTGCCCGCCGTGGTCCCCCCTGGACCGGACAATCCCCTAGGCAGTCACGCCCTGCGACTTTCGCTGCCTTCAGTCCTGATCCACGGCACGAACAGTCCCTGGGGTATCGGCATGCGGTCGAGCCATGGCTGCCTGCGTCTGTATCCGGAGGATATTCTTCAGCTCTACCGTCTCGTGCGTCCCGGAACCCGCGTCACCATCGTGCAGCAGGCGGTCAAAGCCTCGATGCGGGGGGGCAGGGTATTCATTCAGGTACACCAGTATGACGGAGTCGATTACCTGCGGGAGGCGCGCCGCGTACTCACCGGCAGAGACCTGTTTTGGCGTGTCGACTCGTCCAAGCTGAAGCTGGCCCTGCAGGAAAGGAGCGGGCTCCCGGTCGACATTACCAGGTAAAAAGCATGTTTTTCGGATCAAAAGAGGCTGTGGAAAAAATTTTTGTTGTATTTCGGACGAAATTTGGATATAAAAAACGTTCGATTCATCCAAGCGCTCGTAGCTCAGCTGGATAGAGCAACGGACTACGAATCCGTAGGTCGGGAGTTCGAATCTCTCCGAGCGCGCCAAAATTCAAGCCCTTACTTGCGTAAGGGCTTTTTCTTTTTGGTGTATCGTGGTGCACTCCCTAATGCACCATTACCGCGATCTCCGCCCGGCCATCCTCCAGGATTCTCCGCACACGCCCGACCGCTCGGCGATATTGCTCGAACGTCGGGGCTGCCACCGCAACGCCTTTGATCTCCTCACCGTCCTGCTCAGCGATGATGTCGTCGCCCACAGATGCCCCATAAACATTGCACGGGACTTTGCCCGTGTAGGCTATCCGCCCCCCCTACCCCGATTCCTGAGCCGTTTTACCAGAAGCACGTATTGGGAAGGTACAGACGACTAGATAGAGAGGATGGCATGGGACAACATTCATGTGCAAAAATAACCATCCATCCAGGGCGCGCCACATTTTTTGATGTCGTTAAGTGGCGATTGCCTATCAAGCAGCAGCATCTTCGTCCCCATGCGAGTCTGGATCGCCGCCGGGTGATCATTGAAATTCCGCAGCGGTCTGAAGGGACTCCGTTAACGCCCTCAAGCCGCTGCTACCATTCAGACAGGCTTACGTCCCAGACGCTTTCTCTTAGCATAAGCCCCAAGGCCCGCCAAGCCGCTGGCAAGCAGCAGACAGGAGGCCGGTTCGGGCACCGGGGCGGGTACGGGTACCGGAAGCAAGCCATTTTCGCCGCCGGTATACCATAGGTCAAACACCACGTCGTCGATCCCGACAATGGCGTCAAAGGCGTTGTTCGTGTTGTGAAAATCGAACTCCAGCGTGTACTTGGCGAAATCCGTACCCAAATTCTGGAAGTAGTCGGCCGGCAGGGTGATATGCCCCGTAGTGATCTCGGACTTCGGTCCCGTGGATGTTGTGGACCACTGTATATCCTTCTCCGCCAGCAACTTGCCATCCCCTCTCAACAGGGCCGAAACATAGCCGATGTCGCCCGTGTTGCCGCTCGGATTAACCAGCGTCCACGCAATACCGTAGTTGAATGACAGCGAGAAGGGTGTGGATCTAGACAATGGATTCATCTCATACGTCGTCATGGCCCCCACCATCTGACTGTCATGGTTCATCTGTGCAAGAGCGATGCCGCCGGTCAAACTCCTACCCCAGGATGACAGGTCGTACCGCCCCTGTTGGGCCTGGATAACCGAACTCACGGAGATGCCGACAGTATTCACGTTGCCCGTAGTGGTCCAGTTACTTGTAGGCGTTGAAAAACTGTCGACAAACAACACGAGGGCATGGGCCTGCCCCACCAGGACGCCGAACAACACCGCCAGAACTACCGTGAAACGCATGCCATGTCTCATAGCGCAGCCCTCCTTTTAGGTGATAAGAAGGTACTAGCAAGAGGCATTCCGTGCTGGTAACCGATTAAAAAACAAGCCATACAGCCGGATTTCTGTGAACATCGAAAAATACTTTGTAAAGAATTCCGACACTTCGTTGCTTTTTTTCGCCACAATCACGAATTGGGCCGGTGTAGCTCCTTACAGGCGCTAGGCATTATCGAAATCGTCTTCCCGGCCATACGCCGTTACCGCCCTTCAAGCCGCTGCTACCATTCAGGCAGACCGATGTCCCAGCCACTCCTTTCTACCCACGCCCCCAGGCCCGCCAATCCGCTAACAAGCAGGAGGCAGGTGGCCGGTTCGGGCACCGGGGCCGGTCCCGATCCGCCGGTCGGGGGTTACGTCAAACGGTACGCTATCGATCCCCACGATGTTGTCAAACGCGCCGCTCCCGCTGTGAAACAGGAATTTCAAGGAGTAGCTGTCAAAGTCCGCGGCGTACGTGAAGTAGCTGGCCGGCAAGGGTGACATGCCCAGTAAACATTCCCCGGGTCTCGTAGACACATTATTTCTTTATCCGCTAGAAAGTAGCTTGATCTCTGGCCATCCATATAGCCGTTCATCCTTACTGCGAAAGAGGCATCATCCCCGGGCCCCCGCTCGGATTGATCAGTTGCCACGCCACCGCATAATCGAACGACAGCGAGAGCGGAGCCGCCCCCCTGTGGGCATCCGTATCCTGGTGATCATTTGTCCTCCGCCCTGTACCAGGGCGAAATCCCCATCCACGACGCTGTTCCGGGAAGAAAGATCCCATCCTCCTTGAATGCGGGCGGACAGGTTGCCTCGACACTTAAATTTCCCATGGTGTTCAAGGTGCCAAAGCCAGATGTAAAATCGCTGTTGAGCACCGAGAGGGCATGGGCCTTGCCCCAGAACACTGAACAGCACCGTCAGAACCACCGGCGACGTTGATCGAGCAGACGAACAAAAGCTCCATTGCAATCCAGCCCAAACTCACTCAAATAGGGAATTGCCGAGGCACAGGTGATCTTCCGCCCGTTTCCGAGCGGAAGCCCCTAAATGCCAAAGAAAGGCCTGTTCAAAGCCTAAACCTCATTACTTCGATCACTACTCTTGCCGATTCTTGCCTCGCCTCCGACCTTCTCGACAAATTCAATCTCCTCCATCTTAAGAGCGGAAGATCCCGTCCTCGACATGCCCCCCCAATCTTCGCTCCTTGCGTAACATCTATCAACATCTTCGCACCTCCTGCCTGACTGGTATTTCGTCGTTCTGTAGGTAATCCAATCAGTTCAGTCGGCTTGCCTCCGTGTATCATGCATTTTGCTCGGATGCCGCATGCTCCACGTTCGCCAGTCGGCAGGTAGCAGTTTCACCCTCCTGCTCCCTGAGCAGCACGATGCAAAGCACCAGGGCAACGACCAATCCCGTGCCGTAGATCGCAAAAACCGAATCCATGCCGTACCCGGCAATCAACCGCCCGCCGATGGCGGTACCGATGCCGCCGCTCCCCATGAAGCAGAAGGCTACCAGCGACATCGCGGTCCCCCTTGCCTTTTCGGCAAAGCCGGTCGCCCTGGTCACCAGGGTGGAATGGGTAAAGATGAAGCCCAGCCCCAGGAAGGCGATGCCGATCATGAAGAGCGCGATGTTTGTCCCTTGTAGGTAGATAATCAAATCCCCCATGGCAGCGAACAGCAAACCACTCCTGAGCACCTTCAAGGAGCCAATGGCGTTGGCGAGCTTACCGCACACCCGGCCACCGAGCACCGACATGATACCGAAGCCTGTCATAACCAGGCCGATCTGCAGCGGGTTATAGTGATGGACGGTGGAGAGATATGAGCCGCCGTAAGAGAAACTGCCGATAATGAAGGTTCCCTCCAGCACTATGGCCATGTAGGTGAAGAGACACTCCGGGTTCGAGAGCAGCTTAAGATATGGCGCGATGATCGTGCTGTCGGGATTTTTCCGGGAGGGAATCCGCCGATAATTCTTGATCAGCATCGCGGTCGGCACTAACGACACTACGGCGTACACCAGGAACACCCCGCGCCAGTTGAAGAAATAGGAGATAATGCCCCCCATCGCCATGCTGAGCCCCTGCCCCAGGAAGGAGATGCCGATGAACGTGCCCAAGGCCTGTTGCCGCTCCTGCATCGGGAAGGAATCACCGATCAGCGCGAACGAGATCGGCATCACCGAGGCGGCAAAGACGCCGGTCAGCGCCCGGAACATCCCCACGCTGGCGAGTCCGGTACCGAAGGCACACAGGCCGGTCGCCACGGTGAACATGATCATGGAGAAGGTAATCACCTGTTTTTTGCCGTACCGGTCGGCAAGTGGCCCGAATATGATCTGGAAAATCCCGAATGGGATCATATAGGCCGTGATCAGAAGCCCGGCGGTCGGGATGCTGATATGCAGGCTCGCGGCAATGGACGGCAAGATGGGCGATACCACCCAGTTGTCCGCCACGACCATAAACCCGGCGAGGCCGAGAAGAAGAATGAGAGTGCTTCTGCCGACGTGTTGCTGTTCCACCATACATACCTCCGTGCGAAAATGGGACTTGCCAAATCCCTTACCTTGAGGAGACAATACAGCCGGCTACGGAAGTTTTGCAAGTAAGCACTATAAAGTTATATACTTACCAGAAAGTAACTATTGGTTAAAAACAGGGAGTTATGATGATCTGTCCGATCGAGGTAACCGTAAACCTGCTGGGTGACAAATGGAAGGTGCTGATCATGAGGAATCTGCTGTTGAGAGGCACTCAGCGCTTCGGGGAACTCAGCAGGGGGATCAACGGCGTGAGCCAGAAGATGCTGACGCAGCAGCTTCGCCAACTGGAAAAGGACGATCTCGTCACCCGGAAGGTTTACCCGGAAGTTCCGCCGCGCGTCGAGTACTCGCTCACTGATTTCGGTCGAAGCCTGAAGCCGATCTTTGAAGCCATGAACAGTTGGGGCACAAACTACCTCGGGTTGAAGGGGGAATACCCCCTATAAATCCGACCCAGCTGCAGTTCCTGAGTCAGATCTCTCCGGGTGCTCCAACTAAACAAACAGGCAGCTACAGTACTCACTGTAACTGCCTGTTTGTTTTTGTACGTCGGTAGAACCCTGCAAACGGACTCGGAGATGTGAAAGCCCTGGAGGCTCTGTCCTGATCCTGACCGGAGAAAACCTTACAGAATCTCGTACACCGCTACACCGACGCTCGCCGGATCCTTGTACAACAGCACCAGTCGCACCCCCGGGGGGAGATTCGGGACAGGCGGAAATGGCCCGGTAGACATCACTTTATCCTGCTGGATGAGCAGTGGAACGAGAAAGGGCTCCAGTTGCGGCCGCGCGCCGAACAGGGTTCCGTCGGCAACGAGATAACGCGCTTTGCCCGCTCTGGCGGCTTCCATGATTTCCGGAAGGGATGCCTGCGGGATGTCAACGTGCTGGAACTCACCGTAAAAGGCAATACGCCCTGATTTCACCATGACTCTGGATTGAGGCGGCAGACGGTCTCTCAGCATCAAACCGATGAGCTTGTGGTCATAGCGTGCACCATCCTGGCTGAAATCGTAGGAAGTAGTGCGATCAGCCAAGAGCGCAGGGGCAATCGCGAAGACGGCCGCAGCAACAGCGATCGCGGAAGCCCAGGAGAGGCTTTTGCCCCCCCTGGACAGAAACGGAAAGATCCTGCCGGCGGCCCTTTCCAGGGAGTCCAGTCCCCCTGCCGCGAGAATCAGCACGATCGGAATGTACGGGGAGAAGTAATGTGAATCTATCCAGAAGAAGACAATGATGACGCTCAATGGAAGAAGCGCCGCGGCAACCAACAGCATCGTGCGCCAGTTGCGGGCATAGGCGAGGCCGGAGAAACCGAGGCCTGCCAGCAGCCACAGATAGGTGGGCAGCTCTGCCCATGCCACAGGCAGATTTTTCGCGCTGTTTTTCCAGAGGAAATCAGGGTAGCGCCTCACCACATCGAGATAGGAGAGGCCGGCGAAACCATACTCGCGCTTCAAATCCGGACGGTTCAGATACCACCCCAGAGAATCCGCCAGGGTGACGCTCGACTTCCCGGTCAATTGCCACCCCCCATACACGCGGTGCAGCAGGAACATGTACGGCAGCGCCATCAGAACAAACCCGCCACACCCCGCCAGGATCAGAATACCATTGTCCTTTCTGCTGACGCCATCAGAACGCAGACAGAAGAACGCTGCAGACATTCCGGCGAACACGATGACCGCCTCGGGCCTGGTAAGATAAGAGGCGCCGAACAGGAGACCACCACCAAAGGCCAGAATTCTGGATTTCTCGGCAAACCCCTTCCAGTAGAGTAGAAGTGCTGTCACTAGCAAGGTGATGTACGTGGCTTGGCTGAGCACGATCCCGCTTATGGCGATGAGCGGCGGAGAAAGGGCAGCCAGAAGGGCGCCCACATAGCCGACCTTTTTGGAGAAAAGCTCCTTTCCCAACAGGTACAGGGGTATCACCAGGATGCTCCCCATGACGGCTGATGCTACTTTGCCGGCCATTTCGTCAGAGGGAGTCACATATTTGAACAGGCCGATCAGAATCGGGTACAACGGGGGAAAATGGGTGGCAGAGGTAAAATCAAAGGTACGAAAGATTTCTCGCGCTATGGTGACATACGATATTCCATCGGCAGCGATGACTTTGTCCTGCCAAAAAAGAATTATCCTCACCGTGACAGCAATACCCAACACTGCTGCCAGCGGCAGGAACCGAGAGAGCGACCTCGGCGGCACTGCTGAAGTTGTGGGTTCCACGAAGCCTCCTATGCGGGAGATCAGTTGAAGAGGTTGTACTTGAGGATGCATTTGATGGCTGAGATCCCATCCCTCCATCCTATTTTCTTTCCTTCCGCGTAGGTCCTGCCGTAATAGGAGATCCCCACTTCATAGACCCGGCAGTTGAGTTTCGCAATTTTTGCGGTGATCTCCGGCTCGAATCCGAAACGGTCTTCCCGGATTTCTATGGATTGGATGATTTCGCGACGGAAGGCCTTGTAACAGGTTTCCATATCGGTGAGGTTGAGATTGGTCATCATGTTGGAGAGCAAGGTAAGAAAGCCGTTGCCGATCCGATGCCAGAAATAGAGAACCCGGTGGGCCTCGCCCCCCATGAAGCGCGAGCCGTACACTACGTCGGCCTTGCCGGCAATGATGGGCTCGATCATTCGGGGATATTCCTTCGGATCATACTCCAGATCCGCATCCTGCACGATCACCACGTCGCCCGTGGCGTACAGAAAACCACTTCTCAGCGCAGCGCCCTTGCCCATGTTCCTGTCGTGGAACACCACTCGCGTGGAGCGGTCGGTGAATCCCGCGAGAATCTCTCGCGTACCGTCGGTCGAGAAATCATCAACCAGTATGATTTCCTTGTCGAGATCCACCGCCTTGACACTCTGATAGAGTTCCTCGATGGTCTCCCTCTCGTTGTATACCGGGATTACTACCGTCAATTTCACGCATTCTTCTCCATATAGATGACAATCATCTTGGAAGACCGGCCGAATACCAGTCATCTCCCAAGATTAACGCCGTGCATTATCATTGGATCACCCGGTATTGTCAACAAATGGAAGCTTGCCGGTATTTTCGACAGGCGCCCTGATTCCTGGTTTGACTGGTCCGGCACAACCTGGAGCTTTTACTCCTATTGCCGGCCCTGAACGTGATAACGCCCGGAATCGTCGTGTCCCGACCACCATATCTGTCAGGCCCCCTGGCCCGGTTGCCCTTCATCGGTTTTATGCTAACGTAATATTCATGCCCTGGGGCAAGAACAGAGCGGCATCTTGCCTGAGAAGGCGTACCTGGAAGATATCGCGCCCCATCACGGCGGATCGGCCGGGTAAGATGCTCCGCCTGCGCCTGCCTGCATCTCGCGCCATTTTCTCGCCACGAGGCGTCGATGGAACTGAGAGACCGGATCACCAGCTTCCTTCAGCTGTCGAACATCTTAGTCGATCCCTTTACCCTCCTCGAGGAACCGATCCGCTACGAAGTTTTCAGCGCAGACCGCCTGGAGCGGCATGCGCGCGAACTTGCCGCAAGACAGCATGTCGCGGTCCCGTCCCGCAAAAGGTGCCGGATACTGTCGCGCCTGCACGAGAATGAACGGGTGCTGCTGGCGTCGTACCATGCGATGTCGGCCTCGGTCGGGGCTGGACGCCCCCTTACCCCGGCCGCTGAATGGCTGTTCGACAACTTTGAGGTGGTTGCCCGGTATCTGCGGCATCTGCGTGATCATCCACCTTCAGGCTGCTACCGGACGCTCCCGATTCTCTCGGAAGGCGCTTTCAAAGCATTCCCGCGGATCTATCAGCTGATGTGGACGTATGTCGCCCACACCGACAGCAGGTACGAGCCGGAGACGCTGAGCCGCTTCATCGACGCCTATCGAAATGTACGGCAGCTTGACAGCGGCGAGCTGCAGGCGACGCCCATCAGCCTGCTGATCGTGCTGATCGAGAACCTCCGGCGCAGCGCGGTACGGATCGTCAGGGCGCAACTCCTGCGGGCCGATGCCGATCGTCTGGCCGATCACCTGCAGAATGCCGGTCCGGAAAAACTGCGGGGAATTGTCGACAGTCCGCCGCAGGTGGCGTTCATGGTACGGCTCATCCAGCGCCTGCGTGCCCAGGGGGGCGATCAGGCCGATGCCGTCGAATGGCTCCGGCAGCACCTGGCGACCCACGGCACCTCTCCGTACGAACTGGTACAGATGGAGCATGGCCTGCAGTCGCTGGCCCATACGACGATGCTTAACATCATAGCCAGCATCAGCCTGATCTCGGCACTGAATCCGTGGCTCTGCCCGCCGGTTGCGCAGAGGAATATCCGGGAAGGCAAGACCGGCAAGATCCGGCAGGAGGAGCAGCCGGCATTGCTGCGCTTTCATGCCATCAATCATGGATATCCCGCCGCTCACCTGCTTTCCAATGGGCGCTACGCCGTAACCATCACTGCCGATGGCTCAGGCAGCAGCCGCTGGCGTCAGTTTGCCGTCACCCGCGGTCACGGGAATGCCTCCGGAGAACGGTGTGGCAGTTATATCTTCCTGCGAGACAGGAGGAGCGGGGCACCATGGTCGGCCACCCCCTGTCCGGCCGGAACCGATGCAGGGTACCAAGACTCGATTTTTACCGAGGAGGGAGTCCGCATTGCCCAGAAGGGGCATGCCATTTCCACGGTTCTGGAGGTCGTCCTGTCGCCGGTGGATGATGTCGAGCTCCGCCGTATTTGCCTTTCGAATCACGGTTCCACCATGCGGGACATAGAAATCACCTCCTACTCCGAACTGGCACTGGTGCCACTGAATGCGGCGGACAGCCCAAATGCCCCGATCCGGGCCGAATATCGTCCCGAAATCAGGGGACTGGTGGCCGGCCGTCGGCCGCGCTCGGCCGGAGACTCTCCGGTATGGGCCGCCCATGTGGTCGCGGGCCAGGGGATCGCTGCCGGCGATATCGAGTATGAAACCGACCGCACTCGCTTCCCCGGCCGGAGGCAAGGAATCCGGCACCTTGCATCGGTCATGGAGGGGAGCCCCTTGTCCAACGAGGATGGGCTCGTGCTCGAGCCGGTCTTCTGCCTGAGGGTCAGGGTCCGGGTGGCTCCCGGTGCGGACGTTACCATCACCTTTTCCACCATGGCAGGTGCTTCGCGCAACGAGGTGGTCATGCTGGCAGGCAAATATGCCGATCCGGCCGCATTCGAACACACCTCCGCCATTGCCCGGACCTATGCCAGGGTCATGCTTGACCATCTCGGCATGGAGTCGGGCGAAGCCGCCCTGGCACGCCATCTGGCCAACCGCCTCGTGTACGCTTCCAAGCGCCCGGTATCGGGGGATCCTGGCTTCGGCGACCTGCAGGGGGACACGCTCCTGAGACATGGCATATCCGAAGATAACCCGATCATACTGATGCGGATCGGAGAGCCCGGTCACCAGGACATGCTCAGGCAACTGCTTCGCGCCCACGCTTACTGGCGCATGAAGCTGCTGGATGTTGACCTGGTCATCCTCAATGAAACCGTAACATTCCAGGCCCGGGCTCTGCAGAACTCTCTTGAAAGAGCGGTGGCGGCCCATCTCGCATTGGGAAGCACCTTGCCCCAAGGTGGAGGCAGGATCCTGGTGTTGCAGGCCGACCTGCTTTCGGCAGCCGAGATCAACCAATTGCAGCATGCAGCGGGTGTCGTACTGAATGCGTTCGATGGAAGTCTGGCTGATCAGATCACGAGAATCCGGCGCCGTGAACTGTGCATATCTTCACGATACGCCTCATCCGGGACAGCATCCTTACCCCGGGAGAGTGTCGGGATCATCAGGAAGAAGACGGTGAAACACGCGGCCGACATCCTCATGGCTCATCATTCACCATGAGACCGGGGCTGACACGAAAAACTTTCACCGTACCTTTATGTGAAAAAGGGTCGGCAACCATGGCCAAGGCGAAGAGGGATGTTCAAGGTGCGTGCACGCCGCCCATCGGCAGCGATCGGGAAATCCTGGAGCAACGGCTGCGGGAGAGCGAGGAGCGTTATCATGCCTTGGTGGATATGGCGCCGGAACCGGTCATCGTCCAACGCGACGGCAATTTTCTCTACACCAATTGCCTGGCACTGGGGATCTATGGCGCCGCCGAATTCGACCAGCTCCGCAACCGGGACTTCTTTGACCTGACCCATCCCGAAGACCGGGAGATCATACGGACCCTCTTCGGCCAGATGCTGCGTGGCGGGACTGTAACTTCGCAGGAATTCAGGTGGTTGAGACTGGATGGGCAGACCGTCTTTGTCGAAGTATCCGGCATCGCGGTCGATTATCAGGGCGCTCCCGCTATCCAGATGATTGCCCGTAATGTTTCGGAACGCAAGGAAGCCGAGCGTGAACGCGAAATGCTGCACCGGCAGTTGGAGGAGGAACGGCTGCGATTTGAAGGCGTCCTGAGGCAGATGCCGGTCGGCGTAATCATGATCGGAGCGGCTTCAGGCCGCCTGTTGTACCAGAATGAGGCTTCGACCCAGATTTTCCGGAGGCGGTTCGCTCCGAACGAGATGGTAGCTGCCTGCACCAACTGGAAGATACTGCTGCCGGACGGCTCGCAGATGGTCCCTGAGAAATGCCCCTTTGCCAGAGCGCTGACCAAGGGTGAAATTCTGATGGGAGAGAAGTACGCTGTCGAACGGGGCGACGGCAGCACCGGTTTTGTGAGCGTCAATGCCGCTCCGATCTACGATGCCTCAGGTCAGCTTGCCGCCGGCGTTGTCGCCTTCTCCGACATCACCGAGCGGCAGCTGGCCGAGGAAGCACTCAGGGACAGCACTGCCAGCTTGAAGCTGGCTGTCCTTTCCACCGGACTGGGCACCTTTGAATTCTACCCGTTGACCGGCAAACTGGATTGGTCTGACGCGGCCAAACGTCATTATGGCCTTTCGCCGCAGGTACCGGGTGACTATCAGCTGTTCCTGTCAGGGTTGCATCCGGACGATCGCGAGCGGGTCGAACAGACGCTCTACCGGGCGTTTCAGCCGGAAAGCGGAGGGGAGTTCAGCACCGAGTACCGCACGATCGGCATCGAGGATGGCAAGGAGCGCTGGCTTGCCGCACGAGGACAAGCCTTTTTTGATGAAAAGGGAAGGGCTGTACGGCTGATTGGCGTCTGCCTCGATATCACCGAAAGCCTGAAAGCGGAGCAGTCTCTCAAGGAAGAGGCCACCATGCGACTGGTGGCCGTAGAGGAGTTGCGGCGGCAGGAGCAACTCCTGATCCAGCAGGCCAGGTTGGCTGCCATGGGGGAGATGATAGGCAATATCGCACACCAGTGGAGACAGCCGCTCAACACACTCGGGTTGATCCTTCAGGAATTGCCGCTGTGCTACGAACAGAACATGCTCACCAGGGAGTATCTGGACGGTAGCGTTTCCAAGGCCATGCAACTGATCTATCATATGTCCCAAACCATTGACGGGTTCCGCAACTTCTTCAAACCCGACAAGCAGCAGAAGGTTTTCAGAATTCAGGAGGTCCTGGAAAAGACGATTTCCATTATCGAGGCAAGCCTGACAGCCCTGAAGATCAAGATTGAGACGATTGTGGAAGAGGATGCCGTTGTCGACGGTTCTCCCAACGAATTTTCCCAGGTTATCCTCAACATCCTGATCAATGCGAGGGATGCCTTTATTGCCCGCAAAGTTGAACAACCGAGGGTAATGGCGAAGATATTCAGGACCGAGGGCAGGTCGGTTCTCACCATCAGTGACAATGCCGGAGGAATACCCGAAAACATCATCGAGAAAATCTTCGATCCTTATTTCACCACCAAGGGACCCGATAAGGGAACCGGACTGGGGCTTTTCATGTCCAAAAACATCATGTCCAACATGAACGGTTCCCTGAGCGTGCGCAACAGCGGCGATGGCGCCGAGTTCCGCCTCGAGGCGTGATATGAACCATCAACCATACGAGCTGGGGGGAGTCTCGCTGCTCCTGGTGGAGGACGAAAACGACGCACGCCAGATGCTCACCAGGATGCTGGCGATGCGATATCCTGAGCTCAGGCTGCTCATGGCGGTGAACGGTGCCGAAGGGGTTGCCTTTTTCAGTGAGCATCGGCCGGATATAGTTCTGGCGGACATGAACATGCCGATCATGAACGGCATCCAGATGGCCCGCGAGATCAAGTCACTCAGCCCGGACACGACCATCATCGCCGTGACAGCCTATAACGACCCCTCCTATCTGATGGACGCAATCGAGATCGGCATCCGCCATTACGTGCTGAAGCCGGTAAATGGCCACGAGCTTTTTGCGGTCATCGACAAATCCATTGAAGAGATTACGCTGAAACGGCTGGTAAGGGAGCAGGACCGGAAAATCCGTCTGAACGAACGCCAGCTTTCCGAGGCCCAGAAGATAACGCACCTCGGGAGCTGGGAATGGGACATCACAAGCGGCAGAAACTGGTGGTCGGATGAAATGTATCGGATCCTCGGGGTCGAACCGGGGGCGATTCCGGCTGCGCTCGCAGAGTTCATGAAGATGCTTCACCCGGATGACCGGGAGGCGGTCGAAGACCTGTTCAAGCATTCCCTGAAAGAGCGCCAGTCCTTCAGCAATCATTACTGCCGCGTGGTATGGCCGGACGGTGCGGTGCGGATACTGCTCGTCAATGGAGAACTGACCCTGGACGCCGATGGCCGGCCGGCTGCTATGATCGGCACGGCCCTTGACGTTACCGAACGCAGATTGGCCGAAGAGGAGCGCATGCGGCTCGCCTCCATCGTCGAATCTTCCAATGATGCCATCCTCGGCCTGGACCTCAACGGCACCATAACCAGCTGGAACAGAGGCGCCGAAACCGTCTACGGTTATTCGGCAAAAGAGGCCACCGGCCGGCATGTCTCGATGATCATCCCTGTGGAGCACCAGGGCGAAATCGAGCAGATCCGCGAAACGATAGTCAATGGCAGGGATGTCATGCATTTCGAGACGGTCCGCATCAGGAAGGACGGCCGGCGGATCTACGTCTCGCTTACCGCTTCGCCAACCAGGGGGCTGAATGGCAGCGTAACCGGCATTTCCGCCATTGCCCGCGACGTGACCGAACGCCGGGAAATGGAAGAGCTCATAAACTACCGTGCCTACCACGACACCCTTACGGATCTGCCAAACCGGCAGCTTTTCATGGATTTCCTGACCCTGGAACTGGCCCAGGCACGGCGCAATGGCAAGAAACTGGCGCTGCTGTTTCTGGATCTGAATGATTTCAAACAGATCAACGACACACTCGGCCATGATGCCGGTGACCAGCTGCTGCAGGAAGTTGCCCGGCGGTTGCGTGCCTGCATCCGCGAATCCGATACGGTGTCCCGCCTGGGAGGCGACGAATTCACGGTCCTGATGCCGGACCTGGGGCAGACCAATGACGTGGGGATCGTGATCCGGAAGATACTCAGCGTGTTCATGGATCCTTTCATGCTGAACGATATCGCCACCGCCTCTTCCACCAGTATCGGCATCAGCATGTTTCCGGATGACGGCGACAGCGCCGAGGAACTGATCAAGAAGGCGGATATCGCCATGTACGAGGCAAAGGAACGGGGCAACAATGCCTACCAGTTCTTCAATGCCGAGATCAATGCGCGCACTCTCCAGCGGCAGGAACTGGAAAGTTTTCTGAGGCAGGCGGTCGAGAGGGGGGAGTTCGAACTTCTCTTTCAGCCCATGGTGCAGAGTGGCACGAGGCGCATCATGGGGGCTGAGATGCTCCTGCGGTGGCGGCATCCGCACAAAGGACTGCTGCTTCCCGAACAATTCCTGAGTGTGGCCGAAGACACCGGTGCGATCGTGCCGATCGGTGAATGGGCATTGCACTCCGCCTGCAGCCAGATGAATGTCTGGAATCGGAAAGGGTACCCCTTGTGCCTTTCGGTCAATCTCACCAGGCGCCAGTTCCACCAGCCCAATCTGGTGGAGAAGACCGCCCGCATCCTGTCGGAAACGGGCCTGAAGCCACAGTTGCTGGAGTTCGAGATCACCGAAGGCACCATTATGGGTGACATAGATTTTTCACTACGCTGCATGCAGCAACTGACCGACATGGGAATCAATTTGGCCATTGACAACTTCGGTACCGGTTCCTCCTCGCTTCGCTGGATAAAGAAGATGCCGATTAGTGCGGTCAAAATCGACAGAAGTTTCATAAAAAACATGCTGTCGGCACCCGACGATCTGGCGGTTGTCAATGCCGCCATTGCCATGTCCCATTGTCTGAGGATGAAGGTGGTGGTAAACGGGGTAGAAACGGAAAGTCAGCTCGCGGCCATTCGCACGAGCGGGTACGACGAAATTCAAGGCTACCTGATCAGCGAACCGCTGTTTCCCGGCCAGTTCGAGAGGCTGGTGGCCAGGGCATAAGGGGCTGCGGATATGCTGCCCGAAGTCCGACAGGCTGGTGATGCTTTCCTGCCTCGTCCTCCTGAATACTCCCGTTGGCTTTGGCGGCTGAAACTGTTTCTGCAGGTTCCGCAGGGTATCTGCAGAGGGGCGTCATTCGCAGCCAAAGGTGCCGTTCCCGTTTCTACCGTGGCATTCTCCGCCGTCCTGAGCCCCTGCCCCACCACCTGTCATTGCAGCCGCTTTCCCCAAACCTTTTTCAGGTACGCTTCAGCGTCCGTCCCGCAGCATCCCGTCCATGGCATCCGGCCTGCTGCACAAAAAATGCTTTGCCCAAAAAAAACTCCGATGGTACCCTTACCATTTATCTCAATGCTTGACCTCGTCACAGGGGAGGAATCGAAAATGAAAACACGATTTACCGGGATGATGGTGATGTTCCTGATCGCTTCAATGATTGGCATGACGACCATGGTCGCAAAAGCCGAGGCGCGTGCCGGAAGCAGCCGTTCAAGCGGAAGCCGGGGCTCCCGCAGCTATGCCCCTCCCCGCGCCCCTCAGCAGGCTGTTCCAAACCAGTCTCAGCGTCAGTACACGCCGCCCCCCCAAGTGCCGCAGCAAGCTCCTGGCGGCGGTTTCCTGCGCAGTATGGCAGGAGGCATCGCCGGAGGTCTGCTGGGTGGCATGCTGTTCCGCAGCCTGGGGTTCGGCGGAGGGTATGGCAGCGGTGGAGGCATTGGCCTGTTCGAAATCATCCTGCTCGGCGGTATTGCCTATCTGATCTACCGGATGGTCAAAAAAAGACGTGAGGAGGCCGCTCCCCAACGATCCGAATACACACCGGTCGATACCGCCTCCTACCAGCAGCCGGCTCAACCTTATGCGTTGCCGCAGGGTGACGTCGATACCGGGTTGACCCACATCCGCCAGATGGATCCTTATTTTGACGAGCAGCGCTTTAACGACGGCATGATGGACCTGTTCTTCAAGATTCAAGGGGCCTGGATGAATCGCGACCTGGGACCGGTGGCCGCCCTGCTGACTCCACAGATGCGGCAGGTATTCCAGGCCGATATCGACCGTTTGCTGCGCGAACGGCGTACCAACCGCCTGGAGAATATCGCTGTCCGGAATGTCGAGATTGTCGAGGTGTGGCAGGAGTCGGGCCAGGACTACATCACCACCCTGATCTATGCCAATCTGCTGGACTACACCACTGATGATGCATCCGGACAGGTTGTGGAGGGGAGTAAAACCGAACCGGTAAAATTCGAGGAGTACTGGACCGTTACCAGACCGGTGGGGAACAACCCCTGGCAGCTTTCCGCCATTGATCAGAAATAGTATGATCTTTCCGCCTGCAGATCGCTCTGGACAGCCGGAGAGGAGTTACGCCACGCCATGATTGCACCACTTGTTTTGCCGCTGCTCTTCATGGCCGGGCTGCTCGCCGGGCTGATCGATTCCATTGCCGGCGGAGGCGGACTGATCACCGTTCCGGTCCTGCTCGGAGTGGGCTTGCCGCCCCAGGTCGCGCTTGGTACCAACAAGCTTCAGGCCAGCTTCGGCTCGGGCAGTGCCATGCTGACCTTCATCCGTTCGGGCACGGTCAGCCTCGGCGACTGCCGCACCGGCATCCTTTTCACGGCAGTGGGTGCCATTCTTGGTACGGTAACCGTGCAGCTTCTGGATCCGGCACTCCTGCGCCTGGTCATCCCCTGGCTGCTGATGGGGATCGTCCTTTACACGGTGCTGACCCCCAGAATGGGCTTCGATGACATTCACCCCCGCATGTCGCGCGGCCCCTTCTTTCTGCTTGCCGGGCTGATCCTGGGCTTCTATGACGGCTTTCTGGGGCCAGGGACCGGTTCTTTCTGGGTCATATCCCTTATCTTCGCTCTCGGCTTCAACCTGATCAAGGCTACCGGGTACACCAAGGTGATGAATTTCACCAGCAATATCACCTCGCTGATCATGTTCATCCTGGGGGGCTCGGTATTGTGGCGCGAGGGCCTGATCATGGGGGTGGGCCAGTTCATCGGCGCACGCATAGGCGCCCGGCTGGTGGTTTTGCGCGGCGCGAGCTTCATCCGTCCCATTTTCATCACCATGGTGGTGGCCATAACGGCCCGCCTGATCTGGCAGAATTTCAAGTAGCTCTCCTGCGTGGACTGCCTCTCCCTTTTGCAGGATATCTCCTCAATCAAGGAGCCCCGGACATGAAAAAGCTCGCAGTCCTCATGGCATGCGCCGCCCTCACCCTGCTCTCTGCCGGCTGCTCCGGCGAAAAGAAGGCTGCCGAATTGCTGGATACGGCCCGCTTTGAAGAGAAGCAGAATAACCGGGAACATGCAGCTAAGCTCTATGAGGAGATCATACGGAAGTATCCCGGCTCTCCATCCGCCACTGCTGCCGTGCAACGCCTGGATGCTATGAGATCGACCAAACCGTAATGCCCGCACCGCCGCTTGTCTCGATCCTGATGCCGGTGCGCAATGAAGCCCGGTACCTGCAGGCCGCCTTATCCTCCCTGTTCAGGCAAACTCTTCCCCAATGGGAATTGATCGCTATCGATGACGGTTCCACCGACGCCACTCCCGAGATTCTGGCCGAAGCTGCCAGTGCCGACCCCCGGGTACGGGTGCTGCGGCTGCCGGGCAATGGCCTTGTGACCGCCCTCAATGCCGGCCTGGAAGTATGCCGGGCCACGCTGGTGGCCCGCATGGACGGTGACGACATCTGCCATCCTCAGCGTCTTGCGAGACAGATAGCCTTTCTTGATGCACATCCGGATGTCGGCCTGGTTGCCTGCGGGTTCCGCCACTTTCCCCGCTCGACTCTGAAACAGGGTATGATCGGGTATGAAACCTGGCAAAATGGTCTTGCCGATCATGATCTGATCATGCGCGACCGCTTCGTCGAGTCCCCCTTCGTTCACCCCAGTGTCATGATCCGCCGATCCCTGCTGGTACAGGCCGGCGGATACCGCGCTTCGGGCTGGGCTGAAGACTACGACCTCTGGCTGCGGCTGGCTGAAATGGGCACGCGCTTCGCCCGTCTGCACCTGCCGCTGTTTTTCTGGCGCGATCACCCCGAACGTGCTACCCGCACCCTCGACGACTATTCGGTATCCGCCTTCAGATCATGCAAAGCCCATTATCTGTTGCGTAGCTACCTTTCCGGCAGCGACAGCGTCATCATTGCCGGGGCCGGCCTGGAGGGACGGGCCTGGCAGCGCCTGCTGGAGATGCATGGCGTCCGGACCTCCTGCTGGCTGGATGTCGATCCCCGCAAGGTGGGACGGACGTTGCACGGTGCTCCAGTGGTGTCCCCCCATGACATGCCCAGGACAAACGGCCTTAGGATGATCGTAGCCATCGGCGTGCGTGGTGCCAGAGAGCAGTTCCGTGCACTCGGCGCGACTCTGGGACTGCGTGAAGGACTGGATTTTGTCTGCGTGGCCTGACGAGAGAGGCCTATGGAAATGAACGGAAACGTGGCGATAACAACTGATCCGGAGAGGGAACAACGTGACAACCAAAGAAGAGATATTGCAGACTATCGATGAGGCGGAATGGTCCTGGCTGCGTGCGCACCTTGAACGCGGCGGTCTGATCGCCGTGGATGGTTCGCTCGAACTGGCCGAGGTGGCGCTAAAAATCGCCGGGGACGATGCCGGAATCATCGGCAGGTGGATTGATGGAGGTCTGATCGGCAAACCGTCTGCAGCGCAGATCGAGGCGTGGGACACCGAAACGACAAAGCGTTTCGACGCAGTGATTGTCAGCCCTTATGTGCTGATTCAGGAGCGTAAGGTTTCATAGTGCAACGGGGTAATCATGAAAAAGGGGCGGTCTCCACGAGACCGCCCCTTTTTCATTACTGTGGACTGTAGTGTCCGGGCGTCAGATGAGTTTCGCGGCCTCTTGGGCAAACTGCAGCACCACCGAGGGAACGATGCCGGGGATCAGCGTGCCGGCAACGGAGATGATCAGACACAGGGCAATGGGAGTGGTAACATTGACCCAGCTGAACTCTTCGGTCGACTCCTTCATGTACATGTACACCATTACGCGAAGGTAGTAGTAAACCGATGCGGCGCTATTGAGAACACCGATCACGGCCAGCCAGATGTACCCCTTCTGGATGGCACCGGAGAACAGGTAGAACTTGCCGATGAAACCCGCGGTGGGCGGCATGCCGGCCAGCGAGAACAGGAAGATGGTCATGACCAGTGCAAGAATGGGGTGTTTGAAGCCAAGCCCGGCAAAATCCTGGACATTGCCGTTGGCCTCGCCTTTTTTGCCGATCAGTACCAGAACGGCGAAGGCGCCGATGTTCATGAAGGTGTAGGACAGCATGTAGAACAGAATGCCTGCAGTGGCGGTACCGTTGGCAGCAGTGAAACCGACCAGGGCGTAACCGGCGTGGGCAATCGAAGAGTAGGCCAGCATGCGCTTGATGTTGTCCTGGCGCAAGGCGGTAATGTTACCGACCGTCATGGTCAGTACGGCCAGAATCCAGAGCAGCTGGCTCCAGTCGGCCTGCATGGTGGGGAACGCGACCAGCAGGATTCTCAGGGCAGCCGCGAAACCGGCGGCCTTGGGTCCGGCAGACATGAAAGCGGTCATCGGTGTCGGCGCCCCTTCGTACACATCAGGGGTCCACATGTGAAACGGTGCAGCAGCTATTTTGAAGGCGAATCCGGTCAGCATCAGCAGCATGCCGGCCAGCAGCATGATGTTGGAGGAAGAAATGCCGATCTGTGCCGCCTTGGAGGCGATCACCGCAATACGGGTACTGCCGGTGGCACCGTAGGTGAGAGCCATGCCGTAGAGCAGGAATCCGGTCGAAAAGGCACCGAGCAGGAAGTATTTGAGACCGGCCTCGTTGGATTTGACATTGGCGCGGTTGAAACCGGCCAGTACGTACAGGGAGACCGACATGACCTCCAGGCCGAGGAAAATGGTCATCAGATCGGTGCCGGCAGCCATCAGCATCATACCGACTACCGTAAAGAGAATCAGCGGGTAAAGTTCCCCGTGATTGCAGTCTTCACGCTCCATGTACTGGTCGGCGATCAGGATGGCCAGGCCTGCGGCCAGCAGGAAAATCATCTTGAAAAAGGAGGCGAAGTTGTCCTGGACAACCGAGCCGTTGAAGCTCTCGACATGTCCGTTCCACCCTGCACCTACCAGCACGGCCGTAACAACGACGCCGACGAAGCTGATGTAACCCAGGTAGGACTTCTTGCCGCTGGGAGCAAACACATTGATCAGCAGCAGGGCCATGGCCAGCACGGAGAGCAGGATCTCCGGCAGGATCGGCGTCATGTTGACGGCTGGAATTGAAATCATGTCCATCTAAAATATCCTCCGGTCGGGGTAGACTCGTGTATTGATTTACTTCGCTTCGTGCGGGTTGGCAGCGGCAGGCGCTGCTGCACCATGGGGTTCGACTGGTGCTGCCGTCCCGGAATTACCCTCGGGCTGTTGTACGTTCACCTGGACGGCAGGTACGGCCGGCATGGCGGCTGCAGCATTCTGTGCCGTCATGGAAGCCGGGCGGATCTGGCTGACCAGCTTTTTAACTGCCGGATCCATCGTATCGATGAACGGTTTGGGGTAGAGCCCCATCACGAAGATCAGGACGATCAGAGGTACCATGATCGCGATCTCACGACCGTTGAGATCGGTCAGCTTCTGATTTTTGGGATTATCGAGCTCGCCGAACATGACGCGCTGGAACATCCACAGCATGTACACCGCGGAAAGGATCACACCGCTGGTAGCAATGATGGTCCACCAACGCAGCTCGCTCTCAAAGGCGCCGATCAGCACCAGGAACTCCCCGACGAATCCGTTGGTGCCGGGCAGGCCGACGGAGGAGAAGGTTACGATCATGAAGATGGTGGCGAAAATCGGCATCTGTTTCGAAAGACCGCCAAAGTCGGTAATGAGCCTGGTGTGCCGACGTTCGTAAATGAAGCCGACGATAAGGAACAATGCGCCGGTGGATACGCCGTGGTTCAGCATCTGCAGCATACCGCCGGTAATGCCCTGCTGATTGAAGGCGAATATTCCCAGCATGACGAAGCCCAAGTGAGCCACCGAGGAATAGGCAACCAGTTTTTTGACATCTTCCTGGACCATCGCCACCAGCGCGGCATAGATGATGCCGATCACGGCCAGAGTGGCAATGAGGGGCGCAAACTTGTGGGCTGCTTCAGGAAAAAGCGGGATGGCGAAGCGTACGTAACCATAGGTACCCATCTTCAGCAGGATGGCGGCCAGGATGACCGAGCCTGCGGTCGGTGCCTCGGTGTGTGCGTCGGGCAACCAGGTGTGCAGAGGGAACATCGGAACCTTGATGGCAAAAGCGAACGCAAAAGCCAGGAACAACCAGACCTGAGTTGCAAGGTCCAGGCGCAGATCAAAGAAGCGCAGCAGACTGAAATCGGTGAGGCCGGCCTGCTGTCCCTTGAAGTAAAGGAAGACCAGGGCTACCAGCATCAGCAGCGAACCTACCATGGTGAAGATGAAGAACTTGACCGCAGCGTAAATTCTGTTCTTGCCACCCCAGATGCCGATCATGAAGTACATCGGGATCAGCATGACTTCCCAGAAGATGTAGAACAGGAACAGATCCAGGGCGATGAAAGCGCCGAGCATGCCGGTTTCGAGCAGGAGCAGGCAGATCATGTATTCCTTGACCTTCTCTTCCACGGCCGTGTAGGTGGAAAGCACGGCCAGCGGCATGATGAAGGTGGTCAGGATGACCAGCCAGAGGCTGATACCGTCGATGCCGACATTGTAGCGCATGACGAAGGGGCCGGCCGCAATCCAGGGTACATTTTCGGTAAACTGGTATTCAGCGTTGGGCTGGAAGCCGAAGAGTACCGGCAACGAGACCAGGAAGGTCACGATGGTCACCCCGAGGGCAACGCCACGCAAGACCGACTTGCTGTCCTTGGGGATGAACAGCAGCAGCAGGACACCCAGTATCGGCAGGAATGTCGTCAGGCTCAGTAGGTTACTCATGAATTCATGCTCCTTTATTGCAAATTGCGTATGTCAGTTTACTTGAAAACGTAATAACCCAGGATCACCACCACGCCGAAAGCCATAGACCAGGCATAGTTGTAGATCAGACCGGACTGCATGTAGCGGAACACTCCACTGAATCCCATCACGACATTGGCAACACCGTTCACGATGCCGTCCACGATGACCACATCGAATCCCTTCCAGAGAAAGCGGCCCAGGGCCTTGCAGGGATTGACGAATACGAAGTCGTACAGTTCGTCGATATACCACTTGTTGTACACTGCGCGGTGAAGTGCAGGGAACGTGGAGGTGAACTTCTTGGGAAGTTCGGTGTTCTTGACGTACATCGTGAAGGCAATCGTAATGCCGATCAGAGCGATGACCACGGAACCGGCCATCAGGGCCCACTCGAGCGAGTGGCTGTGATGCGCCCCTTCGTGAGCATATTTGGCGCCGTAGTGGTTGGCCTGCTCGAAAACCGGCTCAAGCCAGTGTTCGAAATAGTTGGGAATTCCGCCGAACAGCTCGCCGATCAGCTTGGGCAGACCGATGTAGCCGCCGACAACTGCGAGGAATCCGAGTACCATCAGGGGGATGGTGATGACCAGCGGCGACTCGTGCAGGTGGCTCTTGACCTTGGGATTGATGCGGCACTCACCGTAGAAGGTCATGAAAACAAGGCGGAACATGTAGAATGCGGTAAAGCAGGCCGCAATGGCACCGATACCCCAGAGAATGGCATTGGTGGTCCCGTGGTACGGGTTGGAAAATGCCTGCCACAGGATTTCGTCCTTGGAAAAGAAGCCGGAGAAACCGGGGATGCCGGCGATGGCGATAGTCGAGACCAGGAAGGTCAGGAAGGTAATCGGCATCGGCTTTCTCAGGCCCCCCATGTTACGCATATCCTGGGCATCGTCGTGCAGATGACCGTGATGCAAGGCGTGGTGCATGGCGTGGATAACGGAACCGGAACCGAGGAACAGACAAGCTTTGAAGAAGGCATGCGTCATCAGATGGAAGATGCCGGCAGTGAAGGCGCCGACCCCCATGGCCAGGAACATGAAACCAAGCTGAGAAACAGTTGAGTAGGCCAGAACGCGCTTGATATCATTCTGGGCAGTACCGATAGTTGCAGCAAAGATAGCCGTGGCGGCACCGATCACAGCAATTACCAGCATGGTTTCCGGGGATTTGATGAACACGAAGCTCATACGACCGATCATGTAGACACCTGCGGTAACCATGGTAGCCGCGTGGATCAGGGCCGAAACAGGAGTCGGACCTTCCATGGCATCAGGCAACCAAGTGTAGAGCGGGATCTGTGCAGATTTACCGGTAGCCCCCAGGAAGAAGCACAGCCCGGCAACGGTAACGACGCCGCCGTAAGGAAGCAGATTAGAAGCTGCCTTGATCTCGGTGAAATTGATGGTCCAAACGTTGTGGTTGCTGCCGAGCCACCAGTAGAGGGTGAACAGGCCGATCAGGAAGCCGAAGTCACCGACGCGGTTCATGACGAAAGCCTTTTTGGCGGCGTCACCGGCCGATTTCTTATGGAAGTAGTAGCCGATCAGCAGGTAGGAGCACAGACCGACACCCTCCCAACCGATGAACATGACGAGCAGGTTGTTGCCCAGTACGAGCAGCAGCATGGACATGCAGAACAGGTTCAGATAGGCGAAGAACCGGTAGAAGCCCTCCTCGCCGTGCATGTAGCCAATCGAGTAGAGATGGATCAAAGAACCGACGCCGGTAACGACCATGATCATGATGCAGGAGAGCGGATCCAGCAGGAAGGCCATATCAGCCTTGAAATTGCCGGAGTGAATCCACGGAAAGACTACCTTCTCGAACACGCGCTGTTCGGGGGGCAGGCCGATCATTTGCATGAGGATCCCGCACGACACCAGGAACGACAGGAAAATCGCGAGGGTACCGATGCCACCGATGACCGCTTCATTCTTGATCTTTTTCCCGAAGAAACCGTTGATCAGGAATCCAACCAGCGGGAACAGCGGGATCAGCCATACGTAGTCAAACATGAAAGACTCCTTTATTGAATCGTTAAACGTAGTCTCTGAGCAGGTGCTGCCGAGCCTTTACCACTTCATCAAGCTGATGTCTTCAACGTCGATGGACTCCCTGTTGTTGAAGAAGGCGATCATCAGGGCCAGACCGACGGCAGCCTCTGCTGCCGCAACCGTCATGACGAAGAAGACGAAGATCTGTCCGTCCAGATTGCCGAGATAGCGGGAAAGTGCAACAAACGTAAGGTTAACGGCATTCAGCATCAGTTCGATGCACATGAAGATTACAATGGCATTTTTCCGGGTAAGGACACCGATGGTCCCGATAGAGAACAAAATCGCACTGACGAGGAGATAACTATTCAGGTTTTCCATTAGGCGTTCCTCTGTGTTTATAATTTTTTCTTGGCCAAGATGACGGCACCGATAATGGCAACCAGCAGCAGGATCGAAGTGATCTCGAACGGTAGCAGGAAGTTGGTGAACATCTCCTTGCCAATCAGTTCGGTGTGGCCGGTAGCCTTGATCACCTCGGCGCTATAAACCCCGGTGGGCGTGGCGGCACGACTCTTCAGGAGCAGAAAGACCGTATTGAGCAGCGTGAAGAAACCGATGATTGAGCCGAGCACGACCTTGTGCGAATGCTTCTTGGTGGCATCCACCCGGATATTAAGCAGCATGATGGTGAACACGATCAGCACCATGATGGCGCCGGCGTAAACCATCACCTGCACAGCGGCCATGAACGGTGCATCCAGCATGACATAGTACGTGGCAAGGCAGAAAAAGGTCATTACCAGAGACAACGCGCTGTTGATCGGGTTCTTGCAGGTGATCACCATGATCGCCGATATGATCGCCACCAGCGTGATGAATGCGAAGAAGAGGGTTTCCATGCACTGCTCCTTTATTTCTTTTCTAAAAGTCTTTCCTTGCCGAAGACGAAATCCTCGCGGCGGTAATTGGCCAGTTCGAATGTGGTCGTCATCCTAACGGCATCAACCGGGCAGGCTTCGACGCAGTAGCCGCAGAAAATGCAGCGCAGCATGTCGATTTCATACTTTGCGGCATATTTGTCGTGATTGGCATCCTCTGCTGCTTCAACAGTAATGCATTTGGCAGGACAAACCGTAGGGCAGAGGTAACAGGCCACACATTTGGCCTTGTTGTGGGAAACGTTCAGTGCATGCAGTCCTCTGAAGCGGGAAGCTACTTTGGGCCGTTCATCCGGATACTGCAGGGTGATCGGCTTCTTGAACATATGGCTCAGAGTGATCTTCAAACCATTTATTATCGGTGTAATCGGATTCATATTCCATCTCCGTCCTTGAAGTGCGTGTTGTTGAGCTTATTTAACGAAGTAACCGATGACGCCGGTGATCACGATGTTTACAAGAGACAACGGCAGCAGTACTTTCCAACCCAGATGCATGAGCTGGTCATAACGGTAGCGAGGCAGAGTGGCACGAATCCACATGCACACGAAGATCAGCGCGTAGACTTTCGCGATGAAATATACGGGTCCAAGCAGCGGAAAGGCTCCGACCAGCGGCCCCTGCCAACCGCCCAGGAACAGCGTGGCAGTCAGGGCGCAGACGGTGACCATGTTGGCATATTCAGCCATGAAGAACATGGCGTACTTCATACTCGAATACTCGGTACAGAAACCGGATACAAGCTCAGTTTCAGCTTCGGGAAGGTCGAAGGGCGTACGGTTGATCTCTGCCAGAGAGCAGATGAAGAACAGGAAGAACGCCAGCGGCTGTTTGAAGACGTACCACAGGCCTGCCTGCTGATTGACGATCTGGTTCAGCGAAAGGGTGCCGGACAGCATGAATACCGACACGATCGCCAGACCGGCGGAGAGTTCGTAGGAGATCATCTGGGCCGAGGCTCGCAGCCCCCCCATCAACGAGTATTTACTGTTGGAGGCCCAGCCAGCAAGGACGATGCCGTAAACGCCCAGGGAAGACATGGCAAGAATATACAGCGCGCCGACGTTGAGGTCATAAACCCTGCCGGTGGCCGTATCGATGTAGCTGGCAATCTGGAGCGGAATCGGGTAACCGGCGACTTCAATGACTCCGCCGAAGGGGATGACCGCAAAGGTGATGAAGGCCGGGATCAGCGCGATCAGTGGAGCCACCAGAAAGGCAAAGGTGCTGGAACTGGTCGGAATGATCTCTTCCTTGAAGAACAGCTTCACCCCATCGGCAATCGGCTGCAGCAAGCCGTGCCAGCCTACGCGCATGGGTCCCAGGCGTACCTGCATGTGACCTATGATCTTACGCTCGGCATAGGTGGCATAGGCCACTGTCAGCAGCACGAAGACAAATGCCACCAGCACCTTGGCAACCATTGCGATGTAGTACATCATCGGTAATCCTAAAATCTCGATTCCCATCTGACCCTCTTTCCTTGGATTATGAAATAGTCCGAGAACGTTTGGTTATTAGCTATTTGCCCACTGTGACCCAGGTAACGGCTGCGCCGCTCCAGATTGTGTTCACTTGTGCCGCTTCAAAGTGGTAAGGGGCAAAGACCACGCCAGCCGGCAGGCGCGGAGAAATTCTTGCTTTGAGCTGCGTGCTGCCGGTAGAAGAGGTCACCGTCAGCAGATCGCCTTCGGAAACCTTGTGCGCTGCAGCGTCAGCCCGCGAGATTTCGACATACCCTTCGGGGCAGACGTACATTGGGCCTTCGCCGTACTGGGACAATGTACCGCAGTGGTACAGTACGCTGCCCACCAGCAGAGCCAGTTTCCCTTGCTCGACAGTGGGGCGGACGACAGCGGGTGCCACCAGGGCAGGCTTGACGTCAACCGGTGCGAAAGCGCCCTCTTCTCCCAATTTCGCGTAGGACATGCCTGCGTAGCCGGGGGCGGAGGCAGCAATATCAGCGAATGCGGCTGCAGGAGATGCGGGGGCCTGTCCTCCGAGCAGATTAATCAATACGCTGAAGATTTCGAAGTCGGATTTGCTGAGACCAACCTTTTTAATGGCCGGCTTGAAATACTGGACGCGGCGATCCACGGAAGTGAAGGTACCTTCCTTTTCGGCGAACGAGCAGGCCGGCAGCACAACATCGGCCATGGCAGCGGTTTCGCTCAGGAACAGGTCAGAAACGATCAGGCAATCGACCTTGTCCAGGGCTGCGGAAACCTTGCTGCGGTCAGGATAGGACACCAGCGGATTTTCGCCGGCCACGAAGAGGGTCTTGACCGATCCCGACGCGCAATCCTCCAGGATCTGGCCTGCGTCCTTGCCGCCGTTGGCGGGATAGAAGCCCATATCGACAGCACCCTGGCTGTTGTTCTTCTCGGCCATGCAGAGCACGCCGCTGCCTTCCGTACCGAGCTTGCCGGTCAGGATGGCGAGGTTCGCAGCGGCACTTGCCAAGTCAGCATTGTGGCCGGGATAGGCCAAACCGGTCGGGAATATGATCAGCGCCTTTTCGGCAGAGGCATAGTCACGGGCAAACTGAACGATGCTGGCAGCATCGATCCCGGTCTGTCCTGCAACGGCTTCGGGAGTGAAATCGGACAGTGCTCGCTCGAGCTCTGCAAAACCGGCGACCGAGGCAGCGGTTCCGGCGGTGAGCTTCTCATCGAGAATGACCTTTGTGATGGCGTTCAGCAGGGCAATTTCAGTGCCGGGCGCGTGCACGAGGGTCTTTGCACCGGGAAGCTTGCCGAGCTTGCCGCGCTTGTCGGACAGGATACTGAGCTTAACCCCCTTGTTCTTGACAGCCTGGTTGATTTCGAAACCGACGACCGGGTGAGTTTCATAGGCATCGGTTTTGATCACCAGCAACAGGTCGCTTTTCTGGATGTCGAGGATGGTCGCGGTTGAGGCGGCTACCCCGAAGCTCCTGGAAAGACCTTTCGTCAGGGCCGAATGGGCGTAACCGGCGGAATGGTCGTAGCTGGCAGACCCGGCAAGTTTCATCAGGTCCTTGAACAGGACGAACTCTTCGTTGGTCAGACGGGCCGTGGAGAGTGCCGCCACATTGCCCCCCTTGAGCCGGCCGGCTACGAACTGCAGAGCTTCGTCCCAGCTGGCTTCCCTCAGGGCGCCGTCTTTGCGGACCATCGGTTTGGTCAGCCGCTTGTCGTTGTTGATGAACTGATAGCCGAAGCGGCCGCGTGCGCACAGCAATCCTTTGTGGAATCCCTGTTCGGCGTCGTAGATAGTGGTCAGGACCTTGTTGTCCTGAACGCCGAGAGTCAGATTGCAGCCGGTGCCGCAGTAACCGCAGACTGATTTCTGCTTGGTGAGCGCCCAGAAGCGGGCCTTGAATTTGAACGGGCGTGCCAGAAGGGACCCCACCGGGCAGACGGAAACGCAGGAACCGCAGAACTCACAGTTGAGAGCGCCTTCGAACTCGCAGCCGATCTTGGTTTCGATGCCGCGGTCGATGAAGGTCAGTGCACCGAAGGAAACCACCTCGTCGCAGATGCGGGCGCATTTGCCGCACAGGACACAGCGGTTCATGTCGCGCTCTATGAGCGGATTGTTGTAGTCGATTTCGTGCTGGAATTTCTCGTCGGTAAATCGATTGGCGCTGACCTGATACTCGTAGGTCAGGTTCTGCAGATCGCAGTCGCCGCCTTTGTCGCATACCGGACAGTCGATCGGATGGTTGAGCAGCAAAAGCTCCAGCACCATCTTGCGGGCCTTGACGATATCAGGGGTCGAGGTGCGGATGATCATGCCCTCGGTCACCGGGGTGGTACAGGCCGGAATCTGGCGTCCCTTCATCTGCTCGACTTCAACCAGGCACATGCGGCATGCGCCGAACGGCTTGAGTTTGCTATCATGGCACAGGATCGGGATGTTGATCCCGTTCAATTTGGCCGCTTCATAAATGGTCGCGGTTTTGGGCGCTGTGACCTGTTTGTCGTCTATCGTAAGATTTACCATCTCAACCCTCTTCCGTGAGTTTGACTGTTCGTTCGAGTATTCAGGCTATTCAATTGCCATGAACCGGCAGGCATCGTAGCAGGATTTGCACTTGGTGCATTTTTCCTTGTCAAGCCAGGCCAGCTGGCCTTTTTCCCATACGATGGCATCCACAGGGCAGGCCTTCTTGCAGGCACCGCACTTGACGCACTTGTCTTCCACTACCTGCCACAGCAGCAGTTCCTTGCAGCAGTTGGAGGGACAACGCTTGTTATTGATGTGCGCCTCGTATTCGTCGCGGAAATAATTGATGGTGGACAGAATCGGGTTCGGAGCCGTCTGGCCGAGTCCGCAGAGAGAGGCCTTTTTGATGGAGGCCCCCAGATCGAGCAGTGTGTCGATGTCACTCGGCTCGCCGCGCCCCTCGGTGATACGCTCGAGAATGTCGAGCATGACCTTGAGGCCGATCCTGCAGGGAACACACTTGCCGCAGGACTCCATCCTGGTGAAGGTAAGGAAGAAGCGAGACACGTCCACCATGCAGGTGGTCTCGTCCATGACGACCAGACCGCCGGAACCCATCATGGCGCCGGCTTTGATCAGGGAGTCGTAGTCGACCGGCGTGTCCAGGATCTCACCCGGAATACAGCCGCCGGAAGGGCCACCGGCCTGGACGGCCTTGAATTTGCGGTTGTTGAGGATACCGCCGCAGACGTCATAGATAACCGAACGGACAGTCATGCCTGCCGGAACCTCGACCAGACCGGTATGCTTGACCTTGCCGGTAACGGCGAAAATCTTGGTCCCCTTGGTGGTCTCTGTGCCCAGCGAAGCGTACCACTCGGCGCCCTTGTTGATGATGTGCCGAACGTTGCCGAAGGTCTCGACGTTATTGATGTTGGTCGGCTTGCCCCACAGGCCGCGTACGGCCGGGAACGGCGGGCGGGGACGGCTCATGCCGCGATGACCTTCGATGGAGGCCATCAGCGCGGTTTCCTCACCGCAGACGAAAGCGCCGGCACCCATCTTGATGCGCATGTCGAAATCGAAGCCCCAACCCTGGATGTTCTTGCCCAGATAGCCCTTTTCGTAGCAGACGTCAATGGCGTGCTGCAGACGCTGCACTGCCAGGGGGTATTCGGCGCGGACATAGACATAGCCGAAATCGCAGCCGATGGCGTAGGCGGCGATCATCATGCCTTCGATAATGCAGTAGGGGTCCCCTTCCAGCAGGGAGCGGTCCATGAACGCGCCCGGGTCGCCCTCGTCGGCGTTGCAGATCAGGTATTTGTGGTCACCGGGCGAGGCCTTGCAGAAGGACCACTTCATGCCGGTGGGAAAGCCACCGCCCCCACGGCCGCGAAGACCGGATTTCTTGACCTCTTCGATGACCTCTTCCGGCTTCATGGACTTGATGCATTTCTCGATCGCCTTGAAACCTTCTTCTTCTTTATAAGCCTCGATGCTGTCGGGGTTGATCTGACCGCAACCGGTCATGACCACGCGCATCTGGGCATCGACGAAAGTGTTGTAGTACGGCTTGGCCTTGCGTTTTTCAATGGTCGTCTTGGCGACGATATGCTCGTCGACGAGTTTCTCCACCTCTTCGGGCTGGACGAAGTCGTAGGTGATCCGCCCCTGTTCCTCGGTGATGATATCCACCAGAACGTCATTGGCGCACAGACCACGGCAACCGGTATGTATGACCTCGCACCGCTTGCCAACTACTGCGTCAACGCCCTTTTCCTGAAGCACCCGCCGGAACTCGGCCTCAACCTTTTTCGCCCCGGCCGAAATGCCGCCGGTTCCTTGACATATCAGAATCTTTATTGCTTCGCCCATAACGCTCTGTCCTCTGCTGGAGTGGTTGAGTCGGTCCTATTTCATCGGCCGCTGGTTGTATTCGGCAATTATCTCGTCAACCTTCTGGACCGTCATCTTGCCGAAGGTATCGTCGTTGACCATGGCCAGCGGCGCCATGCCGCAGGCACCCAGACAGGCGACCTTTTCAAAGGTATAGCGAAGGTCGGGGGTGGTTTCGGCATGACCGATGCCAAGCTTGTCAAAAAAGGTCTCAACGATGCGCGGAGCGCCCGAAACGTGACAGGCGGTTCCGACGCATACGCGAATGATGAAACGCCCTCTCGGCTTGAGGTGAAACTGGGCGTAAAAAGTAAGCACGCCATAGATCTGGCTGGGGTAAACATTCAGCCGCTCGGCAATATGGTCTGCCACCACGTGCGGAATATACCCGTATTCATCCTGTACACCTTGAAGAACCGGCATCAGGTTGCCAGGAATATCTATGTATTTATCGATTACCGCGTCGGCGATGGAAAGATCAATCTCCGGTTCCTGCTGTTCAGTCTGTTGCGCTACCGCGTCACTCATGCGCGCCATCTCCTTTGAATCGTACGGAAATTATCTGTCGATTTCGCCCAGAACGATGTCCAGGGTACCAATCACGGCCACCAAGTCTGCAACCATGGCTCCGGTAGACATCTGCTCCAGCGCCTGAAGATTTACGAATGAAGGTGGACGGATTCTCAGGCGGTACGGTCTGTTGCCACCTTCGCTGACGATGTAGTAGCCGAGTTCGCCCTTGGGAGCCTCAATTCCCTGGTAGACCTCTCCTTCCGGCACCGGATACCCTTCAGAAGCGATCTTGAAGTGGTGGATCAGGCCTTCGATGCTGTTGTAGACATTTTCCTTGGGCGGATAGCACACGTGGGGGCAGTCAGCCAGCACGGGACCGGGCTTGAGACGGTCGAGGGCCTGCTGGATGATCTTGCAGGATTCGCGCATTTCAACCAGACGCACCTTGTAACGGTCAAAAGTGTCACAGTTCTGGCCAACCGGCACCTTGAACTGGTAGGTTTCGTAACCACTGTAGGAGTTGTCGCGGCGCATATCCCAGTCAACGCCGGAACCCCTCAGTGCGGGACCGGTAAGGCCGATATCAATTGCGTTCTCGGCGGAAATGACGCCATTACCCACGGTACGCTTCAGCCAGATGGGGTTGGTAGTCAGCAGGCCTTCGTAGGTATCGAGGTTCGCCGGCATTTCGTTGACAAACGCGCGCACCTTGGCCTCGAATTCCGGCGGAACATCCATGGAAAGCCCACCGGCGCGGAAGAAGTTGGAGGTCATGCGAGCCCCGGAGATCAGCTCGTAGGTCTCCATGACAACTTCGCGCTCGCGGAAACAGTAGAGAAAGACCGTCATGGCGCCGATATCGAGGGCGTGGCAGGCCAGCCAGACCAGATGCGACTTGAGACGTGTCATTTCGGCCATGATCACCCGGATTGTCTGAGCACGTTCGGGCACCTGGATATCAAGCAGTTTTTCCACTGCCAGAATGTATCCGAGGTTGTTGCTCATGGGTGCCAGGTAGTCCAGGCGGTCGGTCAGCGGCAGAACCTGATGATAGGTCCGGTTTTCCGACAGTTTTTCCACGCCACGGTGCAGGTAACCGATATCAGGGGTTACCTTGGTGATCACCTCGCCATCCAGCTCGAGTACCAGCCTCAGAACCCCGTGGGTACTGGGATGCTGCGGGCCCATGTTCAATGTCATTTTTTCCGTAGTAGCCATTATCGCCTCTTCTTAAGTTCGAAATCCAAAAACGGAATTATTTCAACGCTACGACAGGCGCCCTTTGTACGGCTCACGGTCAGGCCCCTGGAGCGGATAATCCTTGCGCAGGGGGTATCCCTCCCAATCAGGCGTCATCAGGATGCGGGTCAGATTGGGATGATTTTCGAAGACGATGCCGAACAGGTCAAAGACTTCGCGTTCGAGCCAGTTGGCAGTCCCCCAAACCTGGGTAGCGCTCTGGATGCGCCCGTCGGCCTCGGCCACCGGTGCCTTGATGCGCAGCCGATCCTTGTTGGCTATGGAAAAGAGCTGGTAAACCAGCATAAAACGTTCATCCTTCTTTCCCAGGTAGTCAACCGCAGTCACGTCAGTGAGCATGTTGTACTGGAGAGACTGCTTGAGAAACGAGAGGATGGGCAGGATATCATCCTTCTTGACGGTGACAGTGACCTCGTCACGAAATTTTCTCACTTCGAGAATCGAGGAAGCGAACTGCTCCTTCAGCTTGATTACTGCGCGATTGTTTTCTGCCATGATTCCAACCCTTTTCTGGGATTTGATTTTATTCAACTACCACATGGATCAATCAGGCGGCGGAGGTGATCCTCTGCCCCAGACCGAGCGCGGATCCGAACGAGTTCTTCTCTTTCATGATCTTGTCCTGCAGCTTCATGATGCCGAACAGCAGCGCCTCGGGACGTGGCGGACAACCCGGAATGTAAACATCGACCGGCAGCGCCTCGTCGATACCCTGAACAACGCTATAGGTGTCAAACACACCACCGGAGCAGGCACAGGCCCCCATGGCGATCACCCACTTGGGCTCGGGCATCTGCTCGTACACGGTCTTGATTACCGGCAACATTTTCTTGGTAACCGTACCGGCAATGATGATGCAGTCGGCCTGACGCGGTGAGGCACGGAAAATGATACCGAAACGATCAAGGTCATGGGAGGATGCGCCGGTAGCCATCATCTCGATGGCACAGCACGCCAGACCAAAGGTCATCGGCCAGATGGACGACTTCCTCGACCAGTTCACCAGCGCATCAAGCGACGTGGTTATGATATTCTCGCCGAGCGGATTCTCTACTCCCATTCCAGTGCTCCTTTTTTCCAGACATAAATATAACCGACAAAGAGAATGACAATAAAGAGACCCATCTCTACCAAGCCGAACACACCGAGCTTCTTGTAAAGAATCGCCCAGGGATAGAGAAACACAGCCTCAATGTCGAACAGAATGAAAAGCATCGCAATCAGGTAGAACTTGATCGAGAAGCGCTCCCGCGCCGTTCCCACCGGCTCGCATCCGCACTCGTATGGAGCTTGCTTAATGGCAGAAAACTTCTTCGGTCCGATGATCGACGACATGACCAACGAGACAAGCCCGAAAGATATCGCCACGATCACAAGCAGAAGTATGGGTAAATAGGCACCAAGCATGAAAAATTCCTCCTCACGGCGTTACGGTATACTGTATACAAAACAGTTGAGAAAATAGGGTAATCAGGGTTCTTTGTCAAGATTATTTTTCCGGCGGGAAACGTACTGATAAACAGGCGCTGACGGCTCGGCTCGGCAAAGTTTTTTTGAATGAAATTGGCTCATTACCCTTGACACAGCTGCATACAGTATGCTACGCATTTCTGCTGGTCAGCATATTCCACGGCATCTGGTCCTTGCCGACAGAAGGGGATTAACGACATGAATCACCACCGTTCCAGCGTGCTTTTTCAACAGGCAAAAGCATCCATCCCCGGCGGCGTCAACAGTCCGGTACGGGCATTCAAATCGGTCGGAGCCGACCCCCTTTTCATAACCAGGGCGGCCGGCTGCACGATCAGCGACGAAGACGGCAATTCTTACACTGACTATGTAGGCTCCTGGGGACCCATGATCCTGGGGCACTGCCACCCGCAGGTGGTGGATGCCGTGAAATCCGCCCTAGAAAAGGGCGCGAGCTTCGGCGCACCGACGAAGCTCGAGATTACCCTGGCCGAAATGGTTATCGATGCGGTTCCCTCCATCGAAATGGTCCGCATGGTCAGCTCCGGCACCGAGGCGACCATGAGTGCCATACGCCTTGCCCGCGGCTTCACCGGACGCGACAAGATTCTCAAGTTTTCCGGATGCTACCACGGCCATGCCGACTCACTGCTCGTCAAGGCCGGGTCCGGCGCCGCAACGTTCGGCGTACCCGATTCGCCCGGTGTGCCTGCCGATTTTGCCAAACACACCCTCACCGGAGAATACAACTCCCTCGCCTCGGTAAAAACACTGGTCGCGGAAAATCCCGGGCAGATTGCCTGCATCATCGTGGAACCCGTAGCCGGCAATATGGGAACCGTGCCTCCCCGGGAAGGCTTTCTGGAAGGACTGCGTGAGATCTGCACCAACGAAGGGATCGTTCTGATCTTTGACGAAGTGATGTCCGGATTCCGCGTCGCCTACGGCGGTGCCCAGGAACTCTATGGAATCACCCCCGACATGACCACCCTGGGCAAAATCATCGGCGGCGGACTCCCGGTGGGCGCCTTCGGCGGTAAACGCGAGATCATGGAAAAACTGTCTCCCAACGGGGGCGTGTATCAGGCCGGCACCCTTTCCGGCAACCCGCTCGCCATGAGCGCCGGCATCGCCACGCTTTCGCTGCTGAAACAACCGGGCTTTTATTCGGCACTCGAGGAGAAGAGCCGGGCCGTTGCCGACGGGATCTCCGCCGCTGCCAAACAGGCAGGCTACCCCATTTATTCCACCCGGGTAGGCAGCATGTTCTGCGCCTTCTTTACGCCGGGCGAAGTATATGACTGGTCCACCGCTGCCGCTTGCGACACCAAGGCATTCTCCCGCTATTTTCTGGGCATGCTGGAGGAAGGCATCTATCTGGCACCGTCACAGTTTGAAACCGCCTTCGTCTCGGCTGCCCATACCGACGCGGACATCGAACGCACCATTGCTGCGGCAGCCAAATGCTTTAAAGCGCTCCGGTAAAGCCTTATTAATTTGACATGGTGATAGCCGCCGTGCTATTGAATACCGGTTTTAGTGTCGGATAAATACGCATGAACCGTGATAAAAAGGATATCTTCCGCAGCTTGGCGCTGGTATCCAGTATGGGGATATCGGTTGTACTCGCGATCGGCATCGGCGTCTGGTTCGGTCTGACTCTGGACCGTTGGCTTGGGACAAAACCCTGGTTCTTTTATATCTTTCTTTTTATCGGAATCGCGGCCGGCTTCAAAAACATCTACGTAATAGCCGGCAGGGAGATCCGCAGGAATGATGACGGCGATAAATGAGGAAAACCTCTTCGCGGTCATCCTCAAAGGAAGCGTTGGCCTCCTTCTGGTTCTGACCATCGGTGGATTCGTTTTCTTTTCCGTAAAAACCGGCTTGGGTATTCTGACGGGCGGGATAATTGCCCTGGTCAACTTCGTCTGGATGCGCAACGTTCTTCAGCGCATCCTGGGACTGCTGCCCTCCAGACCGGGCCTCTATGCCCAACTGAGGTTTGTCGCCCGTATTGTAGTTACCGGACTGATACTCTATTTTCTGATCGTGTCGGGCTGGGTTTCTTTGGCTGGACTTCTGACAGGATTGTCGGTCATCGTCGCAAACATCATCGCACTTTCAATATATCGTGCCGTGCGCACAGGAGGTTAGGTCTCATGGTTCACCCGTTACTGTTTCTCGAGTTCTTCCGCTCACTCTTGGCCCCGCTGCACATCAGCGAAGCCAGCGCCGATGCCATTGCCTATACCTGGCTGATCATCATACTGCTGCTGGTGCTGTCGGTGCTGGCAACCTCCGCCCTGAAGACGATTCCGAGCGGCCTGCAGAATTTCATGGAAGTGGTTGTCGGCGGCATCGAGAACATGATCGTCGAGACCATGGGCGAACATGGCCGTCCCTTTTTCCCGTTGATCGCCACCCTGGCCATTTTCGTGCTCGTTTCCAACCTGATCGGCCTGGTTCCCGGCTTCTTTCCGCCGACCGCCAACATCAATACGACTGCTGCCTGCGCCATCATCGTCTTTCTTTCAACCCACGTGGTGGGGATCAAGCACCATGGTTTCCACTATTTCAAGCACTTCTGCGGGCCGATCGCCTGGCTGGCTCCGATCATGTTCTTCATCGAAGTTATCGGCCACCTGAGCCGTCCTGTGTCGCTGACCCTGCGTCTCTTCGGCAACATGAACGGCCATGAGTTGGTGCTGATGATCTTCTTCGGCCTGGCTCCCTTCCTGGTTCCGCTGCCGATGATGCTGATGGGCGTACTGGTTTCCTTCATCCAGGCCTTCGTGTTCATGCTGCTGGCAATGATCTACATCCAGGGCTCCCTGGAAGAGGCACACTAACAATCTGGTAGAGGTTAAGGTTCAGCAATACCTTTCCTCAACCTTGACCTTAATCTGTTTTTCCAATCCTATACCATTTAGGATAATCACACCCCGAGAGGAGAAGTAAGATGAGCTTTTTCACGATGTGCGTTCTGGCAGCAGGTATTGGTATGGCACTGGGCACCGTCGGCACCGGCATTGGCCAGGGTCTGGCAGTCAAAAGCGCCGTAGAAGGCGTTTCCCGCAACCCCGGCGCTTCCGGCAAGATCCTGACCACCATGATGATCGGTCTGGCCATGATCGAGTCTCTGGCAATTTACGCCCTGGTTGTCTGCCTGATCATCCTGTTCGCCAACCCCTACAAGGATATCGCTGTCAAGCTGGCCGAGACCGTTGCCAAGTAATTCAAGAGTACCTGAAACAAGCAGAACAAAAAAGGCGCCCCCCGAGGGGCGCCTTTTTTGTTATTACATATTTAACAATGCAATCCGTCTTGTCACTCATCGAGCAATTGCACACTCACCTCGGCCGAAGCATCGCTTTCGACCAGCGCCCCCGACGGAAGCTTTAGCACCGTTCTTGCCACATAGCTGTAGATGACCCGCCGCTCCAGACCGACATCCACAAAGGTATCACCCGTGAGCAGTTCCTTGTTGTGCGGGAGGTAGGACATCGGCTCGCCCTTGACGACACGGTACAGATTGTGGCCGATGACGATACCCTGGCGGGGGGGGCGGGCCGTGAATTTCAACCGTATTTCCGTTGGTTCGGCGGTAGCGGTCAGCGCGGGGGACTCCGGTGCCGGCACCATGCTCACCGTCACCGGAGCCGCCGGTTCGCCGTCATGATCGTCCCCATTGTAGGCGACAACGATGTAACTGTAGTCGGAGCCGATTCTGACATCGGTGTCGAGCAGCATCATCAGGCTGCCGTAGCGCCGCACCGCTTGGTCGGGAAGATCCATGTAAAGCTTGTGAAAAAGGGCAAAGTCTGCGACGCAGGCGCTGCAGCTGTCACTCTGGCCGGTGATGGCCTCCCGCCGGAGCACCTTGATGCCTACCAGATCCCTCAGACTACGGCCGGCACGGTCCCGCTGCGGCGCAACGAACGAGAGTTTCACGATTGTGCCGGTCTGCTGTGTGCTGACGGCTGATGGTGCAGCCGGCACCAGCATCTCGGGATAGATCAGGGCACCCTTTTTTCCGCACGCGGCGAGAAACAGGGGAATGGTGAGCAGGCAGACAAGGACACGCATCAAAACCTCTGAGTGTGGATGGGATTACTTTCCGGCAGCCGAAGCCCCGGAAGCGACCAGGGGAACATCGAAGGATCTTCCGGACAGGGAAAACCGCACCCGATCCGGAAGGATTTCGGTAATCTTCGCCCCGGAGACGACATTCCCCTCCTGCAGGAGAAAGCCGTTGATGACGGCCCTGCTGGCACTGCGCGTGTCCTGCCAGGCGATCCCGGACACTCGGAGGTCGACCGGAGGGGGCGTTGGCTGCAGTTCCACCTGACCAGGTACAGCCGTTGCCATCTGATCCTTCGACGGCTCCGAGCGTTCCCTGACCGGCACTGCCGGCTTCCTGCGGGCTGTCCTGACCGGAACAGGCACGGCGGCCTTTTCAACCGGAGCCACGGTAGCTGCAGCTGTCGCTGTCACGGGGGCTGCCGTAGAGATAGGTGCGGGAACGGACACAGGAGGCTGTACCGGGGCAGAGGCTGAATGCGGCGCAGCAGCCAGCTGTGAGGGTACGGCAACGGGGGCGGGTTGGGATACTGCCGGGGCCGCAACGGACGGAGGCTTTACGTCCCGCTTAGGTGCCGGCCCATCGCCCCGGAGCAGAAACCATGTGGCGCCGAAGGTTGCCAGCGAGGCTACAGCCACAACAACAGCCACTTTCCATACGCCGCCACCACCGGTAGGACGGTGCTCATCCGCGAACAGCTCCCCAGAGATACAGGACATGCCTGTTCCCCGCTTTTTCCTGGCCTTCTCGTGTTCAAGCTTCTTCAGTGCATCGAGAATGTAACTCATGCGCGCAATCTCACTTTCCTGTCAGCCATGTTCTCAGTCGCGCAAAAACCCGGCTGCGTTTAGAAACGGGCATAACTCCGGCAATCACCTGGCTGGCCATCAGGGGAGTGACCGACAGGCTTTCCCTCGTCCAGGCCAGCACGAGGGCCTGTTCACAGACGATATTGATCAGCCGGGGAATACCGCCCGAAAAACGGTATATGCGCCTGATGGCGCCGCGGGAAAAGAGCCCCGGAATACGGCACCCGGACACCCGCAAGCGGTGATCGATATAATCGCCCGTGTCGGCCTGTCCCATCGGTACCAACCGGCAACGCACGGTAATGCGCTGGCGGAGTTGGCGAAGATCATGCCGCCCCAAGACATCGTCAAGCTCGGGCTGACCTGCCAGAATGATCTGGACCAGTTTGTCGCGCTCGGTCTCAAGGTTGGAAATCATGCGCACATGTTCCAGCACATCCGGCGCCAGGTTCTGGGCCTCGTCGATCACCAGCACAACGGTGCGCCCTTCGCGATGCTGGTCCAGCAGAAACTTGCCCAGGGCATCCAGATAGCCGGAATGGTTTTCCTGTGCCGCTTGGATTCCGAATTCGCGGCAAATGGCTGACAACAGCTGTTCGCCCGACAGGCAGGGATTGAAGATCAGTGCCGAGCGGTATTGCTCGTGGCTCAGTTCGGAGAGCAGGGTGCGCAGCAATGTGGTCTTGCCGGTACCAACCTCACCGGTCATGGCGATGAAACCGGCGTGGTTGTCGATGCCGTACACCAGGTGGGCAAAAGCCTCACGATGATTGCGGCTCAGAAAGATGAACTGCGGATTCGGCGTGATGGTAAACGGTTTTTCCTTGAAGCCGAAAAAGTCGCAGTACATTGGAGCTACTTGCCTTCCCTGCAGCGCATGATTTCACCCCACACCTGCTCCCGTGCGGTTCCGCCGGGAACGTTGCGCGCATCGGTGCTCGCTTCCACCGTGATGGCCGCAAAGATATCATCCGCGAAGTGGAGTGAAAACAGCTGCCATTCGGCCAGTGACAGTTCGTCCAGCTCCATCTCGTTTTCGATACAGTATTTGACCGCATTGCCGACCGCCTCGTGGGCATCCCGGAACGGCAGCCCCTTGCGCACCAGGTAATCGGCAACATCGGTGGCAGTGGAGAAGCCGTCTCCGGCTGCCTTGCGCATGTTGCCGGCATTGATGCGCATTTCCCTGATCATGTCGGCAAAGATCTTCAGGCTGCCCTTGACGGTGTCGATGGTATCGAACAACGGCTCTTTGTCCTCCTGCATGTCTTTGTTATAGGCCAGCGGCAGGGACTTCATCACCGTCAGAAGCGCCATCAGGTTGCCGTACACCCGCCCGGTTTTACCTCGCACCAGTTCGGGAACATCGGGATTTTTCTTCTGGGGCATGATCGAGGAGCCGGTGCAGAAACCATCCGACAGCTCGATGAACCGGAAGGAGCTGGTGGACCACAGGATCAACTCTTCGGAAAAGCGCGAGAGGTGCATCATCAGAATCGACCCGGCCGCCAGGAATTCCAGGGCGAAATCGCGGTCCGAAACGGCATCCAGGGAGTTGCGTGTGATTGCCGGGAAATCGAGCTGCTCGGCCACATACCCGCGGTCGATGGGGAAGGTCGTACCGGCCAGGGCGCCGGCCCCCAGGGGCAGCACGTTGACGCGCTTGAGGCAGTCTTCCAGACGGGCCCTGTCCCGCTTGAACATCTCGACGTAAGCCATCAGGTGGTGGGCGAACAGGATCGGCTGGGCGGTCTGCAGGTGGGTGAAACCGGGCATGACCACATCCAGGTTCTCTTCGGCCTGGGTCAGCAGCGCATCGATCAGCAGGTCGATGTAGGTAACGATTGCGGCGATTTCATCGCGCAGGTACAGGCGAATGTCCAGTGCCACCTGATCGTTGCGGGAACGGCCGGTATGAAGGCGCTTGCCCGCCTCTCCGATGCTGGCAGACAGGCGTGCCTCGATGTTCATGTGGATGTCTTCCAGGCTGATCGAGAAGTCGAAGGTGCCGGCTTCGATCTGCTGCAGGATCTGCTGCAGGCCATGGACGATGGCCTGCACGTCCTCCAGCGGAATGATGCCCTGCTGGCCCAACATGCGGGCGTGGGCAATCGAGCCGCGGATATCCTGATGATACAGACGCTTGTCGAATTCGATCGAAGCGGTGAACTCTTCAACGAACTTGTCGGTGGGCTGGGTGAAGCGGCCGCCCCACAGTTTGTCTTTTGACATGTACGTTCTCCCGGTCCCGATTCACGGGCCAAAATTTGAATACTGCGATGTTATTGCACTGCATCGGCTGTCTGCGCGATTTCATACCCGGCAAAAGCCTGTTCTTCAATCGGGACTTTCCGCCAGCCCCCTGTCCCGTCACTGCTCATGATGGCGTGCACCTTCAAGGGAACCCGCGTGGTCCGCGGATCGATCTCATGGTGCAGCGGCAGATTGAAATAGAGCAGGCGCGTACTCTGTCCGAACCGTAGCCGGCAGACCGGCGCCCCTCCGAAATCGTCGGTGGAAAATTCCGAGAACAGGACCCGGGCCAGTCGGTGATGTCGGTTGATCACCACCGAAGAATTGCCGAAACCATCTCCTTCGGGATGGTCATCGATCCTGGTCTCATCGGATGCATTGCCGAAAACCGTTACCGTTTCCCGCACACCCGGCGTGTCTTCCAGGTATTCCCCGTAGAAGCCGCTGATCACGTCCCGGTAGGCCGGATGCTCCGGCTTCGGGTTGCACTGGATCACGAACAGGGCGTCCAGTCCCTGGCGGGTCGAGAAGAACAGGCGATTGGCATGATCGACGATCTGCCGGATATTGGAGCTGTACAGGTCGCGGTACAGATAATCGAGGCAGATGATGGCCATGAAGTTGAAGCAGGACGGCCTGCTGCGGAAAAGGTAGAAGTGCCTGCCCCGGTAAAGGTCGTGGAAGGCGTCGATGTACTCCTCGCCGTGGAAGGGATGGCTCTTGGCTTCCAGGAAGACCCGCAGCCGGCCGTCGGCCTCCTTGATGGCGATGCAACACCAGTTGACCGGCATGTCCAGCACATCACCCGAATCAATATCCCGGTCCACCAGACCGATCGCTTCGGGATTATCGGACCGGAAGCGTTCCAGCAGGTCACGGTACTGCCGCAGACGGATGTGCTCAATGCCGAAAACGGTAATAGTGTTGGGGCGGAAACGTCGCTCGATCACCGCCAGCAGGTCATCGAACCGGGAGGCGGGCAAGCACGATTCCGGAAAGATCAGGAACTGCAGTTTCTTCAGATTTCCCTCGCCGGCGGCAACCAATTCCAGTACCGACCGGACCATGCGCCACTTCTCATCCGGGTCGACCAGACCGAAGCCCGCCGCCGCCCGCCTGAGGCGGTTGGGGATCTGGGCTACCATACAGTGCAGATGGTGCCCCAGAGCGAATTCCAGGTTTACCCTTTTGTCGATGATCTCTGGCATGGCCGTTTCACCGCGTATCACAGGAACAAAGCGCCGGAAAGAGTTGGGCCAGTATGTAGCGTGCACCGGTTGCCATGGCATAGCCGGAAAGCTCAGCGTTGGGGACCCATGCCGCCTCGGCCACTTCCAGCTCGTTGCGCACGATATCGCAATAGACCGGCCGGCAGCGGTAATACAGGATCACGAAATGGCAGTTTTCATCCCCCGGCGTAAGGTGTTCGAAGACATCGATCAGACCTTGGATCTCGATCTCCAGCCCCACCTCTTCGTGTACCTCCCGCTTCAAGGCCTCCCGGATCGACTCGCCCAGATCGATCTTCCCCCCCGGCATGACCCACTGATCGTTGAAAGGGGGCACACAGCGGCGGGTCAGCAGCACCCGCTGATCGTCGTCCACGATCACCGCCACCACCGAGGTGACGATATGTTCTTTCTTAAAACGTTTATTGGTCATGCAGGGCAACTTCATGATGTCTGCCACGGAAGATCATGGCGATCTCCGTGGCAGACGGCACAGGCTACTTCTTCCGGGCGGACTGCATCAGTGACCTGATCCGCAGCCGCAGCGAATTGATTTTGATGAATCCCTCGGCATCAGCCTGGTTGTAGACCTGATCCTTCTCGAAAGTGGCGAAGTCCAGATTGAAGAGGGAATCGGTTTCGGACTTGCGGCCGACAGTTCGGCAGAGCCCCTTGTACAGCTTGACGCGGGCCACGCCGTTGACGCACTTCTGCGACTCGTCGATCAGGGTCTGCAGCATCTGGCGCTCCGGGGAGAACCAGTAGCCGGCATAGACCTGCTTGGCGTACTCGGGGATCAGGCTGTCGCGGATACGCATCACCTCGCGGTCCATGGTGATCTGCTCCACGGCCGAGTGGGCTTCGCGCAGGATCGTGCCGCCCGGGGTCTCGTACACCCCGCGGGACTTCATCCCGACCGAGCGGTTCTCCAGCAGGTCGACCCGACCGACGCCATGCAGCCCCCCCAGTTCGTTCAGGTGGGCCAGCAGTTGGGCCGGGCTCATGGCAACGCCGTCCACGGCCACTGCATTGCCGTTTTTGAACTCGATCTCCACGTACTGCGGCTTGTTGGGTGCCTTCTCAGGGGACTTGGTCAGCACGTACATCTCTTCAGGTGCTTCGGCCCAGGTGTCCTCCAGAATGCCCCCTTCGAAGGAGATGTGCAACAGGTTGCGGTCCGAGGACCAAGGGCGCTTCTTGGTGACCGGGATAGGAATGCCGTTCTTCTTGGCGTACTCGATCAGCGCCTGGCGGCTGTTCAGGTCCCACTCACGCCAGGGGGCCACCACCTTGATGGCGGGATCGAAATGATAGTAGGCCAGCTCGAAGCGTACCTGGTCGTTGCCCTTGCCGGTGGCGCCGTGGGAAACGGCATCGCATTTCTCCCTGGCGGCGATCTCCATCTGCCGCTTGGCGATCAGCGGCCGTGCGATGGAGGTACCCAGCAGGTAGTGCCCCTCGTAGATGGCGTTGGCGCGGAACATAGGAAATACGAAGTCACGGACGAATTCCTCGCGCAGATCATCGATGTAGACCTTGTCCGCCCCGGTGGCCAGAGCCTTCTCACGAATCGGCGCCAGTTCGTCCCCCTGCCCCAGGTCGGCCGAAAAGGCGACCACCTTGCAGCCGTACTCGTTCTTCAGCCATTTGAGGATGATCGAGGTGTCCAACCCGCCGGAGTAGGCCAGCACGATCTTTTTGATTTCCTGCTTCTTGCCTGGTGCCATGGATATTCTCCTTTAACAAATTGGTATGACTATTAGGTTGTTGAAAAACAGCCATCTCGCCGCCGTCCTCGAAACTCACTTTGTGCGGCGTAGCGCTGTTTATGCCCTTGGGTACTACGCCTCCGCAGGGCTTTCTGCGGATGCGACGATCTGACAATTTTTGAACAACCTGAGTTTTCAACAGTCTGCTATACCAAGAAACGACACTTTTCGCCAGGCCGGGATGCCCGAGGGAACCCGTAGAGCAACGCCGGGATGGCGGAAAAGCGGCGCTTCTATTTCATCATGGTGGCCATGATGGCCTTTTGTATATGCAGCCGGTTTTCGGCCTCGTCCCAGACCACCGAGTGTTTTCCCTCGATCACGCTGTCGCTGATCTCCTCCCCGCGGTGGGCCGGCAGACAGTGCAACACGATGCAATCTGGTTTGGCCAGCGAGATCAGGGCGTCATCCAGGCAATACCCGGCAAAGGCCTGTTCGCGCTGTTTCTGTTCCGATTCCTGCCCCATGCTGGCCCAGACATCGGTGTTGAGCACATCGGCGTCCCTGACCGCCACCTGCGGATCCTTGGTCAGGGTGATCCGGCCGGGGGCCTGCAACTGTGCCCACGACATCACCCCCGCATCCGGCTCGTATCCCGCGGGACAGGCCAGGGCCAGGTCGAAACCGAAAATCGCGGCCGCCTCGATCCAGGTGTTGGCCATGTTGTTGCCGTCTCCCACCCAGGCGAACTTCAGTCCGTCATAGCCCCCCTTGTGCTCGATGACGGTCTGCAGGTCGGCCATGATCTGACAGGGGTGGTACAGGTCGGTCAGACCATTTATGACCGGCACCGAACAGTAGCGGGCGAACTCGTCGACAATTTCCTGGCCAAAGGTGCGGATCATGACGCCGTCACAGTAGCGCGCCATTACGCGGGCAGTATCCTTGATCGGCTCGCCCCGCCCCATCTGGGAATCCTTGTTGGAGATGAACAGTCCATGCCCCCCCAGCTGAAAGATCCCCACCTCGAAGGAGATGCGGGTGCGGGTTGAGGATTTCTCGAAGATCATCGCCAGGGTCTTGCCCTTGAGCAGATGATGCCCAACGCCCTGCCGCTGTTTTTCCTTCAGCTCCCGCGCCAGGCTCAGCAGTCCGTCCAGCTCGGTCTTGGTATAATCCCGCAATGCCAGAAAATGTCGCGCCATCTCTCCTCCTACGCTACCACTTCGGCAAAGATGCCGTCCAGGGTTGCGATCATCGTATCAATTTCCTGCTTGGTCACCACCAGAGGGGGCACGAAACGCAGCACCGTGTCGTGGGTCACATTGAGCAGCAAGCCCCGCTCATGGCCCTTCTTGACGATCTCCGCGCCGGGAATGTTCAGGCTCATGCCGATCATCAGGCCGATGCCGCGCACCTCGGTTACGAAAGGATATTTTTTCCCCAGTGTTTCCAGCTCTCCCAGAAGATACTCGCCGATCTCCTCCGTCCGGTTGAGGATGCCCTCCTCCAGGATGGTCCGTATTGTGGCGATGGCTGCCGCACAGACCAACGGGTTGCCGCCGAAGGTGGAACCGTGGGTGCCGGGGGTGAAGGCGGATGCGAATTCCTCACGGGCCAGCATGGTGCCGATCGGGGCGCCGCCGGCCAGGGCCTTTGCCAGGGTCATGATGTCGGGCACCACGCCGAAATGTTCGTAGGCGAACAGCGTGCCGGTGCGTCCCATGCCGACCTGCACTTCGTCGAAGATCAACAGCAGGCCGTGCTGGTCGCAGATACGCCGCACCTCCTGGAAATAGCCGGTTGAAGGGATGTTGACCCCCCCCTCCCCCTGGATCGGCTCCAGCATGATCGCGCAGGTATTGGGAGTGACAGCCGCTGCCAGGGCAGCCGCATCGTTGAAGGGCACGTGGGTGAAGCCATGCAGCAGCGGGTCGAAAAAGCGCTGCACCTTTTCCTGGCCGGTGGCGGATACGGTGGCCATGGTGCGGCCGTGGAACGACTCGGCCGCGGTAATGATCTCGTAACGCTGGGGGCCGAACTTGTCCCGGCTGTACTTGCGCGCCAGTTTGATGGCCGCCTCGTTTGCCTCGGCCCCGCTGTTGCAGAAAAAGGCCCTGTCGGCAAAGGAGTGGCTGCACAACAGCTCGGCCAGCTCGATCTGCTGGGGAACCTGATAGTAATTGGAGCAGTGGATCAGCTCGGCCGCCTGGTGCTGCAGGGCCGCAACCACCCGGGGATGGCAGTGTCCCAGGTTGTTGACCGCCACCCCTCCCAGGAAATCGAGGTATTCCCTGCCGTCCGCGTCCCACAGGCGGCAGCCCGCCCCTCTGACCGGCACGATCGGATAGCGGCCATAGGTTTTCATGATGTACTTGTCCGACTTTTCGATCCACTGCTGAGAATTCATAGGTATCTCCAAACTCGATTGGAACGTGTATTTTCCCGGGTCAAGGAGGCTCGCAGGCCAACGCCGAGATTGGGAGAATTCGCTCCGCTACTGTACTATTTCAGTGCCTATGCCGATGTCGGTAAATATCTCCAACAGCACCGCGTGCTCTACCCGGCCGTCGATGATATGGGCCTTCTTGACCCCGTCGCGGATGGCATCCGCGCAGCAGACCACCTTGGGAATCATACCGCCGGTGATGGCCTCCTCCTGGATCAAGCGGTGCATGTCAGCCACGGCAATGGTAGACAGGAGCGCCCCGGACTTGTCCTTGACCCCTTCGATGTCTGTCAGCAGGATCAGTTTCTCGGCATCCAACGCCGCCGCCACCCGGCCGGCCACCAGGTCGGCGTTGATGTTGTAGCTCTCCCCTTCCGGCCCGACACCTACCGGAGCGATCACCGGCAGATAGCTGCCCTGCTCGAGGGTTCTGATCAGATCGGTATTCACCTTGACCACGTCCCCCACGTAGCCGATGTCCACCTGCTCCACCCGGCCATCCTCACCCGGCACATCCTGGAGCAGTTTTTTGGACAACAGCAGCGTGCCATCCTTGCCCGACAACCCGACAGCCCGGCCGCCATGCTGGTTGAGATAGCCCACGACCTCCTTGTTGACCTGCCCCACCAGCACCATCTCCACCACCGACATGGTTTCCGCGTCGGTTACCCGCATACCCTTCACAAATTGGGAAACGATGCCGTAGCGCTTGAGGGTTTCGTTGATCTGCGGACCGCCGCCGTGGACGATGACGGCATTGATGCCCAGCGACCTGAGCATGATCACGTCCAGCGCGAAAGATTCCTTGAGTCGCTCGTCCGCCATGGCATGGCCGCCGTACTTGATCACAAAGGTCTTTCCCGAAAAACGGCGGATGTACGGCAGTGCTTCCATCAGCGTATTGGCTTTGTCGATCAGGTGTTTCATACCGGGTTCCCTCGATTTGAAAATAAAAATGCCAGCCGTGAAAGGTGGCAGCTCGGCACCCTGTAAACCGGGGTGTAACGGATTCAGCGTGCCGGCAGCATCATGGTGACGGTCGTTCCGCGCCCCGGCTCGCTGGCGATGGTGAGCGTGCCATCATGCTGACGGACGAATTCCCGCGCGTAGAACAGTCCCAGGCCGAAACCGCGCACCTGTCCGGTACAGTCCGGATCCACCTGGTAGAACTTCTCGAACACCTTCTCGGACGCCTCCCGCGGGATACCGATTCCTGAATCGCTCACCGTGATCGTGATCGAGCCATCGTTCTCGGCAGCACTGATGACCACCCGACCGGTGTCGTACGAGAACTTGTAGGCGTTCTCAACGATCTGCTGAAGCGCAAAGACGATTTTGGTACGATCAAGCTGCATGTCCGGCAGCGGCGACTCGTTGAATTCCGTTTCCACCCCCGGCTTGCCCTGTGCCTCCCGCGAACATTGCAAGACTTCGGATATGAGCAGGTTCAGATCGCAGGCCTCGAGGTCCAGCCCTCTGCCCCCTTCCATCACCTGGCTGAAGATCAGCAGGTCGTTCACCATGCGATCCAGATAGACCGTTTCCTCATGGGCAAGGGTAACATTCCGGCAAAGCCACTCGTCACTGTTTTCCCGTGCGCTGCGCTGGATGTTCTGGAGAAACAGCGAAATAGCGGTGATCGGCGTACGCAGCTTGTGAGAGATGAGCGAGAGGAAATGGCTTTTGAGCCGGTCGAGCTGTTTGAGGTTGGCCAGTTCCTCCTTGAGGTATTTCCGGCCAAGGGCCTTTGCCACAGCAGTCCTGAGCTGCAACAGGTTCAGCGGCTTGCTGATGAAGTCGTCGGCCCCCTCCCTGAGGGCTTTCAGCAGGACCTCCTTATGGGTAAAACCGGTCATGATGATGACTGCGGCAGTCGGATCGATCTCCTTGATCCGCCGGAGCAGGTCAATGCCATCCTCGCCCGGCATCATGACATCCGCAAGAACCAGGTCGTGGCGCTCCTTTTCGTACGCCTTGAGCGCTTCGTGACAGTTCCCGGCCTGCGCTACGCGGTATTCTCCCAGCGCGCGTGTGCAAAAATCACGAATGATCTTTTCATCATCGACAACCAGGACCGCCGCGTTGACGGCCGATGCCCCCGGTCCGGCGCTAGCCAACCGCAAGTACCTCTGCCGCCTTGGCCAGTGCCGTTTCCAGGTGTTCGGGCTGCGATCCCCCGGCTTGCGCCAGTTCCGGTTTTCCGCCGCCGCTGCCCCCCACCACCGGTGCCAGAGCTTTGATCACGTCGCCGGCCTTGACCCGTGCACTGAGCTCTTTGGTAACCGCCACCAGCAGGTTGGCCTTGCCGCCAATGGCTGCGCCGAGCACGATCACCCCTTCGCCGATCCTGTCCTTGAGCGTGTCCGAAAGATCACGCAGGGCCTTGACATCCTCGACCTGCACCTTGACAGCCAGCAGTTTGATGCCGTTGACCTCGCTGGCCTGTGCCAGCAGATCTCCGGAAGCGGCCGCGTTGAGCTTGCCCTGCAAGGATTCGATTTCGCGCTGCAGTTCCTTCTGACGGTTCAGCACCTTTTCCAGGCGATCCAGGGGATTGCCACCCTCGGCCTTGAGCAGAGAAGCCATGGCCCGCTGCTCATCCTCCATCTGCCTGATGGATGCCAGAGCTCCCGTGCCGGTCAGCGCCTCGATGCGCCGCACCCCGGCGGCGATACCAGCTTCGGATACGATCTTGAACAGACCGATGTCGCCGGCGGCGCGCACGTGGGTACCGCCGCACAGCTCCATGCTGACATCTCCCACCCGGACGACACGCACCGAATCCCCGTATTTTTCGTCGAACAGTGCCGTGGCTCCCGCCTCCATTGCCTCGTTGATCCCCATCTCTGACACGCTTACCGGGTCGTTTTCCATGACATAGGTGTTGACCAGGTCCTCCACCCGGCGGAGCTCTTCCGGGCTCATGGCGGAGAAATGGGTAAAGTCGAAGCGCAGGCGGTCGCTGGAGACCAGGGAGCCCGCCTGTTTGACGTGGTCTCCCAGCACCTTGCGCAAGGCGGTCTGCAGCAGATGGGTGGCGGTATGGTTCCTGGCGGTGGCATTCCGTTCCGGGCGCGCAACCTTCAGATCGGCGGCGTCCCCCTTTCTGAGCGTCCCTTCCTTGACCAGGGCGTGATGCACGATCAGATCGGGATAGGGACGGCTGGTGGAAAGCACCTCCAGGTGCGCGTTTCCGGTGGAGATGGTGCCGCAGTCCCCTTTCTGTCCGCCGGATTCGCCGTAAAAGGGGGTTGCTTCGGTCACCACCTCGACACTGTCGCCAGCCTGGGCACTTTCGACCTCCGCACTCTCCCGCACGATCGCCACGACAGCGGCATAGGTCGACATCTCCTCGTAGCCCGTGAAAGCTGTCCGCAGGCCGCGATTGTGGAGTTCCTTGTAGATCTGGGCGATGCCTTCCTCCCCCGACCCTTTCCAATGCTCGCGCGCCTGTTCGCGCTGCCGTTCCATGCAGCTCTCGAATCCGGCCTCGTCGATGCTGAAGCCTTCGCTCTCCACGATATCGGCGGTCAGGTCGGTCGGAAATCCGAAGGTGTCGTAGAGCCTGAAAAGCACATCACCGGGAATCTGGCGTTCCCCGGCCGCACGCAGGCGCGCCACTTCGTCATTGAGGATCGCCAGCCCCCGGTCGAGCGTTTCGGCAAAGCGCTGTTCCTCGGCCAGGATCACCTTCTTGATGTATGCCTCACGCTCCAGCAGTTCGGGATAGGCTTCGGCCATCATGTCGCGCACCGCATCCACGGTGTGATAGAGCATCGGCTCGGCAAAGCCGAGCATCTTGGCGTGGCGGGCCGCGCGGCGCATGATGCGGCGCAGGACATAACCGCGCCCTTCATTGCTGGGCAAGGCCCCGTCGCAGATCAGGAAGGTCGCGGCACGGGCATGGTCGGCGATGACCCGCATGGAGACATCGTCCTTGTCGACGGCTCCGTAACGCTTGCCGGAGAGCCGTTCCACATGGCGGATGATGCCCTGCAGCAGGTCCGTATCGTAATTGGAGAGGACCCCCTGCATGACCGCCGAAATGCGCTCCAGACCCATGCCGGTATCAACCGAGGGCTTGGGCAGCGGGGTCAGTACGCCGTCCGGGGAGCGGTCGAACTGCATGAACACGTTGTTCCAGATCTCCATGTAGCGGTCGCAGTCGCACCCCACGGTACAGTCCGGGCTGTTGCAACCAGCCTCGGGTCCCTGGTCGTAGAAGATTTCGGAGCAGGGGCCGCAGGGGCCGGTGTCGCCCATGGACCAGAAGTTGTCCTTCTCGCCGAAGCGGAAGATGCGCTCGCGCGGCACCCCTTCCTGCAGGTGCCAGATGTCGGCGGCCTCGTCGTCGTCCGTGTACACCGACACGTACAGGCGGTTTTTGTCCAGCCCCATATCCTTGGTCAGGAATTCCCAGGCATAGGCGATGGCTTCCTTTTTGAAATAATCGCCAAAGGAGAAGTTGCCGAGCATTTCGAAAAAGGTATGATGGCGAGCAGTGCGCCCCACGTTCTCCAGGTCGTTATGCTTGCCACCAGCCCGTACGCACTTCTGGGAGCTGCAGGCGCGGGTGTAGTCCCGTTTCTCCAGGCCGAGAAAGCAATCCTTGAACTGGTTCATGCCGGCATTCGCAAACATCAGGGTCGGATCGTTCTTGGGAATGATCCCCGAGCTGGACACAATCGTATGCCCCCGGTCGGCAAAAAATTTGAGAAAACGTGCGCGAATATCTTTTCCTGTCATTGGTATCCTCATGATTATAGTAGCGAAACCGGCAGCTTGTTTCCCAGCCTCGGCACTATCGCTCTTTCAAGACCCGCAGTATTGTCGCAATTCCGAATCCGCGCCGCTGCAGGAACCCTACTACCCTACGCTTTTCCCGGTCATCGGCCGAGGCGTTGGAAAAGGAGGGAAACCGTTTTTCCAGTGTGCACCGCACTTCGTCCGACTCGTCATGTTCCCCGGCGATACGCGCCGATACTTCGTCGATCATGTCAGCCGGCACGCCACACCGGCGCATTTCCAGCCTAAGACGCGGACCGAAGAAGCGCCCCGCAGAAACTGCCGACTCAGCGAAACGCTCGGCAAAACGGTGGTCGCTGATCAGCTTTTCGTTCTCCAGGCGATGAAGCGCCGCCTCGGCATCTTCTTCCGGAAAGCCCCTGACCAACAATTTCTCGTACAGTTTGGCCCTGGTATAGTCCCGTGCTGCCAGAAGCCTCAGCGCGTACTGCCAGGCCCGCTCGGGGGACGGGTTTTCAATACTTTTCGATCTCAAATGCTTCAGGCTCCGCCTGCTCCGCTTCCTTTTCCTCGAAACCGTCCCAGGAAGAATCGGAGGTGGACGAGATACCGGATACCTTCAGGGCGAAATCGTCCGGATTGGAACTCTGGCGCAGGGCCTCCTCGTAGGTGATCAGCTTGGAACTGAACAGCTTCATCAGGGATTGGTCGAAGGTCTGCATCCCGTACGTGATCGAGCCCTGAGCAATGGCATCGTTGATCTGCTTGGTCTTGTCCTTGTCGTCGATGCACTCGCGGATACGGGCAGTGCCCAGCATGACCTCAACTGCCGGTACGCGCCCCTTGCCGTCCGCCCGGGGAACCAGGCGCTGCGAAATGACCCCCTTGATGACCCCGGCCAGCTGAATCCGGACCTGGCGCTGGTGATAGGGGGGAAACACGCTGATGATGCGGTTGATGGTCTCGGCGGCATCCATGGTATGCAGCGTGGACATGACCAGATGTCCTGTTTCGGCGGCGGTCATGGCGGTTTCTATAGTTTCGAAATCGCGCATTTCCCCTACCAGGATCACGTCCGGGTCCTGACGCAGGGCCCCTTTCAGGGCGCCGGCAAAGGTAGGGGTATCGGACCCGACCTCGCGCTGGCTGATGATGCTCTTGTTGTCGCGGTGCAGAAACTCGACCGGGTCCTCGATGGTAATGATGTTGCAGGTACGGGTGTTGTTGATCTGGTCGATCATCGCCGCCAGCGTACTGGACTTGCCCGACCCGGTGGTGCCGGTCACCAGGATCAGGCCCCGCTCCTCCTGGCACATTTTCTTGATGATCGGTGGAAGGTTGAGCCCCTCCAGCGATGGTATCGCAATGGATATGGCGCGGAAAACCATCGCAATGGTTCCGCGCTGACGGTAGACGCTGGCACGGAATCGCCCCAGCCCCGGCACGGCATAGGCCAGATCGACCTCTGAATTTTCTTCGAAGATCCGCCGCTGGCGGTCGTTCATGATGGAATGCGCCATAGTGCCGACGATGTCGGGCGACAGGCGCTGTGCATTGGGGATCGGGTGCAGCCTGCCATCGATACGGACGATGGGAGGCAATCCGGTCTTGATATGGATGTCGGAACCCTTTGCCTTGACCGCTATGGCCAAAATTTCCTTCAGCTCCATCTGACGACTCCGATTAAGCCCTGCCTGCCACGGATGTTTTGAGCAGATCCATCAGCCTGCCTTCGATTTCGCCCAGGGTATCCGGGTGCTCGGACAGCCAGGTACGGGAATTCTCACGCCCCTGGCCGATACGCTCCTTGCCGTAGGAATACCAGGCCCCGCTCTTCTCGATGATGCCCTTTTCCACCGCCAGATCGAGCACGTCTCCGGTACGGGAGATGCCCTCGCCATAGAGAATGTCGAACTCCACTTCGCGGAAGGGGGGAGCCACCTTGTTCTTGACCACCTTGACGCGGGTGCGGGAGCCGATCACGGCATCCCCCTGCTTGAGCGTGGCGATCTTGCGGATGTCCATGCGGACCGAGGCGTAGAATTTGAGCGCGTTACCCCCCGTGGTGGTTTCCGGGTTGCCGAACATGACGCCGATCTTCATGCGGATCTGGTTGATGAAGATCACGCAGCAGTTGGACTTGGAGATGATCCCGGTCAGCTTGCGCAGCGCCTGGGACATGAGCCGGGCCTGCAGACCCATGTGCGAGTCACCCATCTCACCTTCGATTTCGGCCTTGGGCACCAGGGCCGCCACGGAGTCCACCACCAGCACGTCAATGGCGCCGCTGCGCACCAGCGTCTCGGCGATCTCCAGGGCCTGTTCGCCGGTATCGGGCTGCGACACCAGCAGATCGTCGGTCTTTACCCCCAGCTTGCGGGCATAGCCGATATCCAGGGCATGCTCGGCGTCGACGAATGCCGCAATGCCCCCCAGCTTCTGGGCCTCGGCCACGACGTGCAGCGCCAGCGTAGTCTTACCGGAGGATTCCGGCCCGTATATCTCCACGATCCTGCCGCGGGGCACTCCCCCCACCCCCAGCGCCATATCGAGGGAAATCGAACCGGTGGAAACCGCCTCCACGCCGGGCAGCACCTCATCGTTGCCCAGCCGCATGATGGCGCCCTTGCCGAACTGTTTCTCGATCTGGCTCAGGGCAAGGTCAATGGCCTTGTTTCTTTCTGGCGAGGTGTTTTTCTCCGACATGATATCTGCTCTCCTGAAGGTGTGATGTAGGAATAAAAAGGGATTCAAAGTAACATATCTTCCGGTTTTCCCGCAAGGTTTTATGCTTGAAAACGCCTTCCGGTCAAGGCTTCGCCTTATCCCCCAGATGCCGCCACAGCCAGTCCAGGGCGGTCCAGGCCGTGAGGGTGCGGATCTCGCCGCGGCCGCCGCCGAAAAGGAAACGTTCGGTCCGGCAGCCACCCGGACCGGCCAGGGAAATGTAGACCGTGCCTACCGGCTTGTCCGGCGTACCCCCCTCCGGGCCGGCAATGCCAGTCACCGCCAGCCCCAGATCGCTGTTAGCCGCGCTGCGCACGCCGCTCGCCATGGCAGCGGCGACCTCGGCGCTGACGGCACCCTTTTCCATCAGGAGCGCTGACGGCACCCCCAGCAGCCGTTCCTTGGCGGCATTGCTGTAGGTCACTACCCCCTCCAGAAAATAGGCCGAACTCCCGCCCACGTCGGTGATTCTCTTGGCGATCAGGCCACCGGTACAGGATTCGGCCAGGGCCAGGGTGAGCCCCTGCTGCCGGAACAGGGCTGCAACCGCCTCGTCCAGAGAGACCTCCCCTTCTGAAAATACATACTCTCCCAGCCGCTGGCCGACCAGGGCGGTCCCTTCCGCCAGGCAGGCCCGGGCCGCGCCTTCCGTCTCCGCCTCGGCCCTGAGGGTGACCCTGACCCATGGAAAGGTGACGCAAACGCTCATCTGCAGCCCGGGGCACAGGTCGGTGACGCCGTGCAGCAGGGTGTCGGTCTCCGGTTCGGATAGCCCGAAGACGTTCAGGAACGAGCAGAGGACGTATCTTCTTTCCTCCACCTGCTCCACGAGCACGGGAAGCACCGTCTCCCGCACCATGGCATCCATCTCCGCAGGCACACCGGGGAGGAAGAATACCAGGCAGCCGTGGTGACTGAGCCGGAAACCGCAGGCAGTGCCGTTAGGATTCGGAATGAGAGAAGAGTGGGCGGGAATCATGGCCTGCTTGTCTGAGGGGGGCTCACCGGCAAAGCGTCCCCGGGCGGCCAGAAAGGCACGGACATGTTTCCCGGCTTCCTCGTTGACCAGCAGCTCTCGGCCGGTGGCATGGGCAGCGGCCAGGGCGGTCACGTCATCGACAGTCGGCCCCAGTCCGCCGGTCACGATCAGGGCATCACACTTCGGCGCCAGATCGTTCAGGGCGTCGATGATGGCCGCTTCGTCGTCCCCCACCGTCACATGGCGCCGGACGCGCAATCCCTGCTCCAGCAGCAGCGTTGCAATACGGCCGGCATTGGTGTCCACCACCTCGCCGCTGATCAATTCGTCGCCGATACTCAGCGTCGCTATGCGCATGAGCGTCTTGCCTCCCCGTGCCCGTTGCTCCGTTTGAGCCGCAAAACTCCGCAATGCATACGCTCAATCCCCATCGTTACCGCTCAGGTTGCAGTGAACTTCGTTGACGGACATGGTCACAATCCGCATCACCTCCTGCAGGGGGATACCCCGCTCCCGGGCGACGCGGCGGCAGTCCTCGTACTCCGGGGCACAGCGCAGCAGGCGCCCCTCTTCGAAAACCTGCTTGAAGCGCACCGGACCCAGGGGGGTCTTCCGCTCTTCCACGCTCCGCTGCAGGGTTATGCGTGCGGCATGGTGGTACCGCAGGCCGATAGCCGAGGTTTCGGCCAGTGCCAGGTGCGCCAGTCCTTGGAGCTGTTCGGGACGGCACAGGAAGGAGAGCAGTGTGGCAGGCCGGTTTTTCTTCATCTGGATCGGGGTGAAGAACACATCCAGCGCCCCTTCCTCCAGCAGCCGCTCCATGGCGTATCCCAGCACCTCCGGTGTGGCATCGTCGATATTGGTCTCAACCACTACGACCTCATCTCCGGTCCGGCCATGCTCTGCGGTGCCGAGAAAAGCCCGTAGGATATTAGGGCAATCGTCAAAATCCCTGCCCCCTGCCCCGCAACCGATCCGCTCCAGCCGCAGGGGGGGCTGTTTGCCGGTGCCGACGGCCAGGGCCGCCACAATGGCTGCACCGGTGGGCGTGACCCGTTCGCCGCTCGTCAGGTCGCCATGCACCGCCAGCCCCTGCAGCAGCTCCGCCGTGGCCGGAGCCGGGACCGGCAGGCGGCCGTGGGCGGTTTCCACGAATCCGCCCCCCAAGGGCAGCGCCGAGGCATATACCTGATCCACCCTGAGGTAATCGAGACAGATGGCGGTCCCGACAACATCCACAATGGAATCGATTGCCCCTACCTCGTGGAAATGGACCTTCTCGATGGGCACGCCGTGTACCGTGGCCTCGGCCTCGGCCAGACGGCGGAAGATGGTGCGGGCTCGCTCCTTTGCGGAGGCGGAGAGGGTACTTGCGGCGATCATGGCGTCGATGCCGCCGTAGTGCCGGTGGGTGTGGTGGTCGTGCACTCCTACGTCGAACTTGAGCGCAGGGATATGACGGCGCTCGGTACGGCTGGCGGAGAGGATGTAGGAACCGGCCGGCAACCCCAGCTTCGCCAGCTCGGCTTCCAGATATGCCAGCGGCACCCCCAGGTCCAGGAGCGCTCCCACGGTCATGTCGCCGGAGATGCCGGCGTAGCAGTCGAGATAGAGGATATTCATCGGGGTCAGCTTTCGTATGTGTTGATTTGAACTCTAGCAGGAACCAAGAGCACAGAGAGGAAAGGCTTTACCGCAACGACCGCCTGCCGTTGCCTGCCAAGCCGTCACGCCTCCGGCCTCGCCTTGCAGGCCCCTGGCGAAGCCGTCCTGAAAAGTTGCCGGGAGAGGATCATCCCCGGTTGATCAGATTGGCCGCACAGGCTGCGCCGAAGCCGTTGTCGATATTGACTACCGTCACTCCGGCGGCGCAGGAGTTGAGCATGCCCAAAAGGGCGGCTATGCCGCCGAATGCCGCACCGTACCCTATGGAGGTCGGCACCGCGATCACCGGCCTGTTGACCAGCCCGCCGACCACCGACGGCAATGCCCCCTCCATGCCTGCCACCACGATGATCACCGCCGCCGAACAGAGCAGCTCGCGCCGGGCCAGCAGACGGTGAATCCCCGCCACACCCACGTCGTAGACATGGGTGGTTTCGTTGCCCAGAAAGGCAGCCGTTACCAGTGCCTCAGCCGCCACCGGGATATCGGAGGTGCCGGCCGAAACCACCATGACCGTACCGCGGCCGTTGCGCTGGATCGGGTGCTGCTCCAGGGTCAGGCAGCGGGCATCGGCATGGAATACGGCCAGCGGAAAGGCCTCCTGAAGCCGGCTGGCCTTTTCGCCGGTCAGCCGCGTGGCCAGGATGTTGCTCCCCTTGGCTGCCATGGCGGACATAACGCGCTCGGTCTGTTCCACGGTCTTGCCTTCGCCGAAGATCACCTCCGGCATGCCTTGGCGCAACTCCCGGTGATGGTCCACCTGGGCGCACCCCAGGTCCTGGAAAGGAAAATGGCGCAGGTGTTCCAGGGCATCGTCCACCGCGATGGTGCCGTTTCTGACTGAGTTCAGCAGTTCCGTGAGATGGTCGGGCGTCATGGCGTCTCCTCGCATGGGTATCACTGTTTTATACACCAGCCCCTGCACCCTTGCCACTCGAAATTTCGAGATCCAAGGCAATCGGAGATAGTGAGACAGGCATCAAATAACTGTTGCCGGATAGCGGAGGTTCGTGTAGTAGGCTTGAGATGAGAGGACATGACGCATGCAGAGCGTGAGGCCATCAATGATTATCGACCCTTTGTCACTCAAGCTGTTCGTCACGATTGTCGAGGAAGGGACCATCGCAGGAGCGGCCGAGCGGGAGCATATCGCCGCGTCGGCGGTCAGCAAGCGCATCAGCGAGCTGGAGGACAGCTTCGGGACCCAGCTCCTGCGACGCACCAACAAGGGGGTGGCGCCGACCGACGCCGGCATTACCCTGCTGCAATTGGCGCGCGGCATTCTGCACGACATGAACAATCTTTACGTGCAGATCAGCGAATATTCCAGCGGCGTGCGGGGCCATGTGCGGCTCTCCGCCAATATTTCCGCCATCAACCAGTTCCTGCCGACCGAGATCAGGGCGTTCGTGGACCAACACCCCCAGATCCACGTACACCTGGAAGGCACCATCAGCGAGTCCATCATGAATGCCGTGGCCGAAGGGGCGTCGGACGTGGGGATCATCACCATGGGTACGTTCCGTCCGGACCTGGAGTATTTCCCCTACCACACCGACCAGTTGATCGTCATCACCCCCAAGGGGCATCCCCTGGCGCGAAAAAAGACGGTTTCCTTCCAGGAAACCCTTGATTTCGACTTTGTGGGCCTGCCGGTGGGCAGCATGCTGCACAATCAGATACTGCGCACGGCCCAGGACCTGGGCAGGACCCTGAAGCTGCGCATTCAGGTGAACAGCTTCGATGCCCTCTGTCTGATGGTGGAAGCGGGGCTCGGCATCGGCATCGTTCCCAAGGGAGCCGCCAAGGCCTACTTCAAGGGGCTCCGCATCCGTCCGGTCATGCTGGACGAGCCCTGGGCCCACCGGGAACTGCAGATCTGCGTCCGCTCCTACGGTGCTCTGCATGCCGCGGCCCGGCTGCTGGTGGATCATCTCAGAAAACCAGGGGCATAGCAGTTTCTTGCCATCTCCATTCGCGATGGCAACCTCACCACATACTGCTTTTGTTGGTGCCGTGAATGGTGTATACGAAGATCAATATCGTTACTGAGCGAGGTATACAACATGGGCAAAACCACCGCGGAAAAGATTTTTGAGGCGCACCTGGTAGACGAGCCGTTCCCCGGCACCAAGGTGCTGAAACTGGACGCCGTCCTCTGTCACGAGATCACTACCCCGATCGCCATCGACGACTTGATCCGGCGCAACAAGGACAGGGTCTTCGATGCCAGCAAGATCAAGGCGGTGATCGATCACGTCACTCCCAGCAAGGATACCAAGACCGCCACCCAGGCCAAGATCCTGCGCGACTGGGCCCGGCGCCACGGCATCAAGGATTTCTTCGATGTCGGCGCCAACGGTGTCTGCCATGCCCTGTTTCCCGAGAAAGGCTTCATCCGCCCCGGCTACACGGTCATCATGGGCGACTCCCACACCTGTACCCACGGCGCTTTCGGCGCCTTTGCAGCCGGCATCGGCACCACCGACCTCGAAGTCGGCATCCTCAAGGGGGTCTGCGCTTTTCGCCAGCCCAAGACGATCAGATTCAACGTCAACGGCCAGCTGCCGGCCGGGGTCTACGCCAAAGACGTGATCCTGCACATCATCGGTAAGATCGGCGTCAACGGCGCCACCGACCGTGTCATGGAATTCCATGGTTCGACCATCGAAGCCATGAGCATGGAATCCCGCATGACGCTGTGCAACATGGCCATTGAGGCAGGGGGCACATCGGGCATCTGCCAGCCGGACATGACCACGGTCGAATACCTCTGGCCCTTCATCCAGGGTGAATTCGCCTCCAAGGAAGCGGCCCTGGCGGAGTACTCGCAATGGCGGGCCGATGTTGACGCGGAATACGAGCAGGTGATCGAGATCGACGTCACCGCGCTCCAGCCGGTTTCCACCTTCGGCTATAAGCCTGATCAGGTGAAATTCGTCAGCGAACTGCCCGACACGCCGGTGGACCAGATCTACCTTGGCTCCTGCACCAACGGCCGCTTGGAGGACCTGCGCATCGCCGCCCAGATCCTGAAGGGGCGCAAGCTGGCTCCCACCGTGCGCGGCATCCTTTCTCCCGCCACTCCGAAAATTCAGCAGGAAGCCACCCGCGAGGGGCTGATCGATATCTTCATGGAAGCCGGCTTCTGCGTGACCAATCCGACCTGCGGCGCCTGTCTCGGCATGAGCAACGGCGTGCTGGCCGAGGGAGAGGTCTGCGCCTCGACCACCAACCGTAACTTCATGGGGCGGATGGGCAAGGGGGGTATGGTACACCTGATGTCGCCGGCCACGGCGGCAGCCAGCGCCATTGAGGGCAAGATCGCCGATCCGCGCAAGTACCTCTAAGACCAACATCTGCCACAGAGACACGGAGACACAGAGGTTTCACAGAGAAGAGCCGTTAATTTCATCTATCTCACCTTTCCTCTGTGTCTCTGTGGCAGGTTTTCAGCTTCTAAACTTCAATATTTCAAGGAGTTGCCATATGAAAACCTTCGGAGGACCGGTCCTCTTCCTGGACCGCAGCGACATCAATACCGACGAGATCATTCCGGCCAAGTACCTGACCGAGATCACCAAGGAAGATCTCAAGCCTTATATCCTGGAAGACCTGAAGCTGCCAGGCTTCGAGGCCAAGGGGCCGAAGACGAAAAACGCCCGGGTGATCGTCACCCGGGCCAATTTCGGATGCGGTTCGTCCCGCGAGCATGCCCCCTGGGTGTTCGAGGTCAACGGCATCACCGCCGTGATCGCCGAGTCCTTTGCCCGCATTTTCCGCCAGAACATGTTCAATTGCGGCATGGCTGCCATTGAACTGCCCAAGGAGGATCTGGACCTGATCTTCTCCCATGCCGGTGACGACGATGCCGCCATGAGCATCGATATCGAAACGGGCGTGCTCACCATGAGCGGCGGCGGCAAACAGAAGAGCTTCAATTTTCACATCTCTCCCTTCGACAAGGCGCTGGTACTGGCCGGCGGCTGGGTGGACTACGCCGACCAGAAGTACTGACATACAACCGGAACACAAACACCAAAAGGGGCAACCATACACATGGTTGCCCCTTTTGGTGTTTCGTTCAGCAGTCAGCTTCCCGGTGAAACTCAGGTTGCTCAAAAATAGTCAGATCGTCGCCCCCGCAGAAAGCCTTGCGGAGGCGTGGTACCCAAGGGTGTAAACAGCGCTACTCCGCACAATTTCACGTGTGAAATTGGACCGCGGAGGCGCCCTAAGGGTGAGGCCGCAGGCCGAAGTCACAAGAGGGCTTTCGAGGACGGCGGCGAGATGGCTGTTTTTTAGCAACCTGCCTAGAACTGTTTGCTCAGCCCGAGATGAAAGGCAACATCCGGGGCAGTGGCCACGGCCACATCCTCGGAGACGCCGATGTCCAGCAGGTAATTGCCGGGCAGTTTCAGCGCGCCGCCACTCACGAGCATCAGTGAGCTGGTGGAAAGCTCCCTGAGGTCGCTGCCGTGATACATCGGCGTATGGGCGTTGAGCTGGAATTTGAAGGATATCCACTCCGTCGGACCCCAGCCGAGGCCGGCTGTGCCGAAGGCGACCAGGCTGTTTTGCTGGTCAGGCAGCACATCTCCTCTGGTCATGACCATCCCCCCCACTGATCCGAATACCCCCAGGCTGCCCCATTCCGTGAAGTTATTCATGCTGCCGCACAGGGCCACGTTAAAATCGGTGCTGCCGCTGCCCCGCAGGGAGCCGCTGTTGCCGGAAGGAAGCTTGATGCCCCCTCGCAGCGCCAGGTCATCCCGCGATTGGACATCGTCCGCATGGTACAGCTGATAGCCGCCAGTCAGCGAGATATCCCCAATGCCGGAGCCGGACCGATCCATCAGGAGTTTCTGCACCCCGTCCTTGGTATAGCTGTATTTGAGCTTATTCCTGGGTGCCGTGTCCCGCCCTCCCTGGGGGAGGCCGAAAGCATTGTGCCAGTCGACAATGAAGCCATCCAGGAAGCCGCCGCCATACAGAACGTAGGGGATCTCGGCCCCCACTTCGAAGCGCTCGGCAATACCGTGACGCACCGCCAGCGTCCATCGATAGGATTCCCCATCCAGAGTGATCCGCTCACGAGCGTTGGAGTTGACCGCAAAATCGCTGGCAACATCCTGGGTGAGGCTGACGGTGGTCCGGCCGGCCAGGGTTATGGTTGCCGACGATTCGGACGGCAGGCCGAAGATCTGCACCACAGGACTCTGATTGACGGTTCGAAAGGGGGTGATCGCCATATCCTCGGCCAGACAGGGGGCTGCCCAACACACAAGGGCCGCCAGCAGACCGCAGACCTTATTCATAATTGAGCTCCTCGAACTCCTGCGGTTCAACCACGGTGCCGGTCCGGTAGTGATCGATCAAACTGGTCAGGAACTTGACCTCCTGCAGGATTTTCCTGCTGTCCGCAGCATTGGAAGCGATCAGTTCGTTGACCTTGCGTACCGCCTCGACCGCCTGACCGACGATGGCAATCTGGCGCGTCGCCTCCTCCTTGAGTTCGCGCGTGCGCTGATTGTCCTCCATGACGCTTTTCAGATAGAGGCGGTTGCCTTTGGCCTGATCCTGGGCCGAGGCATTGATACGGTGGGCCAGATCGCGCATGTGCTCCAGGTTCTTCACCATCAGGGCTGTGCCCTCCTGCTGGTGCTCGGTGGCCAGTGTAATCTGCCGCACCCGCTCCAGATTGAGTTCGGCTTCCTGGGTTATGCGCTGGATCCCGACCGCCTGCTCGGTGGTTTCGGTGGCAATATGAACAACCATCTGCGACGCCTCTTCGGCACTGTTTTCGATCGTCACCAGCGCTTCGTTGGCAATGGCGGAGATCTTGACCCCCTCCTTGACCTTGTCCTTGCCCTGGGAGACCGACCTCTGCACGGCAGCGGTTTCCTTCTGGATATTGCGGACCAGGTCCTCGATTTCCTTGGTCGAGGCCGATGTACGATGAGCCAGTGAACGCACCTCTTCAGCCACCACGGCAAAGGCCCTGCCGCGATCTCCGGCCTGGGCGGCGATTATGGAGGCATTCAGCGACAGCAGGTTGGTCTGCTCGACCACCTCCTGAATGACGTTCAGGAATTCCCCCACCCGGGCCGAGTGCCGCGAAAGCCGGTTGATGGACTCGAAGGACTCATCGCTGGCCTTCACGATCTCCTGCATGGCCTTCATGGTGGCAGCCATGCTCCGCAGCCCCTGCTGGGCATGATCCCGCACGTTGCCCGAAGCAGTGGCGCCCCGCTCGGCATTTTCGCGCACCGCGGACTGGGAGGCGCTGATCTGGTTGATGGCCGATACGGTCTGTTCCGTTGAGGTAGCCAGGCCTCGGATATTGTCGGCAGTTTCCTTGGTGGCCCGGGCCATTTCCTCGATCGAGCTCGAGGTATCCAGCACAAAGGAAGAATACTGGTTGATGCTGGCGGCGATGGCATCGGTATTGGCACTCATCTCGGCCGAAATGGCTGCACGGTCCTCGGTGCGGCCCGACAGCTCGTCTATCTCGGTGATGACCCTGGCAAAGGCCCTGTTCATGCTTTCCATGGCAGTCACCGCATCCCGCACGTGCGCGACCTCCTGGTCGTCGCTGGTGATCAGGTTGTGGATGATCAGCTTGAGCTGGTCTTCCGCAGCGATGATCTGCTCCAGCAGGTGCTGGCGCTCCTTGCGCCTGCTCTCCACCACCTCGATGATAATCCGGTCAAAGGCATAAATCGCCCTGAGATCGTCCCGCTCGGCCTGGAGGGAGGATAAGTCTTCGGTCATTCGGAGACTGGCAACCACCTGGGCCTGGTCGGCACGAATGCCGGCAATGGCCCTGGTCATGTAAAACGAGCAGACAAGCCAGCAGAACAGCGCCGTGGAGGCCACTCCGATCACGGCTGCAGGGCCATTGCCGGCAGCAACGAGAATAGCGCCGGCCAGCACTGCGGCAACCAGCGAAAAAAGCGCCATCCGGTTCCGGATGGCTCTCATGTCTGCATGTTGAATATCGGACATTGATCGCCCCTGTGCATGAAATAGTCTCTGCTTGTATCATGGCGCCCGGATAGTGTCAACGAAACTGCCGGCAAAAGCGCCGATGCATCCATGCCTTAGAGCATTTCAGGTGTAGAACCCTGCGGTCGGCGTGCAGCTGCCATCTCACGAGCATACCGATTACCTCGCACTTGATTTTTTCAGGAGTCGATGAGATACTTCTTTGAACAAACGCTTTACAGGAGGGCTGAGATGTTTGGATTTGGAGTACCCGAGCTGCTGATCATACTTGCTATCGTCCTGGTGGTTTTCGGCGCAGGCAAATTGCCCGAAATCGGCGGCGCACTGGGTAAGAGCATCCGCAATTTCAAAAAGGCTGCTGATGGCAAGGATGAAATCGAAATCAAGCCCAAAAGGGAAGAGAGCGACAAGAAAGACTGATTCGGGGCGCATGCTTGCGAAATGAAAAAAGGGGGAATGGCCGAGCCATTCCCCCTTTTTCAGTTGCCGGAGTCCCGTTCCGTCAGGATGCCAGGTACTCTCCGATCTTCTCGGCCAGCGTGCCGTAGATCCGGCGGCATTCCGCTTCGTCCTTTTCAAGCAGAGTCACGCGGAAGCCCTGCAACGGCGTGGAGAACGAGGAGAGCGGCACGACGCAGATGCCGGTAGCTGCCAGTATGTGGTAGACAAAGCGCTTGTCCGGAGAAACGCCCGGTGCGCTGACCAAATCTTCCACCAATTCCTTCACCTCGGTATTGGCGATGGCAATCGACTGACGGCTGTTCAGGAGACCGTCCTTGAAGGCCACTGCCATGTAAAAGGCACCGTTGGTGCGATTGACCATCAATTCAGGCACCTGGCTCAGATAGTCGTAGGTGATGTTGCTCATCCGTTCGTAGCTGGCAATGCGCTCTGCCAGGTATCCCGCATATTCCGGATGCTGCACGATTGCCGGAATGACGGTCTGGGGCAGGGTGGTCGAACAGACCTCGTTCATCTTGCTGGTCAGGATCAGGTTGATGTACTTGCGGAACTGTTCGTCGGCATGGCCGTTGTAGACCTCGATCCAGCCGCAGCGCGAACCGGGCCAGGGAAATTCCTTCGAGATCCCCTTCAGGGAGATGGCCGGCACATCGCCGATCACGTCACTGATCGGCACCGCTGTCTCACCATTGTAGACGATGTTGGTGTAAACCTCGTCGGCGATGATGAAGAGATCGTTTTCCCGGGCAACCTGAACGATCTCTTCCAGCATCTCCCGCGTATAGACCATGCCGGTAGGGTTGTCCGGATTGATGATCATGATGGCGCAGATATTGGGATTGTAGCGGACATGCGTGCGCAGGTCGTCCATGTCCGGATACCACTTGTCTTCCGGCTTGAGCCGGAACAGGGAGGGAGCCGAATGGGCGTGCCCTATCTCCCCCAGGGTATGGGTGGTGTAGGAAGGGGACGGCATCAGCACCCGTGCCTCGGAACGCAGGCAGCCGTAAATCTTGGCGATGGCGTCGCCGAGACCGTTGAAGAAGATGATGTCGTCCGGTGTGATCTGAACACCGCCGCGACCATTGGTGCTGTCGCAGATGAACTCGCGGGTTTCCAGCACGCCGCGGGTATGGCAGTAACCCCAGCTGTGATTGTCCATGACCGCCTTGGCCACGATCTCCTTCATCCACTCCGGGATGAATTCACCCTTGACGATCGGGTCGCCGATGTTCTCCCAGTTGATCTTGACTCCGTGTTTCTGCAGCTTTTCGGCCACATTGACGATATTGCGGATCTCGTAGGTCAGCTCCCCAGCCCCCGGTGGCACCAGTGCGATTCTCATTGCTTTGCTCCTCCGTATGAAAATAATTATAGATTGGCCTGTGCAGATATAAAAAAAGCCGTGGGTATGCTTACCCACGGCTTCTGTTTCAACTTTTTAGAACGACCTCAGCGGGCAGCCGGCAAACGTGCGGCATTACGCGCCGCGGCGATGATAGCTCGTGCTGCAATGGCAAAGGTCGTGATTTCCATGGATATTTCCATAACACACCCCTGTACGTCCGTCAATGGTTTTGTGCTGCCCTGTCGAGCCCCACCAGCAGCCTGCCGTCCTCATCCCGCCAGCGTAACCATCCCGGGTTATTCTGATCCGTTATCACCTGCGCCCAGTCATCCTCGATCCTGATGATCCGGAAACCCGATTTCCCGGTAAGAGCGGCACCGCCTCCCCCACCCGGCTGCCGGAAAATCTGGTAGAACTGCTTGCGCAGTCCCGGCAGCAGACGGGCTGCCTGCCCTTTGAGGAACTCGTCCCAGGGGCGATAGCCTTTCCGGCTGGGCGCCATCAGCCACGCCTCGCGCCCTGCATCGTCATACACCACCCGCAGCCAGTTTCCCCGCCGTGCCGTAACGATCAACGGATAGGCTACCTCGGCAGAACCGAAAATCCATTCGTGGTCAGGGACCCGGCTGAAGTCCACCTCCCCCTGGCGCAGAATGGCCGGCTCCTGATAGAGACGCTGAGAAATACTCTCCGTGTCGCCGGGCTCGGATGCGGGAGAGAGCATCAGGATGCCGATTCCGGCGTATGGACGCATCGGCAAAGGCGCGGCTGCTGCGGCAGAAACGGATGACAGAAATGCCAGGATTATGAAGATGGCTGTAAGGGGTTTCATTTGATTCTATTGTAGGACAGGGGTGTCGGCAACGGTTGAGAACAGATTATTCGAACAGTTTCCTCAGACATGCCAGGTAGGGAGCTGCCGCAGCGTCGTCGTCGGCGGGAGCCCAGGACGCCTTTTCCTCTTCGGACAACGGCAGGTAGGGGCCGGCCTTTGCTTCATAGAAAACGGTGCCCGGTTCGAGGCTTACGGCGGTATGGTAGACCCCGTGAGGGATGTCGGCAGCCAAGTTGCCGTTTTCCCTGGACAGAACCACGAACTCCTCCACGGTGCCGTCAGCGGCGAACTGGATGACACCCAGCCGGCCGCTCATCAGTATGAAGGCCTCATCCTTTTCAGGATCGAGATGCCGGTGAGGGCGGATGTAAGAATCCGGCTCAATGGCGTTGAGCAGCCGATGGCAGCGGGAACCGTCGGAGGGATGGATGTTACGGTTCTTACGCAGACGCGGCGAAACGCGGGCCTCTGCCGTTACCTGGCGCAGCAGTTCGTCGGTAACCAGCTTCATGTCAACGGTCCACCAAGGCAAATTGATTGCCGTCGAAATCGGCCACTACCGCCATCTTGCCCCAGGGACTCGCCTCCAGATGCTCGATGAACCGCACCCCGCCGGCCTTCAGGTTTTCGCACAGCTGCTCGATCTTCTCGACCTTGAGGGTGATCCCGGTATGGCGCCCCACCAGCTTGCGGGCCTCATCCTGCAGAGCCAGCGCAACCCCCAGGGTGGTGGCTGCACCGGGGAGGAATTCGATCATCATCTCGGTCTGGCCGGCCACCGGCAATCCCAGCAGATCGGCATAAAAAGTCTTGGCCTTTGCAAGATCGGTAACGAATACCACGATATTTTTCATCGAAATAGACATGAGGACCTCAGAGGGACCAGGGATCAGGGACCGGTGACCAGGAGTTCTTCCCGACTTTACCGGCCCCTGATCCCTGGTCCCTGATCACCGATTTATTTCTGCGACAGACGGTGGACGCATTCCACCATGAATTTGGCGTTCTCGGGCGGTACCGTCGGCAGGATTCCATGCCCCAGGTTGAAGATGTGGCCGGGACGGCCGGCGTTCTCATCCAGCACCCGTTTGACCTCGCGTTCGATCACCGTCTGCGGCGCGAACAGAACCGTGGGGTCCAGGTTGCCCTGCACCGCCATCTGCGGCCCCAGCACATCCCGGGCCGTGCCAAGATTTACGTGCCAGTCGAGCCCCATCACGTCGCCACCCGCCTGCTGGACCGTCTCCAGCATGCACCCGGCGCCTTTGACAAAGTGAATCACCGGCGTTTCCATGCGGTTGAGGCCATTGATCAGCTTGGTGGTATAGGGCAGAACGTAGCTGGCATAATCGGCCGGCGACAGGATGCCGCCCCAGGTGTCGAAAATCTGGATGGCCTGGGCACCGGCTGCAATCTGCGCATTCAGGTACTCCATGTCCATCATGGTGATCTTTTCCATCAGTGCCGCGTAGACCTCGGGGGCGGTGTACATCATCTGCTTGATGCGGGCAAAATCCTTGGAGCCCTTGCCCTCGACCATGTAGCAGGCCAGCGTGAAGGGGGCCCCGCCGAACCCGATCAGCGGCACCTTGCTGGCCAATTCCCGGCGAAGGATGCGGATCGTTTCCAACACATAGGGCACATCCTGCTCCATCTGGGGAATACGCAGCTTTTCCACATCCGCCATGGTCCTGATCGGGTTTTCGAAAACCGGACCCGGTACGAAGTCCAGTTTCATTCCCATCGGCTCGACCGGCGTAAGAATGTCGGAAAAGAGGATTGCGGCATCCACCCCCAGGATATCGACAGGCTGGATGGTGACCTCGGCAGCCAGCTCCGGAGTCTTGCACAGTTCAAGAAAGGTGCACTTGGAACGAACCGCCATGTATTCGGGCAGATAGCGTCCCGCCTGTCGCATCAACCAGACCGGCGTGCGATCGACCGGTTTTCCCCAGCAGGCATCCAGAAATCTTGTATTCATAGCTTCCCTCCCCAATCAGAACCGGAATTCCGCGCGACCGCTGGTGCAGTGCGTGATTCCCGGTAAAAGTTATATGAGACGGCGCAACGTACACCAACAGGCGCACACATTGCGCCCAGAGCCCTTCCCGCCATCCGGAACCCATGGCCCATAAGGCGCTCGCCGCCTCAGGCGCCGCGTTCCACTACGATCTCGTACCCCTCCAGTACGACCCGGTCGCCGGGGTAGAGTTTGCGCCCCCGGCGCTGCTCGGTCTGGCCATTCACCTGTACCAGCCCGTCGGCAATAATGACTTTTGCTTCGCCGCCCGAGCCGACCATGTTGGCTCCCTTCAGGAGGCTGTCCAGCTTGATATGTTCGGTGGTGATCTCGAAAACCAATCAAAACTCTCCGTCAGGCTGCCGGCACGCGACAGACCGGATGAGGACCTACTCCCAGAAGATGCCGGTGGGATCCTTGCTTACCTCTGATATCAGCTTGTCGAGCAGGTCCCTGTTTCTTCCGGTCGGATAGGGCTGACGCCTGTTTTTGCGATCGTACCAGTACAGGGTCCAGACTTCCAGCACCGGATTGTATTCGAACTGCGCAACTTTAACGTGATTCCACTCCCGCGGATCGACGAAAAAGGGGCGCGACTCAATCAAGGTCACCTTGTTTCCGCTGACGGCATAGGTAAAGGATACCTGCTCGCCCTCATGCTGCGCCGCCTTCTGCTCGCACAACCGGCCAAGCAGCGTATCGGCCCTCTGCTTTTCCTCATCTGGCAATGCCATGCCCACCGACCGATCAGCTGGTACCTGGATAGAGCGATAAATACAAAGCCTTGATCCGGAAGCAAATGCGCTGAAGGAGTCAAGGCTCGTTACGTTGATTCATCAACGGGAATAATTCTGGCGGAAGAGGTGAGATTCGAACTCACGGAGGCTATTAACCTCGGCGGTTTTCAAGACCGCTGCCTTAAACCACTCGGCCACCCTTCCAGACAATCCTGGTTTATATACCACAATTTTTCTCAAAGTCCAAAGATTACCACCGCCCTTGACGTATCAAAGGCGAGCGACAATCCCTGACAAGACGTCACTGCATCCGGGAGGCACTCAGGCAATCCGCTCTAAACCACCCATATAGGGGCGCAAGGCGGCCGGCACGACAACCGAGCCATCCTCCTGCTGGTAGTTTTCGAGGATTGCCACCAGCGTCCGCCCCACGGCCAGACCGGAGCCGTTCAGGGTGTGCACGAATTCGGGCTTGGACTTGTCGTCCTCACGAAAACGGATACCGGACCGCCGCGCCTGGAAATCACCGAAGGTGCTGCAGGAGGAAATCTCGCGGAAACAGCTCTGGCCGGGCAGCCATACTTCGATATCATAGGTCTTGGCTGCGGAGAAGCCGATATCGCCGCTGCACAATGCCACCACCCGGTAGGGCAGTTCCAGCAGTTGCAGAACAGCTTCGGCATCCTGCGTCAACGCTTCCAGCTCCTGCTCCGATTCGCCGGGATGAACGAACTTGACCAGTTCCACCTTGTTGAACTGGTGCTGTCTGATCAGCCCGCGGGTATCCTTGCCGTAGGAGCCGGCTTCACGCCGGAAGCAGGGGGTATAGGCGGTATATCTGATCGGCAGGTCGCCGCGTTTGAGGATTTCGCCGCGATGTATATTGGTCACCGGCACTTCGGCGGTCGGAATCAGGAAATATTCCGGATCCACCAGCTTGAAGAGGTCTTCCTCGAACTTGGGGAGTTGCCCCGTGGCGGTCATGCTCTCGCGGTTGACCAGAAAGGGTGGCAGCACCTCCTGATAACCGTGCTTTTCGGTATGCAGGTCAAGCATGAAGTTGATCAGGGCACGTTCCAGCCTGGCGCCGGCACCACGATACAGCGTGAAGCGCGCTCCGGCGAGCTTGGCACCGCATTCGAAGTCGAGTATGCCCAGCTGCTCGCCGATTTCCCAGTGGGGCTTGGCGGTGAAGCTGAAGGAAGGGGGGCTGCCCCAACTCCTGAGTTCGACATTATCCTGCTCGGACGCCCCCACCGGCGTGGCGGGATCGGGCAGATTGGGTACCATCAGCAGGAGGCGGTTGAGCTCTTCATCCACCTGCGTCAGATCCTCGTCCATGGCCTTGATCCGCTGCGAAACCTCGCGCATTTCCAGAATCTTTCCCTGGGCCTGGCTCTTGTCCTTGATGCGCGCAATTTCTTCGGACACGGCATTGCGCAGCGCCTTGAGCGATTCGCTCTCCCGGAGCAGAGCCCGCCGTCGCTCATCCAGCTCCCGGAAGCCGTCCAGGTAGGAATCGCCGCCCCGGGTCCGCAGCCGCCGTTCCGCCTCGTCAAGGTTTTCGCGGATAAATCTCATGTCGAGCATCTGAAAACACCTTTATTTTTTATGATTAAGAGTGTATCTATTACCACCTGAACCCAGCTTCGTCAATCCAAAAGAGCCCCTATGAAACCCGTGGCAGCCTTGATCATAACCATTGCGCTGCACCTGTGTACTCCGGGACTTCCGGCAGCCGGAGAGCTTGTCGTCAACGCGGTTGGCGACATCATGCTGGCAGGGCGCTGGACTCCGGTCCTGAAACAGAAGGGATTCGACTATCCGTTTGGGGATACCCTGGCGGAACTGGCCACGGGGGACATAAATCTGGCCAACCTGGAAGCGCCCATTGCCTGCGGTGGCAGGGAATTCACCTCGAAGAAGTACCGTTTCCGGGCTGATCCGGATCTGGCCCCGGCGCTGCGGAAGGCCGGCTTTCACCTGGTCACCCTGTCCAACAATCACAGCATGGACTTTGGCGCTGAAGCGCTGCTGGAAACCATGCAGCACCTGGGAAAGGCCGGCATGGACTGGATCGGGGCGGGAAAAAACCTCTCCGAGGCCCGCACTGCTGTTATCTACACCGTGCACGGCAAACGGATCGCTTTCCTCGGGTACTCCCTGACCCAGCCCGCAGAATTCTTTGCCGGTCCGCAGCGCCCCGGCACCGCCCCCGGCCTGGAGCGCTTCTATGCCGCAGATATCGCCCGAGTCCGCAATCAAGCCGATTTCGTGATCGTGACCTTTCACTGGGGTACCGAAGGGAGCCCTCGTGCCCGCCCCCACCAGCGCGCGGCGGCACACAGGGCCATCGATGCCGGCGCCGATGCGGTAATCGGCCACCACCCTCACGTGCTCCAGGGCATCGAACGCTACAGGAAGGGTATCATCTTTTACAGCCTGGGCAACTTCGCCTTTGCCAGCGCCAGCAGGACCGCCCGATTCGGCGCTCTGGTACGGCTGCACCTGAATGACGCCGGCCGCCAGGCTGAAATCGTACCGCTGGATGTGCTGTTTTCCAGGGTACGCTTCCGCCCGCGGGTACTGAGTGGAGACCGGGCGGAAAGCGTGGTAAAAACTCTGAACGACCTTTCAAAACCCTTCGAAACCGTCATCCAAAACCAGGGGGGGCGCTATCTGATAGATTTTTAGCTGTCACGCCCCCGCCCGATAAAGATCCCGATATGAAAATCCTGCTGACCACACTCCATGCCAAGTACTCTCACGCCTCACTGGCCCTGCCGTGCCTGGCTGCCTACAGCCGGGACATGCCCGGCATTGAAACGGTAATCCGGGAATGGTCGGTCAACGACCCCCATGACCAGCTTCTGCGACAGATTATGTCGGAAAGAGCCGGCCTGGTCGGCTTTTCCTGCTATATCTGGAATATAGACCGCACTCTGCAGCTCATTTCCGACCTGCGCAAAATCGCTCCTGAAACGGTCATCGTTCTGGGGGGGCCGGAAGTATCCTTCGGGATCTTTGAGCTGATGTCCGAAAATCCTGCCATAGACTTTGTCGTCAAAGGAGAAGGAGAGATCCCCGTCCGACGGCTGCTTGAGGCCCTGTTGAAACATGGCGCCCCCCTTTCCGGCCATTTCTCTGCAGACCCCGGCGTGCTGGCCGAAATTCCCTGCCTGTTCTTCCGCGACTGCGAAGGCATCACATCCGGACCGGCCGCACCAGCCGTCCTGCCGCTGGACGACATCCCCTCCCCCTTTCCCTCTGGCCTGGTGGACCTGCGCCGTTCGTTGACCTACTATGAAACATCCCGCGGCTGCCCCTTCTCCTGTGCCTTCTGCCTCTCCTCGGTGGAGGGGCGCGTGCGTTCGTTTTCGCCCCGGCGCATCGAGAGCGACCTGGAATGGCTGATGCGCAGGAAAGTATCGCAGATCAAGCTGGTTGATCGAACGTTCAACTACGATGCCCGGAGAGCAAACCGCATCTGGGAGTTTATTCTGGAGCACAACCGCGGCAGCCACTTCCACTTCGAAATTGCGGCCGACCTGCTGACCGAGGAGAACCTGCGCCTGTTGCGCCGGGTCCCGCCGGATACGTTCCGATTCGAGATCGGCGTGCAATCCACATCGCAGGATACGCTGGAGCGGGTGAACCGCACGGCGGATCTGTCGGGTATCTTCGCACGTGTGCGCCGGCTGCGGGAGGAGACCGCGATCGAACTTCATCTCGACTTGGTGGCCGGCCTGCCGGGAGAGGATTACGCGGGTCTGCTGAATTCCCTGCAGCAGGTTTTCGAACTCGGCCCGGACGTGATACAGATCGAGCCGCTCAAGGTGCTCAAGGGATCCCCCATGCGTGAAATCGCCCACCGTGAAGGGTACCGCTTCAGCGACACCCCTCCCTACACCATTCTGCACACCCCCTGGCTCTCCTTCGAAGACATCGGAAGGATCGCGATCATCGGGCGCCTGCTGGACCTTTTCCATAATCAGGGGGGCTTCGGCACGGCGCTACGGTTCATGCTGCAGAGATCGACCCCGGCCGCGCTCTTCGATCGGATGGCCCGCCGGGCCGGAGAAGAGAGCCTTGCCGGCCATGCCACCCGGCGGCTCTACGAGCTGTTCGCGCGGCTGGCAGGCCCCCTGCTGAACAAAGCCGAACTGCACCTGCTGCACGATGCGCTGTTCTTCGACTATTGCCGGCGCGAGATGCCGCTGATGGGCAAACTACCCGGCTTTATGGCAGCACGGCAGCAATGGTGCGCCTGGCCCAGCCGCCGGGAGATCCCCGATGGGCTGAACCTGCCGGAGAATTGCCGGGTCAAGGTTTTCCGATATACCTTCGAGAGGGATTATCGCACTGATGAATGGCAGGAAGGGCCGGCGACGATCACGTTCGTCTATGCATCCGGCGCCGGGCAGGGGTTGCGGGTACTGGTAGCCTGAACAGGCATTCCGGTCGGTGACGGTGTAACTGCCGGGAGACATGAAAGAGCTGGGGCCAGAACGTCGCCGGGATGCGGCGCCCACCAGATCCGCTGGCTCTCCTCCGAAATGCCCCGCGCCGCAACCTGCAAAGGAAGAGGCCTTTCAGGTGCGCAGGCCGGGAGACGTTGGCGATCCGGGATACCCGTCAGTACAACAGATACCGCTCCCGCATCTTCCTGAAGCGCTCGATGCCCTCCCGCCAGCGCACCGCGACCTCTTCGGGCGTCTTGCCCTCCTGGGTCAGCATTTTCCAGGCTTCGCTGTCCCCCACTTCTATGGCAAATCCCTCTTTCGACCTGAGCTGTCCCGGCTGAGCCTGATAAAAGGCCTGCACCAGGTGCAGGCCGGCCACGACCGGGTCGAGGAGCTTGCGATCGATGGCAGTGATGCCGATGCCGTGACAGGTCTTGCCGCGGTAGGGATGGCCTACCGCAGTGGGCACGAAGTCGCAGACAGCGAAGCTGATGCCGGGTATTGCGCGGGCCGCCAGATTTCGGGCCACGGCCTGCGCATCCACCCAGGGAGCGCCGTACACCTCGAAAGGGCGTGCCGTGCCGCGACCCACCGAAAGGTTGGCGGTTTCCAGGGTTCCCAGGCCGGGGTACAGCAGGGCCGCATCGAGACTCTTCATGTTGGGGGAGGGATTGATCCAGGCCAGACCGGTTTCGTCATAGAACATGCCGCGCTGCCAGCCCTGCATCGGGATAACGGTCAGGTCGCAGTTGATCCCGAACTCCACGTTGAACAGCCGCGCCAGTTCTCCGATGGTCATCCCGTGGCGGGTGGGAATCGGATGGATGCTGGTCAGGGAGCTGCAATCGTTTTGCCCTCCGGATCCGGCAACCGGCACGGGTACGGCACCCGCGACCTCAACGCCGCCAATCGGATTGGGACGGTCGAGCACAGCGAAGGAAATGCCGGCCTCCCGCGCTGCGTGCATCGCCAGCGAAAGGGTGCCGATGTAGGTGTAGAAGCGGGTGCCGATATCCTGAATATCGAACACCAGCATGTCGATCCCCTGCAGCATGGCTGCTGTTGGCCGGCAACCGGCACCGTACAGGCTGTACACCGGCAGGCCGGTGATGCGGTCGACCGATGAGCCAACTTTTTGATCGAACTCCCCGCCGATGCCGTGCTCCGGGCTGAAGAGCGCCACCAGCCGCACCCCCGGCGCACTCGCGAGAACATCGATGGTGCTGGTCCCGGAGGCGCTGCGCCCGGTGTGGTTGGTTATCAGTCCGACCCGGCGTCCCTTGAGAATATCGAAATCATGCGCCGAAAGAACATCGATGCCAGGCAGGACGGCAGCGAAAACGGGCGTCACGGCCAGCAGCGCCAGCAGGCCGAGCACGCACACGAGGACCGGCTTCAGCGATGCCGCCGGAGACACCATGACGCACACCCGCCGCACAATGCACCTGATAGTGGTCATGGTGCCCCGGAACCATGCCACACGACAGGCTCCATGCCCACCCGGGTACCCAACTCGGCCAGCAGTGCATCCATGTCGCGTTCAAATCCGGGCATGATGGCAACGCGGATTATGCCGTTCGCATTATCGACGGTGCTCATGATATTCATCCCCTCGTAGGCCTCCAGGATGAATTTGAGGTACACCATGTCGCGGCGGTTTACGCGAAAAAAACGTTCAATCATCTCGACCTCACCCTACAACCTCTCCCTGAATGGCCACCCTGCCCGCTCGCCCCGGGATCTCTCCCATGTACAAGCGGCAGTCCGGGGCCGAAACAATGCCGGCAGCCACTTCACCCAGCGTCACGCAACGGACGCCTGCCGCGGCGAAGCGCTCCAGCAGCCGTACGAACGAGGCCCGGATCGCTCCCCCCTCGAGTTCGGCATGAATGGTCAGCACGTTGAGCCCTTGCTTGAGGCTATCGAGATAGTAGGAATCGATCGAATCGGCGGTGATGCCGTTTTCGCCCAGGATTTCGTCGGCGGTCGGCAAGGTGGTGGGGATCTGCAGGGTTCTGAAGCGGCGCCCCTCCATGACCGGGTAAAAGGGGCCACTGCCGCGGCCGTCGCTACAATAGGCCAGTCCCAGGGCATCCTGCACCTCCAGGGAATCGGGGGAGACTGTCCAGCCGGGCGCTGCGGTGGTGGCGGAGCGGTGACCGAGTATCTCTTCGAACAGCCCGGCGGCGCTTCCCATTTCCAGGGCCGTCAGGTGCTTGGGGAGCCAGGGGAGGTAATCGTGCCACTTGACATGGTCCCAGCAGTGGATACCGACTTCGTGCCCGCGGCGCTCGGTTTCGCGCAGCACCTCCGGGAACGAGGAGGCGATCATCGGCGCAGGGAGCAGCGTGCCGTACAGCATGGTCTTGAGGCCGTAGGCTGATGGAGCCTTGGTGCGCAACATCTTTTTGAGAAAGCCCTTGCGGGTGAAGATGCGCCGGATGGCCTTCCCGGAATTGTCCGGCCCCATAGAAAAATAAAAGGTGGCCTTGACGCCAAAGCGCTCCATGTCGGCCAGCAGGGCAGGCACTCCGTCCCGCGTTCCTGCGTACGTATCGACATCGACCTTCAGCGCAACCGTAATTTCGTCCATTTCCCTATCCTCGGCGGGATTCGAAAGCCGGATCTTAGCAGCTTTACCCCAAGAATCAAACATCAATTCCGACAGGCCGGAAAGGAGCCGACCATCCTTTCCGCAAACGGCGGTCCGCCCGGAAATTCCGTGGTGGCCACCGCTGCGGCAACGCCATTCACCGCCCGCACGACAGGGATTGCTTGACAAGATTAACAAGTGGAGTACCATGCCTGAAAAGCAGCCGAGATCCGTTCATCGTGGAACGGATGCGGGGGACCCGATCAACAGGGGCGAACTCCGGACTACCGGAGGGAGAACTTCCTATCTCCAGCCCGTCAGCTAACCTCGTAGGCACCAGGAAGAGCATCGAGCGTACAAACAGAGTCGCGGTTTCTTCCGGCGATTTTTTTGTCTGTTTCAGCTTCGTGTGTGCCCGGCCTTTGAAAACAATCTGGAACTGTCATGGATCTGGAATCAAAATGTTTTCCGGAGGTTGTATGAAACAGGGCGCGACCGGCTCGTACTGGGGCGGCATCGTCAAGTCAATGGGGCTGGTGTTCGGCGACATCGGCACCAGTCCGATCTATACCCTCACCGTCATAGTCACCCTTACCAAACCATCGCAACAGAGCATCTACGGCATCATCTCCCTGATCATCTGGACCTTGATCCTGCTGGTCATGGTGGAGTATGCCTGGCTGGCCATGAGCCTGGGACGCAAGGGAGAAGGGGGCACGATCGTTCTGCGGGAAATCTTGGTGCGAATGCTCAAACCGGGACGGCAGTTGGCATTCGTGACCTTTCTTTCCTACATCGGCATATGCCTGCTGATCGGTGACGGTGTCATCACCCCGGCCATCTCGATCCTCTCGGCCGTTGAAGGCCTGGAGTTGATACCCGGCCTGGAGCACACCCCCCAGGTGGTGCTGATCCTGATCGCCGCCACCATTGCCATAGCCCTGTTCTTTTTTCAGAACAAGGGCACCGACCGGATGGCCGGCGCCTTTGGCCCGATCATGGTGGTCTGGTTCGTGGCGCTGACCGGTTCCGGTCTCGTATCGATCAGCGATCATCCGGCGGTGCTCAAAGCGATCAACCCTTCGTATGCGGTCACCTTCCTCGTCCAGAACGGCCTTTCCGGGTTTTTCGTCCTCTCCGAGGTCATTCTGTGCGCTACCGGCGGCGAAGCGCTGTACGCAGACATGGGGCACCTTGGGCGCAAACCGATCGTGCGTGCCTGGTACTTTGTCTTTGCCGCCCTGGTAATCAACTACCTCGGCCAGGGGGCCTATATCATCTCCCATCCCGAGGCCACCAACATTCTCTTCGGCATGGTTCGCCACGAAGCCGGCGTGCTGTACATCCCATTCCTGATCCTGACCGTCATTGCCACCGTAATCGCCTCCCAGGCCCTGATCAGCGGGGTTTACTCCATCGTCTACCAGGGGATCACGACCCGCATCCTGCCGCTTTTGAAGGTGGACTACACCTCGACGCACCTGAAGTCTCAGATCTACATCAGTTCGGTCAACTGGCTGCTGATGATACTGGTGATCCTGATCATGCTGGTGTTCAGGAAATCCGAAAATCTCGCAGCAGCCTATGGCCTGGCCGTTACCGGCACCATGACCATTACCGGCATCATGATGACCATGATATTCGCCCATACCACCAAAAAGTGGAAGGTGCCGATCGCCTTGCTGGTGACGCTGGCCGACCTGGCCTTCCTGATCGCCAATCTGAACAAATTCCCCCATGGCGGCTATTGGTCGCTGATTCTGGCCTCGGTGCCGTTCATTACCATCATGGTCTGGACCAAGGGGCAACGGGCACTCTACCGGGCACTCAAGCCGCTCGATTTCGAAACCTTCGAACTGGCGTACGAACAGATCTATGCCAAGGGGCGCAACATCCCCGGCACCGGCCTGTTCTTCGTCAAGGAGTGGAGCGTCATCCCCCCCTATCTGGTGCACTGCATCATCCGCAGCAACATCATTTACGAACGCAACGTGCTGATCTCCATCCTGCGCACCGATGAGCCGTACGGACTTGAATCCCACCTGCAAAAGCACCTGGCCACCGGTCTCGATGCCATCGAGATACGTGCCGGTTACATGGTGATCCTGGACATAGAACAACTTTTAAAGGAAAACGGTATTTCCGAAAAAGTCATCTTCTACGGGATCGAGGACATATCAACCGCCAATCCGGTCTGGAAGCTGTTCTCCACCATCAAACGCCAGACTCCCAACTTCGTTCAGTTCAACAAGCTGCCCGCAGCCAAGCTTCAAGGGGTAGTGACGCGGGTGGAGATGTAGGCTCGCGCTCAACGGTGGCAAACAGAAGGGAAATAGTATATAAACTCCGAGCGGCAGAAATGCCGCTCTTTTCTTGCACGCACCATTCCTGCATCACTGATCCGTAAAGTCACATTGCCCGGAAGAACCAGGGCTGCAGTGCCGCATCAGGCCGTTCTTTACCGGGTTCTTTAGTAAGGGGCAGTCCGTCTTAAGACCGAGACAGCGACCGCTTTCGTGCGGAAAGCCATCAGACATCATGACGGAACAACGGGAGTTTCATGATTCGCAAACATGGGGATTCGTTCTGGGGGGGTATCGTCAAGGCCCTGGGACTTGTATTCGGTGACATCGGTACAAGTCCGATCTATACCCTGACCGTGGTCTTCACCCTGACCAAACCGACCACCGCCAATGTGTATGGCATCCTGTCCCTGGTTTTCTGGACCATGACCATTTTGGTGACGGCCGAGTACGCCTGGCTGGCCATGAGTCTGGGCAGAAAGGGCCAGGGGGGCGAGATCGTTCTGCGGGAAATCATCATCAAACTCTTCAAAAAGGGGCGGATGCTGGCATTTGCCGGCTTCCTCTCGTTTCTCGGGGTGTCGCTGCTGCTTGGTGACGGAGTCATTACTCCGGCCATCTCGATCCTCTCGGCTGTGGAGGGCCTGCTGCTGATACCGGGCCTGGAGACGACCCCCCAGAGTATCCTCGTGTGTATCGCAGCGATGATCGCCTTTACCCTCTTCTTCTTTCAGTCCCGCGGCACCGACAAGATGGCCGGCGTGTTCGGCCCCGTCATGATCCTGTACTTCCTCTCGCTACTGATATCGGGGGTGGTCTCGGTCGCAGAGACTCCCGACATTGTCACCGCCGTCAATCCCTGGCATGCCTTCGAATTCTTCCGGAACAACGGCATTGCCGGGTACTTCGTCCTTTCAGAGGTAATCCTCTGCTCCACCGGTGGGGAAGCCCTTTATGCCGACATGGGGCACCTGGGCAAAAAGCCGATCATCCGGGCCTGGTACTTTGTTTTCGCAGCCCTGTACATGAACTACCTCGGGCAGGGGGCCTTCCTGCTGCGCCATCCCGACACCCAGAACATCCTGTTCGGCATGATCAAGGGGCAGGCACCGCTATTGTACATCCCCTTCCTGCTCATAACGATCCTGGCCACCATCATCGCCTCCCAGTCCATTATCAGCGGCGTGTTCTCCATAGTCTACCAAGGCATCACCACCCGACTGATGCCCCTCTTCAAGGTCGATTACACCTCCAGCCAGATTCAGTCCCAGATCTATATCGGGGCTGTCAACTGGACCCTGATGGTGGCGGTCATCTTCGTGATGTTCTTTTTCCAGAAATCGGGCCACCTTGCGGCTGCCTACGGCATGGCGGTCACCGGTTCCATGACCATCACCGCCATCATGATGATCATGGTCTTTTCCAAGACCACCAAACGCTGGAAAGTGCCGATCGTGGTGGTGATCGCCCTGATCGACATCGTCTATTTCACCTCGACCTTCTCCAAGTTCCCGCACGGAGCCTACTGGTCCATCATCCTGGCCTCCATTCCCTTCTCAACCATACTGCTCTGGACCAATGGACAGAAGGCCCTCTACCGGGCCCTGCGCCCTCTGGAGATGGACATTTTCATGCTCTCTTACGAGCAGATCTATGCCAAAGGCAAGAATATCCCCGGCACCGGCCTCTTTTTTCTCAAGGGGCTGGACGTAATTCCCCCCTATATCGTCCATTGCGTCATCCGCTCCAACATCATCTATGAACGCAACATCTTTATCTCCATCGTGCGGACCGACGAACCGTTCGGCACATCCGTGTTCCACAAGCGGGATGTCGGCCCTGGGCTGGAGTTCTTCGAGATCAACGCCGGTTATATGGTCGTGCTTGATATCGAGGGGACTCTCAAGGAGCACGGTATCCAGGAAAAAGTCATTTTCTATGGCATCGAGGACATTGAAACCAGGAACCCCCTCTGGAAGCTGTTTGCGCTGCTCAAGAAACTGACTCCCAACTTCGTGCAATTCAACAAGCTGCCCGCTGCAAAATTGCAGGGGGTTGTCACCCGGGTGGAGATGTAGGGAGACTGTTAAAGTTAAGGTCAAGGTTGAGGGAAGGCAGGCATCTGATTTTCGAACACGCCTTGCCTGGAAAGCGAATCGTATATGACACATTGGATTCTGTTGCTGGTTTCGCTGGGGATCATCCTGCTGGGTGCCACGGTTTTCACCAATGGCCTGGAATGGTTCGGTAAGAAGATGAACCTGTCGGACGGCGCTGTCGGCAGCATTTTCGCCGCCGTGGGCACCGCCTTGCCGGAAACGCTGGTGCCGATTGTGGCAATCATGTTCGGATCTCCCGAGGCGGGCCACAAGATCGGCGTGGGCGCCATCATAGGCGCCCCCTTTATGCTGGGGACCCTGGCTCTGTTCATCAGCGGCATCGCTGTTGTACTCAACCGCAGAAAAAGGGAAGACTATCCCATCATGCGTGTCGATACGGCTGTCATGCGGCGCGATATGGAATATTTCCTGGTACTGTACGCAGTAGCCATCCTGGCTTCGTTTCTTAACGGACATCCGGTCATCAAGACCTTCTGCGGGCTGGCACTTTTCCTGACCTACGGCGGCTACGTGCTCAAGACGCTCCGCTGCGAGAACGATGCATGTCACACCGTCGAGGAGTCCGATCTGGATCCCTGCTACTTCGCACCCAAGTCCCATGATCCGCATATGAGCATCATCGGACTCCAGGTTTTCGGTTCGCTGCTGCTGATTGTGTGGGGTTCCTACATCTTCGTGGAAAAGGTCCAGATCCTTTCGCTGCAGATGGGCATTTCCCCCTTCATTCTGGCCATGATCATCGCGCCCATTGCAACCGAGCTGCCGGAAAAGTTCAACAGTGTGATCTGGATCAACAAGGGCAAGGATACTCTGGCAATCGGCAACATCACCGGCGCCATGGTCTTCCAAGGCTCGGTGATCACCGCGCTGGGCATCATGATGACCGAGTGGCAGCTGAATCCGGCCGCACTGCTGACCGTTGCCCTGACATTCGCTTCGGTCGGCATGGCATACGTTCAGATACGCTGGAAAAAGCACCTGACCCCCGGGACGCTGCTGGTGGGGGGGGGATTCTACCTGGCATTTGTGGTACTGGTTCTGCTGGGAAAAATCTGACGGAGAGGTTTTCCGTCTGAAAAGGAGAGAGATGAGGGGCGGTTATGAAGGGGACCGAAGAGTGGAGAGCAGGTCCCCTTGGCGCGTCCCCCGCCGCTCGAGTTCGGCATCGATCAGGTTGAGCACTTCGAACTTCTTCAACGACCAGAGTGGCGCCACGAGATTGTCATGCCCCCCGTCGCCGGTCAGGCGGTGGATCAGGATGGCCGGATCAAGCCGTTCCAGCACGTCGCAGACTAACCCGGCATACCCGTCCCTGTCGAGCAGTTCGACCCGGCCCTGCCCGTGCATCTCCGCCAGCCGCGTACCCTTCATGACATGCAGCAGGTGCAGCTTCACACCATCCACTCCCAGGCGATTCATCTCCGCAACGGACGCCAGAATATCTTCCCGCGTTTCCCCCGGCACCCCCAGGATCAGGTGAGCACAGACCCGCAGGCCCCGTTGCCTGGCGCGCTCAATCGCAGCTGCGGAACAGGCATGATCATGCCCCCGGTTGATCCTGGCCAGGCTGCCGTCATGCATGGTCTGAACCCCGAGCTCGAGCCACAGGTAGCAGCGCCGGTTCAATTCTCCAAGATAGTCCAGGACATCATCCGAAAGGCAGTCAGGTCTGGTCGCAATGATCAGGCCCACGACATCGGGCACTGCCAGGGCTTGCTCAAAGAGCGACCGCAGATGCGCGACAGGCGCGTAGGTGTTGGAGAAGGCTTGGAAGTAGGCCAGGAACCGTGCTGCCCGGTACTTGCGGATCATGACCTCCTTGCCGTCTTCAAGCTGGTCGGCAATTCCCAGGCCACGTTTGATGCCGTGGGACCCCGAGCCATGCCCGCCGCAAAAGATGCAGCCGTTCCTGCCGAGGGTGCCGTCCCGATTGGGGCAGGTAAAGCCCGCATCGACGGAGATGCGCTGGACCTTGCAGCCGAAGACGCGTTTCAGCTCGTCCGAGAAGGGATTATAACGCTTGGGAGATGACATGTGTTTGGAGTCGAGGGCACCCGCTGAACTGGTTCATGCAGGCTAATACTTTTTCTCGGGGCGCTCCAGCCAGCACTGTGCTGTGGCAAGAAACCGCAGGAACTCGGCGGCGAACAAAAACTTGGTCAGTGGTGTCGGCACGCTGATGAAGTCCTTGCCCCGCCCTACCGTCAACGCATATCCGCTTTTACCACCCCGCTCCCATTTTTCGACCGACAGAGTCGTGACCGTCTCCTCGCCCTGCGCGCCGGTGGAAAACTTGTGCGGGCTCAGCTTTTCCTTGCAGGGTACCGAGGAACCCGCGACCTGATCGATCATCAGTGCCAGACCAAAAGCCTCGTCCGGTTCGCAGATGAATCGGATCTGGGTCACCTCCTCAGGCTTGGAGCGGGGAGTGAGCTTGAAGAACCGGAGGCTGATGCGACCGGCTCGCTCCGTAGTCCGCCCCTGCTCCTCATGCACCTTGACGGCGGTTCCGATCTCCACTCCCGTGGACTGTGAAAATATCTGGTAGCAATGGTTGCGTTTCAGATCATCGGGCTGGGGCATACTGTCCTCCTTGTCCGTGAAAGCGACCGTCAGGGCAATGGTTCGAACCGTACTCTATAAGTACCACAGCACTGCAGTGCAACAAAACGATATCTTCCTCCGTTCATCCGGCTGTTATTGTTCCGGGAATCACGAGAGCGGGAAAGGTGCCCACAACGGCGAGCGATAGCGGGCGCGGCCAAAGCGGCGGCAGGAGGGGGGAAACCTGTCAATAAAAAAGGAGCGGCATGGCTGCCGCTCCTTTGATGATCTTTATAATGCGGTAGAATTATTTTCTGGCTCTACCGGCGACCTGTACCCTGATCATGGCCCGTTCAAGCGCCGCTTCGTAGATCTTGAACTGTTTGTCCTCGGGGCTCAGCTTCTTGAGAGCCTCCTCGGCCCTGCCCAAGGCGGCCTTGGCGCGTTCGACGTCGATTTCCTCAGCATATTCGGCAGTTTCCACCAGAACGATGATCTTGTCGTCCTTGACCTCGAAATATCCCCAGTTGAGCGCCATACAGACTCCGACGCCATCGTTCTTGTAGCACAGCTCACCGATGCTGAGGGAAGTCAGAAATGGAGCGTGACCAGGCAGAATGCCGAATTCGCCTACTTTACCCGTAGCAGTGACCTCATCCACCTCGGTGTCGACCACCTTCTTGTAAGGGGTGACTATTTCCAACTTCATCTTTTCAGCCATTATATGGTCCTTGCAGGGGGCAGATCAGGCATCTGCCCTGTCTCGGGCACCCGCAACGGGATGCCCCTACATGAAATTATTAGACAGCGGCCAGCTTGGCGGCCTTCTCGATGGCCTCTTCAATGGAACCGACCATGTAGAATGCCTGTTCCGGCAGACTGTCGTGCTTGCCGGCTACGATTTCCTGGAAACCCTTGATGGTGTCCTTCAGCTCGACGTACTTGCCGGGGGAGCCGGTGAAGGCTTCGGCAACGTGGAACGGCTGCGACAGGAAGCGCTGGATCTTGCGGGCACGGGCAACTACCTGTTTGTCTTCCTCTGAGAGTTCGTCCATACCCAGGATGGCGATGATGTCCTGCAGGTCCTTGTACTTCTGCAGCACGTATTGGACCGAACGGGCCACGGCGTAGTGCTCCTCACCGATGACCTGCGGATCGAGAATACGGGAAGTGGAGTCCAGCGGGTCAACGGCCGGGTAGATGCCGAGTTCGGCGATCTGACGGGAGAGAACCGTGGTGGCGTCCAAGTGGGCGAAGGCGGTGGCCGGTGCCGGGTCAGTCAAGTCGTCGGCCGGAACGTAGATGGCCTGAACCGAAGTAATGGAGCCCTTCTTGGTGGAGGTAATGCGCTCCTGCAGCTCACCCATCTCAGTTGCCAGCGTAGGCTGGTAACCGACGGCGGAAGGAATACGGCCGAGAAGTGCCGAAACCTCGGAGCCGGCCTGGGTGAAGCGGAATATGTTGTCGACGAACAGCAGAACGTCCTGGCCTTCTTCGTCACGGAAGTATTCGGCAACGGAAAGCGCGGTCAGGGCGACGCGGGCGCGGGCGCCGGGGGGCTCGTTCATCTGGCCGTAGACCAGGGCGGCCTTGTCGAGAACGCCGGACTCCTTCATTTCTTCCCACAGGTCGTTACCTTCGCGGGTACGCTCACCGACGCCGGCGAAAACGGAGAAACCGCCGTGCTGCTTGGCGATGTTGTTGATCAGTTCCATGATCAGAACGGTCTTGCCGACGCCGGCGCCGCCGAACAGGCCGATCTTGCCGCCGCGGGCGTAAGGGGCGAGGAGGTCAACGACCTTGATGCCGGTGGTGAAGGCCTCGACCTTGGTGGACTGGTCTTCGAAAGCCGGCGCCTCACGGTGGATGCCGTACTCTTTTTCGTTGCCGATCGGGCCCATCTCGTCAACCGGCTCGCCGATGACGTTCATGATGCGTCCCAGGGTCTTGTGACCGACCGGAGCACAGATCTGCTTGCCGGTATCGATAACAGCCTGGCCGCGCTTGAGACCATCGGTGGAGTCCATGGCGATGGTGCGAACCGAGTTCTCACCCAGGTGCTGGGCAACTTCCAGCACCAGATTGTTCTCGCGCTCATCAATGGCCGGATTGGTGACCCGGAGTGCGTGGTAGATCTCCGGCAGTTTGCCGGGTTCGAATTCGACGTCGACGACAGCGCCGATGACCTGCGATATTTTACCGATGTTCTGACTCATGGAACGGTGTCCTCCTGCGGCCGTGCGGCCTATATAGTGATTCGTTTCTGTTAGCCTTTGATAGATTCGGCGCCGGAGATGATTTCCATCAGCTCGGTCGTGATGGCAGCCTGGCGTGCACGGTTGTACTGCAGCGTCAGCTTGCCGATCATCTCGTTGGCGTTTTTGGATGCGCTGTCCATGGCGGTCATGCGGGCGCCGTGTTCGGCAGCCACCGACTCCAGCATGGCCTTGAAGATCTGCACTTCGATGTTCTTGGGCAGTATCTCGGCCAGAAGCTCGCTGACGGAAGGTTCGTAGATGTATTCAACGGGATTCTCTTCGGTAGCGGCCTGCTCTTCCTGCACCACCGGCAGCAGCTGCTGGAAGGTGATGTCCTGTGACATGACGGTACGGAAGGCGTTGAACAGCAGGACGACCTGATCGTACTCCTCGGCAAGGTACCCGTCGATCACCTCGTGTGCCAGCATGGCCGCGGTCTGGTAGCTCGGCTTGGCCAGGACGTTGGGGAAATTCTTGGCAACGCTGTGACGGTTTTTGAGGGTTTCGTACCCCTTGCGGCCGACGGTCATCAGGGAAATCTGATCGAATTCGCCCTGCTTTTCCTTTATGAAGCGTTCGGCGGCTTTGCAGAGGTTAGTGTTGAAACCGCCGCACAGACCACGGTCGGAGGTGACCGCAACCAGCAGAAGCTTCCTGCCCTCGCGCTTTTCCAGCAACGGGTGCAGATCGCCTTCAAGGTTGCCTGCCAGAGACTGCAGCACCTCGGCCAGCTTGCCGGCGTAAGGACGGGCAGCGACGACCGCCTCCTGGGCGCGGCGCAGCTTGGCGGCCGAGACCATTTTCATGGCCTTGGTGATCTGGCGCGTATTTTTAACGGATACAATCCGCTTCTTTATGCTTTTAAGGCTTGCCATGTGTCAAACCGTCCTTAGTCTAAGCGGTGAATTCTTTCTTGAACTGATCCAGGCTGGCGACCAGCTTGGCCTTGAGTTCGTCGTCGATCTGCTTCTTCTCGCGCAGTTCGGCCAGCACGTCGGCTTTGCGGTTTTCGAAGAAAGCCATCAGTTCGGATTCATATTTCTTGAGGGCCGAAACCGGATAGTCGTCCACATAGCCGTTGTTGGCGGCAAAGATAACGACAACCTGCTTTTCAAAGCCCAGCGGACGGTACTGGGGCTGCTTGAGGATTTCGACCAGACGCTCACCGCGTGCAAGCTGCATCTGGGTGGCCTTGTCCAGGTCGGAACCGAACTGGGCAAAGGCGGCCATTTCGCGGTACTGGGCCAGGTTGAGGCGCAGCGTACCGGCAACCTGCTTCATGGCCTTGGTCTGGGCGGCGCCACCGACGCGGGAAACCGAGAGACCGACGTTGATGGCCGGACGGACGCCGGAGTAGAACAGGTCGGACTCCAGATAGATCTGGCCGTCGGTGATGGAAATAACGTTGGTCGGGATATAGGCGGACACGTCGCCTGCCTGGGTTTCGATGACCGGCAGAGCGGTGAGCGAACCGGCGCCGCAGGCGTCGGACAGCTTGCACGCACGCTCCAGCAGACGGCTGTGGAGGTAGAAAACGTCGCCCGGGTATGCTTCACGTCCTGGCGGACGACGGAGCAGCAGGGAGAGCTGGCGATAGGCAACGGCCTGCTTGGAAAGGTCGTCGTAGATGATCAGGCCATGCTTGCCGCTGTCGCGGAAAAATTCGCCCATGGTAACGCCGGTGTAGGGGGCAATGAACTGCAGCGGAGCCGACTCGGAAGCGGTGGCGGCAACAACGATGGTGTAATCCATGGCGCCGTGTTCCTGCAGCTTGGAAACGACCTGGGCCACGGTGGAACGCTTCTGGCCGATCGCGACGTAGATACAGATAACATCGCCACCCTTCTGGTTGATGATGGTGTCGATGGCAACGGCGGTCTTGCCGGTCTGACGGTCGCCGATGATCAGCTCGCGCTGACCGCGCCCGATCGGAACCATGGAGTCGATCGCCTTGAGACCGGTGGCCATCGGCTGATGAACCGACTTACGGGCTACGATGCCGGGGGCCTTGATCTCGACCTTGCTGAAGGTATCGCTGTTGATCGGACCCTTGCCGTCGATGGGCTGGCCGATGGCGTTGACCACGCGGCCGACCAGGGCCGGACCGACCGGAACCTCGACGATGCGGCCGGTGCGCTTGACGGTGTCACCTTCCTTGATCTCGGAGAACTCACCGAGAATGGCGGCACCGACGTTGTCTTCTTCAAGGTTGAGAACCATGCCGCTCACGCCGCCGGGGAACTCCAGCAGCTCGCCGGCCATGGCGCCTGCCAGGCCGTGGATACGGGCAATACCGTCACCAAGGGAGATGATCGTGCCGGTCTCCGACACTTCAACTTCCTTGCCATACTCCTTGATTTGCTTTCTGATGATCTCGCTGATCTCTTCGGCTCTGATTTCCATAGAAGCTCCTACCCCTTCTGTAATATATCCTGAATCCGTTTTAACTGAGTCTTGACGCTGTTGTCGTAGGCAATGTCGCCGATCTGTGTCACTACCCCACCCAGCAGCGATGTATCCACTGCCACCTGCGGGACGACCTTCTTGCCGGTTTTCTTCTCCAAAGCCCCCTGAATCGAGGCCACCTGGCCGTCTTCCAGCGGGAAAGCGGTGGTGATGACCGGGCGGATCACGCCGGAGAAGTCATCAGCCAGTTTCTCGTAGGTTTGAACGATCTGCCCTAGAAAGGCGATACGATTCTTGTCCACCAGGAGCAGCAGGAAGTTGCCCACCAGCTCGGAACAACCGGCCTTGGCAACCAGTTCTTTCATGATGGCGCTCTTCTGCTCGAGAGTCAGCGCCGGATCGGCAAAGGCGGCCCGCAGTTCGGCATTTGCAGCGAACAGGCGGTCAACGGCGGCCAGCTCCTCGCGGAAGCGGTCGACCAGCCCCCCTTCGGCGCCAAGCTGCACCAGCGCCTTGGCATATCTTCTCGCAATCGTGTTGTTGATCACTGGATCTGTACCACCTTGTCAAGATATTCACCGACAAATCGGTCGTGGTCATTCTTCTGGATGGCGCCGGCCAGCTTGCCGCTGGCGATTTCAACGGCCAGACGGGCCGCTTCCGCCCGCAACTCGTTGCGCGCCTTGAGCGTTTCCTGCTCAGCCGACAGGGCAGCCTGGGCCACGATTTTCTCTGCAGCACTCCTGGCCTCGGCAATGATGCGGGCCTTTTCCTGCTCACCCTCACGAACAATGGCGGCATGCAGCTCATCAATCTCTTTGGAGGCCTGATCAAGCTTGCCGCTGTATTCGGCCAGCTTTGCTTCAGCAGCCTCGCGGGCGGCCCGGGCATCCTTGAGGTCCTTTTCGATCTGAGCCTGGCGATCGTTCAGCGAACCTTTGACATTGGCCTTCTTGAGCGCCCACACCAGGATCCCGACCAGCACGGCAAAGTTCAGCACACGCCAGCCAAAGTCTTTCATCTGGGCGGCCTTGTCAACGTGATGGGCACCTTCGCCCCCCTCGCTGGCAAAACCGGCTGTTGCAGCCAGGGCAACAACGGCAACACAGACCAGGGAGAACAGGATTTTCTTGCTGCGTTCGGAAAGCATCGGCATGACTACAGACTCCTCCCCAGGATTTTCTCACAGATATCGCCGGACAGGGCCTCGGCCTGCTTCTTCAGCAGTTCGCGCGCCTGGGCAGCCTCGGAAGCCACCCGGGTACGAATGGACGCAAGCGAATCGGAAGCTTCCTTGCGAGCCTTTTCCAATACAGCGGTTTCTTCGATCTGGGCCTGTTTGAGCGCCTCTGCACGCTGGTTGCCGGCTTCCAGCTTCGCTTCGTGCAAACGGGCTTCGTAACGGGCCATCTTTTCCTGAACCTCCGCATCGACCGCAACCGTTTTCTCGCGAGCCGACTCGACCACCTGACGCCGCTCCGCCAGCACCTTGCGGATCGGCTTGTACAGAAACAGGTTGAGAATCAGAACGAGGATGCCGAAGTTAACCATCTGAATGACAAATGCCAAATTTAATTCAATCACGACCTACCCCTTGCAGGTATCCTGAGTTGTATACTGTATCCCAGACAATCTGAGCCTAAAACAGAGGTTAGCTATCATACTTGTCGTTACTGTGTCAAGAAAATTAGAACCGGACACTTGCCAGACGCGAGATCCGTGGTAAGGCCCGAGGCCTCAGACATCCAGCAGATCTATGATGCGGGTCAGCTCGTCGGAGTCGCTGAAATGGATCTCCAGCCGCCCCCCCTTCGAGCCTGTTCTGCGGATTGCAACACGGGACTGGAAGCGCTTCTGCAGCTGCTCTTCCAGCGAACTCATCAGCAGGTCCGGTTGCTGCGGACGCTTGCTGACAGCCGGATGGGGATTGATCTTCAGACGCCGCACCAGGTCTTCGGTCGAACGGACGCTGAGCTGGCGCTGCAGAATCTCGCGGCGGGCCTTTTCGATCAGTTCTTCAGCTTCCAGGGCAAGCAGGGCGCGGGCATGTCCCATGCTCAGGCGCTCCTCGACGATATCCCGCTGCACCTCGTCCGGCAGCCGCAGCAACCGCAGTGAATTGGTGACGGTCGTACGGTTCTTGCCCACCCGCCTGGCAACATCCTCCTGCGAGATAGCCAGATGCTCGACCAGAGAGCGATAGGCCTGGGCCTCTTCGATTGCATTCAGGTCCTGACGCTGAATGTTCTCGATCAGCGCCAGCTCCAGCACAGCCTCTTCGCTGGCTTCGCGAATGACAACCGGCACCTCGCGCAGGCCGGCCTTTTGGGCCGCCCGCCAGCGGCGTTCACCGGCGATGATTTCGTAGAAACCGTTCTTCTGGGTCACCACCAGGGGCTGGATGATGCCCTGTTCTCGTATCGAGGCAGCCAGCTCTTCGAGCTTTTCGGGCGAAAAGTTCTTGCGGGGCTGATTCTTGTTGGGACGGATCTGCTCGATCGGGCAGATAAAATATGCCGCCTGATCGGCAACTGCATCGGAAGCCTGCAGCAGCGCAGCCATTCCCTTGCCGAGGCCACCTTTTTTAAGCACCTGGCGCCTCCCTCTGGATGATTTCACGGGCGAGCTGCAGATAGCTGGCTGCTCCGCGTGAACTGATATCGTAATAGATGACCGGTTTCCCGTGGCTGGGCGCCTCTGCCAGACGCACGTTGCGGGGAATGATAGACTCAAACACCTGGCCCGGGAAATGGGTGCGGATCTCCTCCGCCACTTCCTTGCTGAGGTTGCCGCGCCCATCGTACATGGTCAGCAGGACTCCTTCGATCTTCAGCGCGGGATTGATCATTTTCCGGATCAGCTTGATTGTATGCAATATCTGCGAGAACCCCTCCATGGCGAAAAATTCGCACTGCAGCGGAATTAGAACCGACTCAGCAGCGGTCATGGCATTGATGGTCAGAAGATTCAGCGACGGGGGGCAATCAATAATGATGTAACGATACTGTTCGACCAGCGGAGACAACACGAATTTGAGCTTATGCTCGCGGCCGATCTCCGACGCCAGTTCCAGTTCGGCACCGGCCAGATCGGCATTGGCCGGCATGAGATGCAGAAAGGGATGGCCGGTGTCGACAATCAGACCGCTTGGATCCGCCTCATTGATCAGAGCGTCGTAGATGGTTTGTTTCAGCCCAGCCTTATCCACCCCGACGCCACTGGTGGCATTGCCCTGCGGATCGATGTCCACGAGCAACGTCGGGCGTTCGGCAGCAGCCAGCGAGGCTGCCAGATTGACGGCAGTGGTAGTTTTGCCCACGCCCCCTTTCTGATTGGCGATGCAGATAATTCTGGACATGTGTGTGCTGGTTTCCCGCCTGGTGCGTTTGATGTTATACGTAGTTCAGATGCGCGGCGTGTCGGGGAAACGGGAAATTACCACACATCAACCGGTTTGAAAACGATTTTTTAAATGGCCGTCGGGACAGCACTTCGGGAAAGGGAGTCAAAGACAGTACGATCAGAATGGCTGTTTTTTGACTCAGGTCAAAGTCGCCGGACGGGAAACGCTTTAATAGTGAAGGCGACTCTATCCCAGGAGAAATCGATGAGATTCACGCACACGACGCTGCTGGGCAGCCTGCTCGCCCTGCTCACGATCCAGCCCGCATCCGCCTTCGAATGCAAGGTCTGCCACAGTAAAAACCCCAAAATGGTGGCAATGCACAAGGCGCTTCAGGGGCAGAATTGCTTCGGTTGTCACCGGCCGGGCGAAAAGCTGATGGGCAAAGGAACCCCGAAAGACAGGGAGAGTCTGCTGAAACGGCGGATAACTGCGGCGGAGTGCCTGCCGTGTCACGGCAAGCGGTAATCGAGGCCATACTCTTTCATCATGGCGGCGAAGAGCCCGTCCGGCAGGGCTGTCAGGCGTATCTCCGTCCCTTTCTCATTCCGGAACGCGAGCGCTGCACAATGCAGCATCATCCTTTCACCCGGTTCGCCTTCGTAGGTCTTGTCCCCCACAATCGGCAGCCCACAGGATGCCAGGTGGACCCGGATCTGGTGGGTGCGCCCGGTCAAGGGGCGTGCATTCACCAGTGAATGCCCGCCGGACGCCCCAACCAGACGGAACTCCGTAACAGCCGATCGCCCCTGGGACATGATACCGTAACGGGCGGACCCGATCTTGCCGATGGCCCCATCCACACGCCAGACTTCCTGCTGAGGCTGGCCGCTGACCAACGCCAGATAAAGCTTCTCCACCTGCCCGTCGTGAAAGCGCTTTGAAAGCCAGGCAGCGGCTTGACGGTGCTTCGGAAACACCATAACGCCGGAGGTGCCGCGATCGAGGCGATGAATAATCCGGGCTGGTTCCTTGCTCCCCTGTTGGCGGAAATATTCCGCCACCCAGTATTCCAGGGTGCCCTTAAGCTGATAAGGGGTACGCTGGGTATTGACGCCGGCTGGCTTGTTGAGCGCCACCAGATCGCGATCCTCATACAGCAGCGCCTCCTGGGGCAGCACCAGTTCGCGGAAGCGTCCCGGCTCCATTACTCCCACTTCGATGACATCGCCGACCACGACGGTGCGGGATGCAACCCGCACCATGCTGTTGTTGACGGCACAGCCCCCGCGGTCGATGATGCGACGGGCCTCGGATTTGCTGAGGCCGACGAAGAGCGCCGGGATGACGTCGTCCAAACGCCGCCCGCCGGTGGCCTCATTGACAGTTTCTCTGCGGATCATGCATTTGTACTACCCCGTTTCCGGACCTTAATGCAAACAATTTCAGGTGACGAACCAGTGCCACTCTGTTATTTTGTCCCGCTATGATTTTCGATACCGATGCCGATATCGTGGCGCTGCGCGGGCCGGTACCGCTGTCGCATCTGTTCCTCCGGCGCTTTGTGGGGCCGGGAAGCAACGCTGTCGACGCCACCTGCGGCAACGGCCACGACACCCGCCTGCTGGCCGAGCTGACGGGAGCGTCCGGCCGGGTATGGGCTTTCGACATTCAGGAAGAAGCGATCCGTGCGACAGGCGACCGTCTCGCCCAGGCAGGCTTGAGCGGAAGGGTCAGCCTGATCCAGGGCGGACACGAAACCATGGCCGAGCATGTCCCGGCCACCCAGACCGCGATCGTCTTCAACCTCGGCTATCGCCCGGGAGGAAACCGCAGTATCGTCACCCTCCCGGAAACGACCCTGGCCGCCTTTCGACAGGCGCTGCAACTGCTGCTGCCTGCCGGCATCCTGGCGGCAACCGTCTACCCCGGACATGCGTCGGGGGCACGGGAGCACGACATGATCGAGACCTGGGCCGGCCAACTGGAGCCACAGGCATTCCACGTCTGGCGCATGGGACAATTGAACGCCGCCACCGGCGCGCCCTATTTCATCCTGATTCAGAAGGCAGGCTGAACATGATCCGCTCACTGCTTCCCTTCATAGCTATCCTTCCGGCGCTGGTCTACAGCGTACTTTCATTGTTCTGCGCCCGACGGTTTTTCAAGAACCAGGGATCGGGGACCAGGAACCGGGAACCGGGAACGGCCACTGCAAAAACCGATTCTTCCCTGGTCCCTGGTCCCCGGTCCCCGATCCCCGGTGTCACCATTCTCAAACCGGTCAAGGGAATGGATGCAGAGAGTTTCGAGAACTTCAGCTCCTTCTGCCGCCAAGATTACCATGGCGAGTTGCAGCTGCTGTTTGCCGTGGCATCCGCCGACGACCCGGTCGTTCCGGTCATCCGGCAACTGATCGAGGCCTTTCCCGGGCACTCCATCTCCCTGGCCGTCAATCCGGCCATCCATGGCCCCAATTATAAGGTCTCCAATCTGATCAACGCCTATCCCAAGGCGTGCCACGACATCATCATTGTCTGCGACAGCGATATTCGTGTCGCGCCGGACTGGCTCTCCCGCGTGACCGCGCATTTCGACGACCCCCAGGTAGGCCTGGTGACGTCCCTCTACCGGACCTCGCGGGTACACGGCATCGCTACTGCAATCGAAGCCACCGGATTCACCACGGAGATGATCCCTAATGTGATGGTGGCGCTGCAACTGGAGGGGCTGTCGTTTGCACTCGGGGCATCGATGGCGGTCCGCCGTCAGGCACTGGCCGGCATCGGCGGCTTTCAGGCGCTGGCCGATTATCTGGCTGACGATTACCAGTTGGGCAACAAGCTGCACCGGGCTGGCTGGCGCATCGCCCTGGATGACTGCTTCGTCGAAAGCATGATGAAGACCGAGGATCTACCGGCAGTCCTGGCCAGACAGCTGCGCTGGGCACGCACCATGCGGGTCAGCCGTCCCGGTGGCTACCTGGCTTCGGGCATCACCCTGCCATTCCCCGCCGTTCTGCTGGCGGTATTCACTGCCGGCAGCGCCTCCACTGCCGTTGCGGCAGTCGGGCTGCTGTATGCCGTACGCATGGCCATCAGCCTCCACTTCAGCCGTTGCCTGGTCCGGGACTGCCTGCTCCCCCACTGGCTCTGGCTGATCCCGCTGCGTGACATGCTCTCCTTCTGCTCGTGGTTGCTTTCGTTCCTGGGCAACCGCGTCGAATGGCGCGGCAACCGCTTTCGCCTCAGGCCGGGGGGCAAGCTGGAGGAGCTGGTTTGAGCGCCAGTCAGCATTCGCACCGTGCTGTATACCGAATGTTCCTCCTTTACTTTTTCGATTAAAATATTGTATAAGTGACTTTTTTTCGAGGTGCTTGGTGTCAGCTCTGGTTCAGACCATAGGACAATGGACCATCGGTTCGGTACGCGAACTCGGCAGGATGGGATGGTTCATGATCTACTCCCTCTATGCCATCTTCCGCCGGCCGGGCCGGCCGGTGCAGATCCTCAAGCAGATCAGCTTCATCGGCGCAAAGTCCCTGTTCGTCATCTGCCTGACTGCGGCTTTTACCGGCATGGTACTGGGACTGCAGGGCTATTACACGCTGGCCAAGTTCGGATCGGAAGGCATGCTCGGTACCGCGGTGGCACTTTCGCTGATCCGGGAGTTGGGACCCGTCCTGACGGCCCTGATGGTCACCGGCCGGGCCGGCAGCGCCATTACCGCCGAAATCGGCATCATGCGCATCAGCGAACAGATCGACGCCCTTGAAACCATGGCGCTCGATCCCTTCAAGTACCTGATCACTCCCAAGTTCATCGCCGCCTTGATCGCCCTGCCCCTGTTGTGCGCCATCTTCGATGTCGTCGGCATTTACGGCGGTTGGCTGGTGGGGGTCAAGCTGCTGGGCGTCAACCCCGGAGCCTATTTTTACGAAATGGAAAAGTCGATTGTCTGGCGGGATATCTATTCCGGCATAGTCAAGTCGATATCATTCGGTCTTCTGATCGCCTGGGTGGGCTGTTACAAAGGCTATTATGCCGGGCACGGGGCCGAAGGAGTTTCCCGTGCCACCACCGAATCGGTCGTATTGACCTCGGTGCTGGTGCTGGTCTGGGACTACTTCCTGACATCGGTGCTGTTATGACGGCACAGCAAAAGGTCCATCTACGGCGTTGCAAAGCGCCTTCGTCACTGCGGCGTACGACCCTCATCCTATCCTTCTCCCAGCGGGAGAAGGCATACCATTACCCTCTCCCGCTGGGAGAGGGTGGCCAACGGCCGGGTGAGGGGCCTCATTCCTCAGTCGCTTCGCGCCTTGTATCTGGGGCCTTTTGCTGTGCCGTGGAGATAAATGCCACATGATCCGGCTGTACGACGTACATAAATCGTTCGGCGACCAGAAGGTGCTCAGGGGGCTGAACCTGGAGATTCCTGCCGGGCAGATCACCGCCATCATCGGCCCCAGCGGCGAAGGCAAGAGCGTGCTGATCAAGCATATGATCGGACTGCTGGAGCCTGACCGCGGGCGGATCGAAGTGGAAGGCGAAAGCATCCTGGGTGTCCGCCGCTCGACGCTGAACCGGATCCGCGAAAAATTCGGGATGCTTTTCCAGAATGCCGCGCTGTTCGACTCGATGACCGTCTTCGAGAACGTGGCTTTTCCCCTGCAGGAGAAGACCTCCCTGTCCAGGGACGAGATCAGCGCACGGGTATATTCCGCCCTGGAAGACGTGGGGCTGAAGAACGTCGGGCAGAAATACGCCGACGAATTGTCAGGGGGCATGAAGAAGCGGGTCGGGCTGGCCCGGGCGCTGCTGCTGAATCCGAAGATTATTCTGTTCGACGAGCCGACCACCGGCCTCGACCCGATCATCAAGCGCGCCATTCATCAGCTGATCAAGGAGACCCACGAGAAGTTCGGCTTTACGGCCGTAATCGTCTCCCACGAAATACCCGATATCTTCGATATCGCCCAGAACGTGGCCATGCTGTACCAGGGCACCATACTTCAGAACGGCAGTGCCGCCGAGATCATGAAGTCCGACCACCCGGTGGTGAAACAATTCATCAGCGGCAGCCTGGACGGACCGATCCGGTTGATATAGTCCCCGCACCGGCAGGCCATCCTGCCGTTGCCCGCTGATGCAGTACAACTTTGAAACAGGTGTGACGCTATGAACACGGCAAAACTTGAAACAACCGTCGGCATCTTCATGTTGGCCGGCATTCTCTGCCTCGGGTATATCTCCATCAAGCTCGGCAAGATGGAGCTGCTCGGCGGTGATTATTACAAACTGACCGCCGGTTTCGATTCGGTTTCGGGTTTGAAGGCGGGAGCGCGGGTCGAGCTGGCAGGGGTGGAAGTAGGGACCGTCGACCGGATCGCACTCGACCCGAAAGGCAATGACCGCGCGCTTGCCCAGCTGAAGATCAGAAGCGGCGTAAAGATTACCGACGACGTGATTGCCTCCATCAAAACCAGCGGCATCATCGGCGATAAGTTCATCATGCTCAAACCGGGGGGATCGGACCGTTTCCTGAAGGATAATGGCAAAATACAGGAGACGGAATCCGCGATCGATATCGAAGACCTGGTCAGCAAATTCATACACGGCAAGGTGGAATAGCAGGAAACTATGAAAGCGCTCGTTTTAACCGTTGTCAGCATCGGGATATGTTTGGCCCTTCCCTACGCCGGCCGAGCTGCCGATGCCCCCCCCGCGAACAAGCTGGTCCTCAGTGTCGAGGATTGCGTTCGCCTGGCTCTGAAGACCGCACCTGAGCTGGCAGAAGCCCAGGCCGACATCGAGCAGACCTCCAGCAAACTGGATGAGGCCAAATCCTACCGGTTTCCCCGCATAGAGGCGCTGGCGCTGCTCGGTCCCGCACCGCAGGCCAATAAATCGGACCTGTTCGGGCCGGACAGGCGCTTCAAGTTCGATGAGCTGACTTGGTTCACCAGTGCCGATGCCACCATCATCCAGCCGCTCTATACTTTCGGGAAGATCTCCGAAAACATGAAGGCAGCCACCCACGGCATCGAAGTGGACCGCGCCCGCAAACAGCAGCGCGCCAACGAGGTTGTGCTCAAAGTCAAAGAGTACTTCTACGGACTGCTGTTGGCCCGGGAAATGAAGGAGCTGGTGCAGGAGGTCAAGGAGAGCCTGGACAAGGCCCGCGACAAGGCCACCATGCTGATCGAGCAAGGTTCCGACAGCGCTGACCAAAGCGACATCTACAAGCTGGACGCGTTTTCCGGAGAGGTGGACAAGTACAAGGAAGAGGCGCTCAAGGGGGAGGCGCTGGCATTGGCGGCGATCAGGACGCGATTGGGTCTGTCACCTGACGCGGCTATCGATATCGATGTCGAGCGGCTGCTGCCTCCTGAAGAGGAAATCCCCCCTCTGGAGACTTTCATTGAACAGGCCCGCAACCGGCGCCCGGAATACCGTCAGATCTCGGAGGGGCTCCAGGCCCGTGCTGCCCTGGTCGAGGCCGCCAAGGCAGAGTATTATCCCGACATTTTCCTGGGAGGACTGCTTTCGTGGGCCTATGCCGATGAACGGGACCGCATCTACAACCCCTACATCACCGACCCCTTCCAGCATTTCAACGGCGGTATCGCACTGGGGGCGCGCTGGAAGCTTGATTTCGGCATAACCGGCGCAAAGGTAGCGGGAGAGCGAGCCCAATACAACCGCCTGCTCGGCACCAAGGAATACGCTGACGCCAATATTCCGCTCCAGATAAAGAAATACTATCTGGAGTTGAAAGAGGCCGAGAAGAGTACCACCGCCACCAGGCAGGCCTACTCCAATGCCAAGAAATGGGCGGTAACCGCCCTGGCCAATTTCGATTTCGGCGTCGGCCCTGCCAAGGACATCTTCGAAGCGTTGCAGGCCTATGCCCGCATGCGGGCCTCCTACTTCCAGTCAATCTACAACTACCGCATTGCCCAGGCGAACCTGGACTATGCCACCGGTCAGCAGCCGGCCATTCCCGCACGATAACAGACAACGGCTGCCGCTGAACATGCGGCATGCCATTCCGGAGGAACCGACTCATGTTGAAGAGAATCATCACCCTTGCAATGACCGGCGTTTTCCTTGCGTCCTACGCCTTTGCGACCCCCACCGATGATGTGAAGAAGACTGTGGACGAGGTAGTCCGCATCGTCGCCGACAAGGATATGAAGAAACAGGAGCAGAAGCGCCGCCAGGCGCTGAAGAAGTCCATCAGCCAGATCTTCGACTACGGCGAAATGGCCAAGCGTTCCCTGGGCAAGCATTGGAACCAGCGTACGCCGGCCGAGCGGAAACAATTTGTGGAGCTGTTCGCCTCGCTGCTGGAGAACTCCTATGCCGGCAAGATCGAATCCTACAACAACGAGAAGATCGCCTATATCAAGGAAACCACCGAAGACGACCACGCCGAAGTCAAATCAAAGGTCATCACCGCCAAACGTGACGAGTTCACTCTCGACTACCGCCTGCTCAAGGAAAACGGCAAGTGGATGGTCTATGACGTGGTGATCGAGGGGGTCAGCCTGGTATCAAACTACCGCAGCCAGTTCAACAGGATCATCACCTCCAACGGCTACAGCGAGCTTATTAAAAAACTGCAGACAAAAACCGAGGAATTGAAGGCTCCATAGCTCCATTAAATTCTTGACACACGCTTCAGGCCTGTGATAAACGACTTTTTCAGCAAGTTTCGGAAGTTCCTGCAGAACGTGGAAGAACCATGAGTTACCAGGCTTTGCGGTTTTCCTGCATCAGACTCCGGAAACTTAAGGCGGTATCCCACATGTCCGGCACAGGACCGGAGAAAAAAAGGAGGTAGGAAAATGGCACAGGGCAAGGTTAAATGGTTCAACGACACCAAAGGTTTCGGCTTCATCGAGCAGGAAGGCGGCGAAGATGTTTTCGTTCACTTCTCGGCGATTCAGTCTGAGGGCTTCAAATCCCTCGCTGAAGGCGACTCCGTGACCTTCGATATTACCCAGGGTCCTAAAGGCCTCCAGGCTTCCAACGTCATCAAGACGAAGTAATCCGGGTCCTATCCGTTACACCTGAAACCCGCTGAGCGATCAGCGGGTTTTTTTATGGCCGTTCCTGCCCCGGACGGGGGGCGCCTTCCGCGGTCCCCGCTCCGTCACCTTCCCTGCAGCAGGGGTCCGGGCGTGCGGAGAGTGTTGGGGGCGCCCCCCCGGCGACAGCACCTCACCCAGATCCTCACGTCCCAGCTCCCGCAGCGCTTCCTGCACCCGTCGGCGCTCATCCGATACATGCCACAGCAGCAACGACTTCTGCAGTCCCTTTTCCCGATCACTGCGCGCAACATATACAGCCTGTCCGCTGTCAGGGTCGATGCCGGTGTGATACATGCACGTGGCCAGCGTCCCGGGGGTGGGGGTGAAATCCTGCACCTGTTCCACCCGCAGCCCGAGCTCCCTGAGGGTTAAGGCGAGCTCCAGCATGTCCTCCAGCCGGCATCCTGGATGGCCTGATATCAGGTATGGCACGATCGCCTGGCGCCTGCCGAGGCGGCTGTTCTCTTCACGAAAGCGTTTCAGGAATCGTTCGAAAGACTTTTTGCCCGGCTTGCGCATGAGCTGCGTGACATGTTCGACCAGATGCTCAGGCGCCACCTTCAGAAGCCCGCTGACGTGCTGCCCGATCAATTCCCCGAAATACTCTGACTGGCGCTCCATCAGGTCGTAACGCACTCCGGAAGAGACCGCCACGTGCCGGATGCCGCGCCGGGCACGGGCTGCACGGAGCAGGCTGACGGCGCGTCTGTCGCTGGTGGTCAGGTGGGCACAAGGCTGCGGGAATAGACAGCTCGGACGCCGACAGGAGCGCCCTGCCTGTTCGTTGCCGCAAGCCAGTCCGTACATATTGGCGGTCGGACCGCCGATATCACTGATGCTGCCGCGAAACCAGGGTTTGGCAGCCAGGGCGTCTACCTCGGCCAGTACCGATCCCTGGCTGCGCGACTGGATCAGTTTGCCCTGGTGCATGGCGATCGAGCAGAAGGCACAGCCCCCGAAACAGCCGCGGTGGCTGGTGACCGAGGTTTTGATCTGCTCCCAGGCCGGAATCGGTTCCCGATAGCCGGGATGGGGCGACTTCACGAACGGCAGGGCGTAGATCGCGTCCATCTCGCGCTCGGAGAGCGGCAGGGCCGGCGGGTTGCAGACCAGCACACGCTGACCGTGGTACTGGATCAGAGGCCGTGCGCAGAAAGGATTCTGCTCCCGTGCCGCCAGCCGGAATGCCTCGGCAAACTTACTTTTGTCGCTGGAAACCTCCTCGAAAGAAGGGATTTCCAGGGGAGGATTCTTCTCATCCTCAAGGAGAGGGCCGGAATGAGGGAGATTGCCCATGATCCGACAGGTGCCCCGCAGGTCGCGGATATCGGCCATCCGTTCGCCATCCTGCATCCGCTGGGCCAGTTCCAGCAGCGGCCGCTCGGCCATCCCGTAGATCAAGAGATCAGCCTTGGCATCGAACAGCAGCGACCGGCGGACCTTGTTCTCCCAATAGTCGTAATGGACAAAGCGGCGGAGGCTGGCCTCGATGCCCCCAATCACCACCGGTACGTCTCGGTACGCCTCTTTCAGCCGGGATGTGTAAATGATGGTGGCGCGATTGGGACGGGCTCCATGGCGGTTGCCGGGTGTGTAGGCGTCATCGTGGCGCAGTTTGCGCGCCGGAGTGTAATGGGCCACCATGGAGTCCATGGCCCCGGCCGAGACGGCAAAGAACAGCCGCGGGCGCCCCAGGGACATGAAGGCCTCCTTGGAACGCCAGTCCGGCTGGGCCAGAATGCCGACCCGAAAGCCGTGCGCCTCCAGCCAGCGCGCCAGCAGCGGTACGCCGAAGGCGGGGTGGTCGATGTAGGCATCGCCGGATACGAATACCACGTCCAGCTCGGACCAGCCACGCTGAACAACTTCTGCTCGGGTTGTCGGTATGAATGTCATGGTGTCATAGTAGTCGGACGAAGGGGAATATGTCAACGCACAGCCCCCTGCCCCGCCCTCGAAGAAACCCGCTGCAGCCTTGGTCTGCGATCTCTCCTGCCTGACGATTCAGAGCGCCGTCTCTTCCACCCGTCGGCAGCCATCCTTTACCCCATGCACCATGAAAGCAGAGCACGCGGTTTTGAGGGGCAGAACCTTCCTTATTGAAAAAATGAGCTATACTTAATTCACTGTTGATCGGGGAAGAGGCCCCGGTCTCTTCGGCACCACACACCCTACTACAGAAACCAGGAGGTACCGGAACATGAAGCTCCTCATCATCCAACCCACTACGAGCTTTCAGGACGGAACCCCCTACCGGACCAAACGGCGCTGGATCATGGGACTGACCCTGCCCTACCTGGCGGGACTGACGCCGCCGTGGGTACAGGTGAGACTGCAGGACGACCGCTACATGGATATCGACTACGGCGGCGGCTACGACTTGGTGGCGCTCACCACCACCATTGCCACCGCGGCCAGAGCCTACGATATTGCAGCCGAGTTCCGCAAACGGGGAACGCCGGTTGTGATGGGGGGCTTCCACGCCTCCCTGCTTCCGGAGGAGTGCCTGGAGCACTGCGACGCGGTGGTGGAGGGGGAGGCCGAATACTCCTGGCCGGAGCTTCTGGAGGACTTCCGTGCCGGAAAAATGAAGCGGCGCTACAAGGCTGCCGAGTTGCACGACCTGAAGGGGCTTCCGGCACCGCGCTGGGACCTGCTCGACCGGCGAAAATACCTAGCCCCCTTTCTCCCGGTAATGACCACCCGCGGCTGCCCTTTCCGCTGCAGCTTCTGTGAAGTGCCGGTGGTGTACGGCACACGGTACCGGCATCGGCCAGTCGACGAGGTGATCGGAGACATGCGCCGGATTCCGACCCGCAAGATCCAGATCGTGGACGACAACATCGCCGCCAGCCGCGACTACGCCAAGGAACTCTTCAGCGCAATGATCCCGCTCGGCGTCCGCTGGAGCTGCCTGTGGACCATCAACACCTCCCGCGATACCGAATTGCTCGACCTGGCGGTAAAGGCTGGGGTATCCCATGTCAACATCGGGATCGAGTCGGTCTCGCAGTCAAGCCTCTCCAGCATCAACAAACGGCAGAACAAGGTCGGCGAGTACGTACAGATGCTGAAGGAGCTGGAAAGGCGGGGGATCTTCTACTCCCTCAACTTCATGTTCGGGCTGGATGAAGACATGCCCGGAATCTTCGCCGAGACAATGGATTTTTTAAAGCGGGTGAACGCCCCCATGGCATTCTTCAACACCGTGACCCCCCGTGAGGGTACGGTGATGCGTTCGCAGCTCATCGAGGAGGGAAGGATCGTCAACCCGCTGGGCGACCGTTACCTGGGCATGCAGTGTCTCTTTACGCCGAAAAACATGACTCCCCAGGCGGTGGAGGAAGGGGTCTGGCGCTGTTTCCGCGAGTTCTACTCCCTGCCGAAGATCGTGAAGCGTTTTCTGTTCCCCCCCAACTCGTACATCGGCCAGGGGCTCCCCTCCAATCTCATCTTCGCCTGGGCGGTACGTCGACGCCGCGACCCAGTCGATTTCTACTGATGCACGAAAAAAAGCCTGCCGAAGCAGGCTTTTTACCATAATCCCGAACGACTATTACGGAAATAGCGCCAGCCCTTCCAGCGCCATGGTTTCGGGCAGTCCGCAGGCGATGTTCATGTTTTGCACCGCCTGCCCCGAGGCCCCCTTGACCAGATTGTCGATGGCGGAGATGACGATGATGCGGCCGGTCCTGGCATCCACCAGCGGTGCAATGTCACAGAAGTTCGAGCCGCGCACGAAGGCTGTCGAGGGGAGGCTGCCCTGGGGCAACACCCGCACGAATGGCTCGCCCGAATAAAAGCGCTCGTACAGCTCGACCAGGTCGGCGGTTTTCATCTCATTTTTGGGCGCAGCATACACGGTGGAGAGGATGCCACGGTCCATCGGCACCAGGTGCGGCGTAAACGTGACGGTCACCTTCTCATCCGCCAGCAGCGACAGCTCCTGCTCGATCTCCGGGGTATGACGGTGAACGCCCCCCACGCCATAGGCCTTGAATCCTTCGTTGACTTCGCAGTACAGCGATTCAACCTTGGCCGAGCGGCCTGCTCCGGTGACCCCGGAGGCTGAGTCGGCAATAATGCTCTGCGGATGAATCAATGCCTCTTTCAGCAGCGGGGCCATGGCCAGAATGATGCTGGTGGGATAGCAGCCGGGGTTGGCCACCAGCTTGGCACCTTCGATCTTGCTCCGTCTGATTTCCGGCAGACCGTAGACCGCCTTTTTCAGATTGCCCGGGTTGAGATGCGGTTCGTACCAGGCCCCGTACACCTCCGGGTCGCTCAGACGGTAGTCGGCCGACAGATCGATCACCAGCTTGCCGAGTTCGAGGAATGTCGGCACCACCTCCATGGCAGCCTTGTGTGGCAGCGCCGTAAAGATGACGTCAGCCTTTTCTGCCACCCGCACCGGTTCCAGGTTTTCCAGCACCAGATCGCAGCGCCCTCTCAAGGTGGAGAAGACATCGGAAATACGCCTGCCAGCGCTCTGTTCGGAGGTCAGGCAGGTAACCGCCGCCTCGGGGTGACTATAGAGAATCCGGATCAATTCCAGCCCTGTATATCCGCTGGCTCCGACAATGGCAACCTTTAGCATACTTACCTCCTGATAGCGGCATTCTTCAACATGGAGAAACCAAAACCCATGGGGGTTACACCCGCAACGACCGTCTGAACCCGTACCGGTCATTGCCCAGTTTTAAACCTTCTGCGTCTCCTGTCTTGCAACGGATGGGCAGTGTAATATTAAAAAAGGGGAAACCCGTACGGATTTCCCCTTGAAGCAAGCTGCGGTGCGACAGTCCAGCGATTAACGCTTGGAGAACTGGAACCGGGCGCGTGCAGACTTGCGGCCGTACTTCTTACGCTCTTTCACGCGCGAATCGCGGGTGATGAAACCGGCCTTCTTGAGGGAACCGCGCAGTTCCGGATCCGTTTCGAGCAGCGCCTTGGTGATGCCGTGGCGGATGGCGCCGGCCTGTCCGGAGTCGCCGCCTCCCTGGACCGTAACATAGATGTCGAACTTGCCAACCGTTTCAGTCAGTTCGAGCGACTGACGAACGACCATTTTGGAGGTCTCGCGGCCGAAGTAGTCATCCAGTGATTTATTGTTGATCGTGATTGCGCCTGCACCCGGCTTGAGCCATACCCTGGCGACCGAACTCTTGCGCTTGCCTGTTCCGTAAAAGCTAACTGCTGCCATATCGTGCTCTCCTCAGAGTATTAAAGTGCCAGGTTCTTGGGCTGCTGTGCATCGTGGGGATGGCTTGCACCAGCATAGACCTTGAGCTTCTTGATCATGTGACGGGAAAGCTTGTTCTTGGGCAGCATGCCTTTGACAGCCTTCTTGATGACGTCAACTGGATTGATTTCCAGAAGCTTGCCAGCGGAAACTTCCTTGAGCCCACCGGGAAAACCGGAATGGCTGTAGTACACTTTGTCCGCCAGCTTGCGGCCGGTCAGCGCGATCTTGTCGGCATTAACCACGACAACGAAATCGCCGGTATCGACACTGGGCGTAAAGATCGCCTTGTTTTTGCCACGCAGCACCTTGGCCACCTCGGAGGCGAGCCTGCCGAGCACCATATCCTGTGCATCGACCAGGTACCAATCCCTCTTCACGTTTTCAGCTTTTGCGACTTCCGTTTTCATAGCATCCTCGCAGTATACTCAACCCGACGTATCAGGCCCTTTGTCTTTTCAAAGAGGTGTAAATTACTTCACTCAATAGATTCATGTCAAGAAAAAAATCTTGCTCCAATTTTGACAGGGGGAACACGGTTGTCAAGCACATCCGTTTCATGCTACAAATCCCCCTCGCACCCGCACCGCTTTCAAGGAGTTTACGCCATGAAGATCACCGTCGCCGAGGTAGAATATGTCGCCCGGCTGGCCCGCCTGGACCTGAGCGAAGAAGAGAAAGGCCTTTTTGCTGGACAGATGGATGCCATTCTAGGCTACGTGGAAAAACTCGGGGAACTCGACACCGACGGCATCCAGCCCACCTCGCACGCCGTGCCCATGGAAAATGCCTTCCGTCAGGATCGGGCCGAGCCGTCGATCGGGGTCGAAAAGGCTCTGGCCAACGCACCCAACCGGCTGGAGAGCTTCTACCGGGTACCCAAAGTCATAGAATAGAAAAAGAGGTCGAGGTTGAGGTTACGGTTGAGCATGCAGGCCTATTCTCAACCTTAGCCTCAACCTTAAGCCTTGGTCGGAGACCATATGGAACTTTTTGAATTAACCATACATGAATTGCATGAGAAACTGAAAGCGAAAGAGGTCTCCTCCGTCGAGGTGACCCGGGCCATGCTGACCCGGATCGAGGCGGTGGAACCGAAGATCGGATCGTTCATCACCGTTACGGCAGACCGGGCGCTCTCCGACGCAGCCGAGGCGGACCGCCGCATCGCCGCTGGAGAGATGGAACTGCTGACCGGTATTCCTCTGGCGCTCAAGGACATTTTCCTGACGGAAGGGATCAAAACCACCTGCGGATCGCGCATCCTGCACAACTTCGTGCCCCCTTACAGCGCCACCGCCTATGAGAAGCTGAAGCAGCAGGGGGTGGTGCTGCTCGGCAAGCTGAACCAGGACGAGTTTGCCATGGGGTCGTCCAATGAGTCCAGCGCCTACGGCAGCGTCCGCAATCCGTGGGATACCAGCCGTATTCCGGGGGGATCCTCCGGCGGCTCTGCCACGGCCATTGCCGCACGCCAGGCCGTCGCCACCCTTGGCACGGATACCGGCGGTTCCATCCGTCAGCCCGCCTCGCACTGCGGCTGTGTTGGACTGAAGCCTACTTACGGCCGCGTGTCGCGCTACGGAGTGATCGCCTATGCATCCTCCCTCGATCAGGTCGGACCAATGACCCGCGATGCCACGGACTGCGCGGTCATGCTGTCTGCGGTGGCAGGACACGATCCCAAGGACTCCACCAGCGTCGACACGCCGGTGCCCGACTACCGCGCAGGCCTGACCGGCGACATCAGGGGCATCCGCATCGGCTTGCCGCGTGAGTACTTCATTGCGGGGCTCGACCCGGACGTCAAGGCGAGCATGGATGCCGCCATCCAGACCTACCGCGCCCTGGGTGCCGAATTTGTCGATATCTCGCTGCCCCACACCGACTATGCCGTGGCAACCTACTATCTGATCGCCACTGCCGAGGCCAGCTCCAACCTGGCCCGTTACGACGGGGTCCGCTTCGGCCATCGCGCCGGTGGCGCCGAAAACCTGCTCGAAATGTATGTCAAAAGCCGCAGCGAGGGCTTCGGAGCCGAGGTCAAGCGTCGTATCATGCTCGGTACCTATGCGCTTTCGTCCGGTTATTACGATGCCTATTATGTAAAGGCTCAAAAAGTGCGTACCCTGATCATGAACGACTTCATCCAGGCGTTCCGGAATGTCGACGTGATGCTGACCCCGGTTGCCCCCACCCCTGCCTTCCGCCTGGGGGAGAAGCTCAACGATCCGCTTCAGATGTACCTGTCGGACATTTTCACCATTCCGGTCAACTTGGCCGGTACCTGTGCCATCTCGATACCGGCCGGCCTGAGCAGCGAGCGGCTGCCGATCGGCCTGCAGCTGATCGGCCGGCCATTCGGAGAAGAAACCATCCTGCGGGTGGCCCATGCCTTTGAGCAGGCTACCGAATGGCATACACAGAAGGCAGACATATAAAATCTGTCACAGAGACACCGAGAACTTCGAAATCTGATTTGATGATCTTTTGGTGAACCCGAACAGTTTTTATTCTCCTGCCTTTCCTCTGTGTCTCTGTGGCAGATTTATTGCTTTCAGCCTATTTCCCGGAGTCCACAACCATGAAATTTCAACCTGTCATCGGCCTCGAAGTCCATGTCCAGCTCAAGACCGATTCTAAAATATTCTGCGGATGCTCCACCGCTTTCGGTTCTGCCCCCAACTCCCAGACCTGCCCGGTCTGCCTTGGATTGCCGGGCGCGCTGCCGGTACTGAACGAAAAGGTGGTGGAATTCGCCATCAAGGCCGGCCTCTCCACCAACTGCACGATAGCTCCCCGCAACATCTTTGCCCGCAAGAACTATTTCTATCCCGATCTGCCCAAGGGATATCAGATCAGTCAGTTCGAGGAGCCTATCTGTCAGCGCGGCTGGCTCGATATTCAGGTCGAGGGACAGGAGCCCAAGCGGATCGGCATCACCCGCATCCACATGGAGGAGGACGCTGGCAAGCTGGTGCACGGCGAAATCCCGGGCCTAGAGGAAGGCTCCGGCGTGGATCTCAACCGGGCCTGCACACCGCTCCTGGAGGTGGTGTCCGAACCCGACCTGCGTTCGGCCGACGAGGCAGTCTCCTACCTGAAGCAGCTCCACCAGATCGTCACCTGGCTCGGCATCTGCGACGGCAACATGGAGGAGGGGAGCTTCCGCTGCGATGCCAATGTCTCGGTCATGCCGGTCGGGTCGTCCACCTTTGGCACGCGTGCTGAAATAAAGAACGTCAACTCCTTCCGTTTCGTGAAACAGGCCATCGAGTACGAAATCCAGCGCCAGATCGATCTGATCGAGGACGGTGGCAGGGTGGTCCAGGAAACGCGGCTGTTCGATCCGACCAGCGGCAAGACCCGCTCCATGCGCGGCAAGGAAGAGGCACACGACTACCGCTACTTCCCCGATCCCGACCTGGTGCCGCTGGTGATCGATGATGCCTGGGTGGACCGGGTTCGCTCCGAACTGCCGGAACTGCCGGACCGGATGCGGCAGCGCTTCCTCAGCGACTACGCTCTCCCGCCTTACGATGTCGAGGTGCTGACCGCCAATCGTGCCTTGGCCAGCTTCTTTGAGTCGTCCGTCGAACTGCACGGCAATCCCAAAGCGGTTTCAAACTGGGTCATGGGTGAGATCACCCGCGGCTTGAACGATTCCGGTATTCCGATCGAGCAGTGCCCGATTACGCCCCGCCTGCTGGCGGAACTGCTCAAACTGATCGACAACGGCACCATCTCCGGCAAGATCGCCAAGACGGTTTTCGACGAAATGTGGCAAAGCGGCAAAGAGCCACAGGTAATCGTCGAGGAAAAGGGGCTGGTTCAGGTTTCCGACAGCGGTGCCATCGAAGCGATCATCGACGAGATTCTCAACCGTGAAGCGGGGCAGGTAGCAGAGTACCGCAGCGGCAAGGACAAGCTGTTCGGCTTTTTCGTGGGACAGATAATGAAAGCCAGCAAAGGCAAGGCAAATCCCGCGGTGGTCAATGAACTGCTGCTGAAAAAGCTGAAGGGTTAGGCAAACTCTCCCGATCCATCGCAAACGATGCAGTGGCGGGGCTTGGCAAAAGCGGTTGCGGCCATGCCACTCTTGTGGCAAAATTTCAACTCGTTCGCGAAAACCTCTTCTGAACAAAAGGAGACTCATGAAGGTGCATACCACCCCTCTCAGGATGGTGATAAATCGATGCGTCCCTGGAGGACGCAGTTCCCTTCGGCCGATAATCCTGTTTTCCGCCCGTTTGCTGCTATGCATGATGCTGCTGTTGCCGGGATTCGCCGCCCGGGCGGCCGACAAACCGGCCGGACTGCAGGATGTCGTATCCGCCCTGGAAAGCAGTTATACCACCCTGCAGGATGTCCAGGCCGCGTTCAGCCAGAAGACCGTCATTGCCGCCGTCAAGAAGGAGCAACGCGGAAACGGCGAAGTGCTGCTGAAGCGCCCCGCCTCCTCCACGGCCATGTTCAGGTTCAATTACACCAAGCCGAACCAGCAGATCATTTCCAACGGCAAACAGGTCTGGTTCTACCTTCCCGAGAACAAGCAGGTCATGGTCTCCTCGGTATCGTCCATGTTCAAGGGGGGCAACGCCATCGCCCTCTCCTACCTGACCGGCCTGGGACACGTCTCGCGCGATTTCACGGTCAGTTTCGCCAGAGAGGCGCGCGACAGGGATGGCAACTACCAGCTCGAACTGGTGCCCAAAGCAGCGTCGCCCATGCTCTCCAAACTGCAACTGACCGTTGCGGCCGAGGCCGTTGACATCTACCTCCGGAAGGGCAGCGTCAAGGACATCTTTCCGATCGTTGCGTCGGTCGTCTTTGACGCGGGGGGCAACCAGACCCGCATCGACTATAGCCGCCCCAGGGTGAACAAAGGCATAGACAGCGCCCGATTCAACTTCAAAGTGCCGGAAGGTATCCAAGTCATCAAGCAATAGAATTAAGGTTAAGGCCGAGGTTAAGGATGGGGAACGCCATTGCACATGTTTTTCCTTAACCTTGACCTCGGCCTTAACCTGATTTTTTATCCGGAGGTTCCATCATGCCGTCGTTCGACATCGTATCAAAGGTAGATCTGCAGGAAGTCGACAATGCCGTCAACCAGGCCATCAAGGAGATCGGCCAGCGTTACGACTTCAAAGGGTCCAAAAGCGAGATCACCCAGGAGAAGGACGCCGTCAAGGTGCTGGCTGATGACGATTACAAGCTGAAGGCTGTGATCGACGTGCTGCAGTCGAAATTCCTCAAGCGCAACATCTCCATCAAAGCGCTGCAGTACGGCAAGGCCGAACCGGCCTCCGGCGGCATGGTGCGCCAGATCATCACTATCCAGCAGGGCATCTCCAAGGAGAAGGGCAAGGAAATCATTGCCGTTGTCAAGGAGTCCAAACTCAAGGTCCAGGCCCAGATTCAGGACGACCAAGTGCGGGTGACCGGCAAAAACCGCGACGATCTGCAGGATACCATCCAACTGCTGAAGGGGAAGGACCTGGACATCGAGATGCAGTTCACCAATTTCAGGGATTAAAAACTTGTACGGTGCGTTTTTCCGGTAACCGCACCGCTGCTGTACATCGAAAACCGGCGGGAGATCAATTTTGAACGAGCAGGTAAAACAGAAAGTCAGCATGGTCAGCCTGGGCTGTCCCAAAAATCTGGTCGATGCCGAGGTGATGCTCGGTGTAATGGCCCGGCAGAACTACGAGATCACCACCGATGAAAAAGAGGCCGACGTGATCATCGTCAACACCTGCTCCTTCATCAAGGAGGCCAAGCAGGAGAGTATCGACGCCATCCTCGACCTGGCCGAACGCAAACACGACGGCCGCTGTCACACCCTGATCGTGTCGGGCTGCCTGCCTCAGCGTTACCAAGAGGAACTGGCCCGGGAACTGCCGGAGGTCGACATATTCATCGGCACCGGCGACTATCCGCGCATAGCGGAGATTCTGGCGGAAAAGGGTGCAACCGACGAACAGTTGCGCTATGTGGGGGATCCCGACTACATCTACGACGAGTCCCTGCCGCGTCTGAACTCTTCTCCGGCCTGGTACTCCTACCTCAAGATCGGGGAAGGCTGCTCCAACTGCTGCTCCTACTGCATCATCCCGCAATTGCGGGGCGCCTACCGTTCCCGCCCTCTGGAAGCGCTGGTGGCCGAAGCGGAGGCCCTGGCCGCCCGTGGCGTCAAGGAACTGAACATCATCTCCCAGGATATCACCCGCTACGGCAGCGATCTTGAGGAGGAGATCACCCTGGAGACCCTGCTGCGCCGTCTGGTTGCCATTGACGGCATCCGGTGGGTACGGCTCCTCTACGCCTACCCCGACGGCATCGACGAGGGCCTTATCGCTCTTATCCGCGATGAGCCCAAAATCTGCAAATATCTGGACATCCCGATCCAGCACATCAGCGATCCGGTCCTGCAGCGCATGAAGCGCCGCAGCAGCGAGCAGCAGATCAGAGACCTGATTACCACGCTACGCAGGGAGATTCCGGGAATAGCCCTGCGTACCTCGCTGATCGTGGGCTTTCCCGGGGAGGCGATCGAAGATTTCAACAGCCTGATGGAATTCGTCGAGCAGACCCAGTTCGATCGCCTGGGGGTTTTCTGTTACTCCCGGGAAGAGGGCACCCCTGCTGCCCTGATGCCCAACCAGGTTTCGGAACGGATCAAGCGCGAACGCTACCGCAAGCTGATGCGGACGCAGGCCCGCCTCTCCTTCCGCCGCAACCGCGCCCTCATCGGCCGGACAGAACAGGTCATCGTGGAAGGCTACAGCGAGGAAACCGAACTGCTCCTCAAGGGACGCTCATCCCGGCAGGCCCCCGACATCGACGGGCAGGTCTACATCACTGCCGGCAATGCCGAGGTGGGGGACATCGTCACCCTGAAAATCACCGATTCCTCCGACTACGACCTGATCGGAGAGATCGTGGACTAACGAAAAATGGGGCGGTTCCGCCGCACATGGACACCCCCCTTTACGCTTGACAAGCGATATTTTTTACGTATTATCTTGCCGCCTGAGAAGGGCCACTGAACCTATACTGGAGTCGACATGGCAAACAAGCCGAAAAAAAAATGGAAAGAAATCAGGGACATCCTGCAGCAAATGAAGGAAGACACCCTGCGTGAAATACAGAAAACGCTGAAAAGCGGCACCGAAACCCCGGCCATCGGCGAACCGAGCGGCGATATCTATGACCAGGCCTCATCGGAGCGGGACCGCGAACTGGGACTCTTGCTGGGTGACCGTGATCGCGAGAAACTGCACGCCATTGACGAGGCGCTGCTGCGCATCGACGAGGACGAGTACGGGATCTGCGAAGAATGCGAGGAAGAGATTCCGCTCGGCCGCCTGAAGGCGATGCCCTTTGCCCGCCACTGCGTCAAGTGCAAATCGGACCTGGAAAAACTGCAGGCGCAGACCCGTCGCTTCGAAGAAGACCGCACGTATCGGGAAATCCCTCTCGGCTCCGAAGAGGAAGATGCCTAGCGTTTCACCTTGGAAATCAGCTTCAGCAGCAGTCCCCGCCTGACCTGCATTGCGTCGTAGGGGCACAGCTCGCGGCAGCACCAACAGCGAATACAGCGCCCCGTATCAATCGACAGGGCGCTGTTTTTCATGGTGATAACCCCTGGCGGACAGACATCCCGGCAGATGCCGCACAACCTGCAACGCTCACGATCGGCCTGCGGCCGGGCGGTCAGGTATCGGCGCAACCCCTTCTTCAGGAAAGAGGGCAGACCGAACTGCACGTCCATGCCGGCAGGCAGGCGAAAAGGCCGGATAGTCCAGGTTTCGAGGGGCTCCCCCGCAAACTCCAGCTCCTCCGGACAGACACCGGGCAGCCCCATCCGCTCCGCCTCGCGTTCCACGTGCAGCAGCTCCGGCGCTATACCGGCCAAACGCCCCGCCACCACGTCCACCGCCACGGGGTTCACGCCGGCGATCAGCGCATTCAGGGCGATCGGATCGCCATTGCCCGGCCCGTCCCCCTCCATGGCCATGATTCCATCCACTATGTTCAGCGCAGGCTTTTTCAACAGGTAGATCTCCAACAGCAACCGGGCGAACTGCTGCCGCGATACCCCCGCCTTGAGATGCCAGCCCGCCTTCTCCATGCCGACCACAGCGCCGAACAGATTCTTGACGGCGCAGGTCATGGTCATCATCTCATGGGTCTTGAGCTTGGGAAGATTGATGATCAGGTCCGCTTCCCAGTAAGCCCGCGCCAGACTGATCCGCCTGAAGGTGCCATCCCCCTTCACGTCTACGGTCTGATCGAAATGCACCAAGCCGGCGCCGCTCTCCCTGGCGGCCCGGGCAATACCGGTGCGCTCGGCGACCCGATCAAGCCCGCCGATACCGGGACTGTCGCCGATCAACACCTCTGCGCCAGATTCCCTTACCAAGTCCGCCACGACCTTCACCAGGGCCGGGTGCGTCGTTACCGCCGCTTCCGGCGCCTTGGCCGCCAGCATGTTCGGCTTGAGCAGCACCCGCTTGCCCGGCCCCGCAAAAGACTTCATCCCACCCAGCGGCTCCAGCAGAGCCGTCACCACGCCCCGCAAACGTCCGCTGTCGTAGGTATCACAATACGCCAGGCTGATCCTGTCCTTCATGCCGTCCTTCCTGCCTGCACACACCGGGCCCCAACGGGTTGTGACTCGACAATGCTGAGATAGAATAGTATAAAACGATACATACTCCATTCATGCCCGGAGTTCAACATCGCTCCCTGCCGAAGGGCCGGACGGTGGTGCACGAGGAGGCCGGTCAGTGTCTTTTTGCATGACGTTGCTCGATGGGATTCAAAAAAAACAGAGGCCTCCCAAAAAAATGTTGACTCTTCGTTCACTCGGTTGTATAAAGTATTTCTTCTTCGAGCCGCTAGCTCAGTCGGTAGAGCACCTGACTTTTAATCAGGTGGTCGTTGGTTCGACCCCAACGCGGCTCACCAAACATTACAGGGCGTTACGAGCAGATCGTAACGCCCTTTTTGTTGTCTTCTTTACCACGGCGGGCCAACGGCGGTCCACTGAATTATTCGGTCCGCCTTGACCCGTTTGCTGGCCGATTGCCACGGTTCCCAGTTCAAGCAGCCTTTTTCCAGGCATCTTCCACTGTTTTACCAACCACTTCACTTGCAGTCCTCAATGTATCTTGCTGTAGGTGGGCGTAAGCGCGTTGCGTCACTGCCACACTCGAATGTCCCAACAGGTCTTTGACTTGGTAGATATCAACTCCAGCGTTAACAGCAAGTGACGCAAACGACCGGCGGAGGTCATGCGGTCTGAGGTCGTTGAGTTCTGCCCTTGCCATCGCCCGCGCCAGAGGCTTGCGCACATCAACGAGATGACCGTTTCCTACACGAGCAGGAAAAACCCACGGACAACCGGGCACAGCTTCTGCGTGGATCTTTTTCAGCAATTCGTGTGCAACGCTATTGAGCGATACCATGCGTGAGCGCCCGTTCTTTGTGTACAGCAATCGGATACTCCCCTGATCGAGATCCACTTCCGACCAGGGAAGGCTGAACAACTCCATCTTGCGTACCCCTGTAAGCAGAAGGAGCTTCAGGGCATTCGCTGTAGTCTTGCCTGCCTCAACATCAAGAGCTTCCAAGAAGCGGGTTAACTCTTCTCCGGTGAGGTATCGGTGGCGAGGGTCGGCTTCTTTGTACTTTTTGACACCCTTGACAGGGTTTCGCTCCAAATACCCCCACTGAATCGCCAGAGAGAAAAGCCGGGACAGGAGAGCCAAGTACCGATTGGCCGTTGACGCCGAAAGCTTTTTGTTGATCGCCGCGTGCAGCTGCATCACGTCACGGGTTGTAATCTCGGGAAGAGGAATCTTTCCCATCGCCGCACCGATCTCGCGCCTCAGCTTTGACTCGTCGTCCTGCCAAGAGCGCTTGTGCTGCTGGGCATAGGGTAAGTAGTGCTCCTTGGCGAATTCGCCCAATGTGGGGACGCTACGCACTCGCTTGCGCTCGTCAGCCGGATTCTGGTCATGGGCAAGTTGGCGCTTGTTTTCGTGAACCATCTGCCGAGCATCTGCCACACTGAGACTTGGATATTCACCAAGCTTCATCATCCGCTTGACGCCGCGAAAGCGATAACGATGGTAAAAGTACTTGCGGCCCGACTTGCCGACCGCCAACTTGAGCCCAACAACCTCTGTATCGCTGTATTCCATAGTAGTAGAAGCCGCTCCCTGATCAAGTGGCGGGAGCGCATCAATCTGTCTATGCGAAAATCTGAACTGCCTGACTATGAGGTCTTTCTCCTCGTGCTGCATCCTATGTTTCCTCCTTCGTTGGGACAAAAATGGGCGGAGGTTCCCCTCCGCCCGGACGTGCACATTTAACGGTGGGGTTCCCCACACCGCTGGTTCTCAGTATATCGTGCCAATAAATTCTACATACCAGCCACGGTCCTCCAGACGGACTAACTGTGCACGGTAGAACACTGGCATACCTGTTGAGCACAGATCGTACTCAAACACTCCGTCCTCTAACAGATCAAGAATGCCGTCTTCGGGCATGCCATGGCGTTCAAACTGGCTCCGATCAAGGATAAAACTGCAGTTTCCTTTGAGAGCCTCAAAACATGATACAGATTGAATCAGCTCGAATACCGAATCACCGCACTCGGGGCATATACCAACAACTTTAGCCATACGGTATCGGGGATGCTCTACCTCTGATTCGCTACTTGCTAGGTTGCCAACCAGATTCTCGTTTGTTACTACTTCCTCGTTATTCTGCATTTTGTGTCTCCTTTTTTGTACGCCGCGATGGCGGAATGTGGATGGCTGCCTACACCCGTAAGCCCAATTTTCCGGACACCGGTCGTGTAGAAATGTGGTCAAACTGATTTGTGCCAGGTCCCATAAGGACTTGATCGTAGAATGCAGAAACTACGGTCCGTTGGCGGTCCTCTTGCGAGTTTTGAACTCAAAAACGAGCCCAAAACCACTTTATTGCCGACGAGTAAAAATTGTCTTGCCGGTCCATTTTTCAACGACCACTCCCCCTGTGCTGTGATATGTGACTCCAGCTACAAGCGGCCTGCACAGCAATGACGGGCAGGACTTACTCACAGCGTAGGGGTACTATTTCACAGATATTCAGAGGTCGATTGTCGTCAGCTTGTCGTCGTAAGCAGTGTCAGAATTGTGGATGGTGCCTTGCTGACAAACCGGAATGCTGGAGTGGGCAAATCGCGGAGTTGGTGCAGGTGCTAGAGGCTTCGGATTAGATCCCATTGGTCGAGAGCGAGATCGAACAACTCACGCTCGTCTAGGTAGTGGCCGAAGGTGGCGCGCAATTCATCGCGAGCCAGGAGCAGGTCGTCAGTGGTCAGTTGCAGGGACTCCTCCCGTAGCCTGCGGGCGATTGCTGCCAGGAGGTCACGCATGGTAACGGCGTAGACGACTTCGGTAGGATCGAGGAGCTTGCGGGATAACGTAGTAACAATTTCGTCAGGTGCCATGAAAGTCCTCCGAATAATGGTTATGAAACTTGGCATACCGGTCACGAGGCATCGCGCCTCCCTAACTCGTCAAGGAGCAAAGCGCGAAAGGCAGGGTCAAGCCATACCTCATTCGGCACGAGGAAAGTCAGGCCATATTGGTTGTTGGCCAGCCAGACTGTGAAAAAGCAGTTGGTTTCCCTGTCGAATGACACACCCTCCAAGCGGGCTTCCGCCCATGGCCGCCCCATCAGCTTCAGGGCGTCGGCATCGGTAGTGTGCTGGTTCAGAAGGACTACAAAACCACAGTCGTCGGGGTTGTAGTTGTTGCCGTACGCATCGAGAAGACTGCGCATGGCACGGGTGACGGCACGGCGGTGTTTCGGGGTGAGCTGAGCCTGCTCAACTTCGGTGAGAGAGCGGAAAGTAAGCATGGTTCCTCCTTTGGCGAGTGGTAGTAGCTACTGAGGAAGAATGTCTGCTTGAGATGGTGAGCAGATTCGGTTTTTTGGTACTCGTGAGCCCCAGTTGCCTTTTTGGTGGGGCGGGGTGGGATGTGGGGTCAGGCGGACATGGTTTTTTTTCACCTGTACCAAACCGGAATAGGGGTGGGCGGGAACCAGTTGTATCATTGAGGACAAATCACATGTAAGGCGACAAACTATTTTTTAGTTGACAAACATCGATTAAAATTGTTACTTTCCCTCTCAAGAACACCCTGATCTCCAAGGAGGGGAATATGCACGACTGTAAGCCCTGGGAAACTCACAATGAACTGCAAGAGGACCGCCTGGTCATCCTTGCCAACATGATTGCGCAAGTTCGTCACGAAGCAGTTCTTATGCATGAACCTTCAAAGGGCGACACAAATTGGGGGTTAGGCTGCCGCGCGCACGAAAGAACGTGCCACGCAATCAAAGAGGCCTCTGATTATCATCCGTGGCTTGATGTAATAGATCCCAGTCTGCATTTCGTTTTTTCCATAGGCGGAGTTCCCATAAGGTTCTACAAGGGCGAAGCAGAATCCCCTAATCCTCGTCATCTTAGCCGCAGGTATCCAGAGATAGAAGCACAGCAAACCGCTTTCGCGTTTTTTCATGAGGGCAAAGAATGGTTATGGCGGATGGCCATTGAAACAGACATTGACGGTGAGGTCATGCGCATAGTCATGGTTCAGGTATCCGAAAGTGGTGATATCAAGAGCACGTGGACGATCCCAATGTCTGGAAACGTGTCCATTATTACTCCAATCCATCAGAGGCAACGCGAAGGCGTCGATCTTGAGCCGCCTGTCATTGTTCCTCGCCGTGTAGACACAACAGAAACAAATGCAGGGAATGAATAATGAAACCAGACATGCCCTTTCAGGGCGCACGCTTACGCCTGGCAAGATTGTTCAGCGGATTTACTCTTGCCGATCTAGGAGATAAAGTCTCCGCAACACGTCAGTACATACAACGTCTTGAGGTCACGGCGGATCAGGCACCGAGTTCCGACCTTCTGGCCGCTTTGGCAGAGGTTTTACATGTAGATAGGGAGTTCTTCTTTCTGCCCCTTGTCGATGAGGTCAAAGAAGATCAGGGGCACTTCCGTAAGCTGCAAACGACGCCACAGAATGTTCGACATCGTGTGCTTTCCTATGGGACGATGTTCAATATGATTGTCAGCTATCTGGATACGGTCCTAACTCTTCCTGAAGTAAATATTCCGTCAATATCAGTAGATACTGCCGATGATATCGAGAAGGCTGCTGAAGCATGCCGCGAAAAATGGGGATTATACCTTGATGCACCTATAACTAATCTAACTCGCACGCTCGAACGAGCAGGAGTCGTGGTGACAACTTTCGAAGGAGTGTCAGAGAAAGTAGATGCATTCTCTCTTGTGCGCGGTCGGCCCGTAATTGTAAGAAACATGGACAAAGACAGTACCTCACGAGCCAGATTCGATCTGGCTCACGAGTGCGGCCACTTTGTTATGCATGAAGGCATCGAAACTGGCGATCCTGAGACCGAAACGCAAGCACATCGATTTGCCAGTGCATTCTTGCTCCCACGAGGCGCATTCTACCGGGAATTTCCAAGAACAAGCCAGATCGACTGGCGGGCAATGTTCAAGCTCAAGGAACGATGGGGCGTCAGCGTTCAAGCGATCGTGCGTCGTGCCTACGACTTGGGTATGATAACTGCCGTTCAATACAGGAATGCAAATGTCTACATAAGTAGAAAAGGCTGGAAACGAGGAGAGCCCTGCGAACCCAAGCCGGAATTTCCCGAGATCATTCCGTTAGCGATTCAAGCTCTCAAGGATACTCAAGGAATATCATGTGCCAACATGGCAAAACAGCTGTACATCAGTAAAGAAGTGCTATCGGTGTTTGGCATTGAGTGCTGCGATGAGCCAACTCAGCAACAGAACGTAATATCTCTTGCTGCTCGACGTGCAGCACGTAACGCGTCAACTGCTCACTAAGAGATTTCCCAAAACGATTGTCCAACAACATGATAAAAAACAACGGGCAAGAGCCGTTCAGCTCCTGCCCGTTGTTTTGCATCTGGTGTACAGTGGGGTACACCGGTCTAATCTTTTTCGTATGCTTCAGACATTATCTTCTCCAATTCGAGGTCGTCGGGGCATTCCGCCCCGACTTCTGATTGATTGAGCCCCTAGAGCTGGCATCCGCCAGCCCCAGGGAACCCGACACCGGATCAGGATAGCTCGGCCCGGATACATCTTTCCTACTTACTCTGTCAGATTTCAATTTTATCAAGAATGAGTTCGACGCAGTTGTTGTATTGATGCAGCGCAACACCAAAGCCAAACGCATAAACTTCGTATTCGTAATCTGACATTCCTTCTTTCTTCATTGGAACTATCACACGCCTATTCCCTTCAGCGCTGAGATATTCATTTTGGTAAGCCTCATCGATAATCTGAAGCCACATTTCAGTTTGAACTGATAAGTATGATTGCTTCAAGGCATCCCTTATCCCTTGGCAATAATGCTTATTGTAATTTTTCAGGAAGCCTGCCAGTATAGCCCTCCGCTTTTGCAAACCTTTAGCGGAGCTGTCGAAAACTTCCCCGTTTTTCCTTGCGGTATACTCCTCTTGTATATGCCGCATCATGATGCGCGAAGTGAATACCTTCGTGTCTTTGACGCTTATCATGCCCTTTTTGTTTTTCATTGATGACTCCTTGTTTTCTTTTGATGTTGGTTTAAGTTAGCCCAGTTCAATAAAAACGGAATTGGGACTGCGAGTTTGTCCAAGGGAGCCCCCGACGCAGAAGCTTACTCATTGAAAAAATCGTCTTCGGTAGAGTCAGCTTCAGTTTCCTCAGAAGAAGGTGGAATTGAGCTCGCATCCCCAGTTTCCTGAGACGATCTGGTTGCTTCTGTTTCCTCACCGTCAAGGTCAGCGTTAAGGATGTTGCCATTGACGCCATAAAATCTGACCCATTGATCGCCAGCCGATGCCAGCTTCTGCTTGATCTTCAAACGGCCAGCCTCATGAACGATGAGCAGCCTTTTGCTCCGCAGCTCTTTGACAACATCCTTGATGTTGCTGCCGCCGGTTGCAGCCATCAGTTGATCGTCAGTGAATAGAAACCAGTTGTTTTGCGGGTTTCTGAAGGCCCGTGCGTTGCTGATTCTGGCGTCAGTGTCTCGGATAGAAGGGAAAGACGAGTGATTACGGATCAGGAAGCTTTGCAGTTTAAGAAGTGCCCGGTCGGCGTCACCGATACTTTGGTTTTCGCGCAGCCAGAGGTCGCGGAAGTGGATAACGGCATCTTTAATGTCATCCACTTCAAATGACAGGACGCCAAACTCAATGGCCAGTTCACCTGCAATACGTAGTGCGGCGAAGCGCCTGAACGCCCTGGCTTGCTCTGGCCTGGCGTTTTCCGGAGTAAGTTCCTTTGCGTACTTCTCCAGATCGGCACGGAGTGATTCGATGTTTTCCTCAGGGTAGTCTGCTAAGGCTGCAACAAGGCCCTCCATAAATGCTGGGCCAGCAGTGCCGTAGTACGTCGAGCACATATGTTTCAGATGATTGGCAAACTCTGCTGTCGTCATGCCTTCGGGTGGGGAAGGGAAGATGTCATCTATACGGATGTCGATGATTCTTAGCATCTGTCCGGCTTTGACAGTGCGACCACCCTCCTCGATGGCCTGCCGCATCGACTTTTCGCCATTCGACAAAATGTTACCCCGCCAAGTTCGAACTTGACGGATCTTCCTGTTGGACGTCAGCGTTGACTTTCCTTGACCACCGGCAACGGTGTAGACATCAACACCCAAATCTGTGCCATTGTATGTCCCCAACTCATCGAGTGCGGTCAGCAGATCGGAATGCACGGCAGCGATTGCCTCCAGAGCGTTTGCTGTAGAGTTCCAACGTTGAGCGAAGGAGTTGACAGAATCAATCGCCGGGTCACTTCCGCAACCCCACACTGAAGCTGCAACCTGAAGAGCCGTAGTCTTTCCGCGTGAAGAATGACCATAGATGTGGAAACCACCGCCATCAAGGCCAAGGATCTTGAGCAGAGGCCCGGTCAATGCCAGCAGAATGCAGTTGAGAAGAATACTGTTGCCCTTGGTGTGTGCAGCGATATTCTCCTGCCATTCTTCAAGTGCCCCCTGGCGGGTGATGCTCCGCACGGTTTTGCTGTTCTGCTCGGGTTCATAAGCGATAGTTTCGCCGAGTGTCTTCCCGAAAACCTGACTGGGCAGAACAAACACGTGCATGCTGTCAACCCAGCCACTGTTTACAACGCGCAACAGCCTTGTTACCGGATGGCAACATTGCAGATACTTGACTAGCGATTTCTCCATTCCTGGGCACAGGCCCAGGCCGTTGTCAACCAGTTGCCTGACTGCGGTCAAGCCGCCGCCCAGCAACTCAGAGCTCGGGATGTTGATCTTGTGCGTCCGCCCGTCGCGGTCTTCGAACTTCACTACAAGGTTCCAGCTTGAGTTGTCAGCTGTGCGGGAAAAGGCTGTGACAATGATTGGTGTTGTTGTCACCTTGGCAGTCCCTCCCTCCTTGTCTGGGCCGATAAGGCATTCGCCATCAAAGCCGAAATCCTCCGGCATCGTGTAATCATCTTCTAAGATCGTCATTTCATCGCTCCTTTAGTGATTCTGATTGAGACTTGCTGCCGGTGGCTGATGACTCCATCTATGCGTCACCTCCTTTCTTATCATTCAGTCACATAGGCGGGCTTGTCGTGTACGGTCACTCTTTCACAGCGGGAGAGAGAGGGATTGTCGCCAGCTTGATTTTTTAAGAAGCGTCAGAAACAGAAGAGGGGTACCAATTTCTCGGTACCCCTCTCATCCCACCTTTACGGTGTAGTCTGCTACCTGTACTCTGATTTTAGAGCAACTCAGCCTCTGGTCCATTTACTCGACCCAAAAAGTTCTGCAAGTCCCGTTTCCTCAGCCAGCGATAGATAGTTTCTTGCGTCAGTGTGTCCGATTTCATGCGGTCTTCTTCAGTCTTTTCTGCTTTCTTGATTAGGCCAATCTCAACGCCAAAGTTGAAGAGCTCAGAATGAATCAATCCTGCGGCAGTAAAGTATCCTACCTGCACTTCACTCCTGCTTACAAGCCTGTCGTAAAGTTGAAAAGCTTTCTCGCGTAGCGGTTGGTATTTTGAGCTGTTACCAGCCCCACCCTTTGTCGCTCGAACCTGGAGATTTTCCCTTCTCCGTTCTTCGTGCTCTTCAGCAGTGAAGAATTCATGTGTACGCTTGAACTCAGCATAGCCGACAACCAGCGATTCAGCTGCCTCGATTGTCGCGTCGGAAGCCAGTGCGGTCGCAGCGACCTCCACTGAGCCGAATTTTTCCAGGTGTGCTGTTGTAATATTCCGTCCGGCCAGGAATTCAAAGGCATAGGAGGCCTTCGACGCAGCAAATGCAGCGAAGACCTGCAAGACGTCAAGGTCTTCTGGAACGATGTAACTCTCGAAGCTCGATTCGTCGGAGAACAATCTCATCGAATTGTAGATTCCTTTGAAAATATCCAGAGATGAATCCTTGCCGTATTCAGGCTTGATATTGACCAACGAGGAAAAAAAATCGATCCTTTCTTCGATCATGATGATCAAGTCAAAGACCTGGTCTTCATTCAGTCGTGCCAGCAGATCCCAGGCATGCTTGTTGATGGAGATTATTTTTTTAGCCAGAGCGCTTGCAGTAGGCTCAGGGGCCATCCAGTGGAATTTCAGTGAGGACGGTATCATTGCAGCTCCTTTCAGTTCTGTTTCATTGCTGTAGCCTTGGCCAAGGTCATCAGTGTCAGAACAGTAACAGTAGCAACACCGCCCGTCAATACAAAAAGTGCAATAAAAACAATAGCATAAGCATAAATCTCGGGGCGTTCCCCGATTTGTGCCCGCGCAGTGCCCAGTGCTCGGGGCTAAAAAAATCACCCCCATGAGTACGCAGCAATCTTGTTCATGACCTGATTGCAGACTGGTGTTGGTGGTGTTCGTGGCCGGACCAGCTGTAGCAAGCAAACACGCGTTCCCGGTCACGTTCCCGAAAGTTTGTAGTGGGATACGGTGTCGGGTGCGGGTGTCCTCGCCATCTCTTTCATCCTGGATGCCCCGGTTCCCAGTGGGAGAGAGCGTCTATTCCCGTTTCTGCGAGACGAACGCCTCCGTGACGCATAGCCCTTGGTCGCGAGAAAGCCGTTCCCGGCGCATTCCCGCTGCCATGTCCCTCTGTCACTGGGGTCGAAAACGGGGTTGGCAGGGGTGAGCTTACCCCGTTTTCCCGACAGCCCCGCTTACAATCGGAATCTCTCTGCGGGGATATTCCGGGGAGACAGTAAGACAATTCATTCGCCTAATATTGACAATGTCGTTTCTGGTGTCCCGAGGAACAGTGTGGTAGGCACACGCCGTAAAGGTGAGATCGGAGATGGAAAGGAAACACAGAGAGGAGATGCTGACGTTTGTGCTGGTGGTCTCGCTTCTTTGACAACATGAAGTCCTAATAATAAGAAACGAGGGAGTCTCGGAAGACCCCCTCTGTCGGTTACTCGAAGTCAGGACTGCAAGCGACTTCTGCAAGTGAACTCTCAATGCTGCCGGGTTTGTAACTGACGTAGTTCTCTTTGAGTTTGCCTTCGCTGATGTCTTTCTTGGCTGCAACGTGCTTTGCCCAGACAGTTTTCATTTTGCTGGAATTGCACTTGACGTGGGCGGTCGTGTGTGACAGCACGGGACGGTCTGCCTTCTTCATGTGACCGAACGCGGCCTTGCTCCCCGCCTCGCTGTACTGGATGAGAGCGTCAAATCCGATGCTGCCGTCTGCGTTGGTTGTCTTCGACTCCTTGACGACGTACAGTGTTACCTTGTCGTTACCACCTGCCGGGATGAGTTGGCTCTTGTTGAAAGATATCCCACCTGCATTTGCTGCTGTTGCGATCGTCAATAGTGCAATGGTGATGATTGTATGTCTCATTTTCTTCCTCCTTCGGGTATTGTGAGCAACTAATGAGTAATAAGATTAGAACCACTCAGAAATCTTGTTCTGAGCTTTACGTTTATGCTCGGAAGTAATGCAAGCTCCTACTGTAGCTATGGCCCCAGCCAATACAGTAAGATCATCAGTGAATCCGACAATCGGTACAACATCAGGAATTGCATCGACAGGAGATACAAAGTACCCGAGAGCCCCGACGATGACTGTTTTAGCCCATAATGGTGTCTCAGGGTCTTGCAACGTGTAGAACAGAATCAAGGCCTTCTCGATGAGTTCCTTGCCCGCCTTCTTGGCAAAGTTCCCAATCTTCTCCCAGAAACTACCCTCGTCATAACTTACAGAATAATCAGCTCCCATCGGCCAAACCTCCTCGATTAATTTGAATGTCAGCAATTACAACTGACAAACATCAAAAACTTGATCCCAAAAACAATCTCACAATGTGACTTTAAGCTATAAATCAATCTTATTGTCGGGCCAATCTATCTAATTGTGTGATTTTGTCAATATAATAGAAACCGCGTTTCGTTCTAATCCCTCTCAAAGAAGCTGATTATGAAGCCTTTAGGGAGGCGTCATGAAAACGACTCGGGAACTCCTTGGCGCACGAATCAAGGAACTGCGCAAGCGAAGAGGGCTTACGCAGGAACAGCTTGCGGAGAAAGTTGACTTAGCGACAAGGTATATCAGCTTGATAGAAGTGGGCCGCAGCTCTCCATCATTGGAAACCATCGAAAACATCGCCAATACGTTGGAAGTGGAGTTGAAGGATTTGTTCGACTACATGCACCTTGATCCGGAAAGGGTTGCACCGGTAGAACTGGGGAAGAGCTTGGATGAAATTGACGAGCCTAGCCGCAAGCTGCTCTACAGAATTGCACGACTGATGGCAAGGTAACGCACTGGTCAAAAACGAGGTCAAGCCCGAACGTCGGTCCATCGGCGGGCCAAGTGCGGTGGCTGGAAAGCGGAGACAAAAGGTAATTTGATGATTTTACAGAGGATTTCCACTCGTGCAAGCTGCAACGGCGGGAGGGCGTGAAACTCCTTGCTATTTAACGTTTTTGACGTTATTGTATCGAAAAACTGACTCAAGCAGAAACTGGCAACTACCAAAGATTACTAGTGTTTTGTACAGCAGGCAGGAATAGCGATGGCTTTTGTTCCTGGAACTTTTAATCAGGTGGTCGTTGGTTCGACCCCAACGCGGCTCACCAAGCATTCAAGGATCTGACAGTCACTGTCAGATCCTTTTTTGTTATCAGCTTTGCCCGCACCCAGCCCGGGCGGACGAAGCTGGACAGGAGGTGCAGATGGACCCACATACGGGCGTGATGGCCGAAAGGGATTTTGTCCGAGCCCTGAAGGAGCTCGATGACAGAAACGTCCTGACGGCATTGGCCTGCCTGGAACGCGCACTGGCGGTTCGCGACGATCCCCATTGGTATTCCCGCCTCGGCTTCTGCATCGCCAAGGAACGCGGCCATGTGACCCGGGGGATTGAACTGTGCAATGCAGCACTGGAACATGAACCGGAAGATGCGGTACACCACCTTTATCTTGGCAAGATCCACCTGCTGGCAGGACAAAAAAACGAGGCCCTTCAAGTTTTCAGGCAGGGAATGGCCGTGGGAGGCAACCCCGAGATAGAGGCGGCACTCAAGGCCATCGGCACCAGGAAGCGGCCGGTGATTTCCTTCCTGCCGCGCGACAACCCGCTAAACAAGCACCTGGGAATACTGCTGGCACGCCTTGGAATACGATAGTGCACAGGGGCGGCAGAAGCCTCCCTCTCTGCCCTCTCGAAAAAAACAACACCTCCAAAAAAAAGTGTTGACTCCGCCGCCAGCTTCCGGTATAAGTTGAGGTCTGTCGTGCCTGATTGGGCCCGGACCGCTTTAGCGGAACAGGTGCGATAATCAAAGAAACGTCCCCTTCGTCTAGCCCGGCCCAGGACACCGCCCTTTCACGGCGGCGACACCGGTTCAAATCCGGTAGGGGACGCCAACTTCAAGAAGGCCGCTTTTCATACGAGAAGCGGCCTTTTTTTTGATATCCGACATTTGATTCTGCAATGACATCAAGAGGCCAGCCCCCCCAGAATGGGTTCGAGTACAGCTTTTTGCGGTGTCGAGATATCCCTCTGCTTTACCCTCTCAGATGTTCCATCCTGACCTCCAGGTCCGTCAGCTCAGAACGGAGCGTATTGCTCATCCTCACTGATGGCCCCATCGAGCTTGTCATCCGCTCCTACCAGACCTCCAGGCGCTGCTTCTGTTGGACCAAGGCATTGACGCTGCTTCCTCTCTTCTGCTGTTGCCTGGCTCAAAACCTCCACGATCCATTCAACGACCTCGTTGTTGATCGTCAATTGTTTCAATGACTGCATGAGCTGATCATGGATCTTTTCTCTCTCGCACTTGTCCGGGAATATTTGCTGTTGTGTGGGCCTTTACGCTGATTCGCAAATGGCTTTCGCGTGGACTATCTAAAAAAGCGATGCAACGAATAACAACAGTGCGTGACGGGCGTGATTGATTTTGTGAAATGGGTTTCGTCGTGGTAAAATTTGCCGCAATCTTCATTAAGCTGATAAGACGTACCCGGAGACCCGATTGACTGAGAAACGGCGAAAACTGATCTACACCCTATCTCCCACGATTTTTCTGACACGCCTTGCGGGCACCGTAATCCTGGTGAATTCATTTGTAGTCCTGATCGTTGCCCTGTCTGCGCATCAGTCCAAAATTCACTATCAGGAGCAGGCTCGCATAGCGACCCGGAACATCTCGAGTGCGCTTGAACAAACCATTATCAGCAATTTCGAAAAAACCGACCTGGCGCTTACCTCATTGGTGGACGACATCGTTGGAATGAAATCCGCTTCGAGAATCGATGAACGAAGAATCAACAACCATTTGAAGAAGATGCATGTGCGCATGCCGTTTATCGATACCCTCAGATATGTGAACAGTAAGGGTGACGCCCTGTTGGACAGCCCCGATTCTACGGTGAATATCGGCGATCGCGATTATTTCGTCGAGTTGCGGGACAATCCCACTGCGCAGATGGTTATATCCAAACCGGTCAAAGGGCTGATCACCGGAAAATGGACCATCCATCTGGCCAGGCGCATCAATTTTCCGGACGGTACCTTCGGCGGCATCATAAGCGCCGGAATTTTTCTGGATTCCTACTACGCATTGTTCTCGACGATAACTCTGGGCGATCGTGGCGTCATATCCCTGCGGGACAAGGATAGAGGCATCGTTGCACACTATCCCACCCTGCCGGGCGGAGTCAGTGAGGTAGGCAGAACATCCATATCGAGCGAATTGAGGCGTCTCATGGATGCGGGGCAGACGGCGGCCGCCTATACCGCGATCGCAGGCACCGACCATCTGGAGCGAACCTACTATTACAGGAAGTTGTCGAAATATCCGTTCCATCTCCTCGTAGGATTGTCTACCGATGATTATCTGCTCGGCTGGAGGCACGCCCAGGTCAAGCATGGCTTGATCGTCGCGGTGTTCTTTCTTTTTACCCTGTATGCCTCGCGATTGATCTATCGCGACTGGAAAACCGGTAAAATGAACATGGCTGCGCTGGAGAATTCGAACACGATGCTCCTCAAGCAGCAGAACGAACTGGAGCTGGCCGCCCAGGTATTTGAGCAGAGCAGGCAGTGCATGGTGATAACTGATCCGGAAGGTGTCATTCTGAGGGTCAACAGATATTTCACCGAAGTAACCGGGTACACCCCTGAAGAGGCTATTGGCAAGACTCCGCGCGTGCTCAAATCCAACAGGCATGATGCTGCCTTCTACGAGTCTCTCTGGAAGAGGCTGATAGAAGAAGGCGAATGGATGGGAGAAATCTGGAACCGGAAGAAGAACGGCGACGGTTTCGCCTGTCTTCTGAACATATCCTCGGTTCGCAACACTGCAGGCACGATTGTGAATTACATCGGCATAAACGAGGATATAACCGAACAGAAGCTGTCATCGGAACGGATCTACAATCTCGCGCATTACGACATCCTGACCGGCCTGCCCAATCGCCGTCTGTTCAACGATCGTTTTTCCCATGCCATCCAGCAGGCCGACAGGCATAAACGGCAGCTCGCAATCCTGCTGCTCGATATCGACAATTTCAAAAACATCAACGACACGCTCGGGCATCAGGCGGGAGATCTCCTGTTGCAGATCGTGGCGGACCGGATAAAGGATTGTCTGCGCAATCTCGATACCGTTGCGCGGCTTGGGGGGGACGAGTTCGTCATACTGCTTGAGGAGATCAGCGGAGCACTCGGAGTGAAGCGGGTCGCCTGGAAGATTATCAATGCCGTATCGGAGCCGATCATGCTCCAGGGCTCGCGGGTCCACGTAGGGGTGAGCATCGGGGCGTGTACCTATCCCGATGACGGCCAAGATGCCGCCATCCTGTTCAAGAATGCCGATACGGCCATGTACCGCGCCAAGGCCGCCGGCAAGAATAATTGCCAGTTCTTTGACGCCGAGATGGCCCAGCAGGCGCTGAAGCGTCTCTCCGTGGAATCGGATCTCCGCATGGCCATTCCGAACGAGTTGTTCCTGCTGTACCAGCCGCAAGCGGAGATCGGCAGCGACAGGATCGTCGGGGTCGAAGCGCTTGTCCGATGGCGCCATCCGCAGAGGGGAATCATCGGACCGAACGAATTCATCCCGATTGCCGAAGAGATCAGCATGATCAATCAACTGGGAGAATGGGTGCTGCTCACGGCCTGCCGTCAGGCGGCTCGATGGTATCACGAAGAGTGCCTGTCGTTGCGCGTCGCGGTCAATATTTCAGCCCATCAGTTGATGCGGGACAATTTTGTGAGCATGCTCGAGAGCATTCTCTACGAATGCTGCCTGCCTCCATCGCTGCTGGAACTGGAACTTACCGAATCAGTGCTGATGTCGAATGTCGAGGGAATCATCGTCCTGCTGCAACGCCTGAAAAAATTGGGGCTCAGTATTGCGCTGGATGACTTTGGCACCGGCTATTCGTCACTTGCGTACCTGAAAAGGCTGCCGATCGATCGCCTCAAGATCGATCGTTCCTTTATTCAGGATCTCCCCGGGGACAAGGATGACGTTGCGATTACCCGTACGATCATTGCAATGGCGCGCAGCCTCAATCTCGGAGTAATCGCCGAAGGTGTCGAGCATGTATCCCAATTCGATTTCCTGAAAAAGGAGGGCTGCGAGGAGTTTCAGGGATATGCCCTGGCCAAACCGCTGCCTCCGGAAGACGTAGCACACCTGATCAAACAGACCCGGGCGGCCGGAGTGATGCGCGCATTGGAATACAATGCTCATGGAGCTGTCTTGTTGTGATTGTGAACCGGCTTGAAAATCCGTTTTCCGGGTTTCACCACGTTGCACGTGATCCGTATGAATTGGTGCATGAATGAAGTTCCACGTTGCTTTATGTGACAATTATCCCCTCCCTGCGAGCCCGCCACGAGCGACATGATGCATACTCAATTAACCGATAAACCCCTGATCCTGTTGGTCGATGATATCCCCTCCAACCTGCATGTCCTGATTGCCGGGCTGAAAGATGAATACCGCATCAAGACGGCGGTCAACGGACCAGCCGCTCTGGAGCTTGCCTCCCGGGCGGACAGGCCCGACCTGATCCTGCTCGACATGATGATGCCGGGCATGAGTGGCATCGAGGTGCTACAGCGGTTGCGCCGTCAGCCGGAAACATCATCGATTCCAGTAGTGTTCGTCACCGCCGACAGTTCCGAACAGAGCCAACTGGATGTGCTTGAATTGGGAGCCGACGACTACCTTACCAAGCCGGTGGTGACCAAGGTGCTGCTGGCCAAGGTTCGCAACATACTGCAACGCAAACGGGTTGAGCGCGAATTGCGGCTTGCCAGCCACGTCTTCAACTACAGCGGCGAGGCGATCATCATTACCGATCACGACAACCGGATCATCGAGGTGAATCCCTCCTTCATCCGCCTTACCGGCTATACGTTGGAAGAGGTACGGGGCAAAGATCCGGGCATGCTCTCCTCCGGCCGCACCAAGGCCGAGGAATATCGGACGATGTGGAAGAGCATCAATGAGCAGGACTTCTGGCAGGGAGAATTGTGGGACCGCCGCAAGGATGGCCATGTGTATCCCAAACTGCTGACAATCTCGGTGGTCCGCAATGCCCGGGGCGAGATCGACTTCTATATCGGGAGCTTTACCGACATCTCCAAGCAGAAGGCGGTGGAGGCGGAGGTGCGCTACATCGCCAATCACGATCACCTGACCGGCCTCCCCAACCGTCTGTACGTGCAGGCTGCCCTGGAGCGTGCCCTGGCGCTCGCACAACGCGAGCGGAGTGAAATCGCGGTGATGTTTATCGATCTCGACCGCTTCAAAAGTGTCAACGACACCCTGGGACACGCCGGTGGAGACGCCCTGTTGATGCAGGTGGCGGAACGCCTGCGAGGCAGCGTGCGGGCAAGCGACCTGGTGGCGCGGCTGGGGGGGGACGAGTTCATAGTGATCATGACCGACGTCAGGCTGCGCGCTGGCGCGGCCACCGTTGCCGAAAAGATCCTGGCCAGCCTCTCGGAGCCCTATCTGATCAACGAGCATACCCTTGAAAACAGGGCCAGTATAGGCATCAGCCTGTACCCGCATGATGGCGACAGCGTCGAGGACCTGATGAAATACGCCGACCGCGCCATGTACCGCGCCAAGGAGGCCGGCCGGGGGCGGTTCCGCTTCCATGACACCCCGGCTGCAATCGCGGAGGAGGACTCCGGATGAAAATCAACAGAAGACATCCGCTGTTTCATCAGTGGGTCATCCTCGGCATTGGCATGCTGCTTCTGGGATGCGGCATTGCGTTCAGCATCTATCTGGGTCATGTGAGGACAACCCGGATGGAGCAGGAACGTCTGCTCTCCCAGGCCAGGATCGTTCAGGAAAACCTGGCCTGGAACCTCGATGCCCTGAACAAGTCCCTGGTCAGCCTGCAACAGGATCGTTCCCTGCTGACCTTCAGCCCTGCCTATAACCAGCGCCTCAGGGACCTGACCGATGCCATGCCGGGAGTTCGCACCATGCTGGTCATGGATGCCGAGGGCACCATCCGCCTTGCCAACCACCCCGAACTGATCGGAAGAAACCTGAAGGAGCGCGACTATTTCAGGGCAGCTCAGCAGCATGCCGACACTGCCGTTCTCCATGTTTCGTCCCCCTACAAGTCGGTGCTGGGCACCTACGTCATCAGTGTGAGCCGCGCGCTGAAGAGAACAGACGGCACATTTGCCGGTATCGTGGCCGCTTCGCTGGACCCGGAGTACTTTTCGACACTGCTCTCATCGGTGCAGTATGAAAAGGATATGTGGACCTATCTCAGCCATGACAATGGAAAGCTGTTCCTGATCGTCCCGCATCGCGAGGGAGTGGTGGGCAAAAAGCTTTCCCACCCCGACAGCATGCTGCAGCGGCATCTTGCCAGTGGTGCGGGTGCCAACGTATTCACCGGGGAGGTCCAGGCCACCGGCGAGCAGCAGCGCATGATAGCGCTGCGCACCATCAAACCGTCAAATCTGAATATGGACAGGGCATTGGTTGTGGCTGCCAGCCGGGACCTTTCCGCCATTTACGCCATCTGGAGAGAAGATGCGTTCGTGTATAGCACTCTGTTCGCGGTCCTTGCTACCATCGCGTCGCTGGTGCTGTATCTGTACCAGGGGCGGCTTCTGGAGGCCGAGCGCCAGAAAGCCCTGGCAGCCGACAACATCAAGGCCTTGAACGAAGAGCTTGACCGTTTTTTCAGCATGTCTCTCGATTTGCTCTGCATTACCGACATGGAGGGCCATTTCAGGCGTTTGAACGCCTCCTGGGAAGGGGCGCTCGGTTATCTGCGAAGCGAACTGATCGGCAAGGCATTCATCGATTTCGTTCATGACGACGACCGCGCGGCAACTCTGGCAGTCATGGCCGACCTGAGTGCCGACAGGCCGATCATGAATTTCGTCAACCGTTACCGTTGCAAGGATGGTTCCCATCGCTGGCTGGAATGGTGCTCCACTCCGTACCAGAACCGGCTGATCTATGCCGTGGCCCGGGACATCACCGAACTGAAGCAAAACCAGCACGAACTGGCGCAGCGGACCGCCGAAGCCGAGGCGGCCAACCGCGCCAAATCTGAGTTCCTGGCCAACATGAGCCATGAAATCCGCACGCCGATGAACGCCATTCTGGGGCTTACCCGCCTGGTACTGGAGAGCGAGCTTGCTCCGCGCCAGAAGGAACTGCTGGGCAAGGTCCACAGCTCGTCCGGCGCATTGATGGGAATCCTGAACGATATTCTGGACTATTCCAAGATCGAGGCAGGCAGGCTCGATATCGAGCACCTGCCGATGGACATCGGGGAGATCGTGAAGGACTCTGCCGAACTTTTCAGAGTGCGGATCGATGAAAAGGGGCTCGGGGTCCTGATCGAGATAGACCCGGAACTGCCGGAGATGGTGCTGGGCGATCCGCTGCGCCTGGCCCAGGTATTCAACAACCTGATCGGTAATGCCGTTAAATTCACCGAACAGGGAGAGATCCATATCAAAGTCGAGCAGGCGCGGGTCGAGGGGGGGGCGGTCACCGTACGGTGTGCTGTTCGCGATACCGGCATCGGACTATGCAAGGAGCAGTCGGATCGTCTGTTCCAGGCTTTCACCCAGGCCGACGGGACCATCACCCGCAAATACGGCGGCACCGGGTTGGGGCTGGCCATCTGCCGTGACCTGGTACGGTTGATGGGGGGTGAGATCCAGGTTTCGAGCATCGAGGGGCAGGGGGCGACCTTTACCTTTGAAATTCAGGTGGAAAAGGTGCCGCCTGGTCCCCGGACATCAGGACGTCACCTGCCGGCGGCACGCGGGCAGATTTCCGCAGGCTCCGTGGCGGCTCCCGACGGCGCCGGCGCAGCGGAGTTACGCGGTATCAGAATCCTGCTGGTGGAGAACAATCGCATAAACCAGGAAGTGGCGGCGGAATTCCTGAAACGGCGCGGAGCGGCGGTGACGCTGGCGGAGCACGGCGCCGAGGCGTTGGAGCTGATCCGGACCCACGATTTCGACGGTGTGCTCATGGACCTCCATATGCCGATCATGGACGGCCTGGAGGCCACCCGCAGAATCCGGGCGCTACGCGGGGACGCCGCTCCACCCATCATTGCCATGACTGCCGCTGTGATGCAGGATGATCGCGAGCGTTGCGCCATGGCCGGCCTGGTGGATTTTGTCGCCAAACCGATCAATCCGGACGAGCTGATGGCAGTTTTGAAGAAATGGCTGAAACAGGCCGGCACTGCTGCCGCTGTTCACACCCCGGAACCGTTGCAGGACCAGGAACACGAAGAAGCGCCGCACAGCCTGCCCGATTTCGATCTGGCCGCCGCCCTCCGCCGCCTGGATGGCAACTCGCAATTGCTGTACAGCCTGCTTTCCCGATTTGCCGGGGATGATCTGCAGGTGGCTCACCTGAAGTCATTCCTGTGCGAGGGGAAGGTGAATGAGGCGCTGAACCTGGTGCATACCGTCAAGGGAATGGCCGCCACTCTGGGAGCTGTCGCGCTGGCCGAAAGCGCCGCAGCACTGGAGCGTGAGCTCCGTGCCGGTGCGGGGCTTCCGGGTATGGAGCGTTTCGAACGGGAATGGGCGGCGGCGGTATCCGCCATTATGACCATCCCTGCTCGGCCAACGAAACCGACGATCAGTGCCGGTCAGCCGGTCGTGGAAGCCGGGTCCATCGGAGAACTGCTGGCGGAATTGACGATCTACCTTCAGGAGCAGGAACTCGTTCCTGACGACCTGATGCAAAAGCTGCGGCGCCGGGCCGACAGCCCCCATTGTGAACGGGACGCCGCGCTGTTGAAGACCTTGTTGAAGCAGATGGATCTCTTTGACCACGCAGGGGCGCTGGATACCGTACGGCGCCTGAACGACGGCCACGCAGACTGATTTCGGGGCCACAGAGTGAGTGACATGCGGCCGTTCCGGAAAGACAGCCCCAATCTCCTGCCCCCCGTAATCCATTGACTGATCAGACAAACTCCTCTGACAAAGGCGCTGCATCCGTATCGCCGATCCACACTCCATCTGTACGTGCTGAGGCACCGTTTGCATGGAACCCGCCCCGGAGGTACACTAAAGATATGATGTACAAAGGCCACGACGACCGGCTGCCCCCGGCCCACGAACAGTGGAAATAATCGTGCATGGAGGTTGGTCATGGGAATTCTGTCATGGATAATAATGGGACTGATTGTCGGCGTGATTGCAAAATTGTTGATGCCCGGCAGGGACCCGGGCGGATTCATCATAACTATTCTGCTGGGGATAGCGGGCGCCATCGTAGGCGGATTTATCGCGTCCCTGGTCGGGTTGGGAAGCGTTACAGGGTTTAATTTTTCCAGCTTCCTGATAGCTATCGGAGGTGCCGCTCTTTTATTGATACTGTACCGGATGGTAAAACGAGAGAGAGCGTAACGGCACGGCATTAAAAGAAACCGGGGGCGTCAGCGGTTAGCACGAAAGGAATGGGCGGAAAACGGACAGAGGAAACAGCACTCCACCCGGACCGGTTGATTGAAAGGCACGGCATTACCTGAAAAAACTCGCAGGGTGTCCGCTTACGGACGCCACATTCAAGAAGGCTGCTTTTCGTGAGAAAAGCGGCCTTCTTCGCAGGTGCACACCCTGGAACGATCGGCCCCTCCGCCAGCCCATCACCTCCCCGGGACTTCGGGGGCCGTTCCTGAAGCAAAACACGCTGCACTGTCGTTTCAGAACTTGTAGGTCAGCCAACTGGTCACGTAGTCCACATCCTGCCCCGGTCCGGATTCACGGAGAAAAGGCCCGGCAAAGAAATGGGCGTAGATGAGGACATAGGTGACATGACGATCGATATTCCACTCCAGCTGTGCCTGGGGCTGACTGCCGATAAAGCGGGCAGTGCTGTTCCTGCCCGATCTGACCAGGGCCACCGCATTGTTGTAGATTCCGTCGTGCAGGCTCTCACGCCAGAAGAAGTCCCAATTGGCCGTGATGGTCAGCGCCCTGTGGAAATGCAGCTCGACGGACGGATTGACATTGATGAAGTTGGCAGGGCCGATCAGACCGTTTTCGCTGAAATATGCCCCCTTGGGAAAGAGGGGGTTAAAGGTCTGCAGATCGGGATTGGCCGGATCTTCGTCGCCACTGGCGATATCGGCCCTGAAGCCGATGCGCGGACGAAGCGGCATGCTTCCCACGGTGTATCCCGTGTCCGAGGCGACCGTCCAGGCACGGATGGCACCGTTTCCGAACCGTCCCCACTGGTACAGAAACTCGAAATTGTAATCGAGCGGCTTTTCCGTGCGCCATAACCGCGCTCCGATGGAATGGCGCGTTTCACGCTCTTTGCCCTGGTCAAACTGGGCCTGGCGGCGCAGCAGGCCCAGGTAGTAAAGGTCTGCGTGCGCTTCAGGCATCAGCGGCAGCGGCACCACGGAATACACGCCCCACAGTTTCGTATTGTGGTCGGAGCCGTCATCGAAGACGTACCGCTTGGTTTCGCTCGGCTGCGTGGCAAATCCGTCGATACTGACATCGCCCGTACGGTACATCGCCCGGACGCCGTCGAAACTCTGCCGCACGTTCGGTCCCTCCCGGACGGAGATGAGGCGCTGCGAGCCGTAAGCCAGCTCCTGGCGCCCGGTCCGCAGAGTAAAGGAGGAGTCCCCGCTCGGAGCGAACTTCAGATCCAGGAAAGCCTGATGCAGATCCAGTTCGTCCTTGTCGGTGGGGCGGGGGCCGCCGGTGCGGCCGTTTTCCAGGCTGCTCTGGAACTGGGAAAAGAGGCGGACAGCATCTCCGAAATGCAGGTCACCATGCAGAAAGTAGCGCTGGAGAAAATAGCCGTCCGGGTCCTGCGGACCGGCTCCCCAGTTGAAATGATTGAAATACTCGTACCGCTCCCGCGCCTCCCCCCCCAGCGAAAAAAAACGGTCGCCGGTCTCGTTCAGAGGCACATATTTGATCCCGTCCCACAGATCCGTCCGATTCGCCTCATCCCGTAGATAGCGATAGTCTTCGTCCGCCCGGTTGAGCTGGTACGCCGGAGAGGCCGGCTCCGTTTCAAGGCAGTATGCCGCCCGACCGGACAGCAAAACGAGGATCAAAACGAGCACGACACCAGCAGCATGAAATCTTTTCACCGTTCCCTCCGCTACCGACGAGGTAATCGAATTGAGCCACGGCCCTGCCTCTCACACAAAGCATAGCACCATTTACGAAACGGGCGCTGTCACCGGATCAGGAGCCAGGCGCAGACTGCACTGAGCATCGCAAGGATGGCCGATACGATCATGATTGTTCTGAATCCGGAGACATAGGCTTCCGCAACGGCGTGCCTGAACGGCTCGACCGCCTGCGCCGGCATGAGCGCAGGGATCTCGATGGCAGCCAGCTTCGTCCTCTGCGCCTCGATGGCATGGAGGACCGGAGGCTGAAGCCCGAGAGCCGGCAGGCTGCGGTCAAGACGCGCGCTGAAGACATGCACCAGTATGATGCCGAATGCCGCTACGGCCAGGAGCCCTGCCAGACGTGACACGGCATTGTTGACACCCGAGGCGGTGCCGGCCTGCCCTTGCGGCACAGCATTCATGACCGTCGTTGTCAGGGGCGCCACGCTGACCGCCATGCCGAAGCCGAGCACCACGACCCCCGGGAAAAAGGTAGTCCAATAACTGCCGCCAATACCAGCCCTGCCCAAAAGGACGTACCCGAGAGCGGCCAACAGCGGTCCGATCATCAGCGGCGTTTTTGCCCCGTGGCGCACGACCAGTCCGCCTGCCCAGCGTGACAGCAAAAACATGATCAGAATGAAGGGGAGCAGCGACGCGCCCGCTGCTGTCGGCGTATATCCCTGGACCTGGATCATATTGAAGGGGAGAAAGAACAGCGCGCCGCTCAACGCCGCATAGAGGAACAGCGTCAGCAGGTTGGCACCGCTGAAGGTGCGGGAACGGAAGAGCCGCAGCGGCAGCATCGGGTGCCTGGCGCACATCTCGACCAGCAGGAAGGCTGCCAGCAGGAGCAGGCCGGAAACTACCGCCCCGGTCACCCTGAGCCCCCAACCGCTGACGGACGATTCGATCAGGCCGTAGACAACACCGCCAAAGCCAAAGGCAGCCAACACCGCGCCCCCCCAGTCCAGAGCTGCTCCGCCCCCTTCACCGCGGTCCACCGGCACCCATCGCGTCACCAGCCCCACCACAATGAACACGATGGGTATGTTGATCCAGAAGATCGCGCGCCAGGAGACATGTTCGACCAGCCAGCCCCCCAGCACCGGACCGATGGCGGTCGTTATGGCGGTAAAGCCCGACCAAGTCCCGATGGCCCGGCCGCGCTCATGCTCGTTGAACGACGCACTGATGATGGCCAGACTGCCCGGTACGAGCAGTGCCGCCCCCACCCCCTGGATGGCCCGCGCCAGGACCAGCATCCGGATATCCGTTGCCAGGCCACAGCAGACCGAAGCCAGGGCAAAGATCGCGATGCCGGTCAGATACACGCGCCGGCGGCCGAAATGATCGCCGGCAGCGCCCCCCACCAGGAGCAACGACGAAAGCAACAGTGCGTATGACTCGACGATCCATTGGGCGTCGGCCACGGTGCCATGAAAGGCGTCCTGTAATACCGGGAGAGCGACCGTAACTACGGTTCCGTCGATAAAGGCCAGGCTCGATCCGAGGATTGTCGCCGTCAGTATCCACGGCCGGGCCCTCTTCGGGCACTCGCCCGCTGGAGGGGCCGCCAGCACCATGGTTTCGTCGCATGGCTGCCTGAACATCACTCACCTGCCTATTAATCGGTATTATGTTTCCCGAATTTTCTCATAGTCTTTCCTGAAAAACGGAAATGTGCTTATTCAAAGCTTACCAGATGCTGGCAGTCAGTCGATTCTGGCTTCAGCCTCTTTGTGTTGAGTGCTGCTACGCCAGGTCTTTGTGGGCCGGGGCTATCTGCAGTAGACTAAAGGAAAGGAGATGAGCAGCACAAGGAAGAGAGACCATGGCAACGTCACGTGGCAGTCTGTTGGCTCAAGAGAGATCCGGCAGAAAGTAGCAGCCCTGAAACAGGTATGCCCAGGAGTGGACGAGGACCTGGCTTCGCGCACTCCGACGGACAGGTGGTCACTCAAGCAGAAAACTTGTATTTCATGACCTGACGCCAAAGACTTTTAGGACCATGCCCATATCGCCTCCAGTACCAGAACGTGAACAGTCGCGAGGGGAAGAAATCGCCAACAGCATCAGCCATGGTGTCGGACTGGTGGCGGCACTCGTGGCCACCCCTATCCTTATCATGCAGGCCGCACGACAGGGATCTCCTGGATTCATCTTCGGCGCGACGCTTTTTGCTGGCACCATGGTGCTGCTTTACCTGGCGTCCACCATCTATCACGCCCTCCCGGCAGGCAAAGCCAAGCGGATGTTCAAGGTAATCGAGCATTCGGCGATTTTTCTCCTCATAGCCGGTACCTACACCCCTTTCACGCTCGGTGTACTTCGTGGCGTGTGGGGTTGGACGCTACTTGCACTGGTATGGACTATTGCCATAGCCGGGGTGGCGCTTAAGGTGTCCAACAGGATGTGCCATCCCTTTCTTTCCACCAGCCTCTATCTGGCCATGGGATGGCTCGTTCTGATCGCCATCAACCCATTAAGAGCCCACGTGGCGGCAACCGGCGTGATCTGGATTTTCGCGGGGGGCGGGGCTTACACGGCAGGCGTGTTTTTTTTCGCGGCCGGCTGCCGCTTCAGATATGCCCACTTCATCTGGCATCTGTTCGTTATGGCGGGGACGGCGTGCCATTACTACGCAGTGCTCCGGTATGCGGCCTGAAAGGCAATAAGAAGACAGGCCGCGAGATTCGCCGATCGGATCAGGCATGCCCATCTCCACGACAACAATGGGGAAGCGCCGACCTCCATCTCCCGCTCGGTGCCGGAACCATCGATGTGGCGAGCCACCTGCGGGGGCAAGCATGCCGACTACGACGGCACCATAACCCTGGAAGTCTTCACCCCCCATCCTTCCCTACCTCACCTTAAGCGTCGAGAAGCTGCGGGCCATGTGGGATTCAATCTGACTGCTGCACCGCAACCCTCTATTTCAGCCGCCGCGCCCAGACGATCAGCGCCTGGAGCAATTCCGCGATCTTATCCCTGGTCTTCGGGTCGGTCAGTCGGCCGTTGCCATCCACTTTCTCCTGTGCAACGGCCACCATCACCTCCGGAGAGTTCAAGGGGTACATATTCAAAAAGACGCAGCTCTGACGCAGATGATACTGGGCCCGCGCCGTACCGAGCATGCCCATGGAAGCACCCATGATCGCCACCGGTTTCCCGTCCAAGGCGTTGTCGCCGTAAGGCCGGGAAGCGCTATCCAGGGCATTCTTCAACACCCCGGGCATCGAGTAGTTGTATTCGGGGGTGGCGATCAACAGGGCATCGGCGGCGCGAATAGCCGCTTTGAACTCCTTAACCTTCTCTGCCGGCTCATTTTCCAGGTCCTGGTTGAACGGGGGAATCCCCGCCAGATCGAAGATCTTCAGTTCCGCCCCGGAGGGAACCATTTCCTGCGCAGCCCTCAAGATGATCCGGTTGTAAGAACCCTGGCGAAGGCTGCCGGCAAAGCCGAGGATAGACAGCTTCGTATCCATGATTTCTCCTTTATGCCTTGGTATGAGATCGTGAACCTTTGCGGCGTGTCTCGATCGCACTCGCCTCATCTGCCTCGCAGCGAGCCGAGTGCCCGGTCCAGATTGAAAGCGGCGCTAATCAGGGCCAGGTGCGTAAACGCCTGGGGGAAGTTGCCCAGGGCCTCACCGCTATTGCCGGTTTGCTCGGAGTAGAGGCCTAAGTGGTTTGCGTAGCCGAGCATTTGCTCGAAGAGCAGACGTGCGTCGTCAAGGCGCGCGCGATCGGTGTGACCGGCGCGGGTCAGCGCCTCGACAAGCCAGAAAGAGCACATGTTGAACGTCCCCTCGCGACCCGGCAGGCCGTCCGGGGTCACGGCGGGATTGTAACGGCGGACCAGGCCGTCGGCGGCCAGGCCGCCCGCGGTCATGGGTCGGCGGATCGCATCCACCGTGCTCACCATGCGCGGGTCAGCCGGCGCCATGAAGAACACCAGCGGCATCAGCAGGTTGGCTGCATCGAGAGCCTCGGAACCGTAGGCCTGGATAAAGGCGCCGCGGCGCTCATGCCAGCCCTTGGCCATGACCTCTTCGTAAATTTGATCGCGAACCTTGAACCAGTGTGCCCGGTCCGCAGGCAAGGAACGCTTGTCGGCCAACCGCAGACTGCGGTCCAGGGCGACCCAGCACATGAGTTTCGAGTAGACAAAGTGCTGCCGGCCGCCGCGCACCTCCCAGACCCCCTCATCCGGCTGTTTCCAGTTGTCGCACAGCCAGTCAACCAGCCCCCGCAGGTGCACCCAGTCATGATAGGAGACCGGCTCGACGTATTTATTGTGCAGGTAGACCGCATCCATCAACTCGCCGTAGATGTCGAGTTGCAGTTGCCGATGGGCGGCATTGCCGATCCGCACCGGACGCGAGCCCCGGTACCCCTCCAGATGGTCGAGTGTTTCCTCGGGAAGTTCGGTGCGGCCGTCAATGCCGTACATCAGCTGCAACGGGCCGTTATCTTTTCGGGACGGGGACCATCCCGTCTCGCCATGGACCTTCCAACGATGCTCCAGCCAGTCTCGGAAGCGGGCTGCCTCCTCGGTGAACCCGATGCGGAGCAGGCCGTACACCGTAAAAGCTGCGTCGCGGATCCAGGTATAGCGGTAGTCCCAATTGCGCTCTCCGCCGATCGCTTCGGGCAGGCTACAGGTCGGAGCCGCGACGATCGCCCCCGATGGTTCGAACGACAGCAGCTTGAGCGTGATGGCGGAACGAAGCACGACCTCGCGCCAGCGGCCGGCGTAGGTGCATTTGGCGGTCCAGCGCTGCCAGTAGGACACGGTTTCGCGGAACAAGTCTTCCGCTTCGCCCGTGCCGGGGCAGGGCCGCTGCCGATCATCAGGACGGAGGCGCCGCAACATGAAGGTGACCTTCTCCCCCTCGCCGAGCGTGAAGTCGGCGACCACCCCGGCTCCATCCCGGTGCGAGGCGGATGAAAGCTGGAGCGGCACGGGAGAGGCCAGAGCGAGGCTCAGCCCCGGCCCGTCGAAGCGGGCGCCATGCTCGCCTATGTGGGTTTGATGTCCGGCGCGGGCGTAGTCGAAGGCTGGTCGGCACTCCACATGAAAAGGGACGCGGCCGCGGACCACGCGGACACGCCGGATCACTTCCTCCCGCACGGCGCCAGCGCCGCCGACCGGCATGTAATCCTCGATTTCTCCCACCCCCTCATCGTGCAGAAAACGCGTGACAAGGATGGCGGTGTCCGGCCAGTAGAACTGCTTGTGCCGGAAATTATCCCCGGCCGGGGCAATCCAAAAGCGCCCCCCCTTGCGATGGTCGAGGATGGCGGCGAATACGCTCGGAGAATCGAAGTGCGGCAAACACAGCCAGTCAATGGAGCCATTCATTCCGACCAGCGCCGCGGTGCGCATGTTGCCGATCACTCCGTAATTCTCGATGGGTTGGTAGTGTGATGGCATGGGACGGTCCTCCGGCCTTCGTTCAAGGTGCGGAAAAGGCACGCAGTTCGTTAAGATTGGCTTCTTCGTGGGCCACAGAGGCGACCACGCCGGACAAGGGGCCTCACAGCCAGCGCAGTACCGCCTCGGCCGTATCGCCCGGTTTTGTGTTGAAGCACAGCTTGGCCTGGGGAGCATGCTCGTGCACCACGTTGATCAACGTCTCAAACAGCCTGAAGTTGCCGGGAATGGTTCTGATGCCTGCGGCAATGAGGACGCAGTCGAAGCGTTTCTGCTCGAGCCGGCTTTGCACAACTGTCGCCGCAGTTGCCCCGAAATCGGTCAAACACGTGTGCACACTGTAGCCGAGCCGGGTCAGTTCATCTTCGGATGCCCTGAGACCGGCCAGCACCTTTGCTGCATCCATACCGGTGGCCGCATATTCCGGGAGTGTGAAATCGATCAGTGTCGGGTCCAGGCCGATCACCAGCACGCTTTTCCCGTCTGTCATAGGGCCTCCTTGGATCTAACAGACTGTAGAAATTCCAAGGTTGTTCAAAAATGGGCAGATCATCGCACCCACAGGAAGCCCCGCGCGCTACGCCGCACAAAGGGCTTTCGAGGACGGCGGTGAGATACCCGTTTTTCAACAACCTTTTAACTTTCATCGGACTCCGGTTCCACCACCTGTTCGTCGATATAACAATACCGCCAGGTCTCGCCCGGCTGAAAAGATCTGATCACCGGGTGCTGCGTGGCGTGAAAGTGCCGGGTGGCATGTTTGTTCTTCGAACTGTCGCAGCACCCCACATGTCCGCAGGTTTCGCAGAGGCGCAGATGCACCCAGGTCTCGCCTGTCTTGAGACACTCTTCGCAGCCGCTGGTTCTCGGTTGAGGTCTTTTTACCTCTTCAAGATGTGAGCATTGTCCGGCCATACTTTTCCTCCTTTCCCAACCCACATAACCGTGCCAGCCTTGGGCCTTCACCCTCTCTCTTTCCTCTAGGTCCGTTCCAGGGGTTATGCTCCTGTCCGGCACAGCCTGTGAGACTTGAGCGCCTACGCCCTGCAGAACTCGAGCAGATCAGCGGTAACCCGTTCCTTGTGAGTCGAACAGAGACCGTGGGGGGCACCCGGGTAAATCTTCAGCACGGCCCCCTCAATGAGTTTGGACGAAAGTAGTGCAGACGCTTTGATCGGCACGATCTGGTCATCATCACCGTGAATGATCAGGGTCCGCAGGTGGAACCTCCTGAGATCCTGAGTGAAGTCGGTCTCGGAAAAGGCCTTGATACAGTCGTAGACCCCCTTGAAACCGGCCTGCATCCCCTGGAGCCAGAACGAGTCCCGCAGACCCTGCGAAACTGTGGCTCCCGCTCTGTTGGCTCCATAGAAAGGCGCGGAGAGATCTTTGAAAAACTGGGACCGGTCAGCCAGGACACCGGCACGGATCTGATCGAAGGCTTCCATCGGCAGCCCGCCGGGATTGGCCGGGGTCTGAAGCATCAGCGGCGGCACCGCGCTGATCAGAACGGCCCCTGCCATGCGTCTCGTGCCATGGCGACCGATATACCGGGCAACTTCGCCGCCCCCCGTGGAGTGGCCGACATGCACCGCGTTCGTGAGGTCAAGGGCCTCCACCAGTTGTGCGAGGTCGTCGGCGTAGGTGTCCATGTCATTGCCGTCCCATGGCTGGCTCGACCGGCCATGGCCGCGGCGGTCATGGGCAATGCAGCGATAGCCGCTGGCGGCGAGAAGCAGCATCTGGTCTTCCCAGGCATCCGCCGAGAGGGGCCAGCCATGGCTGAAGACCACCGGTTGCCCGCTCCCCCAATCCTTGTAATAAATCTGAGTGCCGTCTTTGGTCGTTAGAATCGGCATTGGATGCTCCTTTTACTGGTTGGGTTAAAACGTCTCAGAAGGCGAAGCAGTCGCAGCCGATTCCCCACAGCCGCGGCTCCTTCGGCGAACGAATCGTACGATGTCTGTGGCAGTTGCATGCACTGTGCGCCAGCGAGGCCGCGCCGGCTCGGTGGTAGCCGCCATAGCGCCCCACCGGCGACCAAGCCGGGCTGACCGGCACGGGAGGGGGGGCCAGACTGCCGAAAGTACCCGCTCCATGAACGACCTTACCGCCCACAACGGTAAGCAGTGCTTCGATACCCCTGATTTCCTCTTCCGGAACGGTCAGGTAATCGGCCGACAGTACTGCCAGATCGGCCAGCTGCCCTGGGACGAGCATGCCTTTCTTCCCCTCCTCGCCCGAGAACCAGGCGCTTCCGGCGGTGTACAGGCGCAGTGCCTCCAACCGGTCCAGCCGGTTGCTCTCGGGATAGAGCTGTAAGCCGCCGACGGTCCGGCCGGTTACGAGCCAGTACAGCGATATCCACGGATTGTAGCTGGCGACCCTGGTTGCATCGGTGCCGGCACCGACCGGTATCCCCATCCCGAGCATGCGCCTGAAGGGGGGAGACTGCTCGGTGGCCTGCCTGCCGTACCGTTCGCGGAAGTATTCCCCCTGGAAGGCCATTCGGTCCTGGATGGCGATGCCGCCCCCCAGCGCCTTCACCCGCTCCAGGTTTGCCGGGGTGATCGTCTCGGCATGGTCGAAAAACCAGCGCAGGCCATTGAAGGGAATCTCGCGGTTCACCGCTTCGAAGACATCCAAGAAACGGGAGATGGATTCGTTGTAAGTGGCATGGAGACGGAAAGGCCAACGGTGCTCTACCAGCAGGCCTATCACCCGGGACAACTCCTCCTCCATCACCGGCAGCAGGTCGGGCCGCGGTTCCAGGAAATCCTCGAAATCCGCCGCAGAGAACACCAGCATCTCGCCCGCGCCGTTCAGGCGATAGTAGTCGTCCCCCTTGCCCGGCGAGGTCATCTGCACCCACCTGGTGAAATCCTCATGCTCCCCTTTGGGATGCTGCGTGAACAGGTTGTAGGCCAGACGCAGGGACAACTCCCCCTTGGCTGCCAGCTCCTCGATCACCCGGTAATCCTCGGGGTAGTTCTGGAAGCCCCCTCCCGCATCGATGGCGCTGGTAAGCCCCAGCCGGTTCAGCTCGCGCATGAACAGGCGGCTGGAATTGAGCTGGTCCTCGTAGGAAAGCTTGGGCCCTTTGGCCAGGCTGGCATAGAGGAGCATGGCGTTCGGCTTGGCTATCAGCAGGCCGGTGGGATTCCCGCTCTTGTCCCGTTGAATCTCGCCCACCGGTGGATCGGGTGTCTGGCGGTCGTAGCCCAGGACCCGCAAAGCTGCGCGGTTCACGATGGCCCGGTCATAGAGATGCAGCACGAACACCGGCGTTTCCGGCGCAGCCTGGTTGATCTCCTCCAGGGTCGGCATCCGGCGCTCGGCGAACTGGAATTCGGTCCAGCCGCCGATTACCCGTACCCATTGGGGGGGCGGCGTGTGCCGTGCCTGCTCGCGCAGCATGGTCAGCGCGTCGGACAGCGAGGGTACACCGTCCCAGCGCAGCTCCATGTTAAAGTTGAGTCCTCCGCGAATGACATGGATATGCGAATCGTTGAGCCCAGGAATGACCCGGTGCCCTTTGAGATCGATCGTGCGGGTCTTTTCATTGCCGCCGGTTATAAGCTCTTCCCCCCCGATCGCCGCGATGCGCCCATCGGTGATGGTCAGGGCGGTGACTTCGGGATTGGCAGAGTCGAGCGTCGTGATCTTTCCGTTATGTATGATCAGGTCAGGTATGTTCATTTTTTCCTCCCCGAGCTCACCGGCAGCGTACTGATTTTTCCTTGTGACAGTCTTCTGGTGAGCCCGTGACGGTCCAAAGTCGTCTCTGCATCTAAAAATGCATCCCCTTGTTTGCTTCGGACGATACCGCACCGGGGGCGCCCATTGTCCAGGTGCTCGCCCGCCAGTTGTCCACCTTGCCTTCCTCGCCGATCCAGGGGGGAACGGGTATGCGGAAGTAGCCGGCCAGGGCCTCCACATACGGTTCATACAGCCAGCGTAGTTCGGTCAGTTTCAGATCGGAAGCCTCCTCCCCTTCAAGCCTGATTCCGGCAGTTGACAGGATGTCCCGCAAAACCACCAGCCTCTCGGGGGACAGGCGGTTCTCTTTCGGCTCGCGTGGCTTCGTCTTGAAGACCAGCGAGAGGTCCACCAAGGCGTGGCGGGCAATGGCGAAGGTGAGCTGCGCTTGCCGTTCGCAGGCCCCCTGCACGCCGGCCATGAGCAGAGCACAGGTGTCGAGGATGGCGGTCAGAGCCGCCAGCCACGATTGGTTATCGTGTTGGGAACGGAAATAGGCCAGGACCGGATATGACAGATGGCCCTCCAGAAATTCCGCCGACCATTGTTCCCACTCGTGGAGGAGCTGCCGCAGCGCATCCATCCCCTGCGCGTAGCTGTGACGCCGGAGCATTTCGGAGGCAGTGGGAGGGGAACCGGCGCGGGCATCCAGGAGCGAGACGCTTATCTCGCGGCTGGAGAAGGACTGGTTCAGGGCCGGCAGGTAACTTATGACGAGCGCGAGGAAAGCAAAGCCCATCCCCGATTCGATCACCACGAGCAAACGTGCCGTGGTACTCCCGGGAACGACATCCCCCAGTCCGAGGGTGAAGAACGTTGTACCGCTCAGGTAGAAATCGGTCAGGAGCCCGGTGCTGCCGCTGCCGTGGATGGGGACTGCCGAACCGGCTCCCCAGTGCAGGAGGGCAAAGCCGGTGATGAGCGCTGCCGCCCAGATACTGAGCAGCAGCAGGAGCGAGAGCGGTCCGAAGACGCTCAGCCAGGTTTCCTGCCGCCGGGCAGGGATGCACCTGCCGACCATGACGACCCAGGGGATCCAGGTGCTCCGGTAGAAAAGCCGCGTGAGACGGAACCGGCGGGTAATCCGCCGCGGAAGTATGATAGTTTCGAATACTTCCCACAGAACCACCATGATCAGAGCGATTCCGCTTAGGGTTGCAATAATCGCCACAATCGCACCTCCGCAACCTCGAGGTTGCCGGCCAGGGACCTGCCCCCCACGGATTCAGGTCCTATTCAAGGCGCACGCTGCAGCCACGGCCTCAGAAGCCTGGCCAGCAACGGCATGACGACCCACGTCAGCACAACCACTATGCCCACTGCTATCAAAAGGGCCTGAAGCCCGGGGTGGAGGCTTCCGACCACCGGCTGCAGCAGCCAGGACACAACCATGCTCACCGGCCAGACCCCCAGCACGGTCACCAAGGCCATTTTCCAGCGCGGTGGCGGTACTACTGACCGCTGACCGGGGAGCATGAACCAGGTTTCGAGTCCTGACAGATTCTGTCGTACCGGTCCCCCTTCGGTCAGTGGCTCTACCACCTGCTCCCATTCACTGAACAGCTTTGAGCTGTAAAATGCATCCCGCACCGCAGGGTCCGTAAATCTGCGTACGATGCCGTATTCCCGCGATCCACTCCCGAGCGCCGGACGGATCACGTGCACCCCCAGCTGCCCCTCGGCCAAAAAAGAGGCCGAGATGAAATCATGCAGGGCCGCCTCGAAGCGTCCCTCGCTCCCCCGTTTTACGGTGCGCAGCGTCAGGACCGCCACTGGTTCCGACGGTTTGTTCAGCGAATCACGATTGTCCATCGCTGCGTGTCCCTTACGCACATCATCCGACGAAATCCACGATCGTCGGTATCACGGTCGCCGGCGCCTCTTCCATCAGCCAGTGGCCGGAATCCGGTATGATCTGGCCGCGGACCTCGGAGGCAACTAGCCTGGTTTGCTCGATGAGGAAGCTGCCGCTGGCCTTCCCGCCGGTCAGGACCAGCACCGGCATGGGCAGGCGGGTCGCGCTCATCTGGGCAAAGTCCTGTGCATCACGCTCGAAGCTCCGGAAGTATTCAAAACCAGCGCGCATGCCTCCGGGCTGTGCGTAGGCCCTGGCATAGATTCGGCGATCTGGCTCGGGAACGGAATGATTTCGATCTGCGGCGAAATCGTTCCAGAAATGCTCCAGATAGATGCGCTCGCGTCCCTTAACCAGCGCCAGCGGCACCTCACCATAAAAATGGAAATGCCACAGGTCGCGCATCAGCCAGACCTCCTTCCAGTTACCGACGCCGGGCAGAAAGGCATCCATAAGCACCACGCGCTCGACAGCCTGCGGGAACTGCGCGGCATAGGCGTAGGCTACCATCAAACCGATGTCGTGGCCGACGATGCTCACCCGCTCAAAGCCCAGAAAAGTGGGCAGTTCGTGGATGTCCACAGCCATACTCTTCTTGTCGTAGCCTGATTCAGGCTTGCCCGATCCGCCGGCGCCCCGCAGGTCGGGAACTATGACCGTGTGACGCCGGGCGAGCGGCTGCATGAGGGGATGCCACATGTGACCGGTCTGGGCATAGCCGTGCAAGAGGATGACAGGGCTCCCCTTGCCACCGATAAGGTAGCGCAGCCGAACGCCGTTGACCTCGGCAAAACACTCTGCAAAACCGGCGGGGACCGTGTCCGTTGTCGCCTTGAGTCGGGAAATAGCCAGCAGCGACGTGGCGCCAAGGATTGCGGTGCCGGCAAGGAGGTTACGTCTGGATGGTTTTGATCTGTTGGTCATGCGGTCTCCTCTCAGACGCCATGATTTTCCCCCGTAGCAAAAAAGGGGCGTTGTTGCCATCGCCCCCCTTGCATCGGCCCTTGATATACGAGTTATTTCCCCAGTTCCCTCTGTGCCTCGCTGGCATGTTCCCCCAGCATCGACTTGGCATAGTTTATACCCAGGCCGTATCCGCCGGCATGCTCCTTAGCCACATTCATGACGGCATTGTAAGTCTCCTGGCGGGCCCAGTCGCGCTGCCATTCGAGCAGCACCTGTAGCCAGGTCACCGGCACAGCCCCGGCCTGGATCATCCTCTGGATCGCCATCTCGTGGGCCTCGGCCGTAACACCGGCCGAAGCATCGGTCACAATGTACACCTCGAAGCCGGCATCCAAGGCAGAAAGTGAGGCGGTCGCCAGGCAGACCTCGGTCCAGAGAGCAGCCATTACCAGCTTTTTCCTGTCTGTTTGCTTCACCGCTTCGACCAGTTTCTGATCTTCCCAGGAATTCATGGTTGTGCGGTCGATGGGCTCCTTGTCCGGAAAGACTTCCTGCACAGTGGCAAAAAGCGGTCCGCTGAAGCTTTTGGCGGCAACGGTGGTGAAAACGACCGGCACATTGAATATCTTCGCCGATTTTGCCAGGCCGGTGACATTGTTGATCAGGAGCTGGACATCGATGGAATGCGATGCAAAGGCCATCTGAGGCTGGTGGTCGATCAGAAGCAGCATCGAGTTCTGCGGAGTCAACAGGCGAGGACTCGGCTCGCCTTTTCCCGTGAAAGCGGCCATTGGTTCGTCTCCTTTCGGTTCTGTCCGCTGCCGCCGGTTCCTTTCAGTCCCGTATTTTCCGGCAGCTTCCTTATAAGTATATCCCTATCCATGAGCTTTTCCGTCCATGGGGACGAAATCACTATAGCGCCTGTAAGCACATGCAGGTCATCATGCGAGAGTCGCGGCCGGAAACACAGGCATAATGTGTGGAGTGACGATACGTGTCTCAGGGCGGGTTCTTAAATGGAAGGTTTTGCTTTGAAGGTTTTCTTTTCCGGGAATTTCTTTGCGGCTTACAGGAGTGATCTTCATTTTATCCCGAAATTGTCAAACAGTCCCTATTTTTGGGTCTTCAGCTCCCGGATGATTTCCAACTGGCGCTGGTAGATAAACATGGACAGGACCTTTTCGGTTTCAGCGGTATGCACAAACTGCAGGGCGCAGAAGAAAGGCGATCCACCCTCGACGCGCAGGGCATTGGCCGGGATATCCGCCTGCATGACCTGGTTGTTGTGAAGCAGCTTGAGGTGCAAGGTGATATTCCTTGCCCGCTCGAACGGCAAGCCGAGCGGCGTTGCGACACGGCAGCCGCCCAGGGAGATGTCATGGATCACCCCTGAGATCTTGTTGCCGTCCACGTTGAGGTTCACGTTCACCGGGATCTTCAGGCGTACGCGTACCGCGTTGCGTTTGTCGAAGTGGACATCTGCGTAGGAGAAACCCCGCAACGACACTATGTGATGCTGATAGTCGAGAGCGACCAGCTTTCCGATGATGCTCGCATTGAGGAGCGGTGCCTGGATGATTGTTTCAGCGCAGTGATTGATCGCTGAAAGCTGAGTTTGACAGGTCTTGAATTTCACATGGTTATGCTTGATGTCGATAAGTCTGCCTTCATTACTGACGGGAAGTTCCTTGTAGATGTTTATGAACATGAAATCCGTGTCGGGCACGTTCGTCATGATGTCGCTGAAGATACTCAGAATCGACGCCTCGTCGTCAGCCGGAGACGAAATGATCCGTTCGTGGTAGGCCTTGGCCCTCACAGGTGCTCCTCCTTGAAAATATCAATGCCAGACCTTTGGTCTTTGTCTCTACCACATGTTTTTGTAATTTGAGTTAACCCCGTGCAATGATTGCGTTACGTTAGTGATGCGTGGTTCCATGGCTTTTCCGTTTATAGGGACAAAATCGTCATCGCACGTGCAAGCAAACATGCGGTACATCACTCGAGAATCACGCTCGGATGAATGAGATGTGGAGTGGCGGTATACTTGTTTCAAGTGGGTTCTTACACGGAAGGAGGTTGGCTATGAAGATCCTGATGGTTCTTACGTCGCATGACCGGCTCGGCGATACTGGAAGGAAGACCGGCTTCTGGCTGGAAGAGTTTGCTGCTCCCTATTACCTGCTGAAGGACGCCGGAGCGGAAGTCGCGCTGGCCTCGCCCAAAGGGGGCCAACCACCGCTCGATCCGAAGAGCGAAGACCCCGATTTCCAGACCGAGGCAACCAAACGCTTTCGCACGGACAGCGCGGCTCAGGCAGAGCTTGCCGCCACGAGAAAGCTAGCCGACGCCTCCGCCGAAGATTTCGACGCGATCTTCTACCCCGGCGGACATGGCCCGATGTGGGACATGCCGGACAATGCGGCATCCATCGCGCTGATCGAAGCCTTTGTGAAAGCCGGCAAGCCGGTGGGTGCGGTATGTCACGCGCCTGTGGCGTTGGTCAATGTGCGCGGAAAGGATGGCGCGTACCTGATCAAAGGCAAGCGGGTGACCGGGTTCACCAACACGGAAGAAGAAGCAGTGGGCTTGACGACAGTCGTGCCTTTCCTGCTGGAAAACCGGCTCAAGGAGCGGGGCGGCGTTTTCAGCAAGGCTGCCGACTGGGCCCCCTATGTCCAGGTGGACGGGAAGCTTGTGACCGGCCAGAACCCGGCTTCTTCGGGGCCTGCGGCGGTGGAGTTGCTGAAGTTGTTGCGGTCTGTTGAGCCGATGTGAATGAAGGCAGATGATGGTTTAGTTCGTGGGTAGAGTTGCCGCGACACCGGGCGGAATTCCTTCAAATCCCAGCTTCTGTTCCAGCAGATAGGTTCATCTGCACGTCCAACATGGCTGGTCAGCAGGTGCAGTTTATTTTTGGCTATCCTGATTTCTTTCCACCGGCAGTTTCAGGGGAGTCAGTAGGGGGCAATTTGATAATTTGAAAATGGGAGGCACTGAGATGTTGCTTGTTATCTGTTGCTCGCCGATGCCCTGATTGCTGCCACTGCCCTGGCCACACGCGCGGCGGACATGCGTATTAAGAAGAGTGTATGAAAATGCTTTGAAATTGGTGTGTTCTCAAGTGTATAAGTGATGCATAGTTGGTTGTGATTGAATAGTCGAGGCAGGGAACTCTCATGCTACGGCTGGTTTCGTGCGACGAGGGCTTGGAACGAGCCGCGTTGGTTTGGGAGAGTTGAACATCTTAGGAACGAAGGATAACTAAAGATTATGTTGCAAGCTCTGCTGCCATGCCAGGCTCCCATTGCAGATGATATGCTGGCGCATTTAAAGGCATCTGACAAAAAAGTTGCGGTACTGAAAGGTTCTTCGGGAACTGGCAAGTCCTTTATAGCCAAGATGATAAGCGAGTACTGGACCAGGAACGGTAACAATTGCTGCCTGTACTTTACCGGCAACGTGATGTGCTCGACACGACCATTCGGGCTACTGGAAGATGTACTAAACTTCGAAATCAAAAACATGCAGACGATTGCTGAGGAAGGCGTTGTAGAAGCGGCAAAGGATGCTCCTTTTATAGGAAACACACTCTCGTTCCTTCTCAAAAAACGTGCTGAACAAGCTGGCGCGCAGTTTCCCACTGCCACAGGCTGCCCTGAGGCAGATATTGCAAGAAAAATGGCGTTCTTCATAGGACGGAAGAATCCACTTATAATCTTAGACAATTTTCATTGGACAGATCGCAGCACCATGGATTTCTTCGCGACTCTGGTTCGTATTGGTTTCACAGAAGGAGGACTTTCCCTCCAGCATGCTAAAATCATGATCGTTGCTACGCCCGCGCAGTCCGATGAGTTTGCCACAGATGCACTGCATGCTATTTCGTCCTATCCATCAGCTCAAACGTTTACCACCAATGATGTCGGTATCGCTGATTTTAACCTCGCACTACGACACTTTGGTATTGCCGCCATCCCTGATAACACAGCAAACGCGCTGTACGCCATTACATCAGGCCATTTAGAGATACTTAAGATGTTAGGCGAATATCTAAAAAACGGAGGACGTATAGAGCCTGCGGGATCAAAAAAGAACAGCTTCCTGGAATTTATGCTAAAGGAGCGTTTGAGGCGGGAAGGAGTCCCGGGGAGCTATGTCTACGAGGTGTTGAAGACCGCTTCGGTAATTGGACTCTCTTTCGACTATGCGGAGATAGATTGCCTCACGAGGAAAAAAGATTTCTCCCTGTCACCTATTATTAAAAAAGCAAATGACCTTTCACTGATAAAGGAGGAATCAGGGCGGTATTATTTCGCCCATGAAATCATCAAAGAAGTCTTCCAATGTAAGGCAGAAGGGAAAAGACATGAACTGATGCTGAGCTTCGTTAATTGCTTGCGCCTGTTGAAACCTGCAGACCTGCCACGACGTGCGGATTTTGCCTTTGAAGCCGGGGCCGATCGTGATGCGCTGCATTACTATATCCTCAGTTGTCTTCAACTGCTAAGGGATGGCAAGTCGATGTCACCCTTGGCGTCGAACCGGCTTTTGAGCTTGATAGAGCTTTACCCTGACGAGGCACTTTATTACCACTCGATGCGAAAGGGATACGAGCTGTTTATAAGGAAGGACTATCCTAGCGCAATGAGCGCAATAGCTGCAATTGAAGAGGTGTACAGTGGAGCATTGAACGCCGAGAAGGACTACCTCTTCGCCCTATGCTCCTCAAAGTCCGCTGAGCGATCCAAAAAGATTGAGTCCATTCAGTTGCTTGAGTATTGGAATCTCTCCTCGTTTCAGGAGAGCGAGGGAGAGTTATGGAGTAGGCTCGCTGCTACCTTGCTGTCACTCTACGTCCACGTCGGTGACAATACAAAAGCAAGGCTCATCGAGAAGCAGATCATGCATTTCCTATCGAAGAGGCTAAAGTTCGACACCAATGCCGAAGTACAGATAAATATCATCCGAAGGAAGGCTAATGCAATTCACTCCCCTGAGGTTGCAACGTCAAGGACGGAGAAGAGCGTCGCCTTCTTTAGCAAACGCAACACGGTGGGGATACCTTTGTATCCCGTTCAACTTTACATGTCTCTTTCGAATCATTCTGGCAATCTCACGACTCTCGGGCAGTTTACGGCAGCTTTTGAGACCGCAGGTAGAGCTTTGTCTCTTCTCACTACCATCCCGGAGGCAAACTTCCCGAGGGATGAGATTCCGGCGAATAATTACGCTGTTGCTGGTTTCTATAGCGGGTTACTGGGCGCTAAAGAAGGAACCCTCATTTTGAAGCAAACGCTTCATTCATGCAACTTTTGCGACAACTTCATTCTTCGCAACAATCTGGGGGTGCTTTTGGCACTTCAGGGGCAGTTGAAAGAGGCTAAGGACGAGCTTACGGCTGCTTATCAAGATCTCTGTTCGACTGATGGCGATGATTTTTTCGCGTATTACCTACTCAGTAATCTTGTCGGAGTAGAGGCAATAGGCGGAGATAAGATTTCTGCAAGAAAATATTTTCTCTCTCTGCAGAATTTGCAGCCGGGCATCCTGTCTTGGGAACTGCCCCATCTGGAACTCAGATGCAGGCTGCTGGACTGGGCCATCGATAACGTGGAACCAAAGACCGGGCAGGAATGGATGCATGCCCTTTTTGCCATTGATGAGGATGGTCTCGGTCCCTCGTGGAAGTATCTAGGCTTGGGATTTATTATGTCAGATCTCCAATTTTGGTCAGAGTCCTAGGATTCCGGCAGATGAAGCGGATAGTGCCAGCCACGTTCCCAAAAGATCTGCGTGGCGCAACGACAACTGACTAAAGAGGAAGGAACAGGAGCTAAAGGTTGTGAGATGGGGATTGGTGGACACATCAGTAATGTAACTATCTCCGCCTTCTGTAATTCTGAAATCGATGCGTCCTATTGCAGTAATGCCAAGTATTTTGGCAGCATCGACTGCTGTAGAAATGACAGTTTCAGCGGCTGGGCCCTCATATTTGTAGAACTCGTAACTGTCGTTATAGACCCTGTCGTAGGTGAGTATCTTCTCGCCCAGGAGAGGGTTGCCGTCCAGCTGTATTCCGACTGGGAAAAAGGACAAGTAGTTCCTGTGGCAAAAGACAGGCACCTCCACTTCAAACCCTTCAATAAACTGCTGGACGGTGACAGGCTGCTGAAAGAGACTGCTCAGTGACTTGATCTGGCTATCCAGGTCACGGCTATACTCGACTATAGAGGTCTCAGTGATCCCTATGCTGGCTGATTCATACGTTGGTTTTACTATGACCTTCATTCCTTCCCGAGGGGGGCTGGCGCCAGCCCAACCAGAGGTTTCGGAATAAAGCCAGCTTCCTGCAACTGAAAGGCCTAAAGCAGCGAGAATCTTGTTGTAGTGATACTTATGGCGGCAGAGGCTGACTACATACGGATTGGAGCCGGTGACTGAGATTCTATGGAGATTGCAGAAGGCCGGGATTAGTGACTTTCTTCCTGGACCAACCCCATTCTGAGCTGTGGTGTAGACAAGGTTAAATTTTTTCGCCTTGGACTTGAATCTTCCTGTTATGACGTCCATGATGAACTTGTCTTCATCGAGATATAGATCGGCGTAGATGCCCAAACTTCGTATAGCGTACAGAATTTCCTCGATCTCTCCTTCGGAGAAAAACTCGGTGTCGATGGAATGGGCGGCGTAATCGACGCCTTTCTCTGTCCCACTTTTGGTATTTGCTACAACAGCTACCCTGAGGTCGGAGCTTATATTCTGTAGTTCTCTTAGATACCGTCTTATCACCTCTGAACCTGCAGGCACGGAATCATCCATAATCTTTAGTTATCCACCATTCGCTCCCTCCCGAACCCCCTCCTCGGATGCCTGCTCTGCAAAGCCTGGCGCTGAAACTCCTCCGTCACCTGGGCATAGATCTGCGTGGTCGTGATTGAGCTATGGCCGAGAAAGGTCTGGATATAACGGATATCCACCCCGTTCTCCAGAAGCTGTGTAGCCACGGAATGGCGAAACATGTGGGGCGTGATCCTCTCCGGTATCTCTGCGTCCAGCACGTATTTCCTGAGCATGAACCTGACCGACTGTTCCGAGAAGCGTCGGCCGTCACGGTTGATGAAGAACCACCCCGCCGTTTCGATTTCCCGGCGGTACAGGCCCGCATAGCAGGTCAAGGCACTCACGGTTTCTTCGCTGCACAGGGGAATGATCCGCTCACGCGTCCCTTTACCCATGATCCGGACACTACCCCTCTGGAGATCGACGTCTTCTCCGCGCAGGCAGCATAGCTCAGCCACCCGCACCCCTGCTGAGAATAGCAGTTCGAGCACGGCGATATCACGCGCCAGGGTCCGTCTGTTGGGAACTCCAATTTTCAGGGTCTCATCTTGCAACGCATACATGGAGTCGAAGAGGTGGGCAATGTCGTGACGGGGTATGGTCCGGGGGAGGTGCTTGCCTTCCTTGATCCGGATCCGGATCTTGCGGAAGGGGTTGACGAGGATGATATCCTCAAATTCAAGCTGGTTGAAAAATGCCTTGAGGGTGGCGAGTTTGCGCTTGATGGTCTTGGGTTTGTTGCCGGTGGAGACGTGCTTGATGTAATCCCGCAGAATATGCTTGTCAATCAAGTCGATGCGGATGCCGGGGTATTCGCGGCCGAGGAATTCGGCGAACTGCCTGAGGTCGATCCGGTACGCCTTGATGGTCTTGTGATTCAGGTTCTTCTCGTATTGGCAGTGAAAGATGAACCCGTCAATATGCTCCTTCATGATATGCGTCACTCGCTCCTCCTGTCCAATGTGGTGAGACAAAGGAGCGAGTATATGCAGAAACGGTTGTTCCCTGCACCGCAGAAAGGACAGCGGTCAGATAATGTTAGCCCTTACTGTATAGAGACGACATAAGAACTCGAACACACGATACATGACAAAAAAACAAAGGCCGCTTCGCGTCAGAAGCAGCCTTGTTTTTCTGCAGCTCTTATTGTGAATCAAACAGAAATCATAGCCCTCCACAGAAAGATCAGAATCAGGCCTTAGAAGAGAATCCCCAGCTCTGGAGCCATTAGCTCCGGCTGCACGCAGGAATGCCGAACTTATCTGCCGATGATTCGATGGTATCTTTCAGTTCCTTGATTTCAGCCTCCAGCGCACTGATCTTCTGCATATCCGGCCTGTCGTAGCCATACAGATTCCTCACTTGAATGTCCTTCTCCCTGATGGCGGTAGCAAGTGGAGACACCTCCTGCCTGAACTGCTGCATCACCTGATTCTCGACACACTTGTCGCACGCCTCGGCGGCGGTTGCCGAAAATGCACCAAATGCCAACAACCCCATTGCCAGTGTTCCAACGATCATTTTCCTTTTCATTGTATTTCCTCCTGTCTGATCTTGAGCTTCTATGCATGCTCTTGCTGTTTGAATATCAACTCCTGTGCCAATCCGCATATCGCAGCACAAACACCCGAAATAATTGGCCTTTAAGAGCAACATCCATTTTCGCAGGCATGGATCATTACAGAAAATCCCACAACAGATCCTGAAGCGTTGCCCAATATGCTTCAATGCTGAATATCCTTCACATCCGACGAATATTCTCCACCCGACCTCCCCTTCCCGCATTCCCCTATCCCTCTTTGCGTGTAGAAACAAGAGGATACCATTTGGCATGTTTGTTGATGAAACAGGTCAACGTCTGGGTAACCGGAGACGAGTCATGGCGACGCCATAAAGCGGAGAAGAGATGAAACATAAGATCCTGATAATCGACGACGATTCTTCATTGCGGCGGGTGCTGGAGTACAACCTCCAGGAGGAGGGGTATGAGGTGCAGTCGGCCTCATCGGGTGAGGAGGGTCTTTACTGGCTGGGCCAATGCCAACCCGACCTCGTCATTACCGACATGAAAATGACCGGCATGGATGGGCTGATGGTGCTCAAGTCGATCAAGGAACGTTGGCCGGAGACATTGGTGATCATCATAACCGCCTTCGGGACGATCGATGTGGCGGTGGCAGCCATGAAAGCCGGTGCATTCGACTACATCACCAAACCCTTCAACAGAGACGAACTGAGGTTGACGGTCCAAAGAGCCCTTCAGTTCAACGGACTGGCTGAGGAAAACCGGCGGCTGAAACACGAACTGTCGGATAAGGCAGATCTTCGCAGCATGATCGGCTCATCGCGGGCAATGGAGAAGGTGTTCGAACTTATCCGCAAAGTGGCCGACACGGAGGCATCGATCCTGATTACCGGCGAATCCGGCACGGGGAAAGAACTGGTGGCGCGCTCCATTCATGCCAGCAGTTCCCGCAGGGATGCACCGTTCATCGCCGTCAATTGCGCTGCGATTCCCCACAATTTGCTGGAAAGCGAACTTTTCGGCCATACAAAGGGGGCATTCACCGGTGCGGTCAAGAACAAGCCCGGCAAGTTTCAGTTGGCAGAGGGGGGCACGCTTTTCCTGGATGAGGTGGGAGAACTACCGCTCGAACTGCAGCCAAAACTGCTCAGGGCGCTGCAGGAAAAGGAGGTAGAGCCGATCGGGGGTACACAGGTACAAAAAGTCGATGTCCGCGTGGTATCAGCCACAAACCTGGACACCGAGAAAGCCTTGATCGAAGGGACATTCCGCGAGGATCTCTATTATCGCTTATCCGTTATTCCCGTCAGCCTGCCGGCGCTCCGCGAACGGCGCAACGACATCCCGCTGCTGATCAGGCATTTCTGTCACAAGCTGGGGGGCCAAAAGGTCACCTTCGACAAAGAGGCCCTTGACGTATTATGCGCCTATGCATGGCCCGGTAACGTGCGTGAGCTGGAAAATACGGTCGAGCGGCTACTGATCATGCGAAACGAGGACAGGATCGAGCGTGCGGATCTGCCGGAAAAGTTCCATCAGAACGTTGCTGCCGGCGGTGCAGTCTTGACCCTGCCCGATGAGGGATATTCGCTCGAACAACTGGAGCGGGAAATCGTTGTTTCGGCCCTAGAACGGAACTCTTGGAACCAGTCGTCCGCAGCCCGTTTTTTACGGATCCCGCGGCATACCCTTATTTACCGGATCGAAAAGTACGGCATTGCCCTGCCGGGCAGATAGCGGAGGGTATTTGATGCGCCGTGTCCTTTGCCGTACCCTCTCAGCGGTCGAATCGTCCCCCGCAATCCCGTTGGTCGCCGCGGATCTTCTCCACCCCATGCCCGATTACCGGCCAGACCGCCTCCAGGTTTTCGACCGCCCCCTTGGGGCTGCCCGGCAGGTTGATGATCAAGGACTGGTTGCGGATGCCGGCCACGGCCCGCGACAGCGATGCCATCGGTGTTTTTTCCAGGCTCCGCAGACGCATCAACTCACCAAGACCAGGTACCAGCCTGCTGCAGACCTGCATGGTCGCCTCGGGAGTCACGTCACGCGGCGAGACGCCGGTGCCGCCGGTGGTCAGGATCAGGTCGGCGATGCCCCGGTCGGCCCAATCGCTCAGCACCTCCACGACCCGGTCATACTCGTCCGGGATGATATCTGTCTGCACCGTCTGCACTCCCCGCTCGGCCATCCAGGCGGCCAGCGCCGGTCCACTGGTATCCACCCGCTCCCCGCGCGACCCCTTATCCGATAGCGTCAAAATGGCTGCTCTGATCTCGCTCAAGGTTGATCCTCCCGCTTGTCTGCTTCCCGGCGATAAATGCCGCTCTTGCCCCCCTCTTTGTACAACAGCCTGATATGGCCAATGGCGATCGACTTGTCGCTCCCCTTGCACATATCGTAGATAGTCAGGGCCGCCAGGCTGGCGCCTGTCATGGCCTCCATCTCCACTCCGGTCCGCTCGAAAGCCCGCACCGTGCACTTCACCATGATGCGACCGGAGGCCGCATTCGGCTCGAAATCGACAAAAACGGCATGCAGGGCCAGCGGATGGGAAAGCGGGATCAGCTCCGGCGTGCGTTTGGCAGCCTGGATGCCTGCCAGCCGCGCCACGCCCAGCACATCCCCCTTGGCAACGCCCCCGGCCTGGATGGCGGCAACCAACTCCGAGCTCATCTGCACCAGTGCTTCGGCAACGGCGGTGCGCATGGTCGGCTGCTTGGCCGATACATCCACCATCACCGCATTGCCCCGCTCATCGAAATGATTGAAGTTCATATCGTTACCTCGTCGGATCGAAATCAATGCCCGCCTGCTGCCGGAGCAGCCGCTTCATGGGGCAGGAACTGTTCGAACTGCTTCTTGTCGATGGCACAGCGGTAGGCCTCTTCGGGATTGACTCGCTGGGCCTTGAGCAGTTCCATCAGGTGCGTGTCCATCAGCTGCATGCCCTCCTTCTTGCCAGTCTGCATGATGGAGGGGATCTGGAAGGTCTTGGCCTCCCGAATCAGGTTGGCGATGGCCGGTGTACCGAGCATAATCTCCAGGGCCGCTACCCGTCCCCTGCCGTCGGCGGTCTTGAGCAACTGCTGGCATACCACCCCTTTCAGCGACTCGGACAGCATGGCGCGCACCTGTTCCTGCTGATCGGTGGGGAAGACATCGATGATACGGTCGATGGTCTTGGCGGCCGTGTTGGTGTGCAGGGTGCCGAACACCAGATGGCCGGTCTCGGCGGCGCTCATGGCTAATTGGATGGTGGTCAGGTCGCGCATTTCCCCCACCATGATCACATCCGGGTCCTCACGCAGGGCCGCCCGCAGGGCCGAGGCGAAGCTCTCGGTGTGCTCGCCGATCTGGCGCTGGTTCACGAGCGAGAGCTTGTTCTCATGTATGAACTCCAGCGGGTCTTCCAGGGTCAGGATGTGTTCCTTGCGGGTGGAATTGATCAGGTCCACCATGGCCGCCAGGGTGGTGGACTTGCCCGAACCGGTCGGCCCGGTCACCACCACCAGTCCCTTCTTGAACCTGGTCATGCGCAGCACCCCTTCCGGAAGTGCCAGCTGCTCCGCCGACAGGATTTTGCTGGGGATCATACGGAAAACCGCGGCAATGCCACGGTGCTGCATGAGGATGTTGCCGCGGAAACGGGCCAGCCCCTCCACGGAATAGGCAAAGTCGAGATCCTTGCTGGCCTCGAACTGTGCGCGCTGCTTCTCTGACAGGATCTCGAACAGGATGGCCTTCAGATCCTCATGTCCCAGCGACTTGAAGTTGAGGCGCACCATTTCCCCATGCAGGCGGAAGATCGGAGGATTGCCGGTGGAGAGGTGCAGGTCCGAGGCACCCTCGTCCTTCATCATCTTGAACAACGCATCGATACGCGCCATAGGTTCTCCTGTTGGATTTCGTACTAGTACAGTCTGAATTCGTGACGCCGGACTACCGGAGTACCTGAAAGAGCCGGGGCCCCAACGTCGCCCGGATGCGGCTTTCGTTGTATCGGCAGGCCCTCCGCAGAAACGTTCCATACCATCACGCTGCAAAGGCAGAGGCCTTTCAGGCACTCCGGCAGGGAGGCGTTGCGGATTCAGGAATATATACAGCCACCGCTCGAGACTCCTACACGTCGCTGCGCTCGCTCAGGTTCTCGAAGCGGGTATGCTCGCCGTAGAAGGCCAGCGGTACCGTTCCCAAGGCGCCGTTCCTCTGCTTGCCGATGATCACCTCGGCATTGCGGTCGTGGTTCTGGGTGCAGGAGCCGTCCCGCTTGCGGCAACTGTCGCAGTAGACCGCCTCGCGGTACACGAACATGATCACGTCCGCATCCTGCTCGATGGCGCCCGATTCGCGCAAATCGCTCATCATTGGGCGCTTGTCGGCGCGCTTCTCCAGTTCGCGGTTGAGCTGGGACAGGGCAATCACCGGCACGTTCAGCTCTTTGGCAAGTGCCTTGAGCGAACGGGAGATGTCCGAGATCTCCTGCTGCCGCGATTCCACATTGGCGCCGCCGCGCATCAGCTGCAGGTAGTCGACGATGATCATGCCGATGTCGTGCTCGCTCTTCAGCCGGCGCGCCTTGGAACGCAGCTCCAGCACGGTGATGGCCGGCGTGTCGTCGATGAAGATCTTGGCATCGTGCAGGATACCGGCCGCCCGCGTCAGGCGGGGCCAGTCCGAATCCTGGAAATGGCCCGTGCGCATCTTGCCGAAGTCGATCCGGGCCAGGGAGGCGAACAGACGCATGACCAGCTGTTCCTTGCCCATCTCCAGCGAGAAGACCACCGACGGCACCCGGTTCTTGTTGCGCGGATCGGCGCTGGCATACTCGGCGATGTTGAGGGCCAGGGTGGTCTTGCCCATGGAGGGACGGGCCGCGATGATGATCAGGTCGCCCGGCTGGAAACCGGCGGTCATCAGGTCCAGGTCCACATATCCAGTCGGTGTACCGGTAACCAGTTCCTTCTTGGAGTGCAGGGTCTGCAGGATCTTGAAAGTTTCCTTAATGATCTCCTTGACCTGCACGTACTGGGGACGCATCTTGTTCTCGGAGATCTCGTAGATCTGCTTCTGGGCGATATCCAGCAGCTCATTGACGTCGGCCTGCTCCTCGTAGCCGCGGGTGGCGATCTCGGTGGCCACGCTGATCAGCCGCCGGTTGATCGACTTTTCCTTCACGAGCTTACAGTAATAGGAGATGTTGGCCGCAGTGGGAACGTAATCCACCAAAGTGGCCAGATAGGCCGCTCCCCCCACCTCCTCCAACTCTCCCTTTTTCTTCAGCGTGGCGCTCAGAGTGATCAGGTCGCACGGCTCACGCTGGTCCGAGAGCAGCATCATGGCCAGGAAGATCTTGCGGTGACTTTCGCGGTAGAAGTCATCCTGGGTCAGCACTTCCAGCACCCGGTTGATGGCATCGTTATCGATCAGAATGCCCCCCAGGATGGACATCTCGGCTTCCAGGCTCTGGGGGGGCAGTTTATGCAGTTCAGCGGTACTCATTGGTCATACTCCGGTTTATCGTCTATGTGCTGCAATGGCTTCCCTGACCGCCTCAACTACATCCGCGGCGTCCTGATCGGTCATCCGGGGAAAGAGGGGCAGGGAGAGAATGCGCTGCGAGGCGTAACTGGCATTAGGCAGTTCACTGTCCGGGACCGGCATGTTCTCGCGGTACCAGGCGTGATGATGGATGGCTTTGTAGTGCAGGCCGGTGCCGATATTGCGTTTTTTCAGCTCATCCATGAAACGGTCGCGGTCGATGGTCAAATGCTCGATCCTGACCAGCGGTGTATAGAGGTGCCAGGCATGGCGCTGCAGATAGGGGGCATAGGCGGGCAGGGCCAATTCCTCCAGACCGGCGAACTCCCGGTTGTAGTATTCGGCGATCTCCCGGCGGCGGTCGATGAATCCGTCCAGTTTCGGCAGCTGATGGATGCCGAGGGCGGCCTGGATGTCCATCATGTTGTATTTGTAGCCCGGCAGCAGAATATCGTAGTTGGGTGTGCCGCTGGCGGCAAAGCGTTTCCAGGCCTCGCGGCTCATACCGTGGAACTTGAGCAGCGAAATTTCCTCCGCCAGGCCCTCGTCGGCAGTGCAGACCATGCCCCCTTCGCCGGTAGTGATGTTCTTGTTGGGGTGAAAGGAGAAGATCGAGAGTGTGTCGAGGGAGCCGATCTTTCTGCCCTTGTACTCCGTGCCGGCCGCGTGGGCCGCGTCCTCGATCAGGGTCAGATCGTGTTCCCGCGCCAGCTCCAGGAGCGGGTCCATGTCGCAGGACTGACCGGCAAAGTGCACCGGAATGATGGCCCGGGTACGGGGGGTAATCTTTTTACGGATCTCTTCCACATCGATATTGAGGGTGCCGGGCTCGATATCGGCCAGGACCGGTGTCCCGCCACAGAGGATGATCAGACTGACGGTGGAGGCAAAGGTCATGGGAGTGGTAATGATCTCATCCCCCTCCGAGATCTTCAGTGCCAGCAGCGTCAGATGCAGGCCGGCTGTGGCAGAGCTGAGCGGCACGGCGAACGGGGCGCCCACATAGGCCTTGAACTCTTCTTCGAAGCGCTTGACCTTGGGGCCGGTGGTGATCCAGCCCGATCTGAGGGAATCCACCACTTCGTTGATTTCGGCGTCGTCGATGGTGGGGGTTGAAAAGGGAAGGAAGGTTTCGCGCATGGAGGTTAAAATTCCTTTCAATCAGTCTAGAACCTTCATTTTCTCAGCCTGCGTTTCCAATAGGTCGGACGGCGCTTTTGATGGGCAACCGCCACAATTACGAGTATTTCGCTTTCAACGGAATAGAGCACATTGAAGGGGAAACGGGGAAGCACCCACTTACGAATACTTTTTCGTACGGTTTGAGCTGCCAGCGGGTTATCAAGAATGGCTAAAATGGCCTTATGCAGTTCGACAACGAATGCGATTCCAACTCCCGGGGCTTCGCTTTCGTAATAGCGAGCAGCCTCCCGAAGCTCTTTTTCCGCTTCCGGCAGAAATTCCGCCTTCATGTCAATTCGGCGATTGTTCGACGGAACACGGACTCTGCAGGAATTCCGCGTACCTTTCCTTGACGGTACCCGCAAAGCCGACGTTCTGCCTCGTCAAGCCATAGCCGCTCAAGTTCGGAATCGGAAGGGGTATCCAGGCTCAGAAGGAGTCTTCCGGCCAGCTTTGCCCGTGCTTCAATTTCCAGCTCCATGACTGCCGCCTCGATCTGTTTCATGGCCTTTGGCATAGATTCTTCCTTTTTCAAAGTAGCTGATAGCGATCTGGGGTCCCTGCTCTATCTATACCTCAACTCACTCCTACGGCAAAGCGGCAAGAAAGCGCGTTAAATTAAACCCTAGCGGTTGCTGATCAACAGCCGCCTGCCCGACTCCCGCACGATCCGGGGAGGGGGGCTGAGCTGCGGCAGCAGTTCGTCCAGCTCCCTCTTTTTGAGAAACACCAGCAGCGGATCAGTGCCGCTCCACAGCTTCAGAAGGGCATTCCGATCGGGAAACCAGGCGGACTGGTCGCCCTGCTTGCTGCCGAACTCCAGTTCGTCCGGCTTTCCGGTAACCAGCACCCGCTGGCCGGTATACCACGAAATACCCTGCATGGGCCCAACGGTGACCATGCGGGTCTGCGGCGTGATCAGGGGCTTGGCGGCCTGCGCCAGCTCACGCGGCGATTCCGCTCCGGCAATGTACGGCATGATCAGCCGCGGCGCGAGGATATCCAGCAGAAAGCCCCCCAGGCACAACGCCAGCAGCATCCGCCCCGGTTTTCGGTCGCCGGAAACAAGGCTTACCACCCCCTGGAGCAGGAAGAGTATCCCGATCGCCAGGCAGGCATGGCTTGAAATCTGCGGTGCATGCCGGACAAACTGGTTCAGCGAGTCTGCCAGGCGGGGCGCGTACCCGCCCAGCAGGGAAGCCACCTCCGGCAGGTTTGCATAGCACAGGGCCGCGATTCCCAGCAGGCTCAGCGTACAGCCGAGCGCCAGGGCGGCCAGCCGCATGCCCCGGCCGCGCCCCTCCGGCAGCCCGCTGAAACGGTGTGCGATCAGGATGGCCAGGGGCGGGAATATCGGCAGAATGTAGGGAATCAGTTTCGAGTTGGACTTGGAGAAGAACAGGAAAATCACTGCTATCCAGATCAGCAGGTACAGACCGGCCCCGCCCCCCTGGTGGCCGCGCTCGCGCCAGGCCTTGGCCAGCGATCCCGGGATAAAGAAGGACCAGGGCAGCATGGTGGCTGCCAGCACCGGCACGAAAAACCAGAAGGGCTGATAGCGCCCATGTACGGCGCTGGTGAAACGCTCGAAATGTTCATGGATGAAAAAGAAATGGGCGAACTCGGGGTTGCGCAGCGAGACCGCAACGAACCAGGGGGCAGACACCGCCAGAAACAGCAGCAGGCCGCTGGCCAGGCGCATGCGCCCCAGCAGATGCAGGCGCCGGCCCAGCAGCAGATAGAGGAAAACGATACCGGCCGGAAAGACGATGCCGATCAATCCCTTGGACAGTACCGCCAGGGCGCAGAACAGGTAGAACAGATACCACAGCAAAGGGCTCGTACGCCTGGTTTCGCGCTGGGCCGCCAGGATGAAGGCGCCTAAAGCGGCGGTCAGACAGAAGGTCAGCAGCATGTCGGTCAGGATGATGCGCGACTGCAGCACGAAACCGGCCGAGGTGCCCAGCAGGACGCCCGCCAGCAGCGCCGTGCGGCGGTCGTAAAGCTTGCGGGCCACCAGATAGCAGGTCAGCACCGTAAAGAGCCCGCACAGGGCCGAGGGAAGGCGTGCGGCAAACTCGTTCAGGCCGAACAGCTTGAGCGAAGCGGTGTTGAGCCAGTATAACAGCGGAGGCTTTTCGAAATATTTGACGTAGTTGAGGGTCGGAGTGATCAGGTCGCCCCGCTCCAGCATCTCGCGCGGAATTTCGGCATAGCGCCCCTCGTCAGGATCGATCAGTGGCAATCCCCCCAGGAACTGCAGAAAGGGGATACCGAAAACCACTGCCAGGAGCAGCAGGTCGCGCAGCCAACCATCCCCCGCGCTGCGGGCATAACGCTTGAAATCTTTCATGGGTTCTTTTCGCGCCGGATCAGGTCAAAGGGCTCGACTTCGAAAGGGGGGCGCATCATGATGCGCTGATTGGGGTTGGCCGCCTCCGCCTCCACGGCGTCTCCCAGCGGGTCAAGCACCGTCAGGCTGTCGATGCGCAGGCGGGACGACCGCAGGCCGGGTCCGATGAACTCCAGTTCGTCCCCCACCTGGATGCGGTTGCGCACACCGATGACGGCAGCACCGTCGGAAAGCACCTCCTCCACCCGCCCCACGAATACATGGCTGCGAATATAGGCCGAGTGGTACTCCTGCCCCACGTTGCGGGGCGCCCCGAATAGAAAGCCGGTGGTGTAGCCGCGATGACTGAGCTTGGCCAGTTCCTCCAGCCACTCCGGCCGGCAGCGGTAGCCTTCCGGGTCGGCCCAGTACTCGTCCAGGGCCTGGCGATAGACCCGCAGCACCGAAGCGACGTAGTTGATGCCCTTCATGCGCCCTTCGATCTTGAGGGAAGCCGCTCCGCTGGCGACGATCTCGGGCAGGTGTTCCAACAGGCAGAGATCGCGGGAGTTGAAGATGAAGGTGCCGCTGTCGTTCTCCATGACCGGGTAATACTCGCCCGGCCGCTTTTCTTCCACCAGGCGATAGTTCCAGCGGCAGGGGTGGGCGCACTCCCCCTGGTTGGCATCGCGCCCGGCCATGACGCTGGAGAGCAGGCAACGGCCGGAATAGGAGATGCACAGGGCGCCGTGCACGAACACCTCGAACTCCATGTCAGGGCAGCGCGCCACGGTTTCGGTGATGGCCTCCAGGGTGGTCTCGCGGGCCAGGTTGACCCTGCTGACCCCCTGATTTCCCCAGAAACGGGCGCTACGCCAGTTGATGGTGTTGGCCTGGGTGGAGAGATGCAATTCGCGCTGCGGCGATATCTCGCGCACCAGGTCGATCACTCCCGGATCGGCCACAATATAGGCGTCGAACGGGAGCCGGGACACTTCGGCCAGATACCGCTCCAGCTCCTGCAGGGCCGCATTGTGGGGATAGCTGTTAACGGTCAGATAGGCCTTGACCCCGCGACTGTGGCAATAGTCCAGTGCAACTGCCATCTCAGCCACACTGAAATTGTCCGCCAGGTTGCGCAGACCAAAGGCGGTCCCTCCCAGGTACACGGCATCGGCGCCGTAATGAATGGCGGTTTCAAGCTTTTCCATATTGCCGGCCGGCGCCAGCAGTTCGGGTTTTCGCATCAGGAAGGTTCCGGTTCTGAAATCAAGAGTTTGCGGGGTAGAGATGGTACCATATTCACCCCCTATTTAAAAGCTTTCGCTTGACAAACCCCGGAGGAATGCTTTTACTATTTTGAAACATCCGTCATATGGAGGGATTATGCCATCAGGTACCAGATGGAGCACCTGCGTCGTTATCTGTCTCACGCTCGCCGGCTGCGCTGCAGATGAGCTGGTGATCAAGCGCCAGGCAGAGGCGGAGGCGAAGCTCGAGTACCTGATTCAGGCCGACAAGAAGAGCGGGCAACGCCTTAACGAGCTCTCCGGCCAGATTCTGTCCCTGGAGGATCAGCTCAAGGGGTCGTCGGAACAGATCAGGCAGCTCCAGAGCACCATCCTGGAAGTGCGCGGCGGGCAGGACGAATTGAAGGCCCGGGTTGTCCTGCTTGCTCAACAGGCGGCTCCCAAGGTTGCAGTGGTCAACCAGGCCACAGCGCACAAAACAAAAGACAACGGTCCCCCCGGCGAATACGTCAAAGCATTCGGCCTCTACAGCACCAACCACTTCACCGCCGCCATCGAGGCCTTCGAGGCGTTTCTCAAGAACTCTCCCGACAGCGAATACGCCGCCAATGCCTCTTACTGGATCGGCGAATGCTACTACAGTATGTCGGAATTGACCAAGGCGGCAGCAGCCTTCCAGAAAACGGTCGACGCATACCCTAAAAGTTCCAAGGCACCCGATGCCCTGCTGAAACTGGGCTACACACTGACTACCCTCAAAGAGGGGGACAAGGCCACTGCCGCGCTGGAAAGCCTGATCAAGGGCTACCCCGGCAGCCCCGCTGCCGACAAGGCCCGGCAAAGACTGACCGCTCCTGAGCGGTGACGCCGCCCCACGGTAGAAACGGGAACATGGCAGCGGAAGTAAACGCCATGCCGGGGCTGGCCCAAACGCGATGATTCAAGAGGAGTAACCGAAGTGCATACCATGACAAACAGGTTGATCGCACGGTGTCTGACTGCACTGCTTCTTGCTCTGCCCTGCCTTGCGGTGGGGGCTGACCAGGAGGAGCCGGCTGTCTACGTAATCAAAAAAGGGGACACGCTCTGGGGGCTTTCGGACCGGTTCATCAAAGATCCCGGCTATTGGCCTGAACTGTGGTCGAAAAACGGACAGATCACCAATCCGCACCGCGTCTATCCCGGCCAAAAGGTACGCGTCTTTCCCGACCGGCTCGAATTCGTGCAGGAAGGAGATCAGAAGTCAGTGGCCGCTGCCAGGCCCGAGGATGCCGTTCAGAACGTGACTGAAGAACAGCGATTCGCGATTCGCGGAAGCGAAGGCTATTTGATGGAAACCGGCATGAAGCCGTTCGGCTCCATCATCGGCGGCCATCATGACCGGATCATCATCGGCATGGATGACATCGTTTATACCGATATCGGCGCGGTCAACGGCGTCAAAGGGGGCGAAAAGTTCTCCATCTTCCGCGAGGAAGGGGCCATCAGCCACCCGGTGACCAACGAAATCATGGGCAGGAAGATCGTGCCTCTGGGCACGCTGCAACTGACCGATATCGAACAGACCGCCTCCCGGGCCATCATCACCAAGACCTTCAAGGAGATATCGCCGGGAGCCTATCTGCTCCCGTACCGCGATGAGCGGCGCCGGGAGGTGTCCCTCAAGATGCCGTCCCGCCAGTTGAAAGGCAATATCGTCGAGAGCTACAGCGGCACCACCACCATCGCCGCCGGTGATATCGTCTTTATCGACCTCGGCAGCGTCAATCTGGCGGAGCCGGGCAACATGCTCTACATCGTGCGGGATGTCGATCTTGACCGGCGCTATACCGAAGGACGCGGGGCCACCCTGCCCCAGGAACTGCTGGGGGCCCTGGTGATCCTGGAAACCGGGCGAAAAACCGCCACTGCTCTGGTCATCAAAAGCATCGACGCCATCTACAAGGGCGACAAGATCGTCAGCCACACGAAATAATACGTCCCAAGACAGCATCGACCGGCCTTACAGGGCCGGTCTTTTTTTTCAATCATCCGTTCGGCATCAGAAAGGCTTGCACCCCATGCCTTTATTCGACGAACACCCGGAAGCATTCTACTGGATCGGCCTCAAGGCGGTCGCCGGGGTTGGCAATGTGACGTTCCGGCGCCTGCTGGAGCGTTTCGACACCCCCCGGAATGCCCTGTACGCAAGCCGGGACGCTCTGACGGCGGTCAAGGGAGTGACCGACAGCGTGGCGGATGCGATCAGGGGCGACGCATGGCAACGGTTTGCCGAGCAGGAATGCCGGCAGCTCGCCACCAGCGGTGCACGCCTGCTGACCTTCACCTGCGGCGAATATCCGAAATCGCTGTTCGAGATTCCCGACCCGCCCCCGTTTCTGTACGTACGGGGCACCCTTCCGGCCGGCAAGCCCTGTATCGCCATGGTCGGTTCGCGCAGGGCCAGCACCTATGGCCTGCTGGCTACCGGCCGTCTGGCCGAGGCGCTTGCACAGCATGGTGTCGCAGTTGTCTCGGGCATGGCCCGCGGAGTCGACACCGCCGCACACAAAGGAGCCCTTTTGGCGGGTGGCAGTACGATAGGGGTGCTTGGCTGCGGCATCGACAGGATTTATCCCCCCGAGAACAATGCACTGTTCGGGGAGATGGCCGAAAAGGGCTGCCTGCTGTCCGAGTTCCCTCTTGGCTCGCTGCCGCTGGCCGAGAACTTTCCCCGCCGCAACCGGATCATCAGCGGGCTGTCGCAGGGGGTGCTGGTGGTCGAGGCGACCGAGAACAGCGGTTCGCTGATCACCGCCCGGTATGCCCTTGAGCAGGGCCGCGATGTCTTTGCCGTGCCGGGCAACATCAATACCGTCACCAGCCGCGGCAGCAACCGCTTGATCAAGGAAGGGGCCAAACTGGTGGACTGCGTTGAGGACATTCTGGAGGAGCTGCCCGGCTACAACACGCTATCCGGCGAAACATCCCCGGCGCCGCGCAGTTTCGCACTGACACCGCGCGAGGCAGCCATCTATGAAATACTGGCCCGTTCGCCGTTGCATATCGACGATATCATCAGCCAATCTGAATTGACAGCCGGGGACGTTTCCTCTATGTTACTTCACCTTGAACTCAAGGGCGCGGTAATTCCGCTGCCCGGCGCACATTACGCCATTTCCTGAATTAAGGATCATCACCTCATGTCCAAAAACCTCGTCATCGTCGAATCGCCCGCCAAGGCCAAAACCATCGAGAAGTTTCTCGGCCCCGATTACAAGGTGCTGGCCTCCTTCGGGCACGTCCGGGCGCTTCCCAGTAAACAGGGTTCGGTGGATATAGAAAACAATTTCGAGCCCAAGTACCACGTCCTGCCCGAAAGCAAGAAGCATATCGACGCCATCAAGAAGTCCCTCAAGGAGTCCGACCGGCTGCTCCTGGCAACTGACCCCGACCGCGAGGGAGAGGCGATTTCGTGGCACCTGCTGGCAGCCTTGGGCCTGGACAAGAAGAAACCGGCCGTGGACATCCAACGGGTGGTGTTCCATGAAATCACCAAGGATGCCATCATCCACGCCATTCAGAACCCGCGCTCCATTGCCGGCGAACTGGTCGATGCGCAGCAGGCCCGTTCGGTGCTTGATTACCTGGTCGGCTTCAATCTCTCCCCGTTCCTGTGGAAGAAGATCCGCTACGGCTTGTCGGCCGGCCGGGTCCAGTCGGTGGCTCTGCGCCTGATCTGCGAACGGGAAAAGGAGATCCAGGCCTTCAAGGAGCAGGAATACTGGACCATTGCCGCACGACTGGGGGTATCGCCGGGACAGGAATTCAAGGCCGGTCTGGTGGAGGTTGGCGGCAAAAAGCTCGGCAAATTCGACATCCCGGGCCAGGAGGTCGCGGAGGGCCTGAAGACGGCGCTCCAGTCCGGCAGCTATCAGGTGGCGAAGATCACCCGGACCGACCGAAAACGCAACCCTGCCCCCCCGTTCACCACCTCGACCCTGCAGCAGGAGGCCTCGCGCAAGCTCGGCTTCTCGGCCAAGAAGACCATGTCGACCGCCCAGAAGCTGTACGAAGGTATCGATATTGGCGAAGGGGGCACCGTCGGCCTGATCACCTATATGCGTACCGACAGCGTCAACCTCTCGGCCCAGGCGCTGGCCGAGGCCCGCGATGTCATTGCGGCCGCCTATGGTCAAGAGTATGCCCTGGCCAAGCCGCGCATCTTTAAAACCAAGACCAAAAACGCCCAGGAGGCCCACGAGGCCATCCGGCCGACCTATATCGCCAAAACTCCGGCGGAGCTGAAGCGGTTTCTGACCCCGGACCTGCATAAACTGTACGAACTGATCTGGAAACGCACCGTGGCTTGCCAGATGGCCGAGGCACAGCTGGAACAGACCTCGGTCGATATCGCGGCAGACCTGGCCGGAGCGATTCCGGACGGACCGTTTGCTGGTGCACGGGCCTGCGGCTTGCGGGCCGCCGGCACGGTCATCCGTTTTCCCGGTTTCATGAAGCTCTACATTGAAGGGCTGGACGATCAGGACGAGGAAAAGGAAGGACTGCTGCCCGCCATGAACGAGGGTGCCGCGCTCAAGCTGCACGAACTGCTGCCCGAGCAGCACTTTACCCAGCCCCCCCCCCGTTACACCGAAGCCACCCTGGTGAAGACCCTGGAAGAGTTCGGTATCGGCCGCCCCTCCACCTATGCCTCGATCATGAACACTCTGTTGGAACGCAAATACGCCCGGCTTGACAAGAAGCGCTTCTTCCCCGAGGACGTGGGTATGGTGGTCAACGACCTGCTGGTGGCCCATTTCTCGCGCTACGTGGACTACAACTTCACTGCCGGATTGGAAGAGGAACTGGACCAGGTATCGCGCGGCGAGAAACAGTGGAAGCCGTTGCTGCGTGAATTCTGGGACCCCTTCATGACGCTGCTCAAGCAGAAGGAGGGAGAAGTCCAGAAGTCGGACCTGACCACCGAAGCCACCGACGAGGCCTGCCCCGAGTGCGGCAAACCGCTGGTGGTCAAACTGGGCAAGCGCGGCAAGTTCATTGCCTGTTCCGGGTTCAAGGAGGGCTGTAAGTATACCCGCAACCTGGACGGCGACAAGGGAGCCGAGTCCGAGGAACCGGTGGTCTCGGAGGAAAAGTGCGACAAATGCGGCTCCCCCATGCTGGTCAAGGATGGTCGTTACGGCAAGTACCTGGCCTGCTCCGGCTATCCGGCCTGCAAGAATATCCAGCCCCTGGTGAAGCCGCGCGGCACCGGCGTGACCTGCCCGGAATGCAAGCAGGGGGAGCTGACCGAGAAGAAATCGCGCTATGGCAAGATGTTCTACTCCTGCAACCGCTACCCGCAGTGCAAGTTCGCCCTGTGGGACCTGCCGGTGGAGCGTCCCTGCCCTAAATGCGGATTTCCGCTGCTGGTCAAAAAGGTCTACAAGCGCGAGGGTGAATTCCTGAAATGTCCTAAGGAGGGCTGCGACTTCAAGGAGGGGGGTAACCCCAAGAAGTAGCACCGTGCAGACGACGCACACATCACCACCCACCAATCCAATCAAAGATGGTCCACGTGAATCCAGAAGCTCATTCCACACTTACTATCATAGGCGCCGGCCTGGCCGGCTGTGAGGCGGCCTGGCAGGCCGCCCAACGCGGCGTATCGGTCACGCTGCACGAAATGAAGCCGGAGAAATTCTCCCCTGCCCATCACCTGCCCGGCCTGGCCGAGCTGGTCTGCTCCAACTCCCTGCGCGGCGACTCGCTCGACAACGCGGTGGGGCTGCTCAAGGAGGAGTTGCGCCGCTGCGATTCGCTGATCATGAAGGCGGCCGAAGCCACCCGCGTGCCAGCCGGCGGAGCCCTGGCCGTTGACCGGCAACTGTTCTCGGCCTACGTGACCGGGAAGATCAACAGCCATCCCCTGATTCGCCTGGAACAGGGCGAGGTCACTGCGCTGCCCGCAACCGGTATGGTCATCATCGCCTCGGGACCTTTGACCAGCGACAGCCTGGCTGAGACCATCACCGGCCTGACCGGTGACCGGCTGTATTTCTACGATGCCATCGCCCCGATCGTGGCGGCCTCTTCGCTGGACATGACCAAGGTTTTCGCCGCCTCCCGCTATGGCAAAGGGGATGGCGACGATTACCTCAACTGTCCGCTCGACGAAGAGAAGTATCGCCGGTTGGTGGATGAGCTGCTGGCGGCAGACAAGGTCCCGTCCCGCGATTTCGAAAAGATCATCCATTTCGAAGGCTGCATGCCGGTAGAGGAGATGGCGGCACGGGGGGTGGAGACACTGCGCTTCGGTCCGCTGAAGCCGGTGGGGCTGTGCGACCCGCGCACCGGCACCGAGCCGCATGCCGTGATCCAACTGCGGGCCGAGAATCGCGAACGGACCATGTTCAACCTGGTCGGATTCCAGACCAAGCTGACCTGGCCGGAACAGCGCCGCGTCTTCAGAATGATCCCGGGGCTGGAGCAGGCCGAGTTCGTCCGGCTCGGTTCGATGCACCGCAACACATTCATCAATGCCCCGGCCCTGCTGCTGCCGACCCAGCAGCTCACGACGGATCCGCGCATCTTCTTTGCCGGACAGATCACCGGTGTGGAAGGATATGTCGAGTCCGCCGCCAGCGGTTTCCTGGCCGGACTTACGGCCGCGCGCCTGCTGCAGGACCAGCCGTCGCTGGTACCGCCCCCCGAAACGGCGCTGGGCGCCCTGATGGCGCACATCACCAATGCCGACGTGCGGCACTTCCAGCCGATGAACGTCAACTACGGGCTCTTTCTCGAACTGCCGGGGCGCATCAAAAAGAAGGAGCGGCGCCAGAAGCTGGCGGAACGGGCCCTGGTGGCGCTGGAGGAATGGCGGGCAAAGGTGGCTGCATAATGCCGAGAGAAGCAACACCTGCCCTTGTGATTGGCGCTCCAATTGTATAGTATTAAGCTTGAATCTGTAACCCCACCTGTCCTCCCCTTAATCTAAGGGGAGGAACGCTTCGGAGCGGCTGTAATGGTAGTTTCGCCTGCAATTCTGACCATGCGTTCCCCCTCTTAGGATAAGAGGCCCCATCGAGCCTAAAGGGGACAGGGGGGAGTTACGAAGAGTTGTTGTATTGTAAGAAAGGTTTTCCAAGTGGAAGAGCAAACACCCGACCCGATCAAACGGGTTGAAGACAAGTTGAAAAAATGCGTCAAATGTGGCGCCTGCCGGGCCAACTGCCCCGCCTTCACCGCCTTCGGACGCGAGCCGGCCGTGGCGCGGGGCAAGGTCGCCCTTGCCCAGCATCTGCTGAAAGACAACCTGGAACTGGACGACCAGACCTACCAGGCCATGTCCAAATGCCTGCTGTGCGGCAGCTGTGTCGAGAAATGCCCCAACGAAGTACCCACCGACGAGATCGTCATCGCAGCCCGCGAGGCCCTGGCGAAAAAACGTGGTCTGACCACCTTTCATCAGGCGGTCGGCCAGGTCATCAAGAACCGTACCCGGATGAAAATGGGGGCCAGGATGGCATCGCTGCTCGGCCCTCTCTTTTTCAAGAAAGTACCCGAAACCTCCGGTCTGCGGCTGCGCTTCCCGCTGCCCTTCGTGGGTAACCGGCGGCACATCCCGGCCATTGCCGCACAGCCCTTCATGGATCGTCACCCCGAAGTGATCCCCGGCGAGCCGGGAAAACCGCGTATCGTCTTTTTTGTCGGCTGCATGACCAATTTTGTCTATACCGAGGTAGGGGAAGCGGCCTTGGCGCTCTTCCGGCACCTGGGCTGCACGATCATCATCCCCAAGGGCCAGCAGTGCTGCGGCCTGCCCGGCATGTCCGGCGGTGACCTGAATACCGTGCGGGAACTGGCTGAAAAAAACCTGACCGAGATGGAGCGCTACGAGGCCGACTATGTCATGAGCGCCTGCGCTACCTGCGGAGGGGCCCTGCATCGGCTCTACCCGCTGGTAATCGGCAAACGAAATCCCGCACTGCGGACGCGCTTGGACGCACTGGCCGCTAAGACCGTGGATGCGGCGCAGCTGCTGCACAAGCTCGGTCTCGATCCGCAGCAGACCGGTGCGGGCGGGGACATCCGCATCACCTACCACGATCCCTGCCACCTGCGCACGCGCGGCATTACCAAACAGCCCCGCGAACTGCTGCGGGGAACACCCGGCACCGACCTGGCCGAGATGGAAGGGGCCGATCGCTGCTGTGGCTTGGGGGGCACCTTCAACGTCTATCACTACGGCTCCTCCATGACCATCAACGAAGCCAAAAGCCGTGCAATTATCGCCACCTCTTCCCAGGCGGTGGTCACCGGATGTCCGGGCTGCATGATGCAGCTCTCCGACGGCCTTAAACAGCACGGTTCTTCCATCGAGGTACTGCATACCCTGCAAATCCTGGCACGCAGGCTGACTGATTCCAAACATTGATGCGCCGGCCCCAGGTCTGAAACCCGGGGCTTTTTTCTTTTCCCCTCCCCTGCTCCAACCCCCTTTTTTATCTAAAATAAACTTTTTTTCGGGGCCTGTTTTGGCCTTTTTTATTCCCAATAAAATTATATTGACAACACCGGGCAAATTGTATACAAACGCCGCAATCAAAACTGGTTATATTCCAGACAGGTGGCGGCATGACGGATTTTAACATCGGGGCGAAAATCAAAAAACTCCGCTTGGCAAAGAAGCTTACCCTGCAGGCTGTCGCCAAGGAGACCGGTTTTTCCCCGGCTTTGATCTCCCAGATCGAAAACAACAACGTCTCTCCCCCCATTGCCACGCTTTCGAAAATCGCCAAATTCTTCGATGTAAAAATCGGTATGTTTTTCGCCGAGGATGAAGAGGAATGCCGCTTTGAAGTAGTGCGCGCCAACGAGCGCAAGGCCATTCCCCGGGTTATTTCCCGGGCCGGCACCAGCCAGGGCTATTCCTACGAATCCCTCTCCTTTCACAAGCAGAACAAAAAGATGGAGCCTTTTCTGCTGACGGTCGCGGAAAAGGTTTCGGAAGAAAACACATACAGCCACGACGGCGAGGAATTCCTTTTCATCATGAAGGGCACTGCGGAGCTGCTGCTGGATGACCGGCGCATCACCCTCGACGAAGGGGATTGCGTCTACTTCGACTCTGCCCTCAGGCACCGCCTGCTTTCCAAGGACGGCGAAGAGGTCAAGGTATTGGCAGTGGTTGCACGATAAGCTTCAGGCCCTCCCGCGGTTACCGGTCACTAATCCATCAAAAGAGCGCCTGCCTGGATGAAGTGGGCAGACTCGAAATATCCCGACAATCAGTGCAGTTGCAAAAATCCACGTAGCGGAAGGATGGCAGGCATGTCTCAAAAAGCGATTAAACCGTCATTGAAGAATCCTTTTGATCCCCCCGAACAGGTCGAGTTCACCATTCCCGGAGAAATCCCCGGCAAGAAGGGTGGCTATGAAGAGGCCATGAAAGAGGGCCACGAGCTGATCCAGCGTCCGATCAAGTCGGTCAAGATCGAGCAGATAGAAAAGCAGCACTTCAAGAAACGCATGACCGTGTGGGAACGCCTGCGGGTGCTCTCGGACAAGGCCCCCAATGTCCTGTACCAGAACTGGGGCAAGAACCTTGACGGCGCTTCGCTCGTCACTGCCATTCTCAACATCGGCGGCCGCGACGTGGCTGTTTACGGCCATGACTTCACCGTACGCGCCGGATCGATCGACGCCACCAATGGCAGCAAGCTGGCCAAGCTTTTCAACATGGCCGGCGAAAAAGGCATCCCGCTGATCGGCATGAACGATTCGGCCGGCGCCTTTGTACCGGCCGGCGTGGGGGGCCTGGACGGCTACGCCGAAGCCTTTACAGCCCTGCGCAAGATCAGCGGCGTGGTTCCCTCCATCATGTGCATGTTCGGCTTCAACGCCGGCGGCGGCAGCTATCTGCCGCGCCAGGGCAGCTTCGTCATCCAGCCCAACGAGACCTTCTTTGGCCTGACCGGCCCGGGGGTCGTAAAGTCTGTCCTGGGTGAAGACATCACTCCGGAAGAGCTGGGTGGCCCCAAGGTGCACGGCAGGTCCGGCGTGGCCGACCTGACTGTTACCGACGAAGTGGCTGCCTTGCGGACCGCCGTGCGGCTGCTCTCCTACATCCCGGACAACAACAGCATCGGAGCACCGTTCCAGGAGACCAGCGATCCGCTGGACCGCAAGACCTGGGAGATCAACACCCTGCTGAAAAAGGCCTTCAATTCACCCACCGGTTTCAATACGCCGTTCGATGTCTCCATCATTATTCAGCAGATCTGCGATCATGGCGATTATTTCGAACTGCAGCCAGAGCGTGCCAAGGAAGTCGTCACCGCCTTCGGGCGTCTGGGTGGCCAGGTGGTCGGTTTCGTGGCCAACAACTCCGCCGTGGCTTCGGGCCAGATCGACTGCGATTCAGCCGTCAAGATCGCCCGCTTCGTCCGTTTCTGCAATATATACAATATTCCGATCATCTTCATGGAAGACACCACCGGCTTTCTGCCGGGACGCGAGCAGGAATCGCGCGGGATCGTCCAGGCCGGACGTTCCATGCTCGACTCGATCGTGGACGTGCGCACCCCGCGCATCCTGCTGATCCTGCGCAATGCCTACGGTGGAGCCTATGCCTCCTATAACAACTATCCCACCGGTGCCGATCTGGTGCTGGCGCTTCCGACGACCCGTCTGGCAGTCATGGGGCCGGCCGGCAAGGAATTCGTTTACAAGGACGAATTGCGCAAGGTGCGCACTACGGCAGCCGAAATGATCAAGAGCGGTACCAACGAGCGCATCAAGGCCGGCATGGAGGGTGATTCAGCCAAACGGGACGCCGAGAAGGAAGCCGCGGAGTGGCTGAAAGCACAGGAAGGGGCCCTCAACCAGCGCTACGAAAAGGAGCTGATGAACCCCAAGGAGGGTCTGGCTCTGGGATCGATCTCCTCTATCGTCATGCCGACCGATCTGCGCAAGGTGCTGGGAGAGAACATGTCTTTCCTGATGCGCCACTACAAGCCGGGGCCGATGATGGGGCCACAGCGGGAGTTCCACTAAGTCAGACGGTAAGTCCCCTTTTGCAAATTGGGGATTCAGGGATTCCCTTCTGTTCGGACATCGGAAATCCCCCTGGAATGTGATTCAACTTCGAATGAATTGGAGATAAAGACCAATGAATGATCTTTACATGAACAACCCCCTGATTCACCGTGACCGCCGCCTCGGGAGATCCGCATCCGAGTGGGTCCGCTCCTTTGCCTGCGAAGATCTGAAACCTCTGATCGTCTGCCGCGGCCCGATCCGCAAGGAAGCCATGGATGTCTTCGAAGAAATGGGCATCGGGCACTACGGCATCCTGCTTTCGGAAAAGGATTCGATCGTATATGCGAATGCACTGGCCCCGGAACTGCGCCAGTTGACTGATTCCAACCGGGTTCACCGCGTACCCGATTACACCGGAGCCAGCAAGGAGGAGCGCGTCGAGCGCATCGGACAGATCATCCAGATCGCCAAGGACAACGGCTACGACTCCATCTTCGCCGGATACGGCTTCATGGCCGAGGACGAAGAGTTCGTGGCCGCCATCGAGAAGGCAGGGCTCAGCTTCATCGGCCCCAACTCGCGTACCCAGGCCGACGCGGGCAAGAAGGACGAAGCCAAGCGGACCGCACTGCAGGTCGGTGTCAGCGTCACCCCCGGCATCAACAACGTCACAGCCCGCACACTGGTTAAAAAATACGGCACTCGCGAGAAACTGCTTGGGCTGGTCAAAACGCATGATCTGGCGGTCGACGCCAAGGTGCTGAACGACAAGAAACTCGCGCTGGAGGACCTGGCGGACGAGATCCTGTATGTTTCCTATGAAAAGGGGCTTGATCTCTATACAATCGAGGAACTGTGCACCCAGGTGGAGGCCGAGGTGGTCGCCATGTTCAAGGAGTATCCGGGCAGCCGCATCCGCCTCAAAGCCATTGGCGGCGGCGGTGGTAAAGGGCAGCGCATCCTGGGTGGCGCACTGCTCACCCTGAAAAATCCGACCGACAGGCAGATCAAGGATGCAGCCGCCGAAACCCCGACGCTGGTGCGCGAGGTGCTTAACGAGGTCAAGGCCAATGGTGTGGGCGACAACAAGAACGTTCTGGTAGAGCTGAACATCGAGCAGACGCGCCACAACGAGATCCAGCTGCTGGGCAACGGCGAGTGGTGCGTTTCCTTGGGGGGGCGTGACTGTTCCTTGCAGATGCACGAGCAGAAGCTGCTGGAGATTTCGGTTACCCAGGAGAGTTTGGCTCTGGCGATCGATAAGGCCAAGAAAGCCGGGCGCAAAGCGGAAGTCAAGGCCCTGGAGAGCGACCTGAAAGTGCTCAAGCGGATGGAAGAGGATTCCACCAAGTTCGGCGTGGCCGTGGGACTCGATTCTGCCTCTACCTTCGAATGCATTGTCGACCGCGACCGCTATTACTTTATGGAGGTGAATACCCGTATTCAGGTTGAGCACCGCGTTTCCGAACTGTGCTACAGCCTGAAATTCACCAATCCCAAGGACAAAAACGACTTCTTCATTGTCGAATCATTGGTGGAGGCCATGGCCCTCCTGGCCCGCCACAAGAAGCGTCTCCCCAAGCCGGAGCGCATCGCACGCTTCGGCGCCGGCGCCGAGGCGCGTCTCAACGCTACCGACTGTTCGCTTTCACCCCATGCCGGCGGCATGATCCGCTACTGGTCAAAACCGATCGAAGGTGAAATCCGCGACGACCAGGGTATCAGTCTGGTCAACCCCGATACCGGCATGTTCATGCGCTACAAGGTGGCCGGCGCCTACGACTCGAACATCGCGCTGCTGCTCACCAAGGGTGAAGACCGCCTGGAAAGCTACCGCCACCTTTCCCGGGTCCTTGGCAAGACCACCCTGCGCGGCACCGACCTTGCCACCAACCTTGAATTTCACTACGGCCTGGTCAACTGGTTCCTCGGGCAGAACGTCATGGCCAAGCCGACCACACGCTTCGTGGTTCCCTACCTGACCCTGGTGGGGCAGCTCAAAGAGGAAGCCAACAAGATCGATACCGTTTCCGCCTTCTTTCAGATGAAAAAGGCCTATGCCAAGCGGATGGCCGTGCAGTTCCCGGACGATCCGGCCGCCGGCAAGGCCATGTCGCAGATTCTCGATCGCAAGGGCACTCTGGTGACCCGGCCGATGGACAAACTGCTGAACGATCCCCACCTGCTTTCCGGGTGGCTCTCGATCAATCGTTCCAACTTCAGTATCGTGAAGCACAAGGTCGTCTGGCACGACAATCCCTTCGTAATCCTGGCCGACACCTACGACTATCTCAACATGGCTTATGATTCCAAGGCCCCGGCCGCGGAAGTAATCTGGGATCACGACAACGACCTGCTGCAGAAAGGGCTGCGTTTCTACGGCACGCTGTCGGAGCGCTTCAAACTCGGCATGCACGAGTTCGACAAGCTTTCCGCCCTGCTGGCAAAGGACAAGCCGCAGGGAGGTTTCAGCGTCGAAGAGTGGGACCTGATCCGCTCCTCGCATGTCGGCTACGAAGCAGGCCTGGAACTGCTCGGTATGCTGTTCCTGATCGCCGAGAACGTCAAATTCTGGGACTTCAAGGTTGAGGACGATCTGGAAGTCACCATTCCGGCCTCCCTGCATGATACGGAACTTCAGGCGCGCATGAAGAAGGTCCTGGTGCCCCCTCCCGCTACCAAGGCCGACGAGATCGTGGCTGTCTGTGGCGGGATGTATTACGGCCAGGAGGCTCCGGGGCTGCCTACGTTCGTATCGGAGGGCATGCATTTCGAGAAGGGCCAGGCGCTCTACATCATCGAGGTCATGAAGATGTTCAACACCGTGCGCGCCAGCTTCTCCGGCACCATCGACAAGATCATCATGCAGGGCAGCGACGGCACCATCGTTCAGAAAGGGCAGCCGCTGTTCAAAATCACGCCTGACGAGAAGTTCATCGAAGTAGATCCGAAGATCGTTGAAAAGGAAAAACGCGAACGAACAGCCAAGTACCTCGAGGCGGTGCTGTAGCAGGCTGTGATGAGGGGCTCCGCGGCATGCGCCCGCGGGGCCCGATCGCAAAGCATCCCCAGGGATGCTTTTTTTTCATCTTCAGGAGGAGACGCAAATCCCTCCCGCATATGAGTCAAAAAAACGGAGGTTGTGATGAGCATTACAGACAAGACCAAAGAGTGGAACGAGACGGTCGTGGCCAAAAATATCGTGCGTTCTCCTGAGCGCAGGGAGAACTTCAGAACGACCTCGGACATCGAACTGGAGCGCTGCTTCACCCCTGATTTCGAGTACCCTGGTTACGAAGAAGACCTCGGTTTTCCCGGTGCCTATCCCTTCACCCGAGGCGTTCAGCCCACCATGTACCGCGGACGTTTCTGGACCATGCGCCAGTATGCCGGTTTCGGCACCGCCAAAGAATCCAACGAACGCTATAAATACCTGCTGTCAGCCGGGCAGACCGGTCTTTCGGTGGCCTTCGACCTGCCGACCCAGATGGGCTACGATTCCGATGCCGCCATGAGCCAAGGGGAAGTCGGCAAGGTAGGCGTTGCCATCGACTCCCTTGCGGACATGGAGATCCTGTTTGACGGCATCCCCCTCGATACTGTCTCGACCTCCATGACCATCAACTCCACCGCGGCCATCCTGCTCTGCATGTACATCGCCGTGGCCGAAAAACAGGGCGTTTCCGCCGACAAGATCTCCGGAACGATCCAGAACGACATCCTCAAGGAGTACATGGCGCGCGGCACCTACATCTATCCGCCCAAGGAGTCGATGCGCATCATCACCGACATCTTTGCCTACTGCAAGGACCACGTACCCAAGTGGAACACGATCTCCATCTCCGGTTACCACATCCGTGAGGCCGGCTCCAGCGCCGTACAGGAAGTGGCCTTCACCCTGGCCGACGGCATCGCTTATGTTGAAGCCGCCATCAAGGCGGGCTTGGCGGTGGATGAATTCGCTCCGCGCCTGGCCTTCTTCTTCAACGCCCACAACAACCTGTTCGAGGAGGTGGCCAAATTCCGCGCCGCCCGCCGCATCTGGGCCCGTATCATGAAGGAGCGCTTCGGCGCCAAGGATCCCAAATCCCAGATGCTGCGCTTCCATACACAGACTGCTGGCTGCACGCTGACAGCGCAGCAGCCGGACAACAACATCATGCGCGTCACCATCCAGGCCCTGGCCGCCGTACTGGGGGGTACCCAGTCGCTGCATACCAACTCCCGTGACGAGGCTCTGGCATTGCCCACGGAAGACTCGGTCCGCATCGCCCTGCGCACCCAGCAGGTCATCGCCTACGAGTCGGGAGCAGCCGATAGCATCGACCCCCTGGCAGGCTCGTTCCTGGTGGAGTCCCTCACCGATCAGATAGAAAAAGCCGCCCTGGAGTATATCGAGAAGATCGACCAACTGGGGGGTGCCGTGGAGGCCATCTCCCGCGGGTATCAGCAGAAAGAGATCCAGGATTCTGCCTATGCCTATCAGAAGGCCATCGAAAACAACGACATGGTCATCGTCGGCGTCAACAAATTCGCGGTCAAGGAGCCCGCCCCTTCCGGCCTGCTCAAGGTCAAGGAAGAGGTCGAAATTTCGCAGAAGACATCTCTGGCCCAGATGAAGGCAGGGCGGGACAACGCTGCGGTGGCGGCTGCTCTGACACAGCTCGAAAGTACTGCCAAAGGTACCGACAATCTGATGCCGCATATTCTGGCAGCGGTTAAAACCTACGCCACCTTGGGTGAGATCGCCGATGTGTTCAGGAAGGTGTTCGGAAAACATACCGAGACGGTGGTGTTGTAGACCGGGCAACTACGCTTTATCCAGAAAGGGCTCTCCCATGAAGCTTACGAAAGTCAATCATATCGGCATCGCGGTGAAATCTCTCGCGGAAGCGCTCCCCTTTTACCGGGACAACCTGCGGATGGCCCTGCAGGGCATCGAGGAAGTTGTGGAGCAAAAGGTCAAAGTGGCCATGCTGGAAATCGGTGAGTCAAAAATCGAGCTGCTCGAACCGATCACCCCGGACAGTCCCATCGCAAAGTTTCTGGAGAAGAATGGCACCGGCATTCACCATCTGGCCTATGAGGTGGAGGACATTGAAGCCGCCATTGCCGTGCTCAAGGCCGAAGGTTCACGAATGATCGATGAGACTCCGCGGAATGGTGCACACGGCACCCGCATCGCCTTTATCCACCCCAAAAGCAGTAACGGAGTATTAACCGAGCTCTGCCAGTGTTCTCATTAGCGGTGTTCTTTCGCCTAGATACCACACAAACAATGTTTCATATTTTAATTCAATCTTTCCGGAGAGTTATGATTTTAATGTATTTTTTCCGCTTGACAAACGTTTGATTTACTATATAGTGCGCATAACTTTTTAGAACAGACCCTGAAACAAACGACCCTAGCGAGTAGCTAACCCATTGTTACATAGGCATTTTTTATGCCGCCCCTGGGAGCGAAGTAACTGTGAAAGGTTTCAGAATGACACTGAAAGTTATCTGCACGTTTATACCCTTTGGCAGCCTTGATACATAAGGCTGCCAAAGGGTATTTGTGTTTTGGGCACCGCATTATCGGAAGTCGTCATAATCTGTGCGAGGCAGAATCTACAGGAAAGGTGGTGGGAAAAAAGAAATATATTTTTTTGAAGCTGTCCCGTTAGCCGAATATGCAAGCATCTTATACAATTGAAGGAGGCACACATGAAGTTGAAGAAAACAGTTGCAATCGCAGCAGCAGCCAGCGCCCTGGCAGCAGTTTCCGTCCCGGCCATGGCCTTTGAGAATGAGTTCCACGGCACCTCCCGTCTTCGCTACTTCCTGTCGAACTATGAAAACGCCAATAAAGGGGGCGTTCTGTTGCCGTTGACCTCCGGAGCAATCAGAGGTCCGAATACCTCCGACACCACCGAAAACCTGAAGATGAACAACTACTTCGAGCAGCGTACCCGTATTTTCTACACCGCTAAAGCCAGCGACGATCTCAAGCTGGTAACCGGTTTCGAGATCGACTCGGTGTTCGGCGACAAGGCGCAGGGTGCGACCACAGCTGCGGGTTCTACAGTAAACGGTTCCACAGTAGTCGGTACCGGCAGGAATCAAGGTGGCGCCCTCGAGTCCGACACCGTTAACCTGGAGACCAAGTGGGTCTACCTCGATTTCAAAATCCCTTCCACTCCGGTACAGGTCAAAGCAGGTATCCAGCCTATCAAGGACCAGCTCAAAGGTGTCTTCTTTGATGCCGATATCGCCGGTATCCTGACCACCTCCAAAATCGGCGCTGCCACCGTCAATGCCGGCTACTTCCGCGGCTATGACCAGTCCTTCTTCGGTACCAATCGTCCTTACGGCATGGACAACCTGAACCTCGGCCTCTTGGAAGGCAAGTTCGCCCTCTCCAAAGACCTGAATGTGGGTGCCGTCTACTACCTGTACGACGATTCCCGCGGTAGCGTAACTGGTGTTGCTGATGCTAACGGTACCAACACCAACCTTGGCAACGACTTCCAAGTGCACGTATTCGGTGTGAACGGCGACGCCAAGCTGGGCAAACTCTCCTTGAGCGGCTTTGCCGCCTATCAGTACGGCATCATAAAACAGTCCAATGCCAACAGCGCTCACCTGAACGCCTATGCCGCCAACGTGGCAGCCAAGGCTCCGATCGGCCCCGGTACCCTCAGAACCGCCCTGCTCGTGACCTCGGGCAATGGCCAGAGCGACACCCCTGCCAACGGCCACCTGAAAGGCTGGGTCAGCATCGATCAGAACCAGAATAATTCTTGGGCCGGCAATGCCAGCGCCGTCAACACCTACAACGAGTCCGGCATGCTCCTGCTCAACCGTAATGCCGCCGCCAGCACCGGCACGACCGATACTTCCATCGTTTACAACACCGGCAACGGCACCAATCCGCTCAACGCACAGGGCGTCTACCTGGCCACTGTGGGCTACGATCTCAACATCACCCCCAAGTTCTACACCAACTTCAATGCCGGTGCAGCTTGGGCTGCCCACACCAACAGCCTCAAGCCTGTTGACAAGGCAACTACCATGCAGAATGCCACCAACTACATGGCTACCGAGATCAATCTCGAGACCGGCTACAAGATGTACGACAACCTGACTGCTAGCCTGCAGGCAGCCTACGTATTCCTGGGCGGTTACTACAAGAACTCTTCCTTCTACGGGACCCAAGCATCTCCCAAAGATCCGGAGAACCCCTACACCATCCGTACCAGCCTGATCTACAACTTCTAATCCGATATTCATCGGATGCCTTGAGGGCGGGAGCAATCCCGCCCTTTTTTTTTGACATGTTCTGCTGTTTTTGCCATAATCCGCGGGCATTTTCCATTTCCGGAGGAACAATGTCCAGACTGACCGCCCTATCTGTCCTGCTGCCCGCCATATTGGCGGCGCAAATTTCGCACGCCGCCCCATTGCGGGTGTTTGTCGCCGAAATAAACGCGGTTGGCGTACAAAATCGCGATGAGATGAAGGCCACCCTGCAGACGCTACTGGCCTCGCGCCTGAACGGCGAGCACATCGCTGCAGTCGGCAGTGCTTCGGAGGCGGATGCTGTCGTTACCGGCACGTATGTTACCATCGGCAAAGTTTTCAGTATCGATGCAACTGCAAAAGCCGCTAACGGCAAAATACTCACCCGCTCGTTCATCCAAGGGGAAAGCCAGGACGAGCTCATCCCGTCAATCGGTAAACTGGCAGAGAAACTGTCCGGCGAGCTGGTAAAGACTGCCGCCCCTTCTCCAACCGCATGGGCCCCATCGGCGGCTCCCTCATCAACCTCGGCTGCTTTTATAAAAAGCGATCAGCAGGCAGTCCGTGTCTCCGGCGGGGACTTCATAAAACCGCAGGATACCGTCCAAAATACCGGTGGCTGGACCAGCAAGCGCCTGAATGGCGCTGCCAATCTGGTCGCGGTCGGTAGATCCCTGGCTGATGGCGGCCGGGAGTTGTTCCTGGCCGAAGAGCGCCGTCTCGGTTTCTACCGGCAGGGGGCCGACATAAAGCTGGTTACCGAGGTGGAGTTCTCCAATGCAGAGAAGATCATCTCCCTAGACACTATGGAAGGTAACGATGGTGCCACGGAAATCTACCTCACCGTCATCCGCGCCGATGAACCGGCTTCCAAAGTTTTTCGGCTTCAGGGAGACAAGCTGGTTCAGGTGGCAGAGAATCTGCCCTACTACTTCCGTGCCTTCAGTCCGGCCGGTGGCCAAAAGAAGCTTTATGCCCAGTCCGCCGGCCGTGACGACGATTTTTATGGCAGGGTTTACGAAGCAAAGCGTGCCGGTTCATCCGTTACGCTCACCAATCCTGTTTCAATGCCGCGCTACGGCACCATCTATACCTTCAACCAGTTTCGCGACAAGGATGGCAAGCTTTACTGCGTGGTCATCAATCCCGATAACTACCTCGTTGTTTACGACGAGCAGGGTACCGAACTGTGGCGCAGCAGCGATAAATTCGGCGGATCAGAGCTTTATTTCCAAAAGGATGATCCCGCCAATGTCCGCGTTACCGGCGACCGGCGCTGGATTTTCATGAATCAGCGTATCCAGGTTACCGCCGCCGGTGACGTACTTGTCGGCAAGAACGACGGCTTCTGGGTGCTTGGCAATGCCCGCTCCTACAAAAAAGGCTCCGTCTATTGCATGACATGGAATGGGTCGACTCTTGAAGAAAAGTGGCGGACCCGCGATACCCAGAATTACATGCCCGACTATTTCCTGGACGAAGGCCGCAATGAGCTGATGATCCTGCAGACCGTGCAGCGCTCCGGCATATCTACCCGCGGTGCATCATCCCTTGCCATCAGGAAGGTCGAATAAAAATCGCCTCCTGTCCAACAAGATCTCTTCTGAACTCAATCAACGCAATTTCTGTCCAGCCTGGGATTCCATGACTGACACAACTCCTGACATATCCCTGCCCCGCGGCGTAAGTGACCTTTTACCGGACACTGCGGCCAAGATCGGGTACATCGAAAGCAAAATCCGGAATGTATTCGAATTGTGGGGCTTTCGCCGGATCATCACCCCGAAACTCGAGTACGAGGATGTCATTGCCATCGGCATGGGCGAGGAACTAAAAGGAAAGACCTTTCGCTTCGATGATCGGCAGACCGGACGCCTGCTGGCTTTTCCGCCCGACATTACCCCGCAGATCGCCCGTATCGTCGCAACGCGCCTCAAGAGCTACCCATTGCCGCATCGCATCAGTTACAGCGGACGCGTCTTACGGCAGACCGAAATGCAGACCGGACGCAGTCGCGAAATCTTCCAATCGGGTGTAGAATTAATCGGACTGGATTCGCCCGAGGCGGATGCCGAGATGATTGCAATGGCCGTGGCTGCGCTGCAGGGATTGGGCTTTGCCAACTTCAAAATTGATCTGGGCCAGGTAGAGTTCTGCCGAGGCGTGATGGCCGCTTCCGGGTTGGGTCGGCCCGCAATATTGGAACTGCAGCAGGCAATAGCCCGCAAGGACACCTCTGCGGTGGCGCGCATCCTGGCTGCCAACCCGGTTCCGGAAGAATGCCGAAAAGAGATCTGTGCCCTGCCGCGCCTGTTTGGCGGCCGCGAAGTCCTTGATCAGGCCCGGGATATCGTAGTCAATGATCGGTCGCGGGCCGCGCTTGAAAATCTTCGCCAGGTACTCGAAATTCTGGATATTCACGGCGTCAGTGACTTTCTCACCATCGATCTGGGGGAGACCCGCGGACTCGATTATCACACCGGCATCACCTTCGAGGGCTTTGTCAGTGGCCTGGGTGAACCTGTCTGTGGCGGCGGACGATACGACAACCTGACTGCCCGCTACGGTTTCCATGCACCAGCTACCGGCTTTACGTTCAACGTGTTGAGCCTGTTACAGGCCCTGGAACGCAGCCCCGAGTTGGAGGCCAGTACCGCTCTGGATTTCCTGCTGTTCAACTGCCGCGAGGACCGACGCGAGGTTCTGGAGGTTGCACGGCATCTGAGATCATGCGGTTACACAGCCGCCCGTGACATCATCCGCCGTGAATATGACGCATCCCTCGCCTACGCCCGACGCATGAACATACGCTGTATGCTCGTGATCGGCGACGAGGCCGAAAGGGGAGACTATCGCGCAGTTCGCGTCCGTGACGGTGAGACGCTTCGCATAGATCGTAACCTGCTCCAATGCGAAGCATTGATGGAATTTATCGACCAAACTCAGGGAGAATGACGATATGTCAAACGTAGTGGTAGTAGGCGCTCAATGGGGCGATGAAGGCAAAGGCAAGGTGGTTGACATCTACACCGAGTATGCCGACGATATCGTCCGTTACCAGGGTGGCAACAATGCCGGCCATACCCTTGTCGTCGGCGACGAAAAGGTGGTACTGCACCTGATCCCTTCCGGCATACTGCACGAAGGCAAGCGCTGCATTATCGGCAATGGCGTGGTGCTGGATCCGGAAGTATTCATCAGGGAAATCACTAAACTGAAGGAGTCGGGGCGCCTTCAAGACGACGACTGCCTGCTGCTGTCCGAATCGCTGCACGTGATCATGCCGTACCACAAGAGGATCGACATCGCCCGCGAAACCAAAAGCGGCGACAAAAAGATCGGCACCACCGGCCGCGGAATCGGCCCCTGCTATGAGGATAAGATCGGCCGCCGCGGAATCCGGCTGATGGATTTGATCAATGAGGAAGCCTTTTCGCGCAAGCTGCAAGAGTTTCTGACGGAGAAGAATTTTCTGCTGGAGAACCTGCTGGGCGAGAAGCCCTGCAGTTTCGACGAAATTCTGAACGAATACCGCGGCTACGCGGAGATATTGCGCCGATACATCGCAGACACGTCGCTGGTGCTGAGCAAGGATCTGAAAGCGGGTAAAAAGGTGCTCTTCGAGGGAGCCCAAGGCACTCTGCTCGACGTCGATCACGGCACCTATCCCTATGTCACGTCGTCTTCGACCTGTGCCGGCGGCGCCTGTACCGGTTCCGGCGTCAGCCCCCGGGATATCCACGAGATCATCGGCATCTCCAAGGCCTATGTCACCAGGGTCGGAAGCGGCCCGTTCCCGACCGAGCTCCTGGACGCCACCGGCGAACAGCTGCGCCAGACGGGAGGGGAATTCGGGGCTACCACCGGGCGCCCGCGGCGCTGCGGCTGGTTCGACAGCATGGTCATCAGGTATGCGGTGCGGGTCAACGGCCTGACCGGCATTGCCCTGACAAAACTCGACGTGCTCTCCGATTTCGACAGCATCAAGATCTGTACCGGCTATAGCTATCAGGGCGAACAGTTGGAAACCCTGCCGGCCGCACTGGAGATCTTCGAAAACTGTCAGCCGGTTTACGAGGAGATGCCCGGCTGGAAATCGGATATCACCGGGATCAGAAGGTTTGAGGACCTGCCCGAGAACGCTCAAGCCTATGTACGGAGACTTGAGGAACTGGCCGGCTGCCCGATCGTGATGGTTTCCGTCGGCCCCCGCCGCGATCAGACAATAATCCTGAAAAACCCCTTCAACTGAAGCACAGATATCAGATCCTGCCACGCAAAAAGCCCCCTCCGGAGATACCCGGAGGGGGCTTTTTTTCTTTTGCACCGCAGGAAAAAAATCATGAATTGGTGACATACGATCTTCTGCGACTCGGTGGATAGGCAGGCAGATGCACTAGCCGCAACATCGCACGATGGGGTCCGGCTCCTCCAACAGTCTATGTTTTTGTCGTTTTCGTCCGAGTAGCCCGTTTGACAGGTACTGCCTTTGCCGCCGGCTCGTTTACTTTCGGACCGCGTCCTGATCGCTTGCCTTTCCGGGGCGGCGCCACAAGTTGAAGAAACAGGGTGCCCCGGTATCCCGCATGACCGGCCTGTTCCGTAAGACGCTGCTCTTCACGGCATGCCGTGCCGAGCCGCACGGCAATTGTGCGCGGCGCCGGCTGTTCGCTAGAGCGGTCCACGAGGCGTACAATCAAAAGCCACTGCAGGAACTGTTCGAAGCGTTCCTTGTTGAACCACACCACTCCGCCGCTCTCGTGCACCACCAGGTATTCCCGGCAGGCGGGCGTGCTGAAGGCGGATTTGAGTACCACGGCGATTGAGCTCCGGATATCGTCGCCGCAGGCCAGCAGGGCGCGCAGGAGTTGCACCGTATCGCTGGCAGCCGGAATCTCCTCCTGCACCAGCAGCTGCTCGATAGAGTGATCCAGGCCGAAGTGATCCAGCGTATCGGGTCGAGCGTCATGCAGCAGCAACCAGCCGATCAGCAGCCGCATGCCGGCGGCAGAGTCAACCTGCTCCCGTGTGAGAGCTTGCCAGTGCCGAACATCCACAGCCTTGAACGACATGGCAAACAGGCTGTCAAGAAAGGCAAGTACATGCCGGATGCGTTCCAGTTTTGCCGCAATCCCGGACGCCGTACTACCGGTCTGGGCCGTAAGAATTGACAGGAAGCGCTGGGCCGAGTGAATCAGGGCCTGCTCAGCCGCCGAATCCGGGGGAGCACCAGCCGCCGCTACCCGTTCCAGCACCTCCTTGAACGCGGCGTTGAGCGACGCATAACGCACTTGTCGGCGTTCGACTTCGAGATTTGCAGCGCCACGTCCTGCCAGCGCCGCGCACAACCCGCTCCAGGTGCCCTCGCCGTCGTCGTGGATCTCCCGGAAGTCGACGAAGACAAAGAACTGGTACTCTCCCAGTTCGGCGTACAATCCCTTTTCCGCCAGTTCGGCTCCCGAACGCAGATATTCCAACCCGGTGGCAACATCCCTGAAGGAATAATACACAGCCGGGCCCGGGGAAATTCCCAAAGCCCCGGCCAGGGTAGTGCTTCGCAGTTCCGTATCGCCACCGGTCCCTTTGGCGGCAAATGAAACCGATTCTCTGATCCATCCTGCCGTTGTATCGTAGCGATTGTGGTACAGCACCAGGGCGCGGTGATCGCCTGCCCGATTGCTGTAGGCGAAGACATTCTCATCCACGTCGCTCCCAGCGCGGAAATCATAAAGCACGAAATCGGCCGAACCCGAAAAAAGCCAGCGCCGGCGCAGCAAGGGAAAGATCCACATCTCATGCCCGCGCACCAGCCCCTGGTCGACCGGCTCATCCCAGTAGGCTCGCTTGTATTCCATGCCATATTTTTCGTGCAATCCCTCCACCTGACCATGGCCGAACATCGGCAGCCCCGGCATGGTGACCATCATTACGCACGCGCCAAAGTATTTCCCCTGGGTACCGAATTGCTCGACAGCGGTCCTCTCGTCCGGGTTGTTCATGAAATTGACGAAGCGCTTGAGGACCTCGTGATTGAATTCGAGCACATTCCTGATTGTCTGGCGGTACTTGGCGTTTTCCTCCATCTTCAGCATGTTCATGAAAGCGCTGTTATAGACGCGATGCATACCCAGCGTCCTGACGAAGTAGCCCTCCATCATCCAGAAGGCTTCGGCTAGGAGCAACGTTCCGGGGGCCTCACGAGCCACACGGTCGACGACCTCGCGCCAGAACTCTACCGGAAAGAGCGCATCGAACTCTTCACGGCTCATGCCATGCTCGGAACGGGAGGGAATCCCCCCTCCCAGGCCCCGCACCGGGAACCAGAGGCGCTGGTAATGCTTTTTGGCCAGGGTCATGGCTGCATCGAAACGGATGATCGGAAAGTTGCGGGCCACGTGCAGGATGGTCTGAATGGTGGCCTCGCGCACCTCCGGCAGCAGATAGTTGAGCTGGGCCGTATCGTTCCAGGGAATACTGGTGCCGTCGTTGCCGTGATACATGTAGCGGATCCGTCCGGTACTCCGCTCGATATACCGGAATACCACGGCAGCCTCGGTTTTGGTCCAGTAGCCATCCTCAATCTGGATACAGATTTCGGGGGAGCGGGACAGGTCCTCGCCATCAAACTGATAGGTGGGAAAGGGGGGATAGTCGGTCTGAACGAACCAGTCGGGATGCTGGAGCATCCAGCGCGAGTAGATGCCGGTATGGTTGGGGACCATGTCGCTGGCCAGGCGGATACCGTGCCGGGCGGCGCGTTCCCGCAGGTTGGCGAGCGCCTCCCAGCCCCCCAGATCAGCGGCGATTTCGTAGTCGTACAGGGAGTAGGCCGAAGCAAGCGCATCGGGGTTGCCGCACAACTGCTTGATCCGCTGCGAGGCGGGTGAACGCTCCCATATGCCTATCAGCCACAGTCCGCTGAAGCCGGCGGCTTGCAGCCGCTCGAGTTCGGCCTCCGGTATCTGGTCAAGTCGGTCGATGGGATAGCCGTAGCGGCGGCTGAGCTGATCCAGCCAGACATACACCATCTTGGCCAGCAGAACCACATTGGACATCCAGTCCGCGTCCGCGGAAAACTGCTCATATTCCAGGTAGTCATAGCCGCCGAAGATCGAACTGCCGTCAACGCCCCCTCCGCGGGCCGTGCCGCCTTTCCCGAATTCCAGAACAGGGGGGGGGCCGGGAGGGCCACCCCAGGCCCGTTCCCGTTCTTCCTCCAGCAGCAGGTCAAAGGCACCGGTCAGTTCTTCCAGCATTTCCGCAGGCAGCAGCGAGCTCCAGTGAGAGCGGATGAACTCCAATTGCCCGGCAAGCGAGCCGGGTGAAGCCTTGACCGGCGCCCACAAGGCCTCGGCCAGGGTGAGCCCCAGCTTGCTCAACACGGGACCGTTGGCCAGAGTCGCGGTGAGGCCGTCCACCAGGAGTGGATAGCCTGAGTCGGCGGCAATCAGACCGCTGTCATCGAGTATCTCCCGGAAACTGTCGACGGCCTGATTGTGTGCAGCAATCCGGATCAACAGCAGCTCCCGCAGAACCGAGCGTTTTCGATCCGCGGCAATCGTGCCGTGATTGAGCCAGCCCCCGGGGTCGATCATCCCCGACAAGACCTCTCCGGGAGGGAACAGGTGCACAAAACTTCCGGCTACCCCCTCAAGTGCGGCAGCATCGATTCCGCTCCGCCCGAGCGCGTCCGTCAGCAGGCCGGGCGACTCTTCCTCGGCAATCACATCGATTACGTAGCGCTGGATTTTCTGGAGGGTTGCAAACAGATTGAGATGGGAGGCGTGCACCGGCGCCGGGGCATCGGGGCGCTGCCGGTTCAATTTCAGGGCAAGCTGGCGATAGAAGATGATGGCCGGAAGCCCTCGTTCGACGATCGAACGGGAAACAGCTCCCAGCTCAAGCGAGCGCCAATGCCGGGCAGATATCTGGATGACGTGGAGAAAGTACGGCAACGTACTGTGCTGTCGAGTCATTGGTGATCCACCCGTGGCGTGTGTTCAGCAGGATGTTGAAACTGGCGGGGGCTTGTCCGCTGTGTCCGGACCCTCATGCCCCCTGAACTCATTCATGCGGTGAATGGACGGTGGGTATTTACAGTGTCATAAGACTATTGCTGCTTCGCGGCGCCGCTCTTGGCGGCCTTGGCCTTGGAGGCTCCCGACTTGGCCTTCTTCTTGCCGCTTTTGCCCTTCTTGGAGCGCGAGGATTTCAGCTTCTTGCTGACTTTTCGCGGTTCAGGATTGAATTCGTCGCGGATGTTGTTCAGCAGGACAGTGGCTTCCTCGAGATTGGGATCTGCCTTCCTGGCAGCCTCCAGGGCCTCCTTGGCCTCACTGATGCGGCCGGTCTTCATGTACAGCCGCCCCAGGGCATTCAGGGAACGGGCATGGTCGGGCCTGATCTCGGTAGCCTTTTTATAACTGGTTATGGCACTTTCGTAATCTTTCCTGAATTCATAGATCAGGCCCAGCTTGTAATGATTGTTGGGGTCGTCCGGGAACAGTTCTACCGCCCCTTTGAGCAGATCGGTGATTTCATCGTACTGCTTGTTCTTGACATAGATCGATACCAGCGCGTTGCGGGCTTCCACATCGTCCTTCTGCTGAGCCAGCACCTTTTTGTAGTGCTCCTCAGCCTTGTCGTTCATACCCTTGGATCGGTACAGCGGGGCTATTTCCCGGTGGACGTCGATATTGTCGGGCGAATTTTTGAGCACCGCATTGTAGGCATCGATGGCGAGGTTGACTTCCTTGTTCTTTGCGAATATCCGCGCCAGCTTAAGCTGGATGTCGGGGCTGTCGGGCTTGAGCCGAAGAAACTCGCTGTACTGCTCCACGGCCTCCTGGTAAAAACCGCGGGTGTTCCAGATATCGGCTAGCCTCAGGTGCGCATCGGCATTGTCCGGCTTGACCTGGATAGCCTGTTTGTAGGATACGACCGCTTCATCGAGCTTGCCGTTCTTCTCGTACAGTATACCAAGGTTCTGATAAACGTCACTGCTGGTACTGTTGCGGTAGGCCGCTTCCCTGTAGGCGGCAATGGCTTCGTCGTTCTTTCCGGAAAGGCGGTAGAGATTTCCGATCTTCTCGTAAATTTCGGCGGCCTTTTCAGGCGAGTCTTTTAGCGAGGCCTTGAGGGACTCGATGGCGGCATCGGAATCCTGCGGATCATTGCCGCGCGTCTGAACCGAGGCTATCACCGCCGACTTACCCTTGCCCTTGCCTCCCAGCAGATACTGGTATTCAGCCTGCTTTGCATCGCCTTTCTTTTCGTAAATGCCGGCCATCATCAGGTGGGTTTCACGGTTCTGAGGATTAACGGCCTCGGCTTTTTTGAGCTCGTCGAGAGCCCTGTCAAGATCATCACGGCCGGAAAAGATCGCGGCCATGCCGATCCGCGCCTTTTCCTGGTTCGGGTCGGCCGTTACGGCCCGCTGGTATTCTTCCAGCGCCTTGTCCGTAAGCCCGGTGGTCAGGTAGATCTCCGCCAGGCTCACGAAGATGTCGGCCTCATTGGGCAATTGGCGTCCTGCCTCGCCCAAGTGGTAAACTGCCAGGGAATATACCTTGCGGTCTGCCAGAATACGTCCCATGGCCTTATGGTAGCGGGGATTGGAGACGGAGGAGAGGCCGCGGGCCAACTGGACCGATGCTTCATCCTGCATTCCCTTCTGCGCATACAGTAATCCCAGATTGCCGCTTGCCAGGGGAAATGAGGGCTGTTGCTGCAGCGCCTTACGATACAGATTGATGGCACCATCCACATTCCCTACCCGTTCGAGCTGCAATGCCGCCACGTACAGCCCCGGAGCACCGTCGGGACACAGCGAAAGAACTTCGGCCTCCTTCTGGCGCGGCCCATTCTCGCTCGAATTCTCCATCTGTCTGACCGTTTCCATCGCGTCCTTGCAGGCATTTCCACCAAACCCCCACTTGAAACCGCATAAAAACAGGACAGCGCTCAACACCAGGCAATATGAAAGAATTTTTCGCATGAGTGCTTCCTCGAAAGGTTCTGTAGTGGCGGGTGAGTATACATGCGTTCTGACATAAATTCAATGATCTAGGCTAATATGCTTTGTTTATTGGTACGTTTAGGCTAGAATGCGGGGAAGTTTACGGATTCGATCCATCAGGAGCAGGGCATGAAACAGGACCTTGAGCAGCTTATCATGAACGCCAGTGATCTGCCGACCATACCGGTAGTGGCAACCAAGGTGCTGCAACTTATCGAGAATGAAGAAACGAGCACCGAGGAACTGGCCAGGGTGGTGGAATCGGACCCTGCCGTAGCCGCCCGCGTGTTGAAGATATCCAATTCATCCTTCTATGGCTGCCAACGCCAGATTCATACCCTTTCCCACGCAATCACCATGCTCGGCTACAACACGCTGAAAAGCCTGGTCGTGGCGGCTTCGGTGAAGCAGGTTTACAAACCCTACGGCCTGACCGAAAAAATGCTGTGGGAACACTCATCCGGGGCGGGACTGGCCGCACGGATCATTGCCAATGCCAACAGCCTGATCAATGAAGAGGAGGCTTTTCTGGGGGGCCTGTTTCACGACATCGGCAAGATCATCATGAACATCATGTATAATCAGCAATTTCAGATGGTCATGCAAATAACTTATAACGAGGGAATTTCCTTCGAGGATGCTGAACAGCAGGTATTTTCCTATGCCCATGCCGATGTGGGCGCCCTGGTGATCAAGAAATGGAATTTCCCCGAGATACTGATGAATACCGTGCGCCTGCATCATACGTTCGACTTCAACGAGAACGAAGATCCGTACTTGGTCAAGCTTACCTGCGTGGTGGGACTGGCGGATCTTTTCTGCAAGAAGATCGGCATCGGTCTGCGGCACCCGGACAGCGCTCTCGTACTGCACGAGTCGCTGCCTGCCCGGCTGCTGAAACTGGACGAGACCCGTCTCGACTCCATGCTGGCCACGTTCGAGCATGTCTACGCCCTGGACAAAACCTTCTACAGCTGACGCCCTTTAATCCTCTGCCCACATGGGCACCAATCAGGTTCGAGCCTCTCCCGCAGTCTCCAAATCACGTTACAGGAATGCCCTTTCCCTTTTTTCCCGGACGACGCTCTTGTCGACCACACTGCGGAAACGCGCCCCATCCCGCGTTCAAACCAGGGAACACTGCCAGCCCAAATCAAGATGTAAATTGATTTTTTAAACCCGCAAATATATAATCACTCTTTAAATCAGTCCCGAGGAAGTCCATTATGATTCGCAAAATTCTTACATATCCGAATCCTGAGTTGAAAAAAAAATCGAGTCCCGTGACCATTATCACCGAAGCTGTCCGCGAACTGGCCAGGGACATGGCGGAAACCATGTATGATGCGCCCGGTATCGGCCTGGCCGCCCCCCAGATAGGCGTTCATCAGCGGGTAATCGTGATCGACACCGCTGAAAAGGATCAGGCCGAGGGGCTGATCACCGCCATAAACCCCGTCATAGTCCATGCAGAAGGAGAGGCCTACGAAGAGGAAGGGTGCCTGTCGGTCCCCAAGTATGCCGCCAATGTAAGGCGCCACGCCAAAGTGGTGGTCAAGGGACTCGACCTGGAAGGCAACGAGCAGACCTGGCGGGCCGAAGGGCTGTTGGCGATAGCTTTTCAGCACGAAATCGATCATCTCGACGGCATTCTTTTCGTTGACCATCTCTCGCCGCTCAAACGCGATCTGTTTCAGCGCAAGGCCCGCAAGATGATGGAAGACGCCGGGGAGGAACGATGACCGGCTGGCGAATTATCTTCATGGGCACTCCCGATTTTGCCTGCCCCACGCTGCAGACCCTGATCGAACGCAAGGAGAATCTGGTGGCAGTGGTCACCCAGCCCGACCGCCCCAAGGGGCGTGGTCAGAAACTGATGCCGCCGCCGGTCAAATCGCTGGCGCTGCAGCACGGCATCCCGGTTCACCAGCCGCTCAAGGTGCGCGACCCCGCCTTTATCGAACTCGTGCGAGAGCTACGGCCCGACCTGGTGGTAGTGGTGGCTTTCGGCCAGATTCTCCCCAAGGCATTCCTGGATATCCCGCCCCAAGGCTGCGTCAATGTACACGCATCCCTGCTGCCGGGCTACCGCGGTGCAGCCCCTCTCAACTGGTGCATTATCAACGGCGAGAGCCAGACCGGCGTCACCACCATGCTGATGGATCCCGGGCTTGACACCGGACCGATGCTGCTCAAAAGCGCCACCCCCATCGACGAAAACGAAGACATCCTCCAACTGCACGACCGCATGGCCGTCATGGGGGCCGACCTCCTAGCGGAAACGCTGGACAGTCTCCGGGCAGGAGCAGTGACTCCCGAAATCCAGGATGAAAGCCTTACCTGCTACGCTCCGCTGCTCAAGAAGGAGGATGGACTGATCAACTGGTGCCGGGATGCACGCTCCATCCACAACCAGGTCCGCGGCCTGGCTGCCTGGCCGGTGGCCCATACCTACCTGGAGGGCCAGCCGCTCAAAATCTACCGGACCCGTGTCGCAAACGGCTCCGGTCTGCCCGGCACGGTTCTCACGGCAGCACGCGGAGTGCTCGAGGTGGCCTGCCTCTCCGGCAGCCTGAAAATAGAAGAGCTCCAGCTGGCCGGCAAAAAACGCCTGGACAGCATCAGTTTCCTGGCCGGCTGTCCGGTCATGGAGGGTTCGGTGCTGGGAAGCATGACGGAGACCGATCCATCGTGACACACAAGACCGATATCACCACACCGCCGCGCAAACGGCTGTTCATATCCCTGATGGGCTTCACCTGCCTGATTTTGGTGGGCATCATCTTTCTGGCCTGGTGGATTCCCAACCGCGGCCTGGCCAACATTCATCCCAATCTGCCCCATATCGTCGGCATCATCGTGGCAGCTCTTTCGGGGGTGGCGATCTTCGGCACCGGACTGCTGGTTCTGACCACTGCTCTGGGCAAGGACATCCTGTTCACACGCTTCATGCGCCTGATCGTGATCAAGTTCCTGCTGCCGATGATAGAGGCGGTCGGCCGCTGCCTCGGATTGAACAAGGATGCCATTCGCCAGTCCTTCATCGCCATGAACAACAGTCTGGTCATTTCACAACGCCAGAAAGTCAGCCCGGACCGGATTCTGGTACTGCTGCCCCACTGCATCCAGCTGTTCGACTGCGAGATCAAGGTGACCGGAGACATCAACAAGTGCGTGCAATGCGGGCGCTGCGACATCAAAGGGCTGGTGGACATCGGCGCCAAGTACAAGATCGACATCTCTGTCGCCACCGGCGGCACCCTGGCCCGCAAAGTGATCGTGGAAAAGCGCCCCAAGCTCGTCCTGGCCGTGGCCTGCGAGCGGGACCTTACCTCGGGCATCAAGGATTGCTACCCACTGCCGGTAATCGGTATCCTCAACGACCGCCCGTTCGGCCCCTGCTTCAACACGAGTGTTGATGCCGCCAAAATCGACGCCGCCCTGAGTCAGATCATCACGCCTGGCAAGAGCGGTGAGTTTCCATAAAGCGCCATGCCCCCCCTCACAGTCCCTTCCTCCCCCGCCCCCTGCCCGAGCCATCTCTGAGGACATCCCGGAATGAACGGCACCCGCGTACTTATTATCGACGACGAGCCGATGGTCAGAAGCTCACTGGCGATATTCCTGGAAGATATCGGTTGCCATGTACTGCAGGCGGGCCATGGCAGCCAGGGGCTTGATATTTTCTTTCGAGACCGGCCGGACCTGGTCCTCACGGACCTGCGCATGCCCATACTGGATGGCTTCGGCGTAGTCGAGCGGTTGGCGGCCGAGGCGCCCGAAATTCCGGTGATTGTCGTTTCCGGTATCGGAAACATCCGCGAGGCGATTCATGCCATGCACCTCGGGGCATGGGACTATATCAGCAAACCGCTGGAAGAACTGGAAGAGCTTGAAATCACGGCCCGGCGCGTGCTGGAACGCGCCCGACTGCTGAAGGAGAACAGCGACTATCGCCTGCGTCTGGAGGATCTGGTCAGCCAACGCACCCGGCAGCTTGCCGAGAGCGAGCAGCGCTTCCACCAACTGTTTCTGCAACATGACGACGCCATTTTATTGTGCCGCGGCGGCAAGCTGGAGATCTTCGAGATGAACCGGGCGGCATGCACCCTGTTCGGCTACACCGGCCGAGAATTGATACAGGGCGGGCTTCCGCTCGTTATCGCTCCCGAGGAACTGCCGATGGTTTCGGCGGGATTGGCGGGGCTTTCGGACGGCGATATTTTCCTGCGCGAACAGATATCTGCCATAACAAAGGACGGTTCCCGGCTGACAGTTTCCATCAAGGGCTGGCGGGTCGTTTACGATGGCACGGTGATGCATTACTGCTCCATGCGGGACATGGGCGCAAAGATACGGGCCCAGCAGGAAGCCCGCCTGGCGCATTCCCGGCTGATTCAGGCCAACAAGATGTCATCCCTGGGGCTGCTTGTCTCAGGCATGGCCCACGAGATCAACAACCCCAACAATTTTATCGGGGTAAATGCCGCTCTCTTGCAGGACATCTGGGGCGATATGCGCCCGTTGCTGACGGAACAGGGCCGCGATCAGGGCATCACCCTGGGGGGGCTTGCCCTGGATGATGCGGCAGAAACGGGCGCCGGCCTGATAGCCGGCATCATACGCGGGTCGGAGCGGATCGCTGCGGTGGTTAAGGGGCTGAAAGATTTTTCCCGCAAAGATCCTGCCGGCCTTGAAGGGGTGATCGACATCAGGCGCGTGATCAGCGATGCCCGCACCATTCTTGACCACCATATCCAGGCCCGCACCGATCATTTTGAGATCGACTGTTCCGATGATCTCCCCAGCGTGCGCGGCAGTCAGCAGCAGATCGAGCAGGTGCTGATCAACCTTCTGATCAATGCCCTGCAGGCCCTTCCCGACAGGAGCCGCGGCGTGCGTGTCTCGGCGAGCCACGATGAACCGGCATCCGAAGTACTGCTGGCGGTCAACGATCAGGGCTGCGGCATGGAAGCGGATACCCTTTCCAAACTGACGGAGCCCTTCTTCTCCACCCGCATCAGTGAAGGGGGCACCGGCCTCGGACTCACCATCAGCTCCACCATCATCCGCGACCATGGCGGTACCCTTTCGTTCCTTTCCGAACCGGGCACAGGGACGGTTGCAACCGTGCGCCTGCCTGCGGAGCGCCCATGAGCGAGCAGACCGGATCAAGCGGTGCAGCTTCCCCATTCAGCGTCCTCCTGGTGGATGACGAGCAGGATGCGCTCTACGGCTATTCGGCCATGTTCCGCGGGGCCGGATTCACCCATGTTCTGACTGAAACCGACAGCAGGAGAGTGCTTGCGCTCATGGAAGCGCAGCCGGTTGATCTGGTGGTGCTCGACCTGCAAATGCCCCATCTGGGCGGATTCGAGCTGCTTACCCGCATCCGGGAGAGACATCCCCAGGTTCCGGTCATCATCGTCACCGCCGCCAATGAGCTCGACATGGCGGTGGCCTGCATGAAAGCCGGGGCTACCGACTATTTCGTCAAGCCGGTGGAGAAGAGTCGCCTTGTCGGCAGTGCCCGGCGCACGTTGGAAACGCACGACCTGCGCACGCAGCTCGACCGCCTGAGAAGCAGCTTGCTCGAGGAAGACGCCTGCCAACTGGACGCCTTTAACGGGATAGTCACCCGTTCCGAACGCATGCGGCGCATATTCCAGTATCTCAATGCCGTGGCCTGCAGCCCGCAGCCAGTGATGGTCACCGGTGAAACCGGCACCGGCAAGGAGTTGGCAGCCCGGGCCGTCCATGTCGCCAGCCGGCGCAGCGGCGCCTTTGTTGCCGTCAATCTGGCCGGCCTGGATGATCAGATATTCAGCGACACGCTCTTCGGGCACCTGAAGGGCGCCTTCACCGGTGCCGACCACAAGCGCGACGGGCTTATCGCGCGAGCCGCAGGAGGCACGCTCTTCCTGGACGAAATCGGCGACCTGCAACCCGGTTCCCAGGTAAAACTGCTGCGGCTGCTTCAGGATGGCGACTATTTTCCGCTCGGTTCCGATATCCCCCACCGCTGCGATGCCCGAATCGTCGCTGCAAGCCACCACGACCTGAACGGGCTCCAACGGGAGCACAGATTCCGCCCGGACCTGTATTACCGGCTGTGCACCCACAAGGTCCATCTGCCGAATCTTGCGGAGCGGAGCGAGGACATTCCCCTGCTGCTGGCCCATTTCCTGACGGAAGCCGCCCGCGATATGAATCGGAAGGTGCCCACCCCCCCGCCCGAACTTGTCCGCTACCTGCAGTCCTACGCCTTTCCGGGCAATGTCCGCGAACTGCGCTCCATGGTTTACGACGCAGTTGCGCAGCATTCCCGCGGCATGCTGTCGATGGAAAGCTTTCTGAGCTCCATCGCGAGCGCTACCGAAGCCGCCGCTTCGCCCCAGGGGGACCGGGATAACGTCCTGCGTTTTCCAAATAGCGCCCTGCCGACACTGAAGGAGGCGGAAGAAGCTTTAATCGCCCAGGCCATGCGGCTTGCCGAGGGCAATCAGGGACTGGCGGCCCGCTACCTGGGCATCACCCGCCAGGGACTCAACAAGCGGCTTAATCGACCGAAGAGCTGATCACCTTCTTCCGCAGCGCACCCCTGCAACGACGGTTGCCTCCCGACATCCGGCTGCACCCGCGCCACGCCCCGCACGCACGTCCCTGGCGCCGCATCCCTATCCGAACCGCGCAACAAACGTCGCACCCCTCCAGACCGCCCGAATCGTGCAAGCAACTGTAACTGCTCCGCTTATGCATTCGGCACGCCTTCTGCTTTGTTCCTTGCCACATCTAATGACGTGCCGGATACACACCCTGGAGGAGAGTACCCATTATGACCAGCCGGAAAGACACCTTGAGCTTTGGAAAAAAGATCCTGATCCTGGTCCTCGCAAGCAGCTTCGGGCTGGCTGCTGCAACCAGCGGCATTGCAATGAAGCAGTTCTTCAGCGCCTACCGGGAATTCTCGCAGTCGTACCGAAAATCGCTCTTCTCCGACTTCGATATACAGGCCAGACAGCAGGTTGAGCTTGCCGTGAGCATGCTACAACGGATTTACGAGCGGCATCAAAAAGGGGAAATGTCGCTGGAAGAGGCCAAGACCTTGGGGGCTGACGTCATCCGCAATCTGAGGTACGGCAAGAATGGGTATATCTGGGCCGACACTACCGAAGGGGTGAATGTGGCCATGCTCGGCAAGGCGGTGGAAGGCACCAACCGCCTCGACACGCAGGACGCCAAAGGCAAATACCTGATACGGGAGATCATCAAGGTCGCACAACAGGGGGGAGGCTACACCGATTACTGGTTTCCCCGGCCGGGAGGCACGAGCGCCCTGCCCAAGCGATCCTACTCACAGCTCTTCCAGCCTTTCGGATGGGTGCTCGGTACCGGCAACTACGTCGACGACCTCGAGGCGCTGGCCGCGAAGGCGGAAGAGGCGAACCGCAAGCAGTTATGGCACGGTTTGTACCAGATCCTCGTGGTGATGGCGGTCCTTTTGATCGGCCTCTCGGCCCTGTCGTACTTTGCGACGCGGCGCCTGTTGCTCCATATCGGTACCGATCCCGAAGAACTGGCGGAGATCACGCGCCAGGTTGCTGCCGGCGACCTGACCATGAAATTCGAGCAGGGCAAGACCGGTATTTACGAGGCCATGCGCCTGATGGTGCTGCAGTTGCGCCAAGTGATGGAAAATGTCAACCGTTCTTCCGGCGAAGTCTCGACAGCCTCCCTGCAGTTGCATGCCACATCAAAACAGATGGCAGCCGGCACCGAAGAGGTGGCCAGCCAGGTTGCAACCGTGTCCACCGCCGGAGAAGAAATGGCCGCGACCTCGCACGATATTGCCAACAATTGCATCGCTGCCGCGGACACCTCCCGCAATGCCGGCGAACTTGCCGCCACTGGCTCCGCCATCGTGCACCAGACGGTGGAGGGGATGAACCGTATTGCCGAGCGGGTCAAGCAGACCGCCCGACAGGTGGAAGGACTCGGAAAACGCTCGGACGAGATCGGTGCGATCATCGGCACCATCGAGGATATTGCCGACCAGACCAATCTGCTGGCGCTGAATGCGGCCATCGAGGCGGCCAGGGCCGGCGAGCAGGGGCGCGGCTTTGCAGTGGTTGCCGATGAAGTCCGGGCCCTTGCGGAGCGCACAACCCGCGCCACCCAGGAGATCGCCGGGATGATCAAGGCCATCCAGGGCGAAACCCGCCAGACCGTGGCTTCCATGGAAGAAGGGGTCAGCGAGGTCGAGGCCGGCACTGTCGAAGCCTCGGAATCGGGTAATGCGCTGCAGCAGATTCTGGACCAGATCAACAACGTTACCGGCCAGATCAATCAAATCGCCACGGCAGCCGAACAGCAGAGCAGCACCAGTCGGGAGATCAGCAACAACGTGCACCAGATCACCGACATCATTCAGCAGACGGCCAAATCGACTCAGGAAACAACTGAAGCAGCCAACGTTCTATCGCGACTGGCCAGCGACCTTGAGGAAATGGTCCGCCATTTCAAGCTGTAACCAACGTGCAAAAGGCCTCAAAGAGCGAGGCGCCGTACCGGTGCGCACATCGTGGATCACCCTCCGGCCGACGGGATGGTTGCCTGGAAAACTCGGCCCTCGATTTCGAATACGGACAGGACGCGGAACCGGTGGAGGAGATCAAGCGGCTCAAGGCTACCCTGGCCGATATCATCGACTCGCTCCCCTCCATCATCCTGGTGGTGGACCGAGAGGGGCGGGTCAACCTGTGGAACGGTAAGGCCGAGAAATTTTCAGGTATTCCTTCGATCGATGCCTGCGGCCGGCTGGCGGAAGCGCTGCTGCCGCAATTCTCTCCTCATCTCCGGCATGTTCCCGAAGTGATCGACCGGGAACAAACGACCTGGCATGAAAAATCCCTGCTGTACCTCGGCAATGACCGCCGTTTCTATGACGTCCAGATCTGCGCCATGCTTTCCGAGGGGGCCGGGCGGGCCGTGGTGCGCATCGATGACGTCACGGAGCAGGCCCGTATCGAGGAGATCATGATTCAGACCGAAAAGATGGCGATGGTCGGCGGGCTGGCAGCGGGCATGGCCCACGAGATCAACAACCCCTTGGGCGCCATCATGCAGCAGGCCCAGAATATCGAACGCCGCATCTCCCCCACCCTCCCGGCCAATCTGGAAGCGGCGCGCCAGGTGGGCGTCAGCCTGGATGCCGTCCGTGCCTACCTGGAAAAACGGGGCATTACCGGCTTCATCAGCCAGATCAGGGAGGCAGGTTCACGCACATCCAGGATCATCACCAACATGCTGCATTTCAGCCGCAAAAGCGACGTCTTGACCGAATCGATCGACCTGGCTGCGATTGTGGATCAGACCCTGGAGCTGGCGGCCAACGATTACGATCTCAAGAAAAGCTACGACTTCAGGCACATTGAGATAGTGCGGGAGTATCATCCGGACATGCCGTCGGTGGTGGTGGCAGTGCTCGAGATCAAGCAGGTCGTCCTGAACATCATCAAGAATGCCGCCCAGGCCATGGCGGAATATGGACCGGAGGAGCCGCGGATTACCGTGCGGCTGCGCAGGGAAGCGGAATCCGCGGTGATCGAAATCGAGGATAACGGCCCTGGCATGGAAAAGGCCATCCAGCATCGCATCTTCGAACCGTTTTTCACGACCAAACCGGTCGGCGCAGGTACCGGGCTGGGACTGTCGGTTTCTTACGCCATCATCACCAATCGACACAAGGGTCAGATCGAGGTCTGCTCACACCCCGGCCGGGGTTCCCGCTTCACCGTAAAGCTGCCCATCAGCAGAAAGATGGCATGCTGAACCGGCTCTTGACCCCGACCTGATGCACGACACCGGCCCCCGGCAAAAAGGAGAATCAGCCATGACCATGGCTTCCAAGCCGCTTCTCTTGGCAATCGACGATGAAGAGTCGATTCGAGGCAGTCTCTCGGCCTTTTTCGAGGATTGCGGCTTCAGTGTACTGGAGGCAAGCGACGGCTGCCAGGGATTGCAGATGGTCCGGGAACAGCGTCCCGACCTGGTTATCACCGACCTGCGCATGCCTCACCTGGACGGGTTGGAAGTCATCGATGCCGTTCGCAGGCTGGACGATAATCTGCCGGTAATCGTGCTCTCCGGTACGGGAGTGCTGACGGACGCCATTCAGGCACTGCGCAGGGGCGCCTGGGACTACCTGGCCAAACCTATTCACGACATGGTGGAGCTGGAACTGATCGTCAAGCGGTGCCTTGAGCAAGCCCGCCTGGTGCGCGACAACCGCACCTGCCGCGATAATCTCGAACAGCTGGTGGCCGAACGGACTGCGGAACTCCGCAAGCTCTTTACCGCAGTGGAGCAAAGCGCCAACAGCGTCGTCATCACCGATGCAGACGGCGTCATAGAGTACGTCAATCCCAAGTTTGCCGAAACCAGCGGCTATTCCTTCGCAGAGGCCAAAGGGCGCAATCCGCGCATTCTCAATACCGGCATGCATCCCCCTTCATACTACCGGGAACTGTGGGGCACGCTCCTGGCCGGTCACGAATGGCGGGGTGAATTCTTCAACAGGCGCAAGAACGGCGAGCATTACTGGGAAAGATGCGGCATCGCCCCCATCCGGGACGAGACCGGCACTATCACCCATTTCGTTGCCATAAAGGAGGACATAACCGAGCGCAAGGAATATGAGGAAAAACTCTTTCAACAGGCCACCCATGACTCCCTGACCGGTCTGCCCAACCGTTATCACCTGCAGTCGCACCTGGAACTGCTGGTGAACTCCATCGACCGGGAGAAGGACCGCCTCAGCCTGGTGCTGCTGGATATCGACAACCTGAAATTCATCAACGACACCTTTGGCCACGAATTCGGCGACAATCTGCTGCGGGAGGTCGCCCGGCGGCTTCTGAAGGCCTGCGGAGACCACTGCTTCGTAGCTCGTTTCATGGGGGACGAATTCGTAGTGGTGCCGCCCCTGACGAGCGGCAAAGGCAGTGCGCAGGAGCAGGTGGAGCGGGCAAGAAAAGCCATGGACAGGGTATTCGTGATCAACGGGAAAGAGGTGACAACAACCATCAGTATCGGCATCGCGAGCTATCCCGAAGACGGCGAATGCGTGGCAAGCCTCCTGAAAAATGCCGAATCGGCCATGTTCCAGGCCAAGAAAGGGGGCAAGAACTCGGTCGTTTGCTATACCCGCGAGCTCAACCACCGCCTGATGGAACGCTTCGACCTGGAGAACAGGCTGCACCGTGCACTGGAAAATGATGAATTCAGCCTGCACTACCAGCCCCAGATCAGCCTGCCGACCGGCAGGATCGTCGGCATGGAGGCGCTTTTGCGCTGGACCCCCGAAGGCCGCGGTCCGGTATCACCGGCGGTATTCATCCCGTTGTTGGAGGAGAGCGGACTGATCGTGGCGGTGGGAGAATGGGTATTGTGGCAGGCCTGCAGACAGTGCGTCCAGTGGCAACGGGCCGGGCTGCCGCTACGGCTCTCGGTGAATATTTCGGCACTGCAGTTCATTCGCAGCGACCTGGGGCGGACCATCCGGAAGGTTCTGGCGGAAACCGGCCTCGATCCCCGGCTGCTCTGCCTGGAACTGACCGAGAGCATGGTCATGATCGACAATGACCAGGCCATTGCCACGATGGAATCGCTGACCGCTACCGGAGCAGTGCTGTCGCTGGACGATTTCGGCACCGGATATTCATCCCTGGCCTATTTGGGCCGGCTTCCGATCAACGAGCTCAAGATCGACCAGTCTTTCATAAAAAAGATGCTGACCAGCAGAACCGCAGCCACCGTGGTCAACACCATCATCGCCATGGGCCAGGAACTTGACATGGAGCTGGTTGCGGAGGGGGTCGAGACGGATGAACAGTTGACGTATCTGCTCGACCGGAACTGCACCGTGATGCAGGGCTACCTGTTCAGCCGACCGCTGTCAGCGGAGCAGTGCGCATCTTTCGTGCAGGAGTGGGAGCTGCCGGCTCCACTGACCGGCATCGCGCCCGGTCGTTTCAACTACCCGGTTGAAAGGACCGTGCCCCGGTACGCGGTCTGAATTCGCGTACTTTTGCTGCGCAAGAAGCCTTTCAGGCAGGAAGCGGAGGCGGGGATGACTTACTCAACCTCGTCCAGCATGTTCAACGCAAAATTCTTGGCCCGGCCGGATGGTGCGATGATGCCGTAGGCGATCGCCTCACGCAGTTCCTCCCTGGTGGCCCCTGCTTCCTTCGCGACCGCGAAGTGCTTCTTCAGTCAGGTGGGGCAACCGACGGCAATGGCGCAGGCCACCCGGATCAGTTCACGCGTCCTTACATCCAGGACCTCTTCGTACTCATAATCGAGTATCTTCTTGCGCAGTTTCATTCCGCCCTCCCTTTGTCCAACCGTGCGCCCATCACCCTGTCGTAACAGTCGCGTATTCTGCCGGTGATCTCCTCGTAGTCGCTGATCAGCGCGGAACCGGGATTCTTCAGGCGGGGATCGTACCCCAGCCGGAGGGCCAGCTTGTTCAGGTAGCCTGCCGGACCCGACAAATCGCTGACCGAGTAGTCGTGAATGATGCGCAGCCGGTTCTCCAGTTTGCGCAGGAACTTGTATCCGGAAACCAGCATGGCGGCATCCCCTTCCGGCAGCAACCCCAGGGTGCCGGCCTCCTTGAGCGCCACGACCGTGCTGGTGGTGCGTACTTCCGGGTAATGCCAGCCATGGCGGAGCTGCAGGTACTGGGAGATGAATTCCACATCCACCATGCCGCCGCGGCCTGTCTTGATATTATAGCTGTCAGCCGTTTCTTTGGCCAGTTCGTGCTCCATGCGCATGCGCAGGCGATGGATTTCGCTGCGCCCCTCTTCCTTGATGGACAGGCCGTACACGGTCTGGCGGATGATATCCTGCAGCTGACCTGCCAGCACTTCGTCGCCGAGTACCACGCGCGCCTTGGTCAGGGCCTGGCGTTCCCATATCTGGGCCTCCTTGCGATGATACTCCAGAAACGAATCCAGGGAGGTCACCAGGGGCCCGGCATTGCCTGACGGTCGCAGGCGCGTGTCGATCTTGTAGACGTATCCTTCGCGGGTCTGCATGGTCAGGATCGAGATCATCTTCTGGGCCAGCTTGGCGAAATACTCGTGATTGGTGATCTGCTTTTCGCCATCGGTACAGCCTTGATGATCGTAGACAAAGATGATGTCCAGATCGGAGTGGTAGTTGAGATCGCCTCCCCCCATCTTGCCCATGCCGACGACCGCCAGATTCGCCCCCAACACGTCCCCGTCAGCCCGATAGGTGGGCTGACCGAAGCGCTTCAGCTCCTGAACTCCCAACCGGTAGGCGCTTTCCAGGCACGCTTCGCTCAGCAGGGTCAGCTGACTGGTGGTCTCGCTCTGTCCCAGCCGCCCCTGGATATCGTTCAGGCCGATCCGCAGGAATTCCTCGTTCCGGTAACGCCGCAGCACGTCAAGCTGTTCCTCGAAATGCTCGGCCTGTTCCAGCAGCCCCGTCAGTTCCTCCGACAGTTCTGCGCGGCTCTTGACCGTAGCGGCGTACCCGCGGGTCACCAGGCTGTCCAGCAGCTCCGGGTGCCCGATCAGGATCTTTGAGAGGAAGGCCGACATGCCGAACAGCGACACCAGCAGTTTCAGCGTCTCGCGGTTCTCGGCCAACAGCGCATAGTAGGACGAACGGGTGCCGATGACTGCCAGGAAGCGCTCCAGGTTGGCCAGGGCCATGTCCGGGTCTGGGGACTCGAACAGCTCCTGCACCAGCAACGGCGAGATCTTTTCCAGCAGGCGGCGGTTGCGCTCGGTCAGGTTGCCCTTGGCAGGGCCGTTGCGCAGGGAAAGCAGGTTGGCATAGGCACGATCCACATCCTCGAACCGCCGCTCGGCCAGCATGTCCTTGACCAGGTCGGGATCGGCATTGTGATCGAGAAAAAACATCACTTCGGGGTTCAGGTCCTGCTGCAGCTTCTCGTCACGGGCGTGGAACAGGGTGCCGTAGATGGAGGAGACATTGCGGCGATGCTCCTCCAGCACCTCACGGAAGCGGTCCAGTCCGTTCGGCCTCAGAAAGCCGCTGCGCCGAGCCAGGGCCAGCAGTTCGTCCGGTTTGCCCGGCAGATTGTGGGTCTGCCGTTCCTGCACCACCTGGATGCGGTGCTCCACCGTGCGCAGAAAGCGGTAGGCGCCGGAGAGCTTGCGGTGGTCGTCCTCTGAAATCAGGCGGGCTTCCAGCAATGTATCCAGCGCCTTGAGAGAATTGCGCTCGCGCAGTTTCGGGTTCTTGCCGGCATAGACCAGCTGCAGCGCCTGGATGAAAAATTCGATCTCGCGGATGCCTCCCCGCCCCAGCTTGAGATTGGTCTCCCCTTCCCGCGAGCGGGTCAACGAAGCATCGATCTTCTGCTTCATGGTCTTCATATCCTCGATCAGATTGTAATCGAGGTATTTGCGGTATATGAAGGGATGCAGGGTCCGCAGCAACTGTTCTCCCAGCTCCAGCGAGCCGGCAACGGGCCGCCCCTTGAGCATGGCGGTGCGTTCCCAGGATTGTCCCCAGGACTCGTAATAGATCTCGGCCGAGCGCAGGGAAACCGCCATATCCCCGGACTTCCCCTCGGGGCGCAGCCCCACATCCACCCGAAAGACAAAGCCGTCCTCGGTTACCTGGGAGAGCGCCTTGCTGATCATCTCCCCCAGCTTGTTGAAAAACTTGTGCAGGGAGATCACTCCTTTGGGAGTGCCGGAGCCGTTGGCAATGCCGCTGGTCTCTCCCCGGTCCGACTCGTAGAAATAGATCAGGTCTATGTCCGAAGAGAAATTCAGCTCATTGCCGCCGAACTTGCCCATGGCTATGACGGTCATTTCCGCCTCGTGCGGCCCGTGTTCGGCCTGCACCAGCGGCACCCCGAATTCGCGCACCAGGCAGCGGCGGCACGATTCATAGGCAACCTGCAAGGCGGCGGCCGCCAGACTGGAAAGCTCGCCGGTCACCTCCTCCAGGGGCGCCAGACCACACAGGTCGCGGGCCGCGATACGCAGAATCTCGGCCCGTTTGAAACAACGCAGAAGCTTCATCAGCGCGGCGAAATCGGCCTGATCGTCCATCTGGCTGCGCAGAACAGCCAGCATCTCGTCTGGCATGCGGGAGATATCGATCCCGTTCTCGAGATAGAGCCAGTGGAAAGCGGTGGGGTCTTTGAAGATCAGATTGACCAGGAAGGGGGAGGACCCGCACAGCAGCACGAACTGGGCGAGCCGCTTGCGGCGGTTGGCCACTGCGGCCAGATCTTCAGGCGGAATGACCCCGGCCAGACGCTCGAAGGCATTCAGCGCCATGTCCGGCGAAGGGGTCAGCAGCGCATTGACGACAATGCGGTGGAGGGTTTCGGTGGAGAAATACTGCCAGGTCAGCGCGATATTAGCGGCCGAACGGGCGCCGTACTGAAAACCGTGCGCCTCCAGGAATACGGCCAGTTCCCGTTCGCGCGCCTCAGCCTCGCTGACAGCCATTATGCGGTGAAATTCCTGCGAGAAGCGTTCGACGTGCATGACCGTTCCATGAGGTAGAGTGTCGAGCAACGACTGTGGCAATTACACAGAGGGGCGAGCAGCCGGACACCTCTGCTTCCTCGTTTCACCAATCCGGATACCGGCTTATCCAGGAATCAGCTCAGCGCCCCGCAATTTTGCGCAAACCGGCGCAGTAATCGCCGCTGACGATCCCGTTTTCGGTGATGATGGCGGAGATATAGCGCGCCGGAGTCACGTCGAAGGAGGGGTTGCGCACCTTTATGTTTTCAGGGGCTATATTGGCGCCGCGGATATGGGTAACTTCAGAGGCCGGGCGCTCCTCGATCGGAATCCGGCTGCCGTCGCTCAGCGATAGGTCGAGGGTCGAGACCGGTGCGGCCACGTAAAAGGGGATATTGTTTTCCCTGGCAAGCACGGCCACCGAATAGGTGCCGATCTTGTTGGCCGTGTCGCCGTTGGCGGCGATACGGTCTGCCCCGACCACGCAGCAGGTGATCTCTCCGCGCTGCATGAAGAATCCGGCCATGTTGTCCGAAATCAATGTGGTGGGAATGCCTTCCTTCATCAGTTCCCAGGCGGTCAGCCGGGCCCCCTGCAGCCAGGGGCGCGTCTCGTCCGCAAAGACCTGGATGTTTTTGCCCGCTTCATGGGCAGCCCGGATCACCCCCAGCGCCGTACCGTAACCAGCCGTGGCCAGGCCGCCGGCATTGCAGTGGGTCAGGACCGTGGCCCCGGCCGGAATCAGGGTGGCCCCCCACTTGCCGATGTTGCGGCAGATGGTCTGATCCTCTTCTTCGATGCGGATGGCCTCATTTTTGAGAATCTCGCGGATCTGGTCCAGCTTCTTGTCCCGGTTGGCCTCGGCCACCCGCTTCATGCGCTCGATCCCCCAGAACAGGTTGACGGCCGTGGGGCGGGTGCGGGCCATCACATCGCAGACATTTTCCAACTGGCGGAAAAAGGATTCATGCGTATCGGCGATGATCTCGCGGGCTCCCAGGGCGATCCCCATGGCCGCAGCCACGCCGATGGCCGGGGCGCCGCGGATGACCATGCCACGGATGGCTTCGGCCACATCCTTGTAATCGGCATAGGTATTGTAGATCTCCTCGCCCGGCAGACGGGTCTGGTCGATCATGATCACGGTGTTGTCGCGCCATTCGATGGTGCGGAAGGACATGGCTGGCTCCTTTGAATCGATTGCTGCGGTTGCATCGGGTCTTTATTTGTAGCACGGAGCCGTTGTCGCAAGCAATCTTTTCTCCCTCCATCCGGTTGACCGAAGGCGCAATTCAGCTGTGATTACCGGAGGTTGCAGCACAGCCGGCCACCCGTCGTTTTTGCTTGCCGGTTCGCGTCCGGCACTGCTATAACGGGAACATGAGTACAAGCGGTAGCATTTCTGAAACAAATGCACGTTCGATTGACATTACCCCCGAGAAACAGTTGCCATCCCCGTTTCCTCCCTTGTCTCGTCTGTGGAACATGAACAACCCATGAATCGATATTTTACCAATGACGCCCTGCTGCTGATGCGCCACGAGATAGAACTGGCCGGCGGCAACGAAGTCTTCTTCATCGGCCGCACCAATCTGGACGGGATTGTCTGCGAAGTAGAGACCATTGCCCGCGGCAGCAAAAATGCGGTTCCGGCCATATTGTCCCGCGCCGTTGGCGGAGACGTGGTGATTCACAATCATCCCTCCGGCGACCTGACCCCTTCGGCAGCCGATATGGATATCGCCTCTGTGGCCGGCAATCAGGGCATCGGCTGCTCCATCGTGGATAACGGCTGCACGCGCTGCTACCAGGTGGTGACCCCTTTTATGGAGAAGAAGGGAGAGCTGCTTTCACTGGACGAGATCAGCCGGATCTTCGGTGCCGAGGGGGTACTGGCTGTCAATCTGAAGGGTTTCGAACAGCGCGACGAACAGATGCGCATGGCCTTTGCCGTGTGCGAAGCCTTCAACCGCAACCGCGCCATACTGGTTGAGGCCGGCACCGGTACCGGCAAATCCCTGGCCTACCTGATCCCGTCGATCCTCTGGGCAGTCCGCAACAACGAACGGGTGGTAATCTCCACCAACACCATCAATCTCCAGGAACAGCTGATCCGCAAGGACCTGCCCTTCCTGTCCCGCCACGCACAGGTCGAGTTCAAGGCGGCCCTGATCAAAGGGCGCAGCAATTACGCCTGCCTGCGCAAGCTCGAAAATGCCGAGGCCGAGCCGAGCCTGTTCCCGGATGAGTCCGCCTCGGAGCTGACCGCCATCATCGAGTGGAGCAAGAGTGCCGGAGACGGCTGCCGCAGCGACCTGACCTTCATCCCCCATGCCGGGACCTGGGAGGAGGTCTGTTGCGAAGCCGACCAGTGCGGGCGTTCACGCTGCAAACACTTCAACCGCTGCTTCTTCTACCGGGCACGGCGCGAAGCCTCGGCCGCCCGGATACTGGTCGTCAATCACGCCCTGCTGCTGTCGGACATCGTGCTGCGCAGCGAAACCGGCTACGACGCCACCGCCATCCTGCCACCCTTCACGCGCCTGATCTTCGACGAGGGACATCACCTGGAGGATGTAGCCACCAGCCATCTGTCGCAGGTGATCTCGCGCGGCGGCATCCTCAAGCAGTTGCACCGCTTGGTGCCGGCCAAGGCTGCCCGGGCCGGACTGCTGACGATCGTATCCAACCGCCTGGCGCGCGACCTGCCCGAGGCGCAGGAGGCACTTTATATCGAGCTTTCGGGGCTGTTGGAAACCCATCTGTTGCCCAAGGCACATGACCTGGCTGCCAGGACCGATGCGACCATGGACTGGCTGGCGCTGGCGGTCGAACAGGAAACCGGCAGCGCCGCGGGGAGGGAACAGAAGCTGCGCATCACGCCAGCGGTGGAAGGGAAAGCATTCTGGCAGGAATGCCGCCAGCGCCTGCACAGCCTCTCCGACGCCGTCGCGGATTACACCTCGGCCCTGCGCAGCCTGTTGCGGCGCTGCGAAGCACTTCCGGAAAAGCTGCGCGAACGCCTGTCCGACCAGCTCGTGGATATCGCCGGAATCGAACAGCGTCTGCAGGCCGTGGTGGAAGGGTTTCTATTTTATACCGCAGGGGCCGAAGGGTTTTGCCGCTGGATCGAAGTCAAGCGCGGCTCGCGCGGCCTGCAGGCAAGGCTGTGCGCTGCACCGCTGGACATCTCCGGACAGGTCAAGCAGACGATCCTGGACCGGCTCAAGACCATTGTTGTCACCTCGGCCACTCTGACGGTAGGGGGGCAATTCGAATACCTGAAAAAACGGACAGGTTTCGGACTTTTGGAAACCGCCCGCCTGGATGAGCTGCAGCTGGCCTCTCCCTTCGACTACGGCTCACAGGTGTTCGTGGCGGTGCCGGACGACATGCCCGAGCCGACCGCTCCCGGCTTCAGGGAGGCGCTGGAGCGGCGGGTTCTGCAGGCGGTGACCATTTCACGGGGGGGCGCCTTTATCCTGTTCACCTCTTATGACCTGCTGAACAAGGTCTATACGGCCCTGGCACCGGAACTGGCCCGGCTGGGGCTGACGGCGCTGAAGCAGGGTGAAACCGGTCGCCATGCGCTGCTGGCACGCTTCCGCAAGGAGCACAATGCAGTACTGTTCGGTACCGATTCGTTCTGGGAGGGTGTGGATGTGAAGGGGGATGCCCTGCGGCTGGTGATCATCGCCCGCCTGCCGTTCCAGGTGCCGACCGAGCCGGTCCAGCAGGCGCGGGCCGAGCAGATCCAGTCATTAGGAGGCGATCCCTTCCGGGACTTCTCGATACCCCAGGCAGTGATCAAATTCCGTCAGGGATTCGGCCGGCTGATCCGCAGCCGGGACGACCGGGGTGCGGTCCTGATTCTGGACCGGCGGGTGACCACCAAGGGCTATGGCAGGACTTTTCTGCGATCTCTGCCCGATACGGAGCTGGTCAGGGGTGAGTCCGGGGAGGTGTTCAGGCGGATGGAGGGGTTTTTCAACCAGAAATCGTGTGCCACAGAGGACACAGAGAAAGGCAGGTAGTCAACAGGCAGGCCTGTCGGTTCGCAACTCCTCCTGTCCCCTTTAGGTCCTATGGGTCCTCTTATCCCAAGAAAGGGAACGTCCTATCAGGGTTTTTGCCGGAAGTTCTGCCATCGTCACTCCGGAGCGTCCTCCCCTCAGATTAAGGGGAGGTCAGGTGGGGTTACTATTCTTCATGCGCTTTTTTGCGCTGAAATTGAAGCACTGGAAATAGGTCAAGCACATCAGCAGGAATGAGAACAGGGTGACGGCCAGCACCTGGGTGGCGCCCGGCGCCTTTTTGGCATCCGGGATCATGGTGACAAAAATCAGGAAAAAGACCACTGCGCTGAACTTCCACAGATCTCCCAGCAGACGCTTCTTCCTCAGGGCCGCCACTGTTTCCGAAGTGATGCCGGTGGCGCAGCCCTCGATCTCGATGCCGGCATCGCGCCAGGCCAGCCGGTAGATCGGATAGATCGTAAGCAACTGGATCACAATGGTGGCGATGATGCTAGACATGAACTTTTCGGGCTTGCCCAGGAGCGCAAAGTTGTTCTGGAAGATGAATGCCACGTACACCAGCAGACATGCCAGCAAGGCCTGGACGACGCGGTAGATCAGCATGGTGCGGTTCAATTTTTTGAAGTCGAAACTGGACATTGTGTTCATTCTCCGGTGCACTCTCTGATTGCGCTGCAAACGCCCAGCGGTTATAACAGAACATCCGGGCGCTGCGCAAGCACTCAAAAGGCTGCCGGCCCATTCCTGTCCCTGCCGTTGCTGAAGCGGCAGCCCCCTGGGAGATCAATGAAGCTGCTGCGGAAAATAATCCATCCGGTCATGGCGCTGATCGCCATCCAGTTGGTCTGGATCACCCTGGTGATTTTCTGGATCTACTGGTTCGTCGGCAAACACCACGAATTCCGTGAACTGGCCGAAAAATACCATCCCGAGCTGGTGGGCAGGAGCTTCAATTGGCTGGTGATGGTCGAAGGGCTGGTCATGCTGGCGGTCATCCTGGCCGGCGTCTATATCATCTTCGTTTATTGGAACCGTCAGTCCAATCTCTATGCCCAGCAACGCACCTTCATCTCCCAGGTCACCCATGAGCTGAAATCCCCGCTGGCTTCGATCCAACTGCACCTGGAAACCATCCGGCTGCGCCACCCTGCCGAGGAAAAGCTGGATGCCTTTGTCTCCACCATGCTGGCTGACACCGAACGTCTGCACTACCTGATCAACAATCTGCTGATGGCCGCCCGCCTCGAGCAGCGCCGCAAACCGGCCGAGCGGCGCCTGACCGACATCAGCACCCTGGTAAAGGAACATGTCGAACGGGAGCGGTTGAATCTGCCGCTGGGGGGCAGTATTCTGATGGAAGCAGAGAGCGGTCTCAAGGCCATGGTCGACCCGGAGGAAATCGGCATGGTACTGCGCAACCTGTTCGAGAATGCCGTGCTGTACTCCCCGGAAAGCCCCGACATCATGGTGCGGCTGGTACGGAGCGGCAAATCCCTGAACCTGGCTGTCCAGGACAAGGGGCGCGGTCTTGAGGAAAAAGAATTGAAGAAGGTCTTCGAGATGTTCTACCGCGTGCATCAGCCGGGTGAAAACGTGCGCGGGACCGGCCTGGGACTGTACATCATCGATACCATCATCCGCGGCTACGGCGGAACGGTCACCGTTGCCAGCAACGGGCCCGGCACGGGCAGCACCTTTACGATCACGCTCCCTGCAGTGTAACGGAAAGGGAAAGTATGGACACCGACAAGCCGCACATCATGCTGGTCGAGGACGAGATCCATCTGGCGCGGGGCATCTGTTTCAACCTCGAAGAAGAAGGCTGCCGCGTCAGTCATTTCGAGAGCGGCGAAAAGGCGCTGGACGCCCTCGAAATGGAGCACTTCGACCTGGTCATCCTGGATGTGATGCTGCCCGGCAAGGATGGCTTCGAAGTTTGCAAGGCCGTGCGCAGCCTGGATGCACGCGTGCCGATCCTGATGCTGACCGCGCGCTCCGAAGATGCCGACCGGGTCAGCGGCCTGGAAAGCGGTGCCGACGACTATCTCACCAAACCCTTCAACCTGATGGAGTTCCTGCTGAGGGTTAAAGGCATGCTGCGCCGCTCCTCCTGGTACCGCCCCGATCCGGTGGAAGAGGGCTACAGCTTCGGCGACAACGAAGTCTACCTGCTCTCCTACCGCGCCAGGACCGCGCAGGGGGAGATCGACCTGACCGAGATGGAGGTGCGTGTCCTGTCGTTGTTTTTCCGCAAGGAGGGGGAAATCGTTCCCCGCAGCGAACTGCTGGAATCGGTCTGGGGGTACAGCTCCGACACCGAAACGCGTACCCTTGACAATTTCGTCATGCGCCTGCGGCGCTATTTCGAGCCCGACCCGGGCAAGCCGGTTCACTTCCAGACCGTGCGCGGCGTCGGCTACCGCTTCAATCGCAAGCGTTAGCTCCTCCGGGCTGGCCTTCTCAAATCACATCCGAAGGATCTTACATGGATCAATTTCATCTGCCGCTGTTCCTGCTGAACACTCTGCTGGTGCTGTTGGACGCCTCTCTCGGCTTTTTCCTGGCTCCGCGCCTTTTATCGCTCTTCAATCCCGATGATCCCGAGGCCGGCGCGAGCGTGGCACGTTCCACCCGCCGTCTCCTGCCGGCCATCGTGGCGCTGTACATGTTCTTCAACTGCCTCGGATACTTTCAGGCCCGCCCGGCCTACCTGCTGACAGTCTGCGGTCTGATCCTGACCGATCTGGCACTGCAGTTGCTGTTGCGCCGCAAGGCGCGCAGATTCGAGACGGATCAGGGGGACGAGCACCAGTGAAACACCTGATCCTCGGCACGGCCGGACATATCGACCACGGCAAGACCTCTCTGGTCAAAGCCCTGACCGGCACCGACACCGACCGTCTCAAGGAGGAGAAGGCGCGCGGCATAACCATCGAGCTGGGGTTTGCCCATTTGCAGCTGCCGGGGGGTGTCCGTTTCGGGATCGTGGACGTGCCGGGGCACGAAAAGTTCGTGCGCACCATGGTAGCCGGCGTGGGTGGCATGGACCTGGTCATGCTGGTGATCGCGGCTGACGAGGGCATCATGCCCCAGACCCGCGAACATCTCGATATCCTGCGGCTCCTGGGGGTCAAAAGCGGATTGGTGGCATTGACCAAGCGCGACATGGTCGACAACGACTGGCTGGAACTGGTGACCGAAGAGGTGCGCGAATTCGTGGCCGGAACCTTTCTGGAGCAGGCCCCCATCTGCGCGGTCTCTTCGAAGACCGGCGAAGGACTGGACTGGCTCAGGGAAGAACTGGAGCGCCTGGCCGGCGAGGTGGCCGAAAAGCGCCGCGAAGGGCACTTCCGCCTGCCGGTCGACCGGGTCTTCACCATGCCCGGTTTCGGCACGGTCGTGACCGGTACGCTGCTGGCCGGCGAGATAACAGTGGGAGATGAACTGGAATTGCTGCCCGGGGAACGCCAGGGCAGAGTGCGCGGCATCCAGGCTCATGGCACCAGTACCGACAAGGGGCTGGCCGGCCAGCGCCTGGCCGTCAATCTGCAGGGCATCGACCTGTCCGAGGCCCACCGCGGCGATGTGGTGGTGCCCCGGGAGACCTTCCGGGCCACCCGGGCGGTGGATGTGCGCCTGGACTACCTTTCCTCGGCTCCGCGGCCGCTGAAGCACCGTTCCACGGTACGTCTGCACTCGGCCACCTACGAGGTGCCGGCCCAGGTGATCCTGCTGGACCGCGACGCCCTGCAGCCGGGAGAGAGCGCCTACGCCCAGCTGCGCCTGAAGGAACCCGCGCTGCTGCTCTCCGGCGACAGTTACATTCTGCGGGCCTTTTCGCCCCAGGTAACCGTTGGGGGGGGCATTACCCTCGATCCGTTCCCTCCGCACCGCCGCAGGCGGAGCGCCGATGCGCTGGCCCTGCTCGAAGCGCTGGATACTGCAGAACACCAGCGCACCCTCGGGCTGATCATCGGCCAGAGCCTGTTGTCCGGCATCGGCCACGACGAGCTGCTGCTGCGTGCCGGTATTTCCCGCAAGGTGGCCGAAGCGGCCCTGTCGGCGCTGCTCGGCTCGGGCGAGGCCATCCAGGTGATACGCGAACCGCGGATTTTTCTGGCACGAGAGGCGTTCGACACTCTGAAAAAAGGCCTGCTGGAGGAAGTGGCGGCATTCCTGTCCGCAAATCCGCTCAAGGCAGGCATGGGCAAGGAGGAGCTCAAGACCCGTCTGCCCAGACGGAGCGACCCGCGTTTCTTCACGCCGCTGCTGGCTGCCCTGGAGCGGGATGGGACGGTGGTGTCCGACCGGGAGATCGTCAAACCGGCCGGCCGGACCATTGGTGCCGCCATTGCGACCGACGGCCTGGCCGCCAGAATCGCTGCCTTTCTGCAGGAAAAAGGGATCGAGCCCCCCACCATCAAGGAGATCATGGAGCGCTTCCGCTGCGACGAAAAGAGTGTGCGCGACAACCTGGCCCTGCTGACCAGGAACAACGACGCGGTACGCATCTCCGGCGATCTGTTTTATGCCACGGCTGCCTTGGATGGCCTGCGGGAGAAACTGGTGGCGCTCCTGAAGGACAAGGGTGAAATCACCCCTCCCGAGTACCGCGATGTGACCGGCCTGTCGCGCAAGTTCCTGATCCCGCTCCTGGAACATTTCGACGGCGAGAAGGTGACCATCCGGGTGGGTGACAAGCGGATGCTGCGGAAGCGGTGAAACAAGCGTGCCGCCGACCGATCGAGGGGCAGATTTCGAATAAATGCGACTTGCAAGGAACACATAAATGACTACATTATCCTTGCGACCACCCGACGACCTGAAGCACGAGATTGAGGTCAGGCTTCGTCGACAGCGGTTCATGGAGGCCAGCCTCAGGGTGCGCGGCGAGAGCACGCGGATAAACGCCGAATTCGAAGCCATCGAGGACGCCCCGCAGTAATGGAACCTTCCGGTAATCCTTTTATTCCCACAGCCATCGCCGCCTACTTCGCCAAGCGCGCCGTATCCGCCCCCTGGCACATCACCGAACCCCCAGCCGGAATATTTCACGGCGCTGTGGTCATCCCCAGCCTGGCGGAATTGCAAAACCTGCCCCGCACCCTGCATTCGCTGGCTCAAAACCCGCCCGACCTGCTGGAGCGCTTCCTGATCCTGGTAGTGGTCAACCAGCGCGGCGACGCCTCTCTGGAAGAACAGGCCGACAACCAAACCACGCTGACCACGCTGCCGCAGTGGCGACAGCGGTACGGCCTGACAAACCTGTGCTGGGTCGATGCCGCCTCCCCCAGCTGCGAACTGCCCTTAAAGCAGGGGGTGGGGCTGGCACGCAAGATCGGGCTCGATCTGGCCCTGTCGCACCTGGACTATCGCGATCACGATCCGCTGCTGGTCTGCCTGGATGCCGACACGCTGGTGCAGCCCGACTATCTGGAGGCTATTGTCCACCACTTTGCCGTTGCAACTGCCGGCGGAGCCTGCCTTCCCTTTCGGCATCAACCGGCCGCAACGCCGCAGGGGCAGGCTGCCATCGACCGCTATGAGCTGTTCTTGCGGGTCTATGTGCAGGGACTGGAGCTGGCCGGCTCCCCCTATGCCTTTCATACCGTGGGGAGCGCCATGGCGTGCCGGGCTTCGGCTTATGCCGCAAGCGGCGGGATGAACCGGCGGCTGGCGGGTGAGGACTTCTACTTTCTGCAGCAGGTGCACAAGACCGCCGGTGTAGCCCCGCTCTCCGGCACGGTCGTGCACCCCTCGCCGCGCTCCTCGCACCGGGTCCCTTTCGGCACCGGCCGCGCGGTGGGGGACATGCTGGCCAAGGGCAATGAGCAGATGCTGTTCTATCGACCGGAGCTGTTCGGCATACTGGAGGAATGGCTTGGATTGGCTCGAGACTATGCGGATGAGGATGGCGGGGGGATAACGCAACGGGCGGGCCGGGTGGCGCCGCACCTGGGCAGTTTCCTGGAGCAGGCCGGTTTCGGCGCGGCCTGGGACAATATGAAGCGGAACGCTCCCAGTCGCGACAGGCTTCTGAATGCCTTTCACGGCTGGTTCGACGCTTTCCGTACCATGCGGTTGATGCATCACCTGACCGACTGCGGCAGCCCCCGCATCGCGCCCGAGCAGGCCGTGGCACCACTGCTGGCGCGGGCCGGACATGGAGATCCGGGAACCGTAGCCGGTCAGTTGGAACTGCTGCGTTCGGTGCAGGGGCGATAGAAGCGCTAGGCTGCTCTCACATCCACTGCCACGTCGTACAGGGTACTGCCCCGCCCGCCGTCGGTCAGGCGCTGGGAGGTCAGGGCATTGACTCCCCGCTCGCCGGGGATGAATTCCCGCCACCAGACCCCTTCGGTGACCACTGTTCCTGCGGGAACGCGCTCGGTAACCTTCAGGGAGAACTCCACCTCCCCCAATCCGTTGAATGCGACGACCGCAGCACCATCGGCAAATTCCCGCTGCTCGGCATCCAGCGGATGCATCATCAGCTGCATGCATTCCTGCCGGTCCCGCAGGCCCTCCTGCTCGTAAAAGGAGGAGTTAAGAGCAAAGGGGGTGGTAGCCGGCTGAAGGCGCAGCGGCAGCCGGTCCCCTTCGGCATGGGTCGGCAGCAGACGCGGCAGATGCTCCTTCTCGCGCGGGTTGAGGATTTCGATTCTGCCGGAGGGGGTCCGCCAGCCCCGCTTCGGGTCCGATAATGGCGTCAACTGCACCGGTTCGCCCCGGCGCAGACGCTCGTTGTCGGCAGCAGTCCGCCAGGTGTTGACCTCGTCCACCAGCAGTTCGATCACTTCCTCCGCAGACAACTGAAAGAACGGCTCATCCCAGCCCATGCTCCGGGCCAGCAGTCCGAACACCTCCCAATTGCTTTTGGCCTCCCCCACCGCAGGAATTACTGCCCGGCAGCTCTGGGCGTGGTACCCGCCGTAGCAGCGGTACAGGTCGGGGTGCTCCAGCGACGAGGTGGCAGGCAGCACGATGTCGGCGTAGCGGGCGGTATCGGTCATGAAACGTTCGTGCACCACGGTGAACAGGTCCTCGCGGGACAGCCCGCGGATGACGGCATTCTGGTCCGGGGCAATGGCTGCCGGATTGGAGTGGTACACGTACAGCGACATGATCCGCGGATCGTCCAGATCGTTGAGCGCTGCTCCCAGCTGATTCATGCTGACCATGCGCGCGGGCTCCTTCTGGAAATCCTCCCGTGTGACAAGATACAGCGGAAAGGCTCCGCCGGTGGAGGTACTGCAGAAAATGCCCCCACCCGGCCGCTGCCAGGCACCGGTCACAGCCGGCAGGCAGGAAATGGTGCGCACGGTCATGGCGCCGTTGGCATAGCGAGTCAGGCCGCTCCCCAGCCGGATGAAGGGGGCCGCGGCAGCGGTATATTCCCGTGCCAGGCGCTCGATGGTTTCGGGCGCAAGCCCGCAGACGGCCGACATCCGCTCAGGGGTGCACTCCCGCAGAACTTCCGCCTCGAAGGTCTCGAAGCCGAGTACGTTTGCGTCGATGAACTGGTGGTCCGCCCACCCCTCGCGCACGATGACGTGCATCATCCCCAACGCCAACGCCCCGTCACAACCGGGCCGGACGAGAAAAGCCTCGTCCGCGGCATCGGCGGTGGGTGTGCGGTAGGTGTCGATCACCCACAGCCGGGCGCCTTTATGACGTGCTTTCTGCGCGTCCCGCATGGCATGGATGCTGGTGGCAGCGGCGTTGATGCCCCACAGGATCACCAGGTCGCTGTGTGCCATCTCGGTCGGATCCATGGCGGGCGTATCACCCATGATCTGTTTCCAGCCCGCATCCTTGGCCGGGGAGCAAATGGTGCGCTCCAGCCGCGAGGCGCCCAGCTTGTGAAAAAAGGCATGGCCGCTGTTGCGCTGCACCAATCCCATCGTACCGGCGTAAGAGTATGGTAGAACGCATTCGCCACCGAAGGCTCCGAGCAACTCCTGCCAGCGCGTGCCGATGCGCTCGATGGCCTCGTCCCAGCCGATCGGCGTGAAACGTCCTTCACCCTTGGTTCCGGTTCTGAGCAGTGGAGTGGTCAGACGACGGGGCGAGTGCACGGTCTGCTGGTAGTTGTTCATCTTGGGGCAGAGCAGGCCGCGGGTCATGGGGTGATCAGGATCTCCGCTCACCCGTACCGCCCGACCATTGTTCACTTCTACCAACATCCCGCAGGTATCGGGGCAGTCATAGGGGCAAACGGAGCGTGTAATGGTTGTTTTCATGGCGTTTTCCTTTATAATAGGGCGGCAGTATACCTGATATAAAAAACATTTGCAGATGAAATCGTTTAGTGTTAAGCAACCCTGTATACAATTTCATCGGGGGCTCCAATGATGCAACACCTTGAAACCGCTCACTATGCTGTTTCAGTAGTTGGCAAGGATCGGCCCGGCATTGTGGCTGCCATTGCCGAAGTGCTCTTTCGACTGGGCTGCAACATCGCCGATTCCAGCTGCACCATGCTGGCCGGTGAGTTCGCGATGATTCTGATCGTCTCCCACCCCAAGCCGTTCAGTAAAACACGCCTGTTCGAAGAAATCAAACCTGTCTGCGATGGTCTCGGCATGTCCCTGGCGGTACGCACGCTGCATGCCGATGAAATCGTGCGCCAGGAGGCTGCCGGCGAGATCTGCCTGGTGTCGGTCTACGGGGCCGACCGGCCCGGCATCGTGTACCGCGTCACCCACGAACTTGCCCAGCGCAACGTCAATATCATGGATCTTTCCACCAAACTGGTCGGCTCCCCGGCCGAACCTGTCTACGTAATGATGTTGGAGGCAGCCGTTCCTTCGGGCCAGACGCCGGAAGATGTGGAAGGGCTGCTGGAGAGCCTCAAAAAGGAGCTGAACGTGGAGATCGGCGTACGGACCATCACGCCGGTCACCCTCTGATATATGCCGATCCAAACCATCCTCTGCTATCCCCACCCGGTGCTGAAAAAGATCTGCCATGAGGTGGGCACCATTGACCGCGACATTCACACTCTGGTCGAGGACCTGTTGGACACCATGCACGCCGGCCCCGGTTCGGTCGGAGTGGCCGCACCGCAGATTGGGGTGACCCTTCGCGTCTGCGTGGTGGATGTCTCCGGCAGCCGCCAGGGGCGTGAAAACAATCACGGCCTGCTCCGCATGATCAATCCGGTCATCCTTTCCCGGCAGGGCGCAGCCGTCATGCGCGAAGGCTGCATGAGCATCCCCGATTACACCGGCGACGTCGAGCGGGCCACCGAGATCACCGTGCGTTTCACCGAGCCGGATGGAACGGTGCGGGAAGTCACCGCGACCGGTTTCGAAGCGGTGGCGATCCAGCACGAGATGGACCATCTGGACGGAATGCTGTTCCTGGACAGGATCGTAAGCGTGAAGACCGGGCTGTTCCGCAGAAAGCATTATCGCTAGGTGAGCCCGGCAGGATAGCCAGACAGTTTTGAACCCGCTGTGAAGAGGGAGATTGCATGGCCGAACTTCTCACGAAAACGGAACAGAAGGAACTGCTGAAAATTGCCCGGGATACGATCAATGGTTTTGTCATGACCGGCGAGGCGCCCCCCGTGGATGCAAATTCCCCCGGCATGTGCGCCGAGAACGGCTGTTTCGTCACCATCAAGCAGCATGGCCGCCTGCGGGGATGCATCGGCAACTTCATGTCGGACAAGCCGCTTTTCCGCCTGGTTCAGGAAATGGCCATCTCAGCCGCCACACAGGACCCCCGCTTCTACCGCATGAAACCCCAGGATCTCGAAAATTTCGACCTTGAAATATCGGTACTCTCCCCCCTCAAAAAAATTTCCGCCCCCGAAGAGATCCAGGTCGGTAAACATGGGCTTTATATTGTCAAAAACACCTATCGCGGTGTTTTGCTGCCCCAGGTCGCGACCGAGTATGGATGGGACCGGGAAACGTTCCTGAAACACATCTGCCTCAAGGCGGGCCTGCCGGAGAACGCCTGGAAGAAGCAGTGCGACATCTATGTTTTCACGGCGCTGGTGTTTGCCGAAGAGTGATCCGGCCGTTTTTCAGACTGTTGCACATCATCAAAGGGGGTGAATATGTTTTTGTGGGAATGGTACCGCGGGCTGCAGATCAAGACACGCCTGTGGGTATTCTGCATCTGCTACAGCTTTTGTCTGGTGGCGGTCGGTGTTGCCGCCCAATTCGGCTTTCTCGTCATGTATGCCACCATCGCCCTTTCGATAGTGCTCGGTGCCGTTTTCTGCTTCGTCAACATCATGTCGATCATTGAACCCATCAACAGGGCCATCGGACACCTTCATGAAATGGCCGGCGGAAACCTCTCCCAGCAGATAGTCATCAAGCGCAGGACGGAGTTGAGCAGGATACTGGCCTCCATCATCGAACTGCAGAAGGCCATGCAGCACATGATCTCCGGAATGCAGTCATCTTCCAGCCAGATTTCGGATGCATCCGACCTTCTGCGCAGTTCTTCGTCGCGTATTTCTTCGGGCACCGTGGAAGCCTCGCAGCAGTCCAGCTCAGTCAGCCTCGCGGCTGAAGAACTGGCCTCCGTCAGCAGTTCCATATCCAAGAGCTGCCACGTGATGGCATCCAAAGCCTCGGAAACTGATACTGCAACCCGTGACGGTGAAAAGGTCATTTCCAGCATGACCACCATGATGGGAGAGATCGAGCGGATGGTAATCGGAACGACCGAGGCGGTCAAGGCACTCGGTACCAACTCGGAGCGCATCGGGGACATCGTTGTGGCCATCGGCGACATTGCCGATCAAACCAATCTGCTGGCCTTGAATGCTGCCATCGAGGCGGCCAGGGCCGGGGACCAGGGGCGTGGTTTTGCGGTTGTGGCGGACGAGGTGCGCAGCCTGGCGGAGAGAACGACCAAGGCCACCCAGGAAATACAGGGCATCATCGGCAGCCTGCAGAGCGATGTTAAAAATGTCGTGACTTCCATGGAGCAGAGTTCCGGCAGCGTACGCAACGGGACCAGGGATGTGCAGCTCTCCAGCCAGGCGATCGGCACGATCAAAAGCCACATCGGCCCGTTGATCGAATGCGTTTCCCAGGTGGCAACGGCCGCGGAACAGCAGTCAGCGACCGCATCAGGTATCTCCGAAAGCATCCACCACATTTCGGAGGTGGTGAATGCTTCCGCTGAGAGCGCGCAGCAGACCGAAGCCGCAGCTTCCGAACTGTCACGCACTGCCGTCGAATTGCGATCGATCGTGAGCCGCTTCAGGGTTTGAAAAATCAGGACTGGTTGAATCCGTATAAATCGCCGGACATACCGGGGTCACCGTAAACTCGGGAGATGGGCAAAACAAAAGGGGATGGATCGCATGATCCATCCCCTTTTTGTGCTATCAGCGGAACGATGAAGAAAATCAGGAACTTAATGCAGCATGAGCGGCGGCCAGGCGGGCGATGGGCACTCGGAATGGCGAACAGGAGACGTAGTCCAGACCGATTTCGTGGCAGAACATGACCGAGGCCGGATCGCCGCCATGCTCGCCGCAGATGCCCAGCTTAATGTCCGAGCGGGTGGTGCGTCCCTGCTGGCAAGCCAGCTTCACCAGCTTGCCCACCCCGGACTGATCCAGCGACACGAACGGATCTTCCGGCAGTATGCCGCTATCGACGTAAAAAGGCAGAAATTTACCGGCATCGTCGCGGGACAGACCAAAGGTCGTCTGGGTCAGGTCGTTGGTGCCGAAGGAAAAGAATTCGGCCTCAACCGCAATCTCGTCGGCCGTCAGGGCGGCACGGGGCAGTTCGATCATAGTGCCGATCAGGTACTCCAGCTTGACCCCGTACTGCGCAATGACCTCCTCGCAGACAGCCGCGGCATTCTGCTTCAGCACCTGCAGCTCCTTTACGGTAGCGATCAGCGGGATCATGATCTCGGGCACGATGGTGAAGCCCTCATCCCTGACGAGTTCGCAGGCCGCCTCCATGATGGCGCGCACCTGCATGTCGTAAATTTCGGGAAAGGTGATGCCGAGTCGGCAGCCGCGATGTCCCAGCATCGGGTTGAATTCGTGCAGGAACTCGATCTTGTGCTTGATGGCACCGACCGAAACCCCCATGGTTTTGGCCAGGTCCTCGATGTCCCTGTCTTCCTGGGGCAGGAATTCATGCAGCGGCGGGTCGAGCAGACGGATGGTGACCGGCAGCCCCTTCATCTCACGGAAAATGCCGATGAAGTCCCCCTTCTGCATCGGCATGATTTTGGCCAGGGCCCTTTCACGCCCTTCCAACTCGTCGGACAGGATCATTTCGCGCACCGCCGCAATGCGCTCGGCATCGAAGAACATGTGTTCGGTGCGGCACAGGCCGATCCCTTCAGCCCCGAAGTCGCGGGCAACTTTGGAGTCGTGGGGGGTGTCGGAATTGGCGCGGACCTTCATGGTGCGGAAGCCGTCAACCCACCCCATCAGGGTGCCGAAATCGCCGGTCAGCTGCACCGGAATGGTCGGCACGGCCCCCAGCATGACCTCTCCGCTGGAGCCGTTCAGGGTGATCAGATCCCCCCGCTTCACTACCACGCCGTTTTTGGCGGTAAATGTCTCCGTCACATAATCGACTTTGATATCTCCGCAGCCGGCCACGCAGCATTTACCCATGCCGCGGGCAACCACTGCGGCGTGGGAGGTCATGCCCCCGCGGGCAGTGAGGATGCCTTGGGCCGCATGCATGCCGTGAATATCTTCGGGGGACGTTTCGATCCTGACCAGGATCACCTTGCGGCCGGTCTTGGCTTCGGCCTCGGCTTCATCGGCGGTGAACACCACTTCGCCGGATACGGCGCCGGGCGAGGCAGGCAGCCCCTTGGCAATCACCAGCTTCTCGGCTTTAGGGTCGAGGCAGGGGTGTAGCAACTGGTCGAGTTGGTTGGGCGCCACGCGCAGAACGGCGGTCTTCTCGTCGATCAGCCCTTCCCTTACCATTTCGACCGCGATCTTGATGGCCGCAGGCGCGGTGCGTTTGCCGTTGCGGGTCTGCAGCATGTAAAGGATGCCTTTTTCGATGGTAAACTCGATATCCTGCATGTCCTTGTAATGCTTCTCGAGAATGCCGCGGATCTGGACCAGTTGCTGGTAGCAGTCCGGCATGACCTCCTCCATGGAAGGCAACTTACCGTCCTTGTCCTTTACGCGGTTGATCGGCTGCGGGGTGCGTATGCCGGCCACCACGTCCTCTCCCTGGGCATTGACCAGGAATTCACCGAAAAAGTAATTCTCCCCGGTGGAGGGATCGCGGGTAAAGGCCACGCCGGTGGCACAATCATTGCCCATGTTGCCGAATACCATTGACTGTACGTTGACGGCAGTACCCCAGTCGGCCGGGATGTTGTTGAGCTTGCGATAGGTGATGGCGCGCTGGTTCATCCAGGACCCGAACACGGCACCGATGGCACCCCATAACTGTGCCTGGGGATCATCGGGAAATTCCGTGCCCAGCTCCTTTTTTATGGTTGCCTTGAAAACCCCCACCAGTTCCTTCCAGTCAGCAGCGGTCAGATCGGTGTCGAGATGTACGCCGCGCTGTTCCTTTTTCTGCTCCAACAGGTGATCGAGGATTTCCTTTTCCATTCCCATCACCACGTCGGCATACATCTGCACGAAACGGCGGTAGGCATCGTAGGCGAAACGCTCGTCGCCACTCTGGGCAATGATGCCCTGCACGGTGGTGTCGTTCAACCCCAGATTCAGGACGGTGTCCATCATGCCCGGCATGGAGGCCCGGGCGCCGGAGCGGACCGAGACCAGCAGAGGATTGGCTGGATCACCGAATTTTCTGCCCATCAGCTCCTCCACCCGCCTCAGGGCGGCTACCACCTCTGCAGCCAAGGCGGGTGGGTAATTGCGATCGTTCTTGTAGAATTCGGTGCAGACTTCGGTGGAAATGGTGAAGCCGGGAGGAACCGGCAGACCGATGCTGGTCATTTCGGCCAGATTGGCCCCCTTGCCACCCAGCAGGTTTTTCATGTCGGAGCGGCCCTCGGCTTGGCCGTCACCAAAAAAATAAACATACTTCTGGGTCATGTTTCTCATCCTCCTCGCAAATGTCAGCTACCATTTAAAAAAGCTAAAAACTTTTATTTTTAATAAAAATAATAGGTTAGCAGAATGGGACTATAGCGCAGAATGGTAAAAAAACAACTGAATTATACAAATTTAATCACCACAAAGTCTCTTGAGAGGGGCTTGCAGACACAAAAAAAGGGATTGAGATCATGCGCACAGGCATGATTTCAATCCCTTGGGTTCATCAACGATATCAAGCGCCTTACTTTACATCTGCACTGCTGATATCGGCATTCTTGCCCTCTCCCCCTTTTGCACCGTCGGCACCATAGGACAGAAGATCATAGTCACCCTGCTCACCGGGTGATATGTAGATGTAATCGTTGCCCCAGGGGTCCTTGGGAACCTTCTTGCTTTCCAGATAGCCTTCGCTCTTGTAATTATTGGGAATCGTTCCGACTGTTGGCTTGGTCACCAGTGCCGAAAGCCCCTGCTCAGTGGAAGGGAATGTACCGTTGTCCAACTTGTACAGTTTCAGGGCTGTCTCGATATTCTTGATCTGAACCTTGGCATCGGTAATCTTGGCGTCATCGGTGCGGCCCATCAGCCGGGGGCCGACCAGAGCTGCCAGCAGAGCCAGGATGACAATTACCACCATGATCTCGATCAGGGTAAAGCCGCGTCGGTTGTCAAGCTGTTTCATCTGAATGCTTCCTCCTCGTATTGGTTGTAACCTGATAATTTTTACACAGTCCTGCCTGGCAAGGCAAGATTTTATGCTTGCAGCCGGTAATAAGCCAGAAGAGAACGTACCCCATTTGCGGTAACAAGAACCCCGAGGGGGGTTAGAACTGTCCAAAAAAGCCGGTAAATTCCCCACCCCAAGGCGTTGGGGCCGAGTTATTGAAAGGGCGGGCGAGGCCGGGTATCTTTCGTCTCACCGTTGGCACGACAAGTGAATAATCTGTCACAACGGTTTTCAAATCCCCAAAAATGGAGTCGTCCCATGAAAAAGACACTGATCGCCCTGCTTGCCCTCACCGCATTCGCCGGAACCGCCCTTGCTGCAGACGTCATCGAACTGCCGGCATCCATGGGAAAAGTGACATTCCCGCACAAGAAGCACCAGGAGATGCTGAAGGACTGCTCGAAGTGCCATGCCAAGGGCCCCGGCAAGATCGCCGAGCTCAACAAGGACTGGGCCCACAAAACCTGCAAGGGCTGCCACGTGGAAATGAAGCAGGGCCCCACCGGCTGCAAGGACTGCCACAAGAAGTAATACGAGCCAACAGCGTATCAACGGGGGCTGGCCTGATGGCCGGCCCTTTTCTATTTCATGGCGACGACGACTGCCCGGCCACCATCAAGGTGGAACCGACCCGAATAAGAAAACCCTCGCGTTGCAGGTCGCACAGGTTTTTCTCCAGCAGCTCAGCTTCAACCTCAAGACAACTTTTCAGCTGGGACGCCGACAGGCCCGATTCCGCCAGAACCGCTCCGAGAATCCTGCTGCGCAACTCGCGGTTGGAGCCTTTGAAGGGGGACTGACGGATATGATGGGCACTCCGACGGCCGGGATTGGGATGTGCCTGCTTCAGCATCACACCGTAATCCATCAGGGCATAGTACCATTCCCGGGGATTGCTGCGGTCCAATGTGGCCGATACCAGCGGCATGATGTCACGGTCGGCAACCTGCTCCCGGCCTGCAAAGAAGAGATGCAGAAAGACCGTCCGGATGTTGGTTTCGATCAAGGGGGCGGCAATGCAAAAGGCAAAGGCAGCCACGGCGCGGGCGGTATAGAAGCCGATGCCGGGCAGCGTTTCCAGCGTTTCGATCTCTCCGGGCACCTTGCCGTTAAAGCGGGTCATGATGGCCGTACAGCAGCGCTGCAAGGCAATGGCGCGGCGGTTGTAACCCAGCCCCTGCCAGACCCGCAACACCTCGGCCAATGATGCCGCGGCCAATGCAGCAGGGGTGGGGAAGGCATCCAGAAACTCGACGTATTTTTTCCTGACCCGTTCCACCTGGGTCTGCTGCAGCATGATCTCCGATACCAGAATCGCATAGGGATCGTCTGTTTCACGCCACGGCATCGGACGGGGATGGGAACGGTGATGCCCGTAGATCAGCTCACGGAACGAGCCGATCTCCTCCGCGGTCAGCACGTTCCTCTGATCCGGGTTCGCCGGAACGCTTTGAAAACTCATGCAGCCTCTCTCGAAATTCAGTAATGCCCCTGCCGGTTCTTCAAAAATGGCTTGGTCGGGAATAGGGCCGAAAATCTATCTCAGCGCCAGTTCCTGTTCCTCCAACTGCTTGACCTTGTCCCGCAGTTCCGCCGCCCGTTCGAAATCCAGCTCCTTGGCGGCTGCCAGCATTTCTTTACGCAGTTTCTTGACCAGCTTGGGAATATCCTTGGGGGCCACGTCGTATCCGGCGGATGGTTCAGCGACATTGCCGCCCGGCGTGAAGTAATCGCGCTCCTCGATCGTGCCGAGGATGGTGCGCATGCTCTTCCTGACCGTCTCGGGGGTGATGCCGTATTCGCGGTTATAGGCCAGCTGCTTGCTGCGGCGACGCTCGGTTTCGTCGATACACTCCTGCATGGAGCGGGTAATGCCGTCGGCGTACATCAACACACGCCCGTGGACGTTGCGTGCGGCCCGGCCGCAGGTCTGGATCAGGGAGCGGCTGGAACGCAGGAAGCCCTCCTTATCGGCATCCAGAATCGCCACCAGCGAGACCTCCGGCAGATCCAGCCCCTCGCGCAGCAGGTTGATGCCCACCAGCACGTCGAATTCCCCCAACCGCAGATCGCGCAGGATCTGCATCCGCTCGATGGTGTCGATATCCGAATGCAGGTACCTGACCCGCACCCCCAGCTCGCGGTAGTAGTTGGTCAATTCCTCGGCCATACGCTTGGTCAGGGTCGTTACCAGCACCCGCTCGCCGCGGGCCACGGTTTCGCGCACCTCGTGCAGCAGGTCGTCGACCTGCCCGACGCCCCCCGTCCCGGCCGTTACCGGCCGCACTTCGATCTGCGGATCCACCAGGCCGGTGGGGCGAATAACCTGTTCCACGAAAACACCGCCGCTCTTCTCCAGCTCGTAATCGGCCGGCGTGGCCGAAACATAGACTGCCTGGTTTACGCGCGTCTCGAACTCACCAAAGTTGAGCGGCCGGTTGTCCAGCGCGGCCGGCAGTCGGAAACCGTATGTCACCAGGGTATCCTTGCGGCTGCGGTCGCCGCGGAACATGCCACCCACCTGCGGGATACTGATATGCGACTCGTCCACGAACAGCACGAAGTCCTTAGGGAAATAGTCGATCAGGGTATAGGGGGGCTCACCAGGCTGGCGGCCATCGAAATAACGCGAGTAGTTTTCGATCCCCTGGCAGAAGCCCATCTCCTCCATCATCTCGATATCGAAGAAGGTGCGCTGTTCGATGCGCTGGGCCTCCAGCAGCATGTTCTCGGTGCGGAAGTGGCGGATCCGCTCCCCCAGGTCGACGCGGATCTGCTCCACAGCCCGCTCCAGGGTCTCGCGGCTCGAAACGTAGTGGGAAGCGGGATATATGGCGCATTTGGAAAGCCGGTGCAGCACCACTCCCCGCAACGGATCGATCTCGCTGATGCTCTCGATCTCGTCGCCAAAGAACTCGATCCGCAGGGCCTTCTCGTCGTCATAGGCCGGAAAGACCTCGATTACATCCCCCCGGACCCGGAAGGTGCCGCGGTGGAAATCGGTGTCGTTGCGCTCGTACTGTATCTCGACCAGTTTTCGCAGCAGGGTGTCCCGGCCGTAGTCCTCCCCCTGGTGGAAGAAGATGTGCATGCTGGCATAGGCCTCGGGCGAACCGATCCCGTAAATGCAGGAAACCGAAGCCACGATGATCACATCCCGGCGGGTCAGCAGACTGCGGGTAGCCGAGTGGCGCATCTTGTCGATCTCGTCGTTGATGGCGGAATCTTTTTCGATGAAGGTGTCGCTGGTGGGGATATATGCTTCAGGCTGGTAATAATCGTAGTAGGAAACGAAAAACTCGACGGCGTTCTCGGGGAAGAGCTCCTTGAACTCGCCGTAGAGCTGGGCCGCCAGAGTCTTGTTGGGGGCCAGCACCAGCGCTGGCTTGCCGACGGTGGCAATGACATTGGCCACCGTGTAGGTCTTGCCCGAGCCGGTAACCCCCAGCAGCACCTGATGGCGGTCCCCCGCCTCGATGCCGGCCACCAGTTCGGCGATGGCCTGGGGCTGGTCGCCGCGGGGGACATAATCGCTGACGATCTTGAAAGGGGAAGCGTTCGTGTTCATGTGTCCATCATATGCCCAGGCCGCAACACTGTCCAGCAGCATCCTGGGAAACGTCCGTTACCGGGGCATCCGTGCGGCACTATTTGCCAATCCATGCGCGGTAAAAGCGGGTATCCCAATGCCCAGCTGTGCCACAACCGAGGCCGGAAGCGCGTCACGCACCGGGGACTGTCCATCTCAGCCAAACATCGGATAACTGCGGTAAGCGGAGAGCTTTCCAGCTCACTCCGAAACAGCCTGCCGCGCCCGTTCGATCCGGCGGACGACCTCCGCTGTTCCAAGAGTAACGATCATTTCACCGATACCGGGCGCCTGGGTACCACCGGAAAGGGCGATCCGGACCGGCTGGCCCACCTGGGGCATCTTCCAGCCGTTTTCCGTGCAGATCTCCTTGAAAAGCGCATCGAATTCCGCCGCCGTGGTAGCCGTGGCTGCTGCCAATTTTTCCGCCACAACGCCGTAAACCGCCATCAGGTGCGCTTTCTCGAATTTAGCCAGGGCGGCCTGATCATAGGCCTCGGGCGCCCGGTAATAAAACAGGACCGCATCTGCCATTTCGAGCATAGTGCGGGCCCGCTCCTGCAGCGTGGTGACGGCAGCCGCCAGGTCGGGGCCTCCTGCTGCAGGGTCGATGCCTCGCTCTGCCAGAAAGGGGAGCAGCAGTCGCGACAGCCGCTGAGGATCTCCGCTTTTGATGTAATGGGCATTCAGCCAGAGCAGCTTATCGGAGTTGAATACGCTGGCAGAACGGCCGACACTGCCGATATCGAACTTGGCCACCATCTCGTCGCGGCTGAAGATTTCGTCGTCGCCGTGGCTCCAGCCGAGCCGCACCAGGTAGTTGTTCAGTGCTTCGGGCAGGAATCCCATGTCACGGTAAGCGATCACACTGGTGGCGCCGTGGCGCTTGGAGAGGCGCGCCTTGTCGCTGCCGAGGATCATCGGCACATGGGCGAACTGCGGCACCGGAAATCCGAGCGCCTGGTAGAGCTGGATCTGGCGCGGCGTATTGTTGACGTGGTCGTCGCCCCTGATGACAGTGGTTATGCGCATGCTGGCATCGTCGATCACTACGCAGAAGTTGTAAGTCGGCGTACCGTCGCTGCGCTGGATAATGAGATCGTCCAACTCCTCATTGGGAAAGGAGATTGTGCCCTTGATCAGGTCGTCGAAGGAAGTGCTGCCCTCCTGCGGCGCGAGAAAACGTACCACGGACGGTTTATCTGCCGGAGCGTCCTTTAAGTTGCGACACCTTCCGTCATACTTTGGCTTGCGCCCCTCGCGCATGGCCTGTTCCCGACGGGCTTCCAGCTCTTCGGGCGAACAATAGCAGCGGTAGGCCTTACCCTCGTCCAGTAACTGCTGCACATGCTGCTTGTAGAGCGGAAAGTTCTCCGACTGATAGAAGGGCCCCTCGTCCCAATCCAACCCGAGCCATTCCATCCCCTGCAGAATCGCATCGACCGACTCCTTGGTTGAGCGCTCCACGTCGGTATCCTCGATGCGCAGAATGAATGTTCCCCCCTGCTTGCGGGCCAACAGCCAGTTGAACAAAGCGGTACGGGCTCCACCCACGTGGAGGTACCCGGTTGGGCTGGGTGCGAAACGGACTCGTAGATCGGACATATGCTGACTCCTTCTAGAGATTTTGCGTACGGTGCATTTTGAAACAAATACGTAAAACTATATACAGCCGAGCCTCCGCAGAAACGCTCCATGCGATCCAACCGTAGTGGCTCTTAAATCCGGTGGAGGCGGAAGACGTCACACTTTCAGAGCGGTTGAAATTTCAGTCCAGACGGCATCCTTGCCATGAACCGCGCCGGACCAGTTCGTTGACCACCGCGTACCACATCTGGTTGTTCTTCAGCCCCCACCGCGGCGCCACGCCGATAGCCAGTGGCGCCGACCCGTACAGGCGCTGGACCGTGACCCGCGCTGGAAGCCGTTCCAGGAAGTCGGCGACTGTGGCTACATATTCCTGAAACTCGAGCGGCCTGAATTCGCCCCGGCGATACAGCTCGGCCAGTTCGGTCCCCTCCACGGCATGCAACTGGTGCAGTTTGACCGAATCGATCGGCAGCCCTGCAATCAGCTCGGCGGTCCTGAGAAACTCGGCAGCGGACTCGCCGGGAAAGCCATGGATCAGATGGGCACAGATGTCAAAATTCCGTCTGGCAGCGCGTTGCACTGCCTGCACAAAATCGTCCAGCGTATGACCGCGGTTGATGCGGGCCAGGATGGCATCGTCCATGGACTGCAGGCCCAGCTCCAGACAGACATAGTGCGTGCGGGCAATTTCGGTCAGAAGCTCCAGCGCACCGTCCGAGAGCGAATCGGGACGAGTCCCGACCGAGATGCCGATCACCGAGGGCATGGCCAAGGCGCGGCGGTACAGCTCGGCCAGCATCTCTACCGAACCGTACGTATTGGTGTATTTCTGGAAATAGACGATAAATTTTTCGGAACCGAGCCGCTGCCGGTGATACGCCACGCCGTGGGCAACCTGTTCTTCAAGCGGGATCGCTGCCAGGGTGTCCTTGGGAGAAAACGAGACGTTATTGCAGTAGATGCAACCACCGGTGCCCTTGCTGCCGTCGCGGTTGGGGCAGGTGAATCCTGCGTCCACGTTGACCTTGCTGATCCGGCAACCGAAGCGGCGTCGCAGGTAATGCCCGTAAGAGTGGATTCGGAGCTCGGGATGTATGCGTTCATCGGGAGGATTGAACATGTTTCTCGATCGTTTGAAGCAGTGATACGGCCGCTTGACGCGGATCTGACGAGGCCATGATGGCGGAAATCAAAGCAATGCCGCCGGCGCCGGCTGCCAGAACCTCACTTATTGACGTAATTTTGACACCACCGAGGGCAAATACGGGGATATTGACACGGGAGCAGACCATTTTCAGCGCCCCCACTCCGAACGGCGGTCCGAATGATGCCTTGGAAGGGGTATGGTAGACCGGACCGAAGGTGATGAAATCGGCGCCGTCAGCCTCGGCTTGGCAAGCTTCGTCGCAAGCATGGGCAGAGTAGCCGATCAGAAAGCGTGGCCCGGCCAGTCTGCGCGCCTCCCTTATCGGCAGGCTGGCGGCTCCGAGATGAACCCCGTCGGCACCGACCGCCAGTGCGACATCCAGGCGGTCGTTGATGAACAGGCGCGCGCCAAAGGCTGAGGTAATGCTGCGCAATTCCATTGCCAGCGCGAAGCAGTCGCGGCCCCCAAGATCCTTTTCCCGAAGCTGGACCGCCCGAACGCCCCCCTCCAGCGCCGCCCTGACAACGCCCGACAGTGAGCCCCCGGGAGATTGTGCCCGGTCCGTAATGAAATAGAGGCTGAAATCAGCAGCAGACATCGCAACTGTCACTGGAAGCAGGGACGTGCCGTCCGGGCTGGCGGGTCATCCTGAGCTAAAGGAACATGCCATCCAGCGGACTGGAGGCGTTGGCATACAGCTTGCGCGGTATTCTTCCCGACCGGTAGGAGAGGCGGCCAGCCAGCACTGCCAGTTTCATGGCTTCCGCCATGGCGATCGGGTCGCTGGCGCCGGCAATGGCGGTGTTCATCAAGACCCCGTCACACCCGAGTTCCATTGCGATGGCCGCATCCGAAGCCGAGCCGACGCCGGCGTCCACAATCACCGGCACCTTGACCGTCTCCAGGATGATGCGGATATTGTAGGGGTTGCGGATGCCGAGTCCGCTGCCGATCGGTGCCCCCAGCGGCATGACGGCCGCGCAGCCGATATCCTCCAGCTTGCGGCACATGATGACGTCGTCGCTGGTATACGGCAGAACGGTAAAGCCCTCTTTAACCAGTATGCGGGCCGCCTTGAGCAGCTCTTCGTTGTCCGGGAAGAGCGTCTTCTCGTCACCCAGCACCTCCAGCTTGACGAAATCCGACAGACCGGCTTCGCGGGCCAGCAGGCAGGTTCTGACGGCATCGTCTGCCGTGTAGCAGCCGGCAGTGTTCGGCAGCAGGGTATACTTATTCGGGTCAATGTAGTCCAGCAACGATTCCTGGTTTCGGTCGGAGATATTGACCCTGCGCACGGCTACGGTGATGATCTCAGCCCCTGAAATCTCAAGCGCCTGCACCATCTGTTGAAAACTGGCGTACTTCCCGGTGCCGACCATCAGTCGCGACCCGAATTCACGCCCTGCTATGACCAGTTTATCGTTTTCGAGTGACATATATTTTATTCCTCCGATAGATCAGGCACATAGAGCGAACAAAAAACTGACTCACTCAATCTCAGCCTTAACACCCGCCCCCGACGAACTGCACAATCTCGATCCTGTCCCCTGCCGACACTATGCGAGCACCATAGGTGGCTTTGGGAACGATGTCGAGGTTCACTTCGACTGCAACCCGTTCAGGCTTGATGTGCAGGTGGGCCAGCAGTGCCGCGATATTGACACTATCCTCGACTTCCATGGGTTCACCATTGACCAAAACCTGCATGTTTTTTTCTCCTAAAACGGAAAAAACCGCAGAAGCGGCTTGTGGATACTGATTTCGTTGCGCTTCCCTACGCCGGCATTACCCGGATCAGGTACTAAGGGTCACGGCCCAAGGCCGCTCTCAGTCGAAACTCCCCCAGCGATATTACGAATAAACTAGATGATTGGCCTCGGGCTGTCAACGTAATTTATCCGCTCAAAACGCACAGCCTGCCCCTTCTGTTTCCTGCCGTTGCCGTTAAAATAACTACCGGCAATTCGATTTTTGTGGTACTGTTGCGCGACTCTTTACACGCTTCTTGCATAAAACGAACAATATCGATACGCAGGCCCCGCGAGTCAATCCCGCATCCAAACCTGCAGGTCACCAGACGGCTGACCAACAACACACCTCACACGAGGGTCCCCGAAACATGTGCAAAAAGATATTCATCGCCGCCACCGGCCAGCACTGCGGTAAAACCACCATCAGCCTTTCCCTGATGCACCTGGCACGCAAAAAATATCAGCGGGTTGGATTCATCAAGCCCATCGGCCCCAAATGCATTCAATTCCGCGGAATGACCATGGACATGGATGCCGCCATGATTGCCGGTGTGTACGACCTGCAGGAAGATGCACACCTCATGTCTCCGATGACCCTGACCTCCGGCTCCACCCGCCAGTTCCTGGACGGCGAAATTGCCCCCGACTACCCTCGCGAGGTGATTCTCAAGGCGGTCGAGGAGCTGGAAAAGAAGTATGATTTTCTGGTCATCGAAGGCGCCGGTCATGGCGGAGTCGGCTCGGTTGTCGGCATGAACAACGCCCACATTGCCCATCTGACCCAGGCACCGGTGCTGATGGTAACCGGGGGGGGCATCGGCAGCGTCATCGATGCCGTCGAGCTCAACCTGGCCCTCTACAAGGAAGCTCAGGCTGATGTCCGCATGATCATGGTAAACAAGCTGGTGCCGGAAAAAAAGGAGCGCTCGCTGATCTATCTGCGCAAGGCCTTCGAACCGCGCGGCATCACGGTGACCAGCGCCTTCAATTTTTCCCCGGTGCTGGCCCACCCGACCCTGCAGCATGTTGCCCACCTGCTGGAGCGGCCGCTGAAAGGGGACCCCAACGAGCGCAGTCGCATCTGCCATACCATCCAACTGGGTGCCGCCTCGTCACAGGTCGTGATCGATCATCTCAATGAGGCCACGCTGCTGATCGTCACCAGTTCGCGCGACGAACTGATCGTGACCGCGTCCTCCCTGCACCATATGCCCGACTTCAAGCGGCGCCTGACCGGCCTGATCATCAGCGGCCACGCCCCCATGTCCCGCATAACGCAACAGATCCTGGAAGACAGCCAAATCCCTTACATCCGCATCGATGAGACATCATCCGAGGTGTATTACCGCCTGCGGGAACATGTCTCGAAAATCGGCCCAGACGACAGGGAGAAAATCGAGCTGATCAACTCCACCGCTGAACGTTTTATAGATTTCGAGGCAATCGATGCGCTGCTGTGAAAGCCGGGCTGCCCGCGGCAAATAATTCTTGACCTCGCATGGTTTTTCCTATTTATAAAGTAAAGACTTAATAAAGACGGTACCGACATGATATTTTTGACCCGCATGGACAAGCAGCACACCTTCCTCAACCCTGACCACATTGTCAGTATCGAGGAGACGCCCGATACGGTCATCACCCTGTTCAATGGCCACCACCTCATCGTCTGCGAAAGCGCCTCGGTCATCATCGACAGGATCGTCGCCTTCCGCGCCAGAATCCTGCGGCGGGCACAAACCGGTACCGACAGAAAGTACCTCGGCCGAGCCCGCAAGAAACTCTTCCGCAGCCTTACGCTGAACCGCAAAAACGTGATCCCGCTCGACAAGAGCAAACAGGTTTCGACACCACTCCACACTCAGGATTTCTAGCGTATGGATTTAGCATCATTAATCGGTCTGCTGATGGGATTCGGCGCGGTCTTCGGGGGCGCCTTCCTGGAAGGTCTGCACCTCAAAGCACTCATCCAGCCTACCGCCGCCCTGATCGTACTGGGTGGCACCTTTGGCGCCACGTTTGTCTGCTTCCCCCTGCCCGCCATCATCCAGGCCTTCAAGGACGTCAAGATCGCCTTTCTGCCCCCAAAGGTCGACCACGAGTCGGTTGTCAGGGATATCATCAGCTACGCCACCAAGGCCCGCCGCAACGGCCTGATCTCGCTGGAACAGGAAGCGCAGTCCGCCAAGGACGGGTTCATCAAGAAGGGCATTTCGCTGGTCGTTGACGGCATTGACCCCCAGAAACTGCGGGAAACGCTGGAAGCGGACATCACGGCCTATGAGGACCATGCCAAGCATAGCGTCGAGTTCTACGAAGCAGCCGGTGGCTTCGCCCCGACCATCGGTATCATCGGCGCCGTGCTGGGCCTTATCCACGTCATGAGCAACCTCTCCGACACCTCCAAGCTGGGCGCCGGCATCGCTGTAGCCTTTGTGGCCACCATTTACGGCCTGATGACGGCCAACATCATCTGCCTCCCCCTTGGGACCAAATTGAAAATCCGCATGAAGGAAGAGGTGCTGCGCCGGGTAATGATCCTGGAAGGGCTGATTGCCATCCAGAACGGCGAGAATCCGCATTTCATCGAACAGAAGCTGAAAGCCTACGTGGGGGGCGGTCACTGATCCAGCCATGGCATTAAAAAAAGAGCCTGAAAAACATGTCAACCACGAGCGCTGGCTCGTATCCTACGCCGATTTCATCACGCTGCTGTTTGCCGTGTTCGTGACCCTCTACGCCATGTCGCAGAGTGACAAAAAGAAGACCGAAGAAGTAATCAAATCGATTCAGCAGTCCTTCGGCATGGTTCAGGCCGGCACCCCCTCTCCCAAGATGAACATTCTTCCCTCGAAGCAGATGACCGTCATACCGGCCATCAAGCCGGAGATCTCGATCGTGCCCGGCGTTCGCACCGTGCACGGCCAGACCAGAACCCGCGCCGAGGAAAAGGATTTCCGGCAGATCAAGTCTTCCATCGAAGCCTATCTGGTCAAGCAGGGAGCCCAGTCCAAGGTCGGCCTGACGATCAGCCGGCGCGGGCTGATCGTCAGTCTCAAGGAAGCCGGTTTCTTCGACTCCGGGCAGGCGCAGATCAAACCGTCCGCCTATGAGCTGCTCAACACGATTGCCGAAGCCATGCTGCAATACAACAACCCGTTCAGGATCGAAGGGCATACTGACAACGCCCCCATCAGCACCCCCCAGTTCCCCTCCAACTGGGAACTTTCCACTGCGCGTGCCACCAATGTTCTGAAGTATCTCATCAAGAACTACGATGCCGAGCCGGAAAAGATTTCAGCTACCGGCTACGGCGAATTCCGTCCTATGGCGGACAATGCCACCGCCGAGGGCCGCACCAAGAACCGGCGCGTCGATCTGGTTATGCTTTCGGGCGACGGCGAACGCGGCGAGCCATAACCCTCTCTTTTGGATCTGGCCCTCCTGCTTATCCTCCTCTATACCACTGTGCCCCCTTTTGAGACAGGGCCCATTCCCCACGAAAATCCTCACTTGAAGTACCTGAGATCCGCACAGCCAATTCGACGGTGCAGCTAAAAGTCGCGGAACAGCTAAAAACTTCTGCATTGTATTTGCATGTGACATATTTTGTCCTACCATAATGATATGCTCCTCCCATTGAAACGATCGGAGGGCAAGAATATGGAGGCGGTAACGATTGCGGGACTGGCAGTGGTGGCAGTGGGCGGGTTTTATTCGCTGAAGGACATGCTGAGCGATCTGGGAATCAGAATCGATCTGGCCCGCTTGGAGAAGAGCGCCGCAAAATGCACGCGGCGCAGTTTATCCGTTCCGCAGAGACGAATCGAGAAGATGGCGGGGATGCACGTTTGAGAGTGCCCTGAGCAAACTGCTCTTGATGTGGGGGATATCTTTTTCCAGTTCTGTCAGCAAGGTCTTCATCCGCTTGCGCTGTACGTCGGCGGTGCCACAAACGGGACAGCAGCAGCAGACCACCGGCAAAGCAGCCTCCCGCGCAAAGGTGCGGATATCCGCTTCGCTTACATATACCAACGGCCGGATCACGGTAGTCTCGCCGTTATCGGCCAGCATGCGGGCGGACATGGCCTTGAGCGACCCGACGAAAAACTGGTTTAACAGCAGGGTCTCGATGAAATCGTCACTGTGGTGCCCCAGAGCAAGCTTATTGCATCCGAACCTGTCGGCCAGGCCGTACAGGACTCCGCGCTTGAGCCGGGCGCAAAATGAGCAGTACGAGGAACCTTCCCGTCGTTTTTCGGATATGATTTCGAAATGATTGGTTTTTTCGATGTGGCAACGAATGCCGAGCGACGTGACGAATGACTCGATAATATCGGTGCGAAAGCCGCGATAGCCCGAATCGACCGTCAGCGCGACAATTTCGAAATCGACCGGAGCCCGCCTCCGAAGCTCGTCCAAAAGCAGCAGCAGCGTGTAGGAATCCTTTCCGCCGGACACTGCCACCGCCACCCGGTCACCCTCTTCGATCAATGAAAAATCAGCTACTGCCCGGCCCACTTCGTGCCGAAATTTTCTAAATAGCCGGTTTTCCTTCAGATTGTCGCGTACAAAAGCCATCGTGTGATCTACTTCCTTTTCGTCTCGGAAGCCTGCTGCAGGAACGAACGAACCAGGGGAGCAAAGGTCTCGTGTTCCAGCAGAAAGGCATCATGCCCGTAGGCAGAAGATATGAGGTGATATTCGACCGGCTTGCCAAGATTTTGCAGGCAGGTGACCATCTCCTCGGTCTGGTAGGGGGGATAGAGCCAGTCGGAGGTGAAGGCGAAGAACTGCAAGGGCGCCGTGACCGTGCCGAAGGCCTCGGCCATTGACTCGCAGCCCCAAGCCACATCGTAGAGATCCAGTGCCTTGGCCAGATAGAGAAACGAATTGGCATCGAATCGGTCGACGAAGCTATAGCCGTTGTAGCTCAGGTAACGCTCCACCTCGAACTGTCCGAAAAAGTCGAACTGACCGTCCTTGGCGGAGAATCGCCGGCCGAATTTGGCATGCATCGACTCGTCGGACAGAAACGTGATGTGCCCAACGCCACGGGCCAGCGCCAACCCATCCTTGGGATTGTGCTTGTACTCCCCCTTGCGCCAGGTGGGATCGTTGAAAATGGCCCAACGCGACACGGCGTTGAGGGCAATCGCCTGTGGCGATGGATGCGGGGTAGCGGCCAGCACGACGGCCGAGGCGATCCTGTCGGGATACTGGGTCGCCCACTCCAGTGCCTGCATCCCTCCCATGCTGCCCCCCATCACGCACAGGAGCCGCTCAATCCCCAGCGCATCGATCAGCAGAGTCTGGGCCCGCACCATGTCGCGCACCGTAACCACAGGAAAACCGAGATTGTAGCGTTTCGAGGTTTTGGGATTGATCGAAGTGGGACCGGTGGAGCCGTAACAGGAGCCGATCACGTTGGAGCAGATCACAAAGTAGCGGTCAGTGTCCAGCAGCCGCCCCGGACCGACGATAGCGTCCCACCAGCCCGGCTTGGCATCTTCGGGCCTGTGTTTGCCTGCCAGATGGGCGTTGCCGGTCCAGGCATGCTCCACCAGAATAGCGTTGGAGGCGGTCGCATTGAGCGTACCGTAGGTTTCGTAGGCCAGGGTGATGGGGGCCAGGATACGTCCGCTGTCCAGCTTGATGCCGTTTTCAAAAGTGGCTGAGAGTTCCTCGACAATGCCTACGGACATAAAAAAGCCCCTTCTTGTAGGGAAGAAAGGGGCTGAACGTGACCTGGTTACAGCGCACCTCTCATCTTTGCCTTTCGGCAGGAATTAGCACCTGACGCCATATGGCCGGTTGCTGTGGCTTCACAGGGCCTTTCCCTCCACCACTCTCGATAAGCAGGTTTTGTGGCGAAACTATACGAAAGGACACCTTTTTTGTCAATATAATACCGTCAGCCCCGGGCGGCTTGGTTGTTCTCAAATTGTCTGGCAAACCACCCTGCCATCTGCTATAACGTCTCTGAAAAAAACTCTGTCCCGACGCTCATTTGAAGGAGATCGACATGAAAAAACTGCTGTTCCTGCTGCCGTTTCTGCTCCTGGCCTTCGGCTGTGCCCGCAATCATCTCAACGTTCCGGCCGACAGCTTCACGGAAAAGGTAAAAGTGCTGGGTGTGGTACCGATCATCGTGGATACCGGATCGGACATCAGACATCCGCAGAAGGATCAGTTGATCTCCCTCGTCACGGAGATGAACCGCAGATACGAGCAGCAGTTCGTCCGCAGGCTGAAAACCACCGGCAACTTCTACACGGTTGCACTGATGGACGGCAATGCCCAGGAGATTTTCAGCAATCTCCTGTTCCGGCGGGAAAAACGGGATGACGCTGCCATCCAATACAACAAGTATTTCTGGAAAAACGAAGAGCTGCGGAATTATCTCCGCAAGAACAGCCTGGACGCGGTCATGATAATCATCATCAGCGGCTTGGCTAAAAACGACAAGATTTATTCCAACACGCTGATGTCCTCGCTGACGGGCGAATACAATTACCTGGTCATGACGGCGCAAATATTGGATGGCGCCGGTACGATCCTGTGGGAATATCCCAATTTCCGCGGCCACATTCTCAGCTATGAACCGATGATCGGACTGCAGTATCCCGATTTCAGCGAGGCCGAGGCAAACCTCTCCACCAAGGCGGAAATCAAGTTCAAGACGCTGGATGGGCTGCGGCGCAAGCTTGAGGAGAGACGTAAAGATTACCTGCTGCGGGAAACCAACGAGACCACCGTTTATGGCAAGCAGTTCGACGAAATGCTCTCTTTTTTGCATTTTGATCCCGAAAAGGAGCAAAAGGAGTCGGCCCGGGCATTGCCCACCCCTCCGGCGGAGCGGCCGAAGGTCGAATCACAGACGCCTGTCGCCCCTGCGGCGGTTGAGAAGCCACTGGCGCCGGTTTCGGCCGTCCCTGTCGTTGCTCCTGCCGTGGCGCCAGCAGCTCCCCTCCCCGGCAAGACGCAGGGATTCGAAACCATTAAGCCGAGCTCGGAAGAAATCGTGCCCGCATCCGGTAAGGTCTATTAAGAAAAACCGTGCAGAGCGCAAAAAAAGACGCCCTCCCTTCCGGGGGGGCGTCTTTTTCTGTTGTGAGCTCGTGATTCAGGGGCGCCGGACGATCATCAGCGAAAGATAGTCCGGGGAATGGGCCGCCATTTCGGAGATGTCACGGATTACCTTCTGACGTTTGCCGCCAGCACGTTCGATGAACACCGTACTGCCGGAACGGCCGGTCTGCCTCAGCAGCTCCAGGATCTCGGCAAAGAGCGGCCTGACCTTCAGCAACACCACAGTCTCGTACTTTGCCATCGCCTCGCAGATGGCTTCCACCCCAGCCGTGGCAGGCACGATGGCCAACCGTTCGTCCCCCTCGGCCAGAGGCACGGCAGCCACGGCAGCGGCGGTCATGATGCTGGATATGCCCGGCACGATTTCGACGGGAAGCTGCGGATAGTGCTCGCGAACGATGCGCAGCAGATAGATAAAGGTCGAATAGAGCAGCGGATCCCCTATCGTAATGAAGGCCACGTCCCTGCCTGCTGCCACCTGTTCGGCGATCCGGACTGCGGCCGCCTGCCAGGCCGGGATCAGTTGCTCCGGGTCGGAGGTCATGGGAAACTGGTGAATCACTATTTCCTGGCGCTGCTCATCCAGAAACCCACGGACCGTCTCCAGGGCCACGCTGCTTTCGCCCGGCCTGGAAACCGGCGCCAGCACCACGTCAGCCTGGCGCAGGATGCGTTCCGCCTTTCTGGTCACAAGTTCAGGATCGCCGGGTCCGACACCGACAGCGTAAAACGTCGGCATCTATACGTTCTCCTTCCAGGCGGCAATCACGTAGACCGGATTCTGGGCCTCGAACAGCTTGTATTCGGTCAAACGGCGCGTCTTGGCAATGTTGACGCAGGTGGCTTCCACCGTGTAGCCGTGATCCTCAAGGAACTCCACCGCCTTGGTAAGGGTATCCAGGGTCACGGCGTTGAGCACGATGATGCCGTCCTGCTTGAGGCGTTTGTCCACCGCGTCTATGATCTCTTCCAATTGGCCGCCTGCTCCACCGATGAAGACACGGTCGGGATCCGGCAGATCCTCCAGCCCTTCCGGCGCCTGGGCCTCGATCAGCTTCACGTTGCGGGCACAGAACTTCTTCAGATTCTCGTTGATGAAGCCGACACACTGCTGATTGCGCTCCACGGCAAAAATGCGGCCATTGGGCATCAGATTGGAGGCCTCGATAGAAACCGAGCAGCTGCCGGCACCGATATCCCATAGAATCAGATCGTCCTGCAACTGAAGCTTGGCCAGGGTCACCGCGCGCACCTCCTGCTTGGTGATCAGCTTCTTGGAGGTCTGGAATTCCTCGTCGTCGATACCGATCAGGGGGTACTGGATCAGGTTCGGTTCGTATGTCTTGATCAGGATCAGGATGTTCAGATCGGAAGGCTTCGATTCCAACAAACCACGCAAATCGCTGCGGGTGAACTTCTCGGCCGGCATGCCCAGGTCCTCGCACAGCCATGCTTCATAGCCCTCGGCGCCGCGTTCGATCAGTTCGGCCGCGATGGCAGCCGGCGTATTGACCTTGTCGGTGAGCACGCAGGCCTTCTCGGCCGCGACGATCTTGTCCACCGCCGCATGCATGCCCCGTCCATGCACCGACACGAAAATCGCATCATCCCAGGGTTCCTTGATACGCGAAAAAGCATACTGCATGCTGGTGACATTGGTGAATATCTCGATGCGGTCTTTCGGAAGATTACGCAGCAGGAACCGGGAAATCCCGAAAAAGGTAGGATCGCCCGAAGACAGGATCACTACCCGTTGATCGGTCTTCTGAAGAAAGTCCAGCAGCTCCGATAGGTCGCCCAGCACCATCTTGGTACCGCCGAAATCAGGGAAGATATCAAGGTGCCGCTGATGTCCGATCATCACCGCCGCCTTGCCGATGATCTCAAGCGTCTTGGCGCTGAAGCCTTCCCAGCCCGCCATGCCGGCCCCGACCAGATAAATCTTCTGCTGTGTCATGTCACCTCTCCCCAATGGGAATCCCTGTTGCTGCAAGGTGGCGACTATACCACCCCACCGGTGAAAAATCATCTGGTTTATCTGTTGCGGCCCCGGCTGAAACCGGCGGCTGGATTGTGACGTTGGTCACTCCCTGCCCACTTTCCAACCACTTCAACCGAAAACCGCCCCTATTTGCCTGGACAAGCCTGAAAACCATCCTTTATAGTAACTCGAGCTGCCACGGGACCGGCCGCCGGAACTGACTCCGGATCCCGGAAATTCCCAGCGACCGTGGCTACCAAAGCTCCCGACATTGTCTCGCCAGATAGATCTTTGAGCATGTCAGGAAACAAGGAGACGTTCTATTGCGTAATACCCGAAAAAACCGCGTCATTTCCATCATTAAACGATTCGCCCCTTCCCTCGCACTGATCCTGGCCCTGGCCCCTTCGTCAGCCCGCGCCGGGGCCATTCAGGCCCTGCATTTCACCTTGGAAAACTCCCTCGACAGCACCGCCACCCCCCATGCACCCGTTTCTCCTCCCTCTCCCGGGGCCAAGCCCAAGCCCGAGGCAAAGACGGACAGCAAAGATCCCTCGAAAGCCCCGGAAAAGCCGGTAACCGTCGGACTGAACGGCAATGGGGACATGGCGGTCAAGCGTGGTGATCTTTCGGTATCCATGGGCTACTGTGCGCCCGAAGACAATCTTGAGCCCAAAGAGCAAAAGGGGCAGGTGCAGGTGGCCCAGCAGTTCCAGAAAGAACCACCTTCCATCAACGGCATCAGCCTGAAACTCACCTTTCTTTTCTAGCAATGTAACTGGCTGTACCGGTTAACCGGGCCGTGCCGGAAAGTCCCAAAAAACGTCACCTCAACCGACACTTTCCGGCCATAAGACGGAGTTACACGGGGCGCGGGTTTCGGTCCCGTTTTCTGAAGCGCGGTGGATAGTGGCCCAGCACTGCCTCAACGTATTGGGCACGATTCATGCTGCTTAACATGAAAACCGAATAGAGATAACGAAAATACTAAACCATCCGCGAGGGTGGGACGGAAAGCCTTCAGGATCTCTCCGAGACAGCCGGGTCGCCGAAAATATCTCCCATGATATTGGCGACCCGGCTTTTGTTTTGTCTGACAAGCGCAACGGGCGCAATTCCCCTCGGAGGAGGACGGCGAATGTCAGGCTGCAAACGCAGAGCGAATGATTCAAGTTTGAGGCATATACCCCTCCTCGTAATCTTTCTCGCGCTCCTGGCTCCATCCTTAAGCCGGGGGGAGACATTCTTTCTGCTCAACGATCCGTCTTACCCTTTGCCGGCGTCTGAAGCCCCCCGTCAGGCCATGAAAGTGGGGCTCAATGAAAACGGCAATTTGACCATCAGGCATAACGATGTTGTTTCTCTGACTGTAGCATATCCTCCCCCCGAACCGGCCGAATCACAGGAGCGGATCAGAACCCTCCAGCAAACCATCCCCTTCATCGGCGGCATCATTTTCAGGGTTTCATTTCTCTTTTAGCGTTATCGGGCAGCCATCAGGCGCACATACTCACGCTCGCTCACCAGGTCGCGGTTGCTCGCAACCCGATCGAGAAACACCAAGCCACTGATGTGGTCAAACTCGTGCTGGAACACCCGGGCGAGAAAACCCGACAGTTCCTCTTCGCGACGCCCTCCCCCGTGTTCCTGATACCCCACCCGGATCCGCTCGCTGCGCGGCACCAGTCCGCGGATGCCCGGCACACTCAGGCACCCTTCCCAGCCCATCACGGTTTCCGGCGACTGCCACAGGAGTTCGGGATTCAGCATGACCGTCGGCTGCATGGACGGGGCATCGGGATAGCGAGGGTTGGGGCGCGACGCAACGATGAACAGCCGCAGCGGCTCATACACCTGGGGGGCGGCGATTCCCACCCCGTCAGCCTCGGCCACGGTCGCCAGCATATCCTCGATCAGGGTCTGCAGCGAGGCATCGCGGAGATTGTCGACCGGCAACGCCAGTTGACGAAGTACGGGATTTCCCAGTTGGGCGATATGACGGATGACAGGCATTGCTTCTCCTTTCGCGGCAGCAGGTGTGGCCGCCAGCCGGCAACGGGCCTTCCGGGATCTATACCCGGTTACCCTTCAGCTCCTTGAGCGGATAGAAGGTGCCGCGCCAGCGAATGCCCCGCCGGACAAGATTGAGCACTGTTGTGCGCAGCAGGATGTAGACGAACAAGAGGGTGGTCAGGGGGTATGCTATGGCATGCCAGCGCCGTGCGCCGTGGAAGCCGGCGCTGTCGGCGAACAGCAGGGTTATCAGCGTCACGATTGTGCAATACACGAGGCGGGTGGTTCCGTGGGTGACAATCACGGCCAGATAGGGCCAGACACCGGCCAGCAGATGAAAGACAGCCCCGGATAGCACCAGCCAGACGCGGTAGTCGGTACCGGCAAAAGCATTCTTCTCCAGTCCCAGGATCACCTCCCCCACCGATGCATACCATTCCACGGCCAGAAACTCAGGAGCATAGACCACATCCTGGCGAAAGCCCCTTTTCTTGATGATCTTGCCCAGCTTGAGGTCGTCGTCCGGACGCAGCCGGATGGCTTCGTGTCCGCCGACGCTGCGGTACACGGCCGTGCGCACCAGGTTGAAGGCACCGATGCCGATATGGCAGCTGCTTGTGGGAGATTTGGCCTTCCAGGGTCGGGCGAACAGCGAGAAAAAGAGGATAAAGGAGGCTCCGAACATGGCCAGGAAGAGATTCGGCATTCGCATCGAGGGTGTGGCTGCCAAGTGGTCCAGCTTGCAGGCACGCAGGTGATTCACTGCCCGGCTCAGGGCGTCGGGCTGCATGACGATGTCTGCATCGGTGAACAGCAGCAGTTCACCGGTTGCCCGCCGGCTACCGAGCCACAGGGCGTGATTCTTGCCGAGCCAGCCAGCCGGCAGTTCACTGACGTGCAGCACCCGCAAGTGCGGGCTGGCGGTGGCCATTTTGTCGAGGATTTCGGCGGTACCGTCGCTGGAGCGGTCATCCACCACGATCAGCTCAAGGTTGGGATAGTCCAGCTGCAGGAGCGACTGTAGCGCCTCGCGGATGTTACGGGCCTCATCGCGCGCTGCTACGGCAACCGACACCCGCGGCGGCTCCGCCGGCAGTTGGGGGGAACTTTCCCGTAGTGCGCGGATCGAACGGTTTCCGATCAGCATGTCGAGCCCGGCCAGACTGTATAACAGCAGGATTGCGATGCCGAGCCACAAGAGCAAAAACCGCCTCCTTACTTCAAGATAAGGTGAATTTACAGCGGCAGAATTGTTTGTCAAGCAGACCGCAGAAGCCGGAAAACGGGGCATGCAACGGGAAACGGCGGTGACGGCAGAACGGGCGATCTCCTGTCCTCTCTGCGGTTGGGCGCAAAAAAAGCCGGGACACATGTCCCGGCTTCCGATTCAACCGAAGGCGATCAGGCTTTGGCGGCCCGCTTGCGCTTGGTGGGGTCCAGCTCCTTCTTGCGCAGGCGGATCGACTGGGGAGTGACCTCCACCAGTTCGTCGTCGTCGATGAACTCCAGCGCCTGCTCCAGGGTCATGACTCGCGGCGGGGTCAGCTTGATGGCATCGTCCGAGCCCGAGGCGCGCACGTTAGTCAGCTTCTTGCCCTTGCAGGGATTGACGTCCAGATCATTGTCCTTGGCGTGCTGTCCGATGATCATGCCGCCATAGACCTCGACTCCGGCGCCGATGAAGAGTATCCCGCGCGGCTGGAGTGCATCCAGCGAATAGGCGGTGGTCTCGCCATGCTCCATGGCCATCAGCACGCCGTTCTTGCGTCCCGGGATGTCGCCGCGATAGGGGGCATACTCGTGGAAAGTGTGGGTCATGACCGCCGTACCGCGGGTGTCGGTCAGCACCTCGCCGCGCAGACCGATCAGGCCGCGCGCCGGTATCACGAACTCGAGCCGGACCATCTCACCCATGGGATGCATGGCAACCATCTCACCCTTGCGCGGTCCCATCTTCTCGATGATCGCCCCCTGGAACTCGGAGGCCACATCCACCACCAGATACTCCATCGGCTCCATCTTGGCCCCGTCCTGCACCCGGATGATGACCTCCGGTTTGGACACGGCCAGCTCGAACCCCTCGCGGCGCATGTTCTCGATCAGAATGGACAGGTGCAGCTCACCGCGGCCGGAGACCTTGAAGGTATCGGCACTGTCGGTATCCTCGACCCGCAGCGACACGTTGGTGCGCAGCTCCTTGGTCAGACGCTCGCGGATGTTGCGGGAGGTGACCCACTTGCCTTCCCGGCCGGCAAAGGGGGAGGTATTGACGATGAAATTCATGGACAGGGTCGGCTCGTCGATCGAGACATAGGGCACCGCAATCGGATTTTCGGCCGACGCCAGGGTCTCGCCGATGCTGACATCCTCGAAACCGGCCACGGTCACGATGTCACCGGTGCCGGCCTCCTCGATCTCCACCTGCTTGAGCCCTTCGTAGCCCAGGAGCTTGGTGATGCGTCCCCGGGTAATGGCTCCGTCGCTCTTGATCATGGCCACGGTTTCGCCCGACTTGACCTTGCCGTTGAAGATACGGCCGGTGGCCATGCGGCCGATGTAATCGTTGTAATCAATATTGGCGATCAGCATCTGGAAGGGCGCCTTGGAATCACCCTTGGGGGGGCGCACATTAGATTCCACCACCGCGAAGAGCGGCTCCATGGTGGTGGACTTGGCGTTGATATCCAGCATGGCATAGCCCATCTTGGCGCTGGTGTAGACCACCGGAAAGTCGAGCTGTTCGTCGGAAGCTTCCAGTTCGCAGAACAGGTCGAAGACCATGTTGAGCACTTCGTCCGGCCGCGAGCCGGGACGGTCGATCTTGTTGATCACCACGATCGGCTTGAGCCCCAGGTCGAGGGACTTTTTCAGCACGAAGCGGGTCTGGGGCATGGGACCGTCCAGGGCGTCCACCAGCAGCAGCACCGAGTCGACCATCTTCAGGACGCGCTCCACCTCGCCGCCGAAATCGGCGTGGCCGGGAGTGTCGACGATGTTGATCTTGTACTGGCCGTGGTGAATCGAAAGATTCTTGGCCAGGATGGTGATGCCGCGTTCCTTTTCCAGATCGTTTGAGTCCATCACGCGCTCGGTGATGTTCTCGTTCTCCCGATAAACGCCCGCATGTTTCAACATGGCATCCACCAGAGTGGTCTTGCCGTGATCGACGTGGGCGATGATGGCGATATTACGGATTCTCTCCTGCATGTGACAAGGCTCCTCGATTTCTCTCAAAATAAAAAGACGGGCAGAAGCCCGTCCGGAAGTATCTGTACTATGGCATCTTTTATCCAATAAGACAAGAGAATAACGTGTTACGCCCACGCGACCAGCCGCTCGGAACACTTCTTCGATATCATGGGGCGGTAACCGGGCATTCAGCCTCCTGAAGCACGGTGCTTGCCCCGGTCCCTTGGGCACCACCGGAAAAACGGGCTATACTTGTAGCAACGGTTCGCCGCCAGGAGGCTGCCATGACCGTTCTATCGGGCGAAGCACGCAAATCGATCGATTGCCGGCTCTATCCCAGCGAGAACAACTGCTCCCTCAAGATTTCCGGCACCGAACAGGAGGTGCTGGAGGCCGCCGCGTACCATGCCGTGTCAGTACATAGCCATCAGGACACGCCCCAGCTTCGCCAGCAGATCCGGGAACTGCTGCAGGACGAGCATGAGTGATCGGAATCGGCAGCGACTGCGGACAACCGGGTGATGGTGCGCATGCGCAGAGAGAATACCGCCGCTCCCCTGATTCCCGGGCGGTGCACGCTGCCCGAGCTGAAACGGGCGGCAGCCGCATGCCGCGCCTGTCCGCTCTGGGAACGGGGCATCCAGACCGTCTTCGGCGAAGGAAGTCTCGATTCGCGGCTGATCCTGGTGGGGGAGCAGCCGGGGGATTACGAGGACCGTCAGGGGCTGCCGTTCGTCGGCCCGGCCGGACGGGTACTGGACCAAGCGCTGGCACAGGCCGGCATCGACCGCTCCGCGGCCTATGTCACCAACGTGGTCAAGCACTTCAAGTGGGTCTCACAGGGCAGGCGGCGCCTGCACACCAAGCCGAACGCACGGGAGATCGGCGCCTGTATGCCGTGGCTGGACGCCGAGATCGAACTGATCCGCCCGCGGGTGCTGGTGGCTCTGGGCAGTACCGCTGCTCAGGCGCTGTTCGGCAAACAGGTGCTGGTGACCCGGGACCACGGGCGCCCGTTGCCCAGCGACCGCGCCCCCTATGCCATCGCGACCAGCCATCCCTCGGCCATTCTCCGGACCGAAACTGACGAACAGCGGCAGCAGGCCATGGAGGGCCTGGTGGAGGATCTGCGGATAGTGGCGGATCTTGTGCGAAAGCCATGATGCACGACATCTTACAGGGATGTTCCAGATCAGCCACCAGTGGCACCCCCAGGCGGGCCGCCGCCTCCCGGTGGCACAGTTGCGCGTTCGGGCCGTGCTGACGGACCAGCAGGAAACCCGGTCGATCGCCGGCAAAGGCGCCGCTATTCTTCAACCGCTCGATCACGGCGGGGTCGTCGCTCAGGGCAAACAAGCCCTGGCTGTACCGGGTTACCAGCGGCAGCGGATCGCCATTCAGCCCCCATTCCACTCCCTGGCCGGGGATTGCGCCGCGCCTGCGGCTGACAATGCGGCACAGGCTGCGGTAACCGCCGGCATCCGCAGCCAGCAGCACTAACCGTCCGGATCTGCTTCCCGGACTGCGGCCATCGAAGCCGGGGCGCGGTTCCAGGTCGGTCAGGGCCAGGGCAGGTATCCCAGCACCGCCGCCCGATCGACCAGCTCATCGACCGAGGCGGTTCTCAACCCGAGCAAGTAGTCGCTTTTGACGTGCAGAGGGATGAACATGATCCTTGCGCCACCGCTTCCGAAACCTTCTGCGGAGCATGCCCCGCTTCAGGAGTTCTCAAAGCATGTCATACATTTATTCAAGCCCATTTACCGGTGAAGTCAATATGTGTGTAGAGATGGTATTCGCCTGATTTTAAGAGGTGGCCATACCGCCCTTGAGGATTAAAGATGAAGTTGCTCAGACAACATCTTTCCATCAAGGAGGAACGGTATGACCATCATCCCTACGAACTGTTCTTGCAGCTCGAGGAAATTGAGCACCGGACTACCAAGGTCAGAAGGCCCCAGAGCAGCGGTTTCGTGGAGCGACTGCACAAAACCCTGCTGGATGAACACTTCCACGTTATGGGACGCACCACGTGGTACGAGTGAATTGATGAGATGCAGGCCGACTTGGAAGACTACTTCAGGCACTACAACTACGACCGGTCTCATCAAGCAGGAACATGAAGGTAGGACGCTTTACGTGGCTTTCATAGGGGCTTGCCAAAGGACGCTGAACTGAAGACTTGAAACTGGCAGCATAAATCCCGATCCCATTCAAGGACGACTGTCAGGTGATTACTATCTGTACACCAGAAGCATAAATTCCGTGAAAGAGCCTTAATCACTTTATACATACAGTGGTATCATCAACTATAGCCCCTGATTTTTTTAGCTCTTCACATGTATAAGACAAATCCATTATCTCATATTGTCGTGTTGAGACATTAAAGCCCCTTCCAGTTTTGAATACAGCATTGCTTATGTTGGCATTCCTAAAATCAGCACCATTTAAATTTGAATTTTTGAAATTTGTATGATCCAGTTCCGATTTTTTAAATACTACACCATTTAATGTCGAATCAGTAAAGTCTACATAATTTAGTTTTGCATACGACATATTTACGTTATTCATTTTAACAGATATAAATCGTGAATCGTTTAATTTTGCATTTTCAAAATTAGTATTTGATATAATTGAATTATTAAATCTACTTTTACTACCATCAATTGAATTCATATCAGTATTATCTATATTTGAATAAGTAAATCTTGCATTATCTAAATAAGCATCTTTAAAACTACTATTTGATATATTAGTTCTGTTCATAAGGACTTCATCTAAGTTTGCCCTATCGAAATATGCTCCTTTAATATTCGAATGATAAAAATCACATTGACCACATTCATTATGTTTTGTATTTGTCAAATTTGAATACCTGAATATAGCCTCATTCAAATCTATTTTCGTAAAATCATTTCCTGTATATTCAGAATTAGACAAATCACATTCCTTGCACTCACCGCCAGTTTTTAGTTTATCTATGTCGATTGCATACGATATATTTACATTTAAAATTAAAATAAATATCAAAAAAATAGTTTTCATAAACTGTCCTTTCGCTTTTGTTAGAATTTATAATCACACGCTTGTTCTAATCCCAATTCACAAGCTTTACGTAAATCACCAAAAGCAGCAGATGATTGGCTGTTTTTGTAGTATGTTTTTGCCCTTTCAAAATATATTTGGGGCTGATTAGGACTAATTTGTAAGGCCATAGCATAATCTTTTAGAGATTGTTGAATATTTCCATTGATTCTATTAACTATACCCCTTAATTTCAGCCCTTCAGAATCATTTGCATTTGCTTTCAGAATGAAATTTATATCATCTAAGGCAGGTGCGGTTTTACCTTTATAAATGTGCGCATTTGCTCTCAATACACGTGATTCATAGTGATCCGGCACATTAGTAATAATCTCAGTTGTGTAATATATGATAGCGTTTGGATCATTCCTGAATTTGCGACATTTAGCAATGTTGCGTTCTATCAATCTATTTTTTCTGCCATCAATGGTATCAGGATACAACTTTATTAAAACTGTGTTGTTTCCGACATCAACACCACTGCCGTTAGTAGTGTCAATTGCGCTAAATAATAAGCCTGCGGGTAATAAAAATGCACCAACAACGGCATTGCCAGCAATTGCGGCTTTATGTGATTCTGCGTAGATTGGCACAACTTCATTTACATATCCCGGTTTTGTTATATAAAGTTCATATGCTATTGCCCTGCGACCTTCATAAAGGCCATCTCCATGTGTATAATAGTTCAGATTATAAAGACCTTTTTTCCAATCGCTTACTTTAGCGAATTGTGCCTCAAAAGGCGTAATGCCACTCGATGCAATTTCTTTTTCTCTGAAGTTAAATACATCTACATATGCTCCGGCAGGTTCTGTAGATATTTTTACATTTTGCGGTTCTGGACTAGATGTCATAGTAGCACAGCCTGAAAAACAAATAATTATTGAAACAAAGGAACAAAATATCAGTGCCTTAGTCATACTGCCTCCAATTCATAGTTAATTTATATTGCTGATTAGCCAGATGATTTCCAGAAGGAAAGAAGCCGTGACAGGCCACCACCCCAGAAATACATCCCTCATTATCACAGGCTACTCTAATTTTAAAGATAATTTTAATCTAGCACGTGACCGTCCGGCCACATGAAAAGGCCAGCCTGTGACCTGAACGGCATGGTTTCGCTGTCGGTCTGCGTGACAAGACTCCGCAGCTGACGAAGGTATTTGAGCAATACCGCTTTATGCCGCGGTGCAGAATATGAAAGAGATCTTCCTGTAGTGGACCGGGACGAGTTATTGCGCTTTTTGCGCCTCCATGGTCTGTTTAAGGCGCAATTAGAGTTCTTCAAAACATCAGAGACCGACTGTTGCAGTTAATATGACCCACGAACAAATCACTGTTCCAAATCATTCTCAGCTGAAAAAACGAAAACCCGGCCTGAAAAGGCGGGGTTTGTCATTAGTCTGAAACGCTCCGGGGAGCGTCTTTCGCTTGTTATTTTTGATTCCGGAACACGAGGCAAGGCGGCACCTGAGCCCGCTCAGGGAAAGGCCGCAGGCTCGATATCCTTTTCCGTTTCTCCCGGAGGGAGGATCAGGTTGAGCAGCACTGCCAGCACGCCGCAGAGGCTGATCCCCTGCAGACTGAAGCTGCCGATGGTCACTCCCAGGCCGCCGATACCGGTGACCAGGGTGACGGAGATCAGGCAGAGGTTGCGCGGTTTCATCAGGTCCACCTTGCCGTCCATGATCGTCTTCAGACCGATACCGGCGATGGAGCCGAAGAGCAGGATCATGATCCCTCCCATGACCGGCATGGGGATGGTCTGCAGCAGGGCGCCGAACTTGCCGACAAAGGCCATCAGGATGGCGAAACCGGCGGCCCAGGTCATGATGGCCGGGTTGTAGTGGCGGGTGAGCATGACCGCACCGGTCACCTCGCCGTAGGTCGTGACCGGCGGACCACCGAACAGGCCGACGATGTTGACCGCCAGGCCGTCCCCCAACAGGGTGCGGTGCAGGCCGGGCTGCTCGGTGTAATCGCGCCCCACCACCGAGCCGATGGCCAGAATGCCCCCCACGTGCTCCACGATCGGGGCAATGGCCACCGGGATCATGAAGAGGACCGCCGCCAGGTTGAACTGAGGGTGGCCGAACTCCGGAACTGCCAGCCAGGGTGCGTTGATGACCTTGCTGAAATCCACCAGCCCCAGGAAGAGCGAGGTCACGTAGCCGACCGCCACGCCTACCAGGATCGGCACCAGCTTGAGCAGTCCACGGGCATGGATGGCGGTCAGCATGGTAGCGACCAGGGAGACGGTAGCCACGCCCAGGGCGGTGCCGTAGGGGACCACCTGGGTATCGCCGGCCTTGCCGGTGGCCATGTTGATGGCCACCTGGGCCAGTCCGAGGCCGATGACCATCACCACCGGTCCGATCACCACCGGCGGCAGGAGGCGCTGGATCAGGCCGACTCCCCGCCACTTGACCAGGGCGGCGGCCAGGTAATAGAAGAGACTGGCCGATGCCAGGGCGCCGAGAGTGGCGGGCATGCCCCAGGTTTTGACCGAGTAGATCACCGGAGCGATGAAGGCAAAGGAGGAGCCGAGGTAGATCGGCACCTGACGTTTGGTGCAGGCCTGAAAAACCAGGGTGCCGATGCCGGCCCCCAGCAGGGCCAGGCTCGGGTTGAGCCCGGTCAAAAGCGGAACAAGGACCGTAGCACCAAAGGCGACGAAAAGGATCTGGGCGCCGGAGAGGGCGGTACGCCAGACCGGTTCGGGTGATGTGGACATGATTCTCTTCTCCCCTAAAAAAACAGGCTATTGAAAAACCCAGGTTGTTCAAAAACAGTCAGATCGTCACAACCGCAGAGAGACCCACGGAGGCCAGTCCCTCTCTCTATCTCTCCCCCAGAGGGGGAGAGCATGCCTTGCCCTCTCCCTCTGGGAGAGGGATTGGGTGAGGGTAGCAGCGCTACGCCGCACACGAGATGGCCGTTTTTCAACGACCTGCTATTTGGTGCCGAAGATCTTGTCCCCGGCATCGCCCAGCCCGGGAAGGATGTAGCCCTGTTCATTGAGGCGCTCGTCGATGGAAGCCACGTAGATCTCCACATCGGGGTGGGCCGTGGTGACCCGCTCGATTCCCTCGGGCACGGCCACCAGAAAGAGCCCTTTGATCCGTCGGCAGCCGGTTGCCTTCAGCATCTCGATGGTGGCCACCAGCGAACCGCCCGTGGCCAGCATGGGATCGATGATAAGGGCAGTGCGCTCCTCCATGTCGCTGGTGAATTTCTCGTAATACGCCACCGGCTCCAGCGTTTCCTCGTTGCGATAAAGCCCCACCACACTCACCCTTGCGCTGGGGATCATGTCGAGCACTCCGTTCATCATGCCCAACCCGGCACGCAGGATCGGTACCACCGTGATCTTCTTTCCCTTGATCTGCCGAACGGAAACCGGGCCGGCCCAGCCGTCGACGGTGATGGTTTCTGTTTCCAGGTCCTTGGTGGCTTCGTAGGTCAGCAGGCGCGCCACCTCCGAGGCCAGTTCGCGGAACTGCTTCGTGCTCAGCTCGGCTTTGCGCATCAGGCCGAGTTTGTGCTGGATCAGGGGATGCTTGACTTCGTAGATCGCCACGTCCGGACTCCTTACAACCAAGGGTTTGATAAAACGGAACAACCATACAGCTCTGTCGGAGACAGGTCAAGCATCCGGATGTTCCGGGACAAGCTGCGGGCCGAATACGCGAACCTGCACGGCACACCGTGGTACAGTATCGAAAACCTTCACTCGATGCCGAACCACCCCGTGCGATGTTCCTCGGCGAGTCGCGCTTCCAGATAGATCCACAAGGCAGGACAGCCGGCCTTGATCGGCGGACCGATGCGCTGCACGACCCGTTCGTGGCTGATGCCGTTCTCCCGCCAGCTTTGCCCGTTGTTGGCGAGATTGAGCAAGGCAGGAATGGCCCTGTCCACAGCATGTGCAAAACGGGCTTCCGGGGTCTCGGCCTGCTCGAATTCAAGCCACAATGCCATGAATTCGGCACGCCGCGGCTCCGGCAGCATTCCGAAAATCCTCGTCACCGCCGCCAGTTCGGCGGCTTTCCGCTCTTCCCAGCCCTCCACCGCGAACACGATGGTATCCCCGGTGTCGATTTCACCGATATCGTGAACCAGCAGCATGGCGATTACCCGGTGGATGTCGATCAGTGTTTCGGCATACTGCACCAGAGAATACGCCAGAAGCGCTATCTGCCAGCTGTGTTCTGCAGAATTCTCATAACGGTCCAGCCCCAGCGGGCGGTTCTTGCGCGTTACCCCTTTGAGCTTGTCCAGTTCCAGAATGAAATCAACGATCTGCTGCATTATGTTTGCTCCGATCACACATATCGCTCTTTGAGTTCCCTGCGGAGAACCATTGCGACGAAAAAAAAGACGGGCACGCGGCCCGTCCATGAACTATGGCGAGGAAGGTTTTGCCGAACCACCACGGCAGGAATTACTCCCGCACCTGCCCATCCCCATAGACGATGAATTTGGTGGTAGTCAGGTCTTCCAGCCCCATGGGACCGAAGGAGTGTAACTTGGTGGTGGAGATACCGATTTCGGCTCCCAGCCCCAGCTGATTGCCGTCGTTGAAGCGGGTCGAGGCATTGATCAGCACGCAGGAGGAGTTGACCTCGCGGATGAAGCGCTGGGCATTGCCGTAGTCGGCGGTAATGATCGCCTCGCTGTGCAACGAGCCATAGCGGTTGATATGGTCGATGGCGGCATCCATATTGTCCACTACCCGGCAGGCCAGGATCAACTCCAGGTATTCGGCGGCCCAGTCCTCTTCCGTGGCAGGTTGTGCCGTGGGCGCGTAGCGGCGGAACTCCTCGTCGCCGCGCAGTTCCACCCCGAGCCCCTGCAACCTGGCGGCGATGCGGGGGATAAAGGCAGCGGCAACATCCTTGTGGATCAGCAGGGTCTCCAGGGCATTGCACACGCCGGGGCGCTGGACCTTGGCATTGACAACGATCGCCTCGGCCTTGTCGAAATCGGCCGCAGCATCCACGTACACATGGCAGACCCCTTTGTAGTGCTTGATGACCGGTATGCGCGAGTTCTCCACTACGAAGCGGATCAGGCTCTCCCCGCCGCGGGGGATGATCAGGTCGATGGTCTCCTCCTGCTTGAGCATCTCCAGCACCCCTTCCCGCTCGGTGAAGGGGATCAGCGACAGAGCTGCGGCCGGAATGCCCATGCCGCTCATGACCCCCTGCAGGATGCCGGCAATGGCGCAGTTGGAGTGGATCGCTTCGGAACCGCCGCGCAGGATCACGGCGTTGCCCGCCTTGAGACACAGGGCCGCCGCATCGGCGGTGACGTTGGGGCGCGCCTCGTAGATGATGCCGATCACCCCCAGCGGGATGCGCATTTTGCCCACCAGCAGGTCATTGGGACGCTTCCACATTTTGGTGACTTCCCCCACCGGATCGGGCAGGGCAGCCACCTCGCGCAGGGCGGCAGCCACTCCGGCGATGCGCTTTTCATCCAGCATCAGGCGGTCGAGCATGGCAGCGGAGAGCCCTTTGGCCCTGCCCGCTTCCAGGTCTTTGGCGTTCTCGGCCATCAGCAGGCCGGACCGCGCCTCCAGGGCAGCTGCCATGGCGGACAGCATCCGGTTTTTAGCCGCCGTGCCGAGCCGGGCCAGGGCGAGGGACGCCTGGCGGGCTTCTGCGGCAATCTGTGCAACTTGTGCGGCAATGGTCATGGGAATGAATCCTCCACGCGAAATTTCTTACAGAGCAATTCTGCGAATGTGCAAGTGTAGGACATAACCGGGGACCCTTCAAGCGAATTGATTATACGAGGGGAAGGGAGAGCGGAAGGATTGCAGTAATCCGGATTGCAGACAGGACGAAGCGAGGCAAGGCGTGCGGGTAGCCGAAGGCGCTTCGATCGGGGAATGGGAGAGGGTTACACTGTGCACATCACCTGCCGCACCAGGTACTCGCCGCCGATCACCAGGTACTCCCCCTCACCTTTCATGATGCTGCCCGGCAGCAGGTCGTTGTAAAAAAAGACCTTGCTGAGCGGCACGCACACATCCCAGACGGTCGAGCCGAACTCCCAGGCACGCTCCTCGTCCGAGGTGAACGAAACCAGGTTGTTCAGCCGCACGATCTGCTCGCGCCGGCTCACCTGCTCCAGCACCTGATGCTCGCCCGCATCGTAGGTGCCCCGGTAGAGTGTGATGGTGGCGGTGGGGTTTGCCGTTTCGGGGGAAATTTTGCGGAACAGCTCGTACTGGCAGTATTCGTAGAGCAGGTCGAGCTGCGACTGGATGGCATTGGTCCGGGCGCTGCCCTTCATCACATCCACGGAAAACTGGAAATAGGCTTCGCTGTGGATACCGGACACCGGTGCGCGGTGAAAGGTGGGGGGGATGCCCATGCGGCTTTCCACCCAGCGTTTGAGCACCGCCCCCTCGATCGAGTTGGAGTCCATCATCCAGCCGCGCAAAAAGCGCAGGTAGCTGTTCCTGATGCTTTTGCGGGCGGTCTCGGTCTGTTCCTGCCAGTGATGCAGCTGGAATTTCACCGACATGTAGTCGTTGAAAACGACCGCCCGCGCCTCCTGCGAATCGATGGTAGCGAGCTTTTCGAACAGAAAGCGGTTGGCCTCCTTGACCCCCTGGATCTCGAGCCGCTGGGGATGCCGGTTGAAGTGGCGCGAGGCGATCACCCAAGGGGGCTGATTGCAGTAGTTGAAGGACATGCTCGCTCCGCTCGCAGGTGGAGGTTGAGGTTAAGGTTGAGGATTTTTACTTAACCTTAACCTGCCTTACAAAATCTTCGCCAGCTCCATCAGCGTCATCTTGATCGGCCCGCTGGCCACGAACGGCTCGATTCCCATCCGCTCCAGTTCGCCACGGGGATGCTCCCCCATCTGGGCCGTTACCACCGCGCGGCAGCCGGCCAGGGCATCGACGATCCCCCTCAGCAGGTCTCCGCGCAGCGGGCTTTCCGGATCGAAGCTGCAGTAGCGCTCCACCTTCTTTTCGTCGACCAGGGCCGCCCGCTCCGCATCCACATCGTAGATCAGAAAACGCTCGGCATGACCGAAATGCTGGTCGATCTCCCTGCCGTCTTTGGAAGCAACCGCAATCAGCATACTCTTCCTCCTTTTACGACCGCGGCTTTTTGGCAACAGCTGTAGTGGCCTTCGCTCTTCGCATCACAGCTCGGCCATATGTCTCTTGTTGAAAAATCCGCAGCCGTTCAGGTCCTTACCACCGAAGTGACACGTTTCGGATTCTGGGAAGGTTTTGCAAAGCACCCGGCGGAGGCGTAGTACCCAACGGATATAAACAACGCTACGCCGCACAACGAGGAGCTCAAGCAAGGCCTTTCCAGGTTCCGGAAATTGCCGCTTCTACAAAACGACCGGTTCGAAGGTGAAGCACTTCTTCGAACAGGTCCTCCCGCACGCCTGGCAGCCGATGCAGTTGCCCGGGTTGGCAACCTTCATGAACATCTTGGCTGAATCGTCCTCATCCAGTTCCTCAAAGGCCAGCACGTCGTGGGCACAAACCTTGTAGCAGCGAGCGCATCCGATGCAGGTCTCCTCGTCGATCGACACGATGAACTCCGGGGTGTACTCGTTCTTGTTCCTTCTCATTCCGGTAATGTAAGCCATGTGCAGCTCCTCCGTTTTTATAGGTTGGAATAACGTTAAAGATTGTTGTCAACTCTGCCCAGTCCCTGTCCTCAGTCTTCCAGAAACGATGTGGCCTGCTCCTTGAGCATCGCTTTTCTCAGCCATGGGGGCGGATTGCCGCGCAGAACTTCCTGAAAGCGTTCCACTGTCTCTCTCAGGCTGACCTCGGTATTGGTCTTCATGGGGTGGATCTTCAGGGCCACCAGCTTGGCCGCGGCCGGTCCTCCGATTTGCATGGTGTAGACGATGGCGCACTCGGACAGCAGGTTGGCGCGGGCGGCGATCCGGTCCTCCTCATCCCCCCCGTGCTCGTCCACACTGACCGTCTTCAGAAAACGGGCTTCATCCGGTCCGACTTCCCAGATGTGAAAACTCCCGCTCTGACCAAAATGCATGTCAATCGTCTCACCGTTGCTGGTTGTAAAGGCAATTTTCATTGTTTCACCATCCTTTCCCGAACAAAAAAAAGACGCAGCCATTACTTCCGATGGCGGCGCCTTTGCCGTACGCTAGTATGTTACCCAATTCAAAGCATATCGCATGCCAACCTTCAAACCATCGTTTTGGCGGCATTTTGACATGAACCGGCCACCTAGCTGCTTACAAATTGTGCAGAAGCCGGGGAAACATCTCAATTATGCGCCAGTTTCTGCCCTTCTCTGGCATTGGCCTGGAACAGGTTGGCCACCTCGAATACCAGGTTCATGGTCCCACGGTACCCGACCCACATCTTCTGGTGAGCCCCCAGGCGGTCGAAGACCGGCAAGCCGGCCCGCAGATGAGCGCCAATGCCGAGTTTGGAGGCAGCTTGCCGGCCATTGCTGTTGGCCACCAGCAGGTCGGCGTCGACTGCAGCATTTTCCAGATCCTCCAGATCACCGACGAATACGTTTTCAGACGGCAGATCGTCCAATCCGCGGGTGCGTGTGGCGGAAAGAGCCGCCTGAATTTCGCAGCCCATGCCGTCCAGGAAACGGGTCAGGGTCTTGAGGTTGTCCGACTCCAGGGCCAGCGCTACCCGCTTGGTTCCGAACTGGTAGTGGCTGTCCACCATGGCGTCCGTCAGCCGGCTGCGCCAGCGGCGGTGTTTCTCGGGGATCGGCCGGCCGGAAATGGCAGCGAGCGTCTCCATGAAACGATCGGTTTCGGCCAGGCCGGTCAGCGAGCTGAAACCGTAGGCCGGGATGCCGAACCGATCCTTCAGCCTGAGCGCCGCCCGGGCCAGGGAATCGCCGACGTAGAGCGTTGCGGCACTGCGTCCCGCCCCCCGGATGGCATCCACCGGAATGCCGCCGGTAGAGAGCGGCGAGACCGACTCGTCGATGTGCCCGTCCATGGCATTGGAGAGATCGGGAATGGTCAGCACCGTCAAGCCGAATGATTCGACCAGTTCCTTCAACTCCTCCACATCGGCCGGGGTCAGGTGACTGCCGGGCAGCAGGTTGACCTGGCCGGGAACGGTCCATGCTTCGGAAGGGTCATGCTGCAGGGCGTCCCGATCGGCAGGGAGGCTTTCCAGGATTGCCTCCACAGCCGCGGCGTAGCCCTCCTGCAGCGAGCCGCAGTAATCGGGAGTAGAGGCGTGCACGATCGGAATCGCATCGAATTCCGGGTTCTCCTGGCGGAAGTGCACGATCGCGCTGCGGACGTCATCTCCCATGGTTTCGGTCAGGCCGGAGGTCATCACCCCCACCACGGCCGGCCGGAACTTCTCGATTACCCGCCGAATACCCTTTTTCAGGTTCTCCCAGCCGCCGAAGATGGCGGTGTCCTCGCTCATGGCAGTGGAGTTGAGGGGAATCGACTCTTTGTAGTGCCGGGAGAGCTGCAGGCGGATGAAGGTCGAGCAGCCCTGGGCGCCGTGCAGCAGCCCGAGCATGTTGTCTATGCCAAGGTAGGCCATGGTGGCCCCCAGGGCGGGCGAGTTCTTCTGCGGGTTGACCGTGGCACATTTGGAGGGAACCTTGACCCGTGAAAGCGAGATGTCCTCGGCCAGAAAGGTCTCGGCATGCCCGGCCGCGGCCGTCACATCCGCAGCCAGCTCAGCCTCCCCCTTTTCCCAGGGAGCCGGGGCGTTCAGCACCGGCCAGATCGGGTTGTTAACCGTCATGTCGAGCTGCTTGGCAAAGGTGACCATGCCTTCGTAGCCGGCATAGGGATGGGAGCGGCCATGGTTGATGTCAAGAAAGGGGGTGCGGGTCTTGAGGGCCAGAAACTTGGTCTTGCCTCCGGCCACGATCAGGTCGGGCAGTTTCTCGGCCATGACCGCCAGCAGTCCGGCCGTGGAGGTATCCTCGATGATCCTGGCATCCTTGTGCATCAGCCCCTTCATGCGGTAGAAGTCCTCCAGGGTCGAGTTCTGCGTGCCGGCCGCCAGGATCTCAACCCCCAGTTCCCGCAGGGAGTTGACCATGGACCAGGTCTTGACGCCGCCGGTGAACAACACTGCCGACTTGCCTTCCAGCCGCGCCCTGTAGGGGGCGATCCGCGCGCGGCAGGCCTCCTCCTCCTCTTCCAGCAGCCGTTCCACCCGGTCCTGCATGACCCGCTTCTCCAAGCCGCCCACGGCATCGTCCAGCTCCCGGGCGATGTCGCGCAGGGCCTTGGCCGTATCGGTCATGCCGTAGAAGGACTCCTCCAGGTAGGGCATGCCGAAGTTCTTTTGCATCTTCTTGGCCAGGTTGGTCAGGCTCTTGGAGCAGATGATGATGTTCAGCTTGGCGCGATGGGCGTAGCGCAGGTCGTCGAATTTTGCGTCGCCGCTGAAACAGGACAGGATCTGGATGCCGAGGCGATCGAAGAGCGGTTGCATGCCCCACAGGTCTCCGGCGATGTTGTACTCACCGATCAGATTGATGGGGTATTCCCCCAGCACCGGTGGTTCTGCCGTGCCGATCACGTACTTGAACAGGATTTCGCCTGCCAGACGGTTGCCGATGTTCTTGTCGCCGATGAAACCGGGGGTATTGACCGGTATGACCGGCATTGCAACCTTCTGCGCAGCGGCCAGGCAGACCGCCTCGACATCGTCGCCGGTCATGGCGGTCACGCAGGTGGCATAGACGAAGATCGCCCTGGCCTGGGAATAGCGCCCGGCCAGGTCGAGGATCGCCTTGTACAGCTTCTTCTCGCCGCCGAAGATCACGTCGTTTTCGAGCATCTCGGTGGTGAAACCGCGCCGGTAGAGCTGGGAGCCGCTGGAGCGGGCTCCACGGTTATCCCAGGAATTGCCGGCGCAGGCGATGGGGCCGTGCACCAGGTGGATCACATCGGTGATCGGCATCAACACCACCCGGGCGCCGTCATAGGCGCAGGAACGTTCGGCCCCTTCACCCGGTTCGGATTTCTTGCAGAATTTTGGAGCACCTTTTTCGTGGGTGGTACAGTCGCTTGCGTCGTAGTAGTCCGGTTTTGCCATAATGCACCTCAGCGGTTTCGTGCGATGAGTTTTCCCGGATGAAAAACAAAGGGCACCCCGTGCGTAGCATGGTTGGCGCCCTTGCCAATCTATTCGCGAAAACCGACCGTCAGTCGGATATTGCCTGCCGAAAGCTTCAGCATTTCGCGTGCCAAGTCAGCTGACACCTAAATCAGTCCTGATTTCAACTACCTGCACAAATAGCACTGTACAGGAGCAGCAAAGGTGCCTGCTTGTTGTGCAGATTCCGGAGCGTCGGCATGACCGGAACGATTCCGTGAGGAGGCGGCCCCTGCCGATCCCGGGCCGGCTGGATATCGAAGCGGTTTTGATATATGATTTTTAGGTACCGTTCGTACCAAAAGCCGTGCGTATCCGGCAATGCGGGGAACTGCGACAGTTTTTCCGCCGGGTCGCCTGCCGCCTTCACGCGAAGGGAGAGGAGGAACCGAGGGATGGCTCAATCGAAACGTATCCTGCTGGTGGAAGACAATCCCCATGATGCCGAACTGGCCATGGAGGCACTCGCCAGGCATGGCCTGGCAAATACCGTCGATCACGTGAAAAGCGGTGAAGATGCCCTGGATTATCTCTACCGGCGCGGCAGCTACGCTGGCGGCGACATCAGGAACCTGGCGGTGGTCATGCTCGATCTCAACCTGCCCCGGATGGGGGGCCTGGAAGTGCTGCGCACCATCAAGTCCGACCAGCACCTGAAGGGTATTCCAGTGGTGGTGCTGACCTCCTCGCGGGAAGAACGGGATATGGTTGAAAGCTACCGGCTGGGGGTCAACAGCTACGTGGTGAAGCCGGCATCTTTCCAGGATTTCGCCAACGCCGTCAAGGAACTGGGGATATTCTGGGCCGTTACCAACGAACCGCCTCCGGTGCACAGGAAAGACCGGCCATAATGAAACAGCCTCTACGGATTCTCCACCTGGAAGACAACCCGGTCGATGCAGAACTGGTGCAGGTCACACTGACCCGGGAAGGGATTGCCTGCGAAATGCTGGTGGTGGAGACCCGTGCCGATTTCCTGGCCGCCCTGGGACGGGCGGAAATCGATCTGATCCTGGCCGACTTGACCCTGCCCTCCTTTGACGGCATGAGCGCTCTGGCCATTGTCAGGCAACACTATCCAGAACTGCCGTTCGTATTCGTCTCCGGCAGCCTAGGGGAAGAGGCTGCCATAGAAACGCTCAAAAGCGGCGCCCGGGATTATGTCCTCAAAAGCCGGCTCGCCCGGCTTGCTCCCGCGGTACGCCGCGCCCTGAGCGAGGCCGAGGAGCGTACCGAACGCAGGAGGACCCAGGAAAAACTGGCGCAGGCTTATGCCGAAATCCATCAGCGTGCCGAAAGCTACCAGAGCCTGTTCAACAGCATCCGCGACGTGATCGTGGTGACCGACAACCAGCGCAGGATCGTTCAGGTCAACCAGCCGGCACTGCGGGAGGTTTTCGGCTACGAGTCCGACGAGGTGGTAGGCCGGGGCACGGAGTTGCTCTACGCCGACCCGCAGGAATACCAGCTGACCGGTCAGGAGGTATTCGACCTGCACAATCCTGCCAGGGGCAGGATCATGGAGCTCCGCTTCAGACGCAGGAACGGTGAGACCTTCATTGGCGAGATGTATGCGCTGAAACGCCTGGACAGCTCTGGCGCCGCGACCGGCAACATCGGCATGATCAGGGATATCAATGAACGCAGGAAGGCAGAAGAGGCGTTGCGCGAAAGCGAGATGCGACGCTATCAGCTCCAGGTGGAGCTGCACTATGCGGCTGAGATCCAGGCCAAACTTCTGCCGCGCAACGGCCCCGACATCCCCGGTTTCGATGTGGCAGCGCGTTGCCTGCCGGCCAAGCAGGTGGGGGGCGATTTTTTCGACTGGCAGGAGGTATGCGAGGGGGTCTGGGCCCTGACCCTGGGGGACGTGATGGGCAAGGGCATGGCGGCGGCCATGCTGATGGCGACAGTCAGGGCAGCGGTCCGCTCGGTCAGCCACAACCATCCTTCCCGAGCCCTGCAGCTGGCCGAAGCTGCTCTCCAGCACGATCTGGACAATTCCGAGAGCTTCGTGACGCTCTTCATGGGACAGCTCCACGCGGCCAGGCGCCGGCTGCTCTACGTGGACTGCGGCCACGGCTTCGCCTTTGTGCGGCGCCGGGACGGAACGGTCAGACGTCTGTTGCCGCGCGGCCTGCCATTGGGGGTGCCGGGAAGCAAAGCCTATCGCGAAGGCAGCGTGACCCTGGAAAAGGGGGATACCCTGGTGCTTTACAGCGATGGCCTGATCGATGCCCGCCCGGAACTGAAGCTGGACAGCCACCTGCTGGCGCGGCAACTGGAGGGAGCCGCCAGTGCCGCCGAGATGCTGGAGCGGCTGATCGGACTGACCGAACAACAGGGGCCCCAACCGGATGATGTCACCGTACTGGTGGCCCATTGTACTGCTGAACAGAGCCCGGTCCCTGAATGCATGGCTTCCGGTTCCTGCGGCAGCCACAACGAACCCATGCCGGGAACCGGAAACGAATAAGTATCATTCCCCTGTCGTTACCGGTCGCGGCAGGGTGCCGGCATACAACCCCGCACAGGCGGTCACCAGAGCTGACAGCAGATAGGCGCCGGAGAAGCTGCCGGCTGTGCCCGCCATCAGGCCGGCGCCGGCCGGGCCGATGGTCTGGCCCAGGGCAAAGAAGACCGTCACCGTGGCAAAGGCGGCGGCAGCCCGGGACGGACCGAGATAATCCCCCACGGCAGCCGCCATGATGGCCGGTATCGCGAACACCGCCAGACCGTACAGGGAGATCGAAACAGCCAGTCCGGCTCCGCCGAGCCTGAGTCCGGCCAGGAGGTAGGCGGCGGTCTGTACCGCAAACACCAATGCCAGACCCCGTTTACGCCCGATCCTGTCCGAGAGGGACCCGAACCCCACCCCGGAAAATACGCTGAACACCCCCACCCACGACCAGTACAGACCGGCGCGCGCCTCGCTGAAACCGTACTCCTTCACCATGGTGGCGACGATAAAGGTGCCGTACACCATGAAGGTGGCACCGAATGCCAGGTATAGCAGCCCCAGACGCGGCAGAATGCCGCGGGTGTTGCCCTCCCCGCACGGTACGGTCGGTTCATGGGGTGGCTGACGGCCGACCGGCTCCAGTCCCATTTCGGAAGGGTGATTACGCAGAGTCAAACCGGCGCACACAGCCGCTGCCATCGTAATCAGCCCCAGCAGCAGCCAGCCGCTGCGCCAGCCCTCGACACCCTGGCTGCGGTTGAGCAGCGGGATCAGATATCCGGCACAGACGATGGCAGCGCCGTTTCCGCCGATCACCAGCCCGGCTGCCTTGCCGCGCTGTTCACTGTGGAACCAATAGGTCACCAGTGCCATCATCGGGATATTGGCGAATCCTCCCCCAAAGCCGACCAGCATGTAGAGGAAAGCAATGGCACGGAAACCATGGCTGCGGCTGATGACCAGCATGCAGACCGCAATCAGGAGCAGTCCCGCTGAGATCATGACACGGGGGCGGAAACGGTGGATCAGGGGTGGGGCCAGCAGAACCGCCAATAGATAACCGGTGAAGTTGGCGGTTCCGATGAAGCCCATCTGCCTGTAGGCCAGACCCAGCCCCGCCTGCATGCCGGGCAGCAGCATGGTGTAGGCGTAACGGGCCAGCCCGAGACAGGAAAAAAGCACCAGCGTGCCGGTGGCTGCGATGATCCAGCCGTAATGGATGCGCCCCTTGCAGGGAACGGGTTTCATGGTGCGCTCGCGGAAACTGTGGGAGTCGAAAGCACCTCAGGGTATCCCCTCTATCCCAGCCGGTCAAGGCCATTTCCTGGGACGGGAACAGTGCTGCCGCGGCCGCTCTGAACGTTGCAGACCGGACGTCGCGGCACGGCAGGCGTCCGGACTGCGCCAGTATGTGTTTCGTCGTTCCCGGGGGCCGATAGAATGGGGTATGAGGTCGGATGGACCGGTGCCGGCAAGGGTGGCCGCCACATGTGGCCGGATTTGATCTGTTCGGGGAAACGGCTGAGAGTACGTCCGCGGTCAGTGGGAAGGTATCAGCAGCAGGTCCCCCACGGGCGTTTCCACACCCGACACCACCGTGAGGGGCGGCGTCGAATAGGGGGCGAAGCGGCTGGCCCGTACATGGACCCGATAGATGCCGCTGGAGGCGAACATGCTGAAGGGGCCGACCCAGCGGTTGCCGGAGAGGTTGCTGAAAATCGCGCCGGTGGCCGAGGCACTGGCGCTGTCCTGCGGAACCACCGATACGATTGCGCTGGACCAGTCGCGGAAGCTGGCCACCACCCGCCCCGACAGAGACCCGAACGAGGTGAGAGGGACCGCGGTCTGGACAATGCGGATACCGGCGGGATCGAGACTGAGAGCGCCGTTGCTGTGGGGCACAATGGCCGTGGTTGGATCGAAATCGATCAGAATGGAATTTCCGAGTCCTGCCTGCACGCGAAACTCCCCCGCTACCCTGAGCCCTGCCTGCTGCCCGCCCGGGAGATTGAGCGGGATCCTTACTGTGGGCGACGCTTTCGCAACGGCAAAATTTTGCAGGGGCAGCGTCTGCCCGCTGGGGTTCGGCTCCAGGATCAGGCGGATCTGGCTGTAGGTTCCGGCCGGGAGGATAACGGAATTGAGTATTTCCTGCTGCAGATGCAGGGCAACCAGATCGACCGCGTGGGGCGCTCCGTAGCTGACGAGCACCTGAAGGCGGGGGTCGTTGTCCGCGGCGTCCTCGGCTCCGGCCGGAACCAGGCGCACCTCCCTGATCGACACCACCACCTGCTGAAATTGGCTGCTCTGCTTGTCGGTCAGGCCGACCTGCAGCGATCCGGTGGTGGCCGGAACTCCGCTGCCGCCGCCGTCGCAGCCCGGCAACAGGAACAGCGCCACAGTCACTGCGACCGCCGCTGACCAGTGGCTTACCCGTTCGAAGATCCCGATTCCGGTTGACGCATGCCTTGACATGGATTCCCCCCGTCCGGTGTTCCTCCATCGCAACGATACAAGTATGCCGTGGCATCACACGCTGTCAACGGCATCGCTCCCGGGCGTCGGGCGGTATGAGCGGCCATCATCCGAAACGGTAGATCAGCCTGCCGTCCTGGTACAGATCTATCGGCCCATCCTGGGATACCTTGATTACCTTGCCGAAAAACGAGGCGGCACTGGCGGCGGTGGTACGCCCGCCGCCGGTGATGCCCTCGCGGGCATGGGAGGTATCGATGATGAAACCGGTTTCCAGCAGCTTGCCGCTGCGGCTGAAGATGGTCATGCCGTCGGCGGACAGGATCCGCAGCAGGGTGCCGGTGCGCTTCAGGTCCGCAACGCTCCTGCCCATGACCCGGCCGATCAGCAACCGGCTGATCTGGTCTTCCCCCCCCACCGAGCCCTTCTTCAGGGTCTGCAACTGCCGCGGCCGGCGATCGTAGATCAGGATGACCGTGCCGTGGCGAATCTTGGAAAGGGCATAGACCGTCCAGAGCAGCTCGTCGATCGACTCCTCATCCATGTTGCCGGCCAAAAACGAGCGGAAGATGTCCGGGTCGAAGATCGCCCAGTGCCCCTTGCGCCGCACCAGCAGCCGGGCCGGGCTGACCAGGATCTCGATTTCCGAGGCCTCGTTGACCGTCACGGCAAAGGCTCCGCGGCCGGCCCGGCGCACCAGTGAAAAGATCTCACGCTGGGTCAGGCGTTCGATGTCGCTGTGGAGCGCCTGCGGCGAAGTGCGGATGATGCCGCCGACCTGCATCTGGATGTTGGCCAGGAAGAACAGGTTGACGCCGTCGATAAAGCGGTAGGTCAGAGGATTGTCGAAAAAGGTGGGGGAGATATCCACATGGGGCTGCAGCGGGAGCAGCGTGTGCTTGCGTTCGTCGATCAGCGTGCGCAGAGCCGGAGCGGTGGTGCGGTGAACGATAAAGCCGGTGGTGGCCGGCTTGCCCTCATAACGCTGATAGGAGAGATTCTTGAGGAGCTGGATCAGTTGCTGGATCGGCCAGAAGCCCTTGCGGTGATCACCCCTGAGGGAGCGGGCCACGGTGATATCCATGATCGAAGCCAGCAGTGCGGTGCGAAAATGCGCGGCATAGCCCTCCTGACGAAACCCGCTGTACAGAGCGGAAAATGCGGTCAGCAGTTCGCGACAGAAGGCCTCCTCATTGCGGGTGAAGGGCAGGATATCCCGCCGGGCGGTGAACTGGTAGGAGCGTTCATCGATCGTCAGTACCTCGTGGAGGACATGCTCTCCCCCCTGTTCCGCCGCATCGCCGGCAACCAGGTCCACCTCGGCTCCCCCGAGGAACGAGCGGATATTCCCTCTGATTGCATCGAAAACGGTGATCGGCATGATATGTTTTTCCTCCTGACCACTGAATTTGTAGAAAAACCGGCCGGGATGGCTAACCCGGCGTTCCTGCCGTCGACAGGGCAAGCCACCAGGCCGTCAACATGATTGCGGTACTGGACAACCCCAGCAGAATATTCGAAATCCGGCCCGGCCGGCCGAATTTTTCAAGCAGCCATTCCGCCGGATACCCCCACGCGATTCCGGCCACAAAACCGAACAGATGCGCCCCCAGGTCGGTGTTCCTGCCCTCGGTCCCCAAAAGCGCCAGGAGCGCCAGGGCCGCGGCCACCGGCACCAGCCTGCGGCGCTGCACCAGTCTGCGGTAGCGCACCAGATTGAGCGCGGCCAGGATGCCGACCGCCGCAAACACTGCGGTGGAAGCCCCCACGGAATCGTGGCCCGGCGGCTGCAGCCAGGCGTTGGCCAGATTGCCGAAAGCCCCGGCAACGACCAGCAGGCTCCAGGACAGGCCCGAGCCGAGTTCGCGGCTGAGAAAGGTTATGAACATGCCGCCGATGGCCAGATTTCCGGCAAGGTGCAGCCAGTCGGCATGCAGGGTCAGTGCCGTAACTGCCCGCCACCACTCCCCCTGGCGGATCAGGGCTGCCCGGGCGCTTCCGAGGGCCATCCAGTCGGCCTGCAGGCCCGGCAGCGGCAGGTCCAGCCGGATCAGGTTATGGAAGATGGCCACCAGTAGCAGCACCGAGAACGTTGTCAGGGTATTCTCCATCAGCGGAGGGACCTGCGGAGTCTGGGGCGGCCAGTCGCGGTTCTCCTCCTCGAAGCGGCTGAGTTCCAGACAGCAAGCATCTAGCTGCTCCGATGGCACCATGATGCGCCAGCCCCCCTCGCCCGGCTCCAGGTGGCAGGGAAAACCGCGCGCTTCGAGCACCAGCTGCCACAGCCCGGCCTGCCCGTTCTTCAGAGGGGTCAGCGTCCCCCGTATGCGCCACGGCGGAATTTCGACCCAATGACAATGAAGATCCTGCCCTGCAATGTGGGAGTCGGACGGTTGCATCTACTTACTATAGCCATGCCGGAGACGCTTTGCCACCTCTGGGGTCGAAGAGAATGATTTTTTCGCTGCCGCTTCGATTGTATGTTGACTCTGATTGATACTCCTTTACAATACTACGTAGGAATTATTCCGAAAAACATGGAGAGCTCATGCCTCCAACAGCGGAAAGCATAGAAAAGCGTCTGGCCGCTTTCGAACAGGCCTGCAGAGCAGCAGGGCTACGGCTTACGCATCAACGGCTGGAGATATACCGGCAACTGGCCTTGTCGCGCAACCACCCTACGGCAGAAGCCCTCTACTTGGAATTGCGCAAGAAGATCCCCACCGTTTCACTGGATACCGTCTATCGTACCCTGACCACCTTTGCCAGCCATGGCCTGATCAACAAGGTCGAAACGATCGAGAGTCAGGCCCACTTCGAAGTAACGCACGAGCAGCATCATCATCTGATCTGCAGCAGATGCAAAGAGATTATTGATTTTGAATGGCGCACTGTCGACGATGCCGACCTGCCGGAAGCAGTCGCTTCCTGGGGACGCATCGATACCAGAAGCGTCGTAGTCTCCGGCATCTGCCGCAAGTGCCTGCCGTAGGCAATCCGATCCACCATCATAATTTTTATTTAATACATTGACAGGAATGATTCCTATCTAGTAAAAGTAAGCAGCATTGTCCATGTCACATTTCCACGTCATTACTGGCAGTCCACCACAGTGTCACACACACAAAAAGGAGGAAGGAACCATGGCAAAAGATAAACTCACCACCAATGCAGGCGCTCCAGTCGTTGACAACCAGAACATCATGACCGCCGGACCGCGGGGGCCGGTGCTCCTTCAGGACGTCTGGTTCCTGGAAAAACTGGCCCACTTCGACCGTGAAGTGATTCCCGAACGGCGCATGCACGCCAAGGGTTCCGGAGCCTACGGCACCTTCACCGTCACCCACGACATCACCCGCTACACCAAAGCCAAGATCTTTTCCCAGGTGGGCAAAAAGACCGAACTGTTCACCCGTTTTTCAACGGTGGCCGGTGAACGCGGGGCAGCCGATGCCGAGCGGGACATCCGCGGCTTTGCCACGAAGTTTTACACCGAAGAGGGCAACTGGGACCTGGTGGGCAACAACACCCCGGTTTTCTTTCTGCGCGATCCGCTCAAGTTTCCGGACCTCAACCACGCCGTCAAGCGCGACCCTCGCAGCAACCTGCGCAGTGCCCGCAACAACTGGGACTTCTGGACATCGCTGCCCGAAGCACTGCACCAGGTCACCATCGTGATGAGCGACCGCGGCACTCCCGCCACCTACCGCCACATGCACGGCTTCGGCAGCCATACCTTCAGTTTCATCAATGCCCAGAATGAACGGCACTGGGTAAAATTCCACCTGCGTACCCAGCAGGGCATCAAGAATCTGAGCGACGAAGAGGCTGCAGCCCTGGTGGGCGGGGACCGGGAAAGCCATCAGCGGGACCTGCTGGAAAGCATCGATCGCGGCGAATTCCCCCGCTGGACGATGTATATCCAGGTCATGCCCGAAAAAGAGGCAGCCACCTGCCCCTACAACCCCTTTGACCTCACCAAGGTCTGGTTCCACAAGGACTATCCGCTGATCGAGGTGGGGGTACTGGAATTGAACCGCAATCCGGAAAACTATTTTGCCGAAGTGGAACAGTCGGCCTTCAATCCGGCCAACGTGGTGCCGGGCATCGGCTTTTCTCCCGACAAGATGCTGCAGGGACGGCTGTTCTCCTATGGCGATGCACAGCGCTACCGCCTGGGGGTCAATCACCATCTGATTCCGGTCAATGCCGCCCGCTGTCCTTTCCACAGCTACCACCGCGACGGCGCCATGCGCGTAGACGGCAACCACGGTGCCACCCTCGGCTATGAGCCGAACAGCTACGGCGAATGGCAGCAGCAGCCGGACTTCGCCGAACCGCCCTTGAGCCTGGAGGGAGCTGCCGACCACTGGAACCATCGCGAGGATGACGACTACTACTCCCAGCCCGGTGCCCTGTTCCGCCTGCTCACCGCGGACAAGAAGGCGCTCTTGTTTGCCAATACCGCCCGGGCAATCGGCGGAGCACCCAAGGAAATACAGATCCGCCATATCTCAAACTGTATGAAGGCCGATCCCGCCTATGGCCGCGGTGTTGCCGAGGCCCTCAGGATACCGCTCGAAGAAGTGCCTGCGTAAACCGATGCGTGCCCTGTCCGCTGACGAAGGGGGCAGGGCATCAGCTGTACCATACCATTCCAGGAGGTAACACATGGCAACAAAAGAGAATCTGGCCGATGCATTTGCCGGAGAAAGTCAGGCCAACCGCAAGTACCTGGCCTTTGCCAAACAGGCCGAGGTAGAGGGCTACCCCCAGATCGCCCGGCTGTTCCGGGCGGCTGCCCACGCCGAGACCATCCACGCCCACGCCCATCTGAGGGCAATGGGCGGCATCAAGAAGACCGCCGAAAACCTGGTGGCCGCCATTGAGGGCGAAGGTTTCGAATTCCAGCAGATGTACCCCCCCTATCTCAAGCAGGCCCAGGAGGAAGGGGACAAACTGGCCGAGATATCCTTCAGTAATGCCCTGGCAGTGGAAGAGGTCCATCACGACCTCTACAGCAAGGCGCAGCACTCCCTTCAGGCCGGAGGCGATCTGCCGGCCCGCGCCATCTATGTCTGTGAGGTATGCGGCAATACCGTCTACGACCACGCCCCTGACCGGTGCGAAGTCTGCGGCGTACCCAAGGAGCGCTTCAGCGAAATAGCCTGACGCCCCTTGTTCCGACGCAAAAAAAGGCCGCCTCCTTTCGGAGTGCGGCCTTTTTGCGTATAATCACCTCCCGTGCAGGTACGGAAAAGACTGTCCGCAGGCCGATGAAGTTATATTCAGCTGGTGGCGTTAGCGACGAAAAGGTCGCATCAGCGATGACCCTGGCAGGGGGCGATCCTGCCTACAAAGAAGGCGCCTAGGCCCGGATCGGCGCCGGACATCGCCATTCGGAGAAATCAACCATGAAACTTGCATTGCAATCATTGCTCATCTGCCCATCATGCCTTCCCAAGGAACTCCCTCTGACAGCAACCATCGACTGGGAAATCGACGGCGACATCATTTCGGGTTTGCTGACCTGCAAGAAGTGTAACCGCCGATATCCGATCCGGGATGGCGTCGCCTATCTGCTTGCCGATCCGGATGGAATGCCTTCAGCGGGTCAAAGACGCTATGAAGAAGCAGACATGACTGCACGCTACCTGTGGAGCCATTACGGAGATCTGCTCGATATTCCCGATTTCGGTGATGCCAATGTCCATTGGGCGGAACTTCTCGGCACTATTAGCGGTCATGCCTTTGATGCCGGGTGCTCGGTCGGCAGGATCACGTTTGAAATGGCTTCGCGGTGTGAGCTTGCAGTGGGGTGCGATCTTTCGCACGGATTTATCAAAACGGCACGAAAACTGGCACAAGAGCAGAGCCTGACCTTTTCGCTGCCCCTCGAAGGCAATCTGAAGGAGAGCTTCAGGATTTCTCTGCCCGATTCCTGGTGCACCGACAAGGTCGAATTCATCGTGGCAGACGCACTGCGAATACCGTTTGCCGCCAACACCTTCAGCCACATATCCTCGATGAATCTGCTGGATCGCGTCAGTTACCCGCTTGCCCATCTGTACGAGATGAACCGGATAGTCCGGGACAAGGAAGCATCGTTCCTGTTTGCCGACCCGTTTTCCTGGTCGCCATCTTCGACTCCTGAAGAGGCATGGCTGGGAGGGGTATCAACCGGACCGTATCAGGGAAGGGGTGTCGATAATGTACGGGCGCTGCTGGAGGGCAAAGGAAATGTATTGACGCCCCGTGGCAGATTACCCGCGCAGGCTCAGTGGCGTGGCAGATGAGGACACATATCAACCATTACGAGATCATCAAAAGTCAATATTTCTTATCAGCGAGGCATTGACCGGATGACCATGTGGTTTCCGTATGGCTATGAGCAGCTGGCGGGCTTCAGGCGGCCGACATGCTGCTGCTCACCACTATGGTGATGAAAAAAGGGGCTCACGCGAGCCCCTTGTAAGTACTGCATACATTTTAATCAGAACATTGCAACCAGAACTGCCAACTCCTGAGATCGCACTGCCGGCACACCCGCACGTACATCGCCGGGCGCACCGCATGTGGAGGTGAAGGTCAATGACGGCATCCCGCGACTTATCTTTTCGGGATGCCGTCACTGATCCTCGACAGACTTTTCCCGTTAGCGCATCATCTCGAAGTGACGATCATCGCAGGTCTCGTCGGTGATATCGATGAACTTGTTGCAGATCTCGGTGACCATGTTGATCATCCCCTGGTAGCCGATGATCGGATAGCGGTGCTTGTTGACCCGGTCGAAGACCGGGAAGCCGAAGCGGAACAGCGGGATCTTGGCGTCCCGGGCGATGAACTTGCCGTGGGTGTCGCCGATGATGGCGTCCACCGGATCGGTCATCAGCAGGCTGCGCAGGTGCCACAGGTCCTTGCCCATATAGATCGTACCCTGTTTGCCGAACGGTGAAGAGTCCAGCAGGGCCCGCAGTTCCTTCTCCACCCGCTTGCTTCCTTTGCTGCAGAGGACGTGATAGGGGACCGCCCCCATCTCCAGCAGGAAGGAGACATAGCCGATCAACTGGTCCGGGTCGCCGTAGAGGGCAAACTTCTTGCCGTGGATATACTGGTGTGAATCGGTGATGGCGTCCACGGCACGGCCGCGATCGGCCTTGAGGGATTCGGGCACCGGCTTGCCGGTCAGTTCGGCGATCTTCATCAGGAAGGCGTCGGTTTTGGCGATACCCAGCGGCATCGGCAGGCTGGCGTGCTTGCCGGAGTAATTCTCCTTGACCCAGGCGTAGGTCTTGGTGGCCGAGAAGGGGCCAAGGTTGATGGTGATCTTGCCATTGATGGAGTCGCCGGCGTCGTCCAGCTTGGTGCCGCCGGGATAGGTGCGATAGGTGCCGTCCAGGGGGGAGTCGAACACCTCGGAGATATCCCCCAGGATGACGTAGGGCACGCCGAAGGCCTCGAAGATGCGCTTGTATTCCCGGAAGTTGCCGGTATTGGCGTCGAAACCGGGGATCAGATTGATCTTGCCGGTACAGCGTCCTTCTACCTTCTTCCCTTCGGTGAGGGACTGGAGGATGGAAAGGAGCATGGCATCGTAGCCGTGGATGTGCGACCCGTTGAAGCTGGGAGTGTTGGCATAGGGGGTCGGCATGTCCGCCGGTACGATCCCCTTGTTGCGGGCGTTCTTCAGGAAGGCGGTCAGGTCGTCGCCGATGATCTCCGGCATGCAGGAGGTGAAGATCGGGACCATTTTCGGCTTGTACAGTGCAATGGCGTTCTCCAGACCTTCGTGCAGGTTGTTCTGCCCCCCGAACACCGCGCCGTCCTCGGTCATGGCGTCGGATACGGCCGGCGCCGGTTCGCGGAAATGGCGGTTCAGGGTGGAACGGTAATAGGAGGCGCATCCTTGGGAGCCGTGAACGAACGGCAGCGACCCTTCGAAGGCATGGGCCACCAGCTCGGCCCCCAGGGGCTGACAGGCGTGGGGGGGCATGACCACCAGGGCCTCGCGCTTGAAGTTGAGTTCCTTGTATTCTTCGGTATTGATCCAGTTCGCGACCCGCTCGATCTCCTCCACGGGGGTGTCGGTAACCGGTTTGACTGCAATGCCAAGGTTGTTAGCCATGATATATCTCCTCTCCATGGGACTCATCCGTCCCAATGGCAGATTTTTTTATGAAGCCCTCTTTTTCAAAGGGGGGAGTGGATTAGAACGGCGACTTCACCAACTGCCATGTCGGTGAATTGATCGCCATGTCGATGTCCCGGGCAAAGATCGGGAAGCCCTTGTAGCCGTGGTACGGGCCGGAGTAGTCCCAGCTGTGCATCTGGCGGAACGGCAACCCCATCTTCTGGAACAGGTACTTCTCCTTGATGCCGGAGGCCACCAGATCGGGCTTGATGACATGGGCGAACTGCTCCAGCTCGAACTCGGAGGCGTCGTCGAACACCACGGTGGCGTCGGGCATCTCCGGCGCGGTGCGGTCATAGTCGTCGGTATGGGCGAATTCGTAGCCGGAACCGACGCAGACCATCCCCAGGTCCTCGTAGGCGCCGATGGTGTGGCGCGGACGGAGACCGCCGACGTAGATCATGACCTTCTTCCCATCCAGACGCGGCTTGACGTCGTCGATGATGGCCTGGCAGACCGGGTCGTACTTGGCAATGACCGCTTCGACCTTCTCCTTGATGCTGTCGTCGAACAGTTCGGCCAGCTTGCGCAGCGATTCCTTGATCTTGGTGGGGCCGAAGAAGTTCAGTTCGATCCAGGGAATGCCGTATTTCTCCTCCATGACCTTGCACATGTAGTTCATGGAGCGGTAGCAATGGATCACGTTCAGCTTCACCTGGTGGGTGGCGGCGATCCTGTCCATCTCGCCGTCGCCGGTCCAGACCGCCTTGACATTGAAGCCGCACTCCTCCAGCAGCGGCTTGGTGGACCAGGCATCGCCGCCGATGTTGTATTCGCCGATCAGGGCGATGTCATAGGGGCCAATGGGCTCGCTGAACTCGCGGGTTTCGATGATGTAGTCCCGGATGGTGTCGTTCGAGATATGGTGCCCCAGAGACTGGGAAACCCCGCGGAATCCCTCGCAGTTGCAGGGGATGATCGGAATGTCCAGCTCCTTGGCCGAAGTCTTGGCCACGGCGTTGATGTCGTCGCCGATCAGCCCCACCGGACATTCCGAGAGGACCGAGATCCCCTTGGCCAGGGGGAAGAGTTCCTTGGCCTCGACCAGGAGCTGCTTCAGCTTCTTGTCCCCGCCGTAGACGATGTCCTTTTCCTGGAAATCCGAGGTGAACTGCATGCCGAACTGATCGACCCCCAATTGGCCGGTCATCAGATTGCGACGGGTGCCCCAGGAGTACCAGCCGCAGCCGACCGGGCCGTGGGACACGTGCACCATATCGCGGATCGGGCCCCAGACGACCCCCTTGGCACCGGCATAGGCACAGCCGCGGGCGCTCATGACGCCGGGCACGGTCTTCTTGTTGGACTTGACGCAGGCACTGCCGGAGGCCTGGTCGTTGGGCGCCAGATGAGGGGCGCGTTTCTTGCGCCCCTTCTCGGGATAGGCTTCCAGGGCATGGTCGATCATCTCCTGGGTTGATTCTTTGGTGATGCCTTCTACCGTCTTTATCTCTATGGTGTGTGACATGGGTCAGCTCCTTATAATCATTAGATTAAGGTTAAGATTGAGGTTAAGATTCAGGACATGTGAGCGTTCTTAACCTTGACCTCAAGCTGTTCTTAAGCCGTAGCTTCCGCCACGCCAACGATGGTCTCATCCTCGACTTCCATGATGCCGAATTCCATCAACAGCTCTTCCAGCTCTTCCATCTCCAGCGGAGTCGGGATAACCAACATCTTGTTCTCGAAGATCTTTTTGGCCAGGGTGCGGTACTCCTCGGCCTGCTTGTGTTCGGGAGAGTATTCGATGACCGTCATGCGGCGCAGCTCGGCGCGCTGAACCTGGTTGTCGCGCGGAACAAAGTGGATCATCTGAGTGCCGAGACGTTTTGCCAGGGCTTCGATCAGGTCTGCCTCGCGGTCGGTGTTGCGGGAGTTACAGATCAGCCCCCCCAGGCGGACCTTGCCGGAGGAAGCGTATTTGAGGATACCCTTGGCGATGTTGTTGGCCGCATACATGGCCATCATCTCGCCGGAGCAGACGATGTAGATCTCCTCGGCCTTGTTCTCGCGGATCGGCATGGCGAACCCGCCGCACACAACATCGCCGAGAACGTCGTAGAAGACGAAATCCAGGTCAGGGGTATAAGCGCCGTTCTCCTCCAGAAAGTTGATGGCGGTGATGACACCGCGGCCGGCGCAACCGACCCCCGGCTCCGGACCACCGGACTCGACGCATTTGACGTCACCGTAGCCGACCTTCAGTACGTCCTCCAGTTCCAGATCCTCGACCGTGCCGAGTTCGCGCACCAGATCCATAACGGTGGCCTGGGCCTTGGCATGCAGGATCAGACGAGTGGAGTCGGCCTTGGGGTCGCAGCCGACGATCATGACCTTCTTGCCGAGCGAGGCGAGGCCCGCCACGGTGTTCTGGGTCGTTGTCGATTTGCCGATGCCGCCTTTGCCGTAGATCGCGATCTGTCTCATTGTGAAGCTCCTTTCGCTCACCAATCCGTGAGCCTTGGGTAAATGTGGGGGCAGAAAAAAAGGCGCCCCATTGCTGTGAATGGCGGCGCCTTTGCCGGAACTCGTTGTTTGAGTACTTCATTGTTACCTGCAGTTCTGCATCGCCCATGCCAAAAACATAATATGCTGACAAATAGCGCACTTAACAACAAGACCGACAAGAAGAGCTACCGGGACACCGGAAGGATGCCGTAAAAATAGGCAGCAATGCCCGGCTGCATCCCGCACCAACTCCGCGATAATGAGTATTTCCGCAGCAATCCGGTCCGAGGCGGTCTCAGGCAGCTCTGCGCCAAGCAGAGCTGCCATTTCGGCTGAAGTGGCCAGCCCTGGCACGCTGGCTGAAAACTGCCTTCAGAATGGCTTTTTTTATTCGGTTGTGAGGTGGGTATGATACTGATCGAAATAGTGGCAGATATCCCAGACGGTATCGCCGATGGCTGCATATGCCACCCGTAGCTAAAGGAAGCGCTTCTCAGGGAGCGGCCGAGTGATCCGGCCCGTCCGAAAGACGGCCCCTGGTGCATGAAAAGCCGTCCGCGAGCCACCGGCGGTAACGGCAGGTGAAACAGCTCCGCTCGCTGTCGCAGCAGTCCTCGTCGTCATCGTCGATAGAGTAGTCGGGACACTTTCCGGCGAGCAGCGCTGCGGCAAGGAGATCGCCGGCATTCGCGACGTCGCCGCGAAAAGAGATGCCGTCGCCGTTGTTCACCACATGCAGCATGGACGTGTCCTCGAAAACAAGAGCACTACTGAAGCGTGACGCTCAGGATGACCACGCTGAGACCGGGAACCGCTGCACCATGGATATCGACCACGCTCGCGCCGTCGGCAATGCCGAAGGTGCCGGCCGGCACGGAGGTCCCGGAGACGACATGGTAATTCAGCGTGGCGAACTCACCGGCCTGGATGCCGGTAGCGTTGATCAGGCCCAGGGACACGTCGGCTGCATCATCGACATTCGGCACCAGGGTGGAGCCGGCCCCGGCACCTGTTACCGCGACCTCGTCGGTGGCGAGTGAAAGTCCACTCGACGGGTTCGCAAGCACATGGGCGAATACCCCGCCGATTCTAGTGTCAGCCGGGAGGGTCCCGCTGGTTGCCACCTTGACCACTGCCGTGGTGACTCCCCCTGCACCGCTCCCTCCCCCCCCGCAGCCGGAGATGATTGCAGCCCACAGGCACAGCACCAGTGCTGAAACGTTGAGTGTTTTCATATGGCTTCTCCTTACCATTTCTGCAGCCCCACCACCTTCTTCAGGATCGCCAATGCGTCGCTGATGTCGATAACACCGTCCGGAGCCGGCACACCGTTCACCAGAGGAGCCACGTCGGCATTCAGCAAATGGACGGAAGTGACCTCCTCCAGACCGACGGCAATCCGCAGGGCCAGGAGGGGATCGCCGATGTCCAGCGTGCCGTCGCCGTTACAGTCACCGCTCGGGTAGGGGGTCGTGCTCCTGATAATGTTGCGCTGCACCGTGGCCTTGTTGCCCCTCTGGTCCGTGGCGGTGACGCTGACGGCATAGGTCTTGTTCGCGGGCAGGGCGATATCCTGGCTGAAACTGCCGTCAGCGGCGAGTGTCGGCGAATACGTCCGGCCCTCGATCGCAACTACTACGGTTGCGCTGGTAGTGGCGTTGGTGACGGTTCCCCTGATGACGATATTGTCCGCGGTTGTCCTGATGTCCTGGGCCGGCTCCGTCACCGACAGGGTCGGCACAACGGTATCGGCGAAGATGCTCCGCTTGACGCTGGTGCTGTTGCCGGCCTGATCAACGGCGGAGATCTCGATGGTATTCAGGCCGGGGGCCAGATTGACCGTCACTTCGAAGTCCGTGCCGCTGATGTGGGCGTTGGCGGTCGGCCCGTTGTTGACCGAAGCGGTGACGAGCACGGCCAGGGTGTCGGCCACGCTGCCGGTGATTTTTACGGAATTCGTATTGACGATGCTGTTGTCGGCCGGAAGGGCGATGGTCAGCGCCGGCGCCGTCTGGTCCAGGGTGATGGTCCGCGTGTCGCTGGTCTGGCTGCCGTCCATGCCGGTTGCCACGGTCTGTATGGTGTTTGCGCCGGCAGCGAGCGTCAGCGCATGGCTGAAGGTCCCGTCGGAATTGACAGCCACGCCGGCGCCGTTGATCGTGAGGCTGGCGACCCCGGAGCCGTCCGTAACCGTGCCCGTTACATTGAGGGTCGGGTTGTTGGTGATGGCCCCGTTGGAGAGGGTGGAAAGGGTCAGAACCGGTCCGGCCGGAGGTGCGAGCGCCTCGGCGGTGATCATGAGATAGGGAGGCGTGCCTTTGGTGTTGGTGTTGAACAGGTAGCCGACATCATTGTCCGCGGCACGGCCGAGCAGCGTCACCTTGCCGGCTTTTATGGCGTTCACGAGCTCCGGCGTCACGTTCAGGTGATAGGTGACGTACTGATTCTGAAGATCGGCGGTTGCTGGCCAGTAAAAGGTCCCCACCGGGGTGTAACTGGTGGAACCGAGAAAGGTCTGCAACCCGTTCCAGGTCAGGGAGGGGATGGCCGGGTTGGCGGCAAGCACGTTGAACGTGAAATATCCGGGGGCAACCGTGTTGAAGTCCGGGTTGTTGGGCTGCACCCCCGTGGTGGCGTAATTGGAACTCAGGCTGATGCCGACCGAGGTGATGGCCCAATTATCGGTGCCGTACTGCGCGTCGAAGGCCGCCACGACATTGATGCCGTTGACGAGGCCGTTCTGGCCGTTCGTGGAATCCGCTGCCGTAGCGAAGCTGAAAACGGTCTCCATGGTGCGGGCGCTCTTGCCCACACCCGGGTCATCCCGAAAGACCGAAATCATCATGCCCCCCTTGGGATAGAAAGCGGTATCGGCATAGGGAGTGCCCAACTGATTCGAGTTGGCCTGGGTGCCGGACACGACATAGGTATCAAAGTCCGTTGCCAGGGGACCAAGAGTAGTGGCTGCAGAGGCCGGACCGATCACCCCCGGCAGCAGGAGCAGGGCGAGTACAACGGTCCCCATGGTTCTAAAAAACGAAACTGGTTTCATGGTACCCTTTCTTAACGGAACGAACGGTCTCCACAAGGGAATCGGCCATTACATGCCGCCCCGGCAGATACAAGCTGCGCTTTGAAGTCCCTCTTTGGAAAAAGGGCCCAAAGGGCCTAAAGGGGGATTTGTCGTTGGGGCGGCACCGGAAATCCCCCCCTGCCCCCCTTTTTCAAAGGGGGGAGAGAGCGTGTGCGGCGTGGTATGAACCGCATGATTCAATAGTCCTTGAAGATCTTCCGGTCGCACGCCTTCCAGGCCGCACCAGGTCCGGTGGCGGGAACCACCAGCAGGACGGCCCTGCCACCTGTCAGCACCGGCTTCACCCACTCTCCCACGCAGACTGTCTCGTCATCGGCCAATACCGCTCCCTCAATAGTCTGGACACCATCGATTCCGGTGGCGCATATCTCCCTGACCGTTGCCGTGCCGTTGTCGGAGGGGATACGGAACTTCCCCTTGAACCTGCCGTCGTTGCCGGAAAGGCGGAGACCGGCGCCGGCCAGAGCGCCGATCACCCCCTGACCGGTGCCGCCATGCTCGGACAGGTGCACGCCCAGGGCGGCCGCGGTCCCATAGGCCTCGTCCTTGGAGATGACCGTGGTCTTTGCCTTGTAGCCGTACGTAATGAGCAGGTCGGGCCGGGCCAGCCGTTCCGGGAGCAGGATGCACAGTCCCGGGTCGGAACCGGCCGCACTTTCCGTGGCCAACATCAAACAGCAGTAGCCCGTAACCGTAGCCAGCATCTCCTCAACGATCTCGGCCGGGAAACACATGGCACTGTTGTGGGAGGTATAGGGGATGTCCGGGTGGAGGAGCAGTTGGTGCCTGGTTACCGCTCCGCAGTTCCCCCAGCCGCGCGCAGCGATTCCGGCAGCGATCAGTTCGGCGATTTCTCCGGTTCCCCGGCTGTCGATGTTGTCGGTGTCGTCGATGGAGATGAGAATGTGCATGGCGTGCCTCACTTCAACCCGATGATCATGCTGTGCCCGAAGGAGTCGGTCCTGGTCATCACCACCAGGTCCCGGTTGTAGGACAGGGTGGCATGCTCGTTGTAGTATGACGTGCTCATGGGGGTCAGGGACGAGGTCAGGTTCCACCAGGTATAGACGGAGAAGTACGGCTGACCATTGGCGTCGAAGTAACGGGAATGGGCGTCCACCGGGCCGGTATCGGGAGAGACGAAGTTGGCGAAGGTGGTCCAGGTATGGGCGTCGCTGCCCACGTCCGGGTAGTAGGCCAGGGTGAAGGCATCCGCGCTGGCGGCTGCCCCGGTGCTGTCGCGGTATTCGGGGAACGTGGTCGCCCCGGAGTTCGTGATGCTCATCTTTCCGTAGGCCCACGCGGCCCGGGAAACGCCGCCGGTGTCCTTCGCGGCCCCGAGCTTGTGAAACAGGTAGGTTCCGGCCAAGTCGTCCAGGGTATAGATGGGCATGGCCTGGTCGGTGGGTTTGAAATTGAACTGCAGAACCCTGAGGTAGTACTGATCCGGGGTAATTGTACCGCTTTTCACCTCTTTCTTCGTTGCAACCCCTACAATGACCGTTTTGTCGTCGGTCATTCTGCCGGTGAAGATCACATTCCGTTTCGCGTCTTTTCTGGCGGCAGGCTCGGCGTAACTGTCGTATTCCTTCACCAGTCCGTCCGGCTGCACCCCGAAACAGGTCACTTTCCACATCAGATCCCACATAGGGGTCATCTTGTAGGTCGGTGTACTGTAGTCCCAGTAGATGATGTCCTTGATACTGCCGATGCCGTCGGGAAAGAGATTGCCCGGCCCGGTGAGCGATGCATCGGGAGTCCAGAACTGGGCCTGTTGTCCTACCCGGGCGTTGCTGTATTCCCATTCCAGGCTGGCACCGCTGTTCAGGGCGTGCCAGGCATACCGGGTCGGCCCGTTGCCGGCCAGTTCGGGATAGTGGGGATTCTGGTTGCCGGTGCCGCTCACGTCCCAGACGTCGTAGTCGTCGGTATCCCTTTTTTTCTGGAAGATGGTGATGGCCCGGGAGCCGTCCACGGCATAGGTCCAACTGGCGAGCAGCATGTTCTTCCTCGACCCCATGATGCCATGGAAGTCTACCCAGGCACCGGCACCGGACATGGTCAGGCTTTTATCCTGCCGCATGGCCATGGTCACGTTGTCTGGTGGCGTCATGGCGGTTGCGGTGTCGTCCGCGGAGTTGTAATGATCGCTGTCCAGGAATTCGCCGAAGGTAACCGCACCGTCGACGTCGATGGCCACAGTGCCCCGCTCCCATTTGGCGGTCGGGCCGGAGACCAGGGTGTGGAAATACCAGGTGCCGGTCAGGTCTGCCTGGGATCTCGGTCTCGGTGTAGCAACCACCTGGATCGATGCTTCGCTCTCTCCGTTGCGGTTCAGCGCGGTGACCATGAAATAGTAGGGGACACCGTTGGTCAGCCCGTTAATGACATACGAGCTCCGGTCGACATTGATTTTGGTCGAATTGGTTTTGGTTATTGCGCTGGTATTGGTCGCCGCCACGTAATAGACGTTGTAGTTGGTAGCAACATAGCTGCCATCGGGAGTTTTCCAGGACAAGGTGACCAGCCCGTCCCCCTGCGTTGCCGTCAGCGAGGCGACTTTTCCCGGTATGCCCGGGTCATAGCGCCAGGCATCTCCGCCGGCCGCCGAGCAGCCGCACAGGAAGGAACCGACGATAATCAGCACGAAGGAGAGCAGGTATGTATGGACGCGTGGCAACAACGACAGTTCCTCCTATGATGTAAAGGTTATTGCCCCCCGGGTTGCTCAAAAATAGTCAGATCGGCGCACCCGCAGAGAGCCCTGCGGAGGCGTAGCAGCGCTACACCGCACAAGGGGCGAACGAGGACGGCGTCGAGATGGCTGTTTTTCAGCAACCCGTCACAACCCGAAGCGGTACTCGAACCCACCGTAGACGAACCTGCCCGGCCTCGGAATGCCGTAGGTATCTTCGTAATCCTTGTCCAGGATGTTATCGGCGCCGATGTACACGGTAGCCCTGTCCTTGAACAGCTTCTGGCTCAATTTGACGTTCGCCACGGCATAATCACCCATATACGTCTTCCAGAAAACCTGCTCAGGTAACTGGGTGTTGCCCGACGGTTTCGTATAGACGGCCGAGTGGGCGACATACACGACCGATACGAAGGGGGTCAGACCGAAATCGAAGTCGTATTTGCCGGTCAACACCAGCTTGTGCAGCGGGACATACTGCACGTCATCCCGGGATGAGAGAGAAGAATCCTTTGACACGTTCAGCGTATAGTTCAGCTTCATCTGCACATTCTTCAGGAAAGCGGTTTCCAATGAGGTCTCGAAGCCGTAAAAGCTGTACAGGGAAAAGTTCACGTTATATGGCACGAACCCTTCGGCTTGAGTCAGCCCGGATTGTTTCAACCCGATGAAATTGTGGAGATCGCTGTAAAAGCCGTTGATCTTGAAGAAACTCTTCCCGGGAAGCTTCTGCTCGACGCCGAGCTGATAGTGATAGACAATCTCGGGGTCCAGGGTCGGGTTGTTGGTGGGGCGCATGTACAATTCGCTCATGGTTGGAAAACGGACGTTCCTCATGAAAGCAGCCTTGAGCCTGGTGTCACGATACAGATCATAGTACAGGCTGCCGGAAAGACTGAATTCTTCGAGTGTCTTGTCTTCCCGTATCTGCCAGTGATGGCCGTATCCGACCGCGAAACCGATGTTCTTTCCCAGAGGCACCTCGTATTCGAGGGTTACCGAGCAGAGGAAAACGTCGTGTTCGTCCGCAACCGGGAACAGCTTGTACGGGGGGCTTCCGGCGCCCGAGCCCGGAGTATTCTGATAGACATAACCGCCCGGTTTTTTTTCGCCGGAGGCGGTCCAGGTATCCCACCCTCCCAAAAGCCCCACAGTGACAGTCCCCGCCGCGCCGAAATCGTATTTGGGCTGCAGGGATACCCCCCTCTTCTCGCCGGTGTTTCTCAGGCGGTAGGAACCGGCAACATCCTCATGATCGAAGGAATTGTAGTTTTCATCGTCATAGCGGTTGTTGTCCTGGGCGATCCGGTTGTAATAGATGCGCGACGGGATATCCAGAACGGCGCTGGGGGCATAATCCGCGGCAAGTTGCAACAGAAATCCCTGGTAATTGTCGACCCGTGCGTATTGTGGCGTGGGGGCGTAGGGATCGAAGGTGTTATTGATTGCGCTGGCCGGTTTTCCGTATCCCCCTTCGACAAAGTTGCCGGTCAGGGCAAAATGCAGATCGCTGTGCGGGGTGTACCCGAGGTTCAGGAAGACGTTGTTTCTGGTGTTGTCGCTGTTCTTGCGGTATCCGGAGTTTTCCAGGGATTCTACCGTATGGGTTTTACTGTTGTACTCCGTGCGGGTAGTCACTGGTCTGGCCAAGGGAAAGTTGTCCCGGTGATAGGCGCTGCCGCTCAGAAAAAAGTCGAATTTCCCGTCTCTGCCGGAAAGGCTGGTCCTGGCCAGGTAGGGGGCACCGTCACCGGACTCGAAGCCGACGGTCCCGTTCAACCCCGGCTTGCCCTTTTTCGTGATGATGTTGATGACACCGCCGAGCCCGCCCGTACCGTAGAGAACCGAACTCGCCCCAGTGGTCACCTTGATTTTTTCTATGCTGTCCACCGGAATGCTCGATGGATCGAACTGTTGGTCAAAGGCCGAGTTAATCGGCACGCCATCCAGCAGCACCAGTATATCCCGCGCCTTGAAGCCCCTGATTTCGACACGGGGTACGCCGTCGGCGCCCAGCTTGACATTGACGTCCGACAACAGCACCAGGGCCTCGTCCACGGTTCGGGCGCTGGAATTCCTGATCTGTTCGGCGCTGATCACATGCACGGTTTCGCCGGCCTCGATGGGAGTCATGGACGGGGCCGTCACGCTGACCTCCCCCAGGCTGAAGATATCCTCGCTCTGATCTTCGTGGGTTCCCATGGCAAAGAGCGGCGATGCCATGAGCGATAGAACCAGCAATAGCTGCGCGGAAAAAAGTATCGTGTATTTCATTGCGACTCCGCTCGATTAGCTCACTTGTTCAGGATCGCGCGGAGTTCGGCATCGCTCGGGTTGACGTCAAAGAACAGGCGATAAAACGCCCTGGTTTCGGCCGCGATGGCAGTGGCGGATTGGGGATAGAGGACCCCGGCCAGCCATTTGGCCCCCAGCAGCCGCAGGAATGAGGGGGGGCGGTCCATCCAGTCGAAAGGGGTGTCCGGTATCAGGTAGACCCGGTGGTTGCGTACCGCCCGGACCCCGGCCCAGCGGGGGTCCTTGTAGATATTGGCGAAAAACGAGTCGTCCTGGGCGATGATTACTTCCGGGTCGTAGGCAATGACCTGCTCCAGGGAGACCTTGTCTTTCCCTTGCCGGTTATCGGACTCCTTGCGGTGCACGTTCCTGCCCCCTGCCAGAACTACCGCTTCCCCATGGACCGAATTGGATGAAACCGTGGTCAGCCCGTCGATCTCTTCCGCGAAATACACGGAAACCCGCTTGTTCTCGGGAATCCTGGCGGCAGCGGTTTCCAGTTTCTTCAGCTCGCTCCTGAAATATGCAGCAAGCTTTTTCCCCCGCTCCTCCTTGCCCAGCAACGTGCCCAGAAATTCGTAGGCAGCAGGATAATCGGACATCTTGTCCAGCTTCACGTAAGCGCTGGGAATCCCGGCCGAGGCGAGTATCTGCTCGACGCGCGGATTTAAGGCCCCTGAACGCGGCGGCCAAGCTATGGCGACATCCGGCCTGACCATCATGAGGGTTTCCGGGCTGAAGTTCCTGCCCGGCCCCCCAAAGCCGCCGACTACCGGAAGCTTCATGGTTCCGGGTCGCAGGAACTTCTGCAATTTTCCGTCAGGTGGGGTATTCAGTCCCGCCAGCAGCGAAGGGTCAATGGTGTACACCATCCAGGTAACCGGCGGGGATGCGCCCACCACCTTGGCAACGCGGCCGGGGAGCGAAACGCTGCGCCCGTACATGTCGGTGACCTGCGCCGCCTCGGCGTTGGTCAGGAACAACAGCGCCGATAATAAAATAACTACAAACCGCTGCATGATTTCCTCCTCTTAATCGACTCTACGCCCATGCAGGATGGACCAATGGCGGAGTGAACCGGGCATGTTGCTGCCGATCCCCCCCAGTGCCAGTATGACGGTGAGCAGCGGCGCCGCCAGTTCCTGCCTGGCATGGAGCACGCCGATCAGGGCGACATGGACCGCCGCCATCAGGCCGCGTCCCTGGTAGGGCCAGTGCCGGGACTGGTACACTCCGAGGAGGATCAGGGCAATGCCGGAGGCGATGGCCCAATTGTGCCAGGTCATGAAATTCGGCACCGGAACCGCCAGAACCGCTCCGCCGAACAGTATGGCCGTGATCCCGATATGGCAGGTCCGTACCAGGGCGCCCGCTGCCTTGGCATACCCGGAACGCCGCTTGGTTTCGTCCCGTTTTTCAGTGTCCCCCTCCTTGTGTCCCATCTTATTGCGTCACCACCGCACTGATCGTTACCCCCGGAACAACGGTACCGGATTCGTCAACAGCCTTGAGATTCGAGAAGGCATCAGGCGTGAACGAGACGCTGCTGATGGTCACGCCCGGCGCAACGTTGCAGATGATGGTGGCGAACTCCCCGGCGGGAAAGCCCGCCACGCTGACCAGGGCCAGGGCGAGCCGGGCAGTGGCGGTGTCGGTCGGGGCGTCATACCGGGCCGCCAGGGTGGAGCCGGCAGGGACCACGCCCGTGGCGCTGACCAGGCCCGCCAAGGGTGTCAGACCGGAGGAGCCGTCGGAGCTTGCGGCCCTGACCGTGACACCGGCCGGAAGAGCCAGGGTCACCTGGATGCCGTTCAATGCGGTTGCGCTCCCCTGGGTACTCAGCCTGACGGTTGCCGTGGTGGCCCCCACACCGGCGAGACCCGTGGATGACGCATCGGTGACGCCGGTCTTGTTCTTCTCCGTGTCGGACACGAAGGTCTGCAATGCCGCTTGAAAGCCGGCAGCAGTCGAGCCTTCCAGCCAGGCGCCGCTGCCGGAACCGGTAATGGCACCTGACACCTGGCTTACCACCGTTGCCAGGTCCTGGCCGTTGTCCTTCATCATCTGGGATACGGCAGCCAGGGCCAGGGAGTACTCCTTCTGTGCAGTGGAGGCCGTGGCCGAGGCGGTGCTGGTCACATCCACCGGCCTGGTGGCCACGATGTCCGCAACATGGAAGACAGTGGCCACCAGCGCATTGGAGGCCCCGATCGAGGCGACGGTGATTTTGCTGGTTGCCGTATCCGTGGCCTTCCTGACGGCGATCTCCGTCAGGGGGGTGATGGCGACCTGCACGTTGCCCGAGGCGTTTTGTACCGCGGCTCGCAAGGGAGCGTTCTCCGACACCTGCATGGCCGTACCGGTCGCCTCGTCGGTGTAACTGCCGCTCGCCTCGGTGAGGACCGGACCGGCATAGCCTCCGATGGCGGCGGTATAGCTGCCGTCCGCATTGATGCTCACGGTATTCAGCAGGGTCCCTTTGCTACCGTCGCTGTTCAGGGCATATACCTTGACCGTGCCGCCGGTAAAGATCCCCTTGGAGGCCACGCCGCTCACGGTCGTTGTGCCGCCGCTGCCATTGCTGCCGCCGCCGCAGCCGGAGAGGGCCAACAGGCCCAGCGACAAAATGAAGGTCAAGAGATATCCGGTTTTCATCGTGTTTCTCCTTTTGGAATCAGTGGAGTCCGTTAGTTTTTATTTGCTTCCCCAAAACCCATTTCCCTAACCGAGAGGTGTCGGGGGACGCTCCGCCCCCGCCCCCTTCCCTTAGGCCATCCAGACCCGTCGAGGAGGGGAACCGCTGGGTTGGAATTGTCCTGTTGTCGCGGCATCCGACTCGTACTACCAGCTCGCCAGCCCCACGACCCTGCGGAGCAGGGCGATCGCGTCGCTGATGTCGATGACGCCGTCCGCGTGCGGTGCACCGTTCACCAACGGCCCCACGTCCAGTGCATCATCGTCCGGGGTCCGGGCCACGAGCCCCACGGCGATCTGCAGGGCGCGCAGGGGATCGGTAATGGAGAGCGGCCTGAAGATGATGTTGCGCTGGACCGTGGAGGTATTACCGGCAAAATCGGTGGCAGTAACGGTAATGGCGTATGTCTTGCCGGCCGTGAAGGTCAAGGTCTGCTGGAAGGCGCCGTTGACGACGCTTGGAGATGGGGACACGGACACGCCGTCTATCTTGATATCGACGGATGTTATGCCCGTGTCCTGGTCGGACACGGTCCCGCTCAACAGGTATCCGCTCACGGCGGTGGTTATGTCGCCGGACGGATCGGTGATGGCCAGCGACGGGGCGGTACTGTCGAAGATTACCGTGCGCGTGATCGTAGAGCTGTTTTTTGTGCCGTCATTTACAAGGTCGGTTGCCTTGACCTCTATCGTGTTCAGGCCAGGCACGAGGATGGCCTGATAACTGAAGGTCGCGCTGTTGCCGCTCATGATTGCCGCTTGGAATTCACCGTTCCCTATCCTTATTTCCACGGTGCCGGGTTCGCTGAGCGTGCCGGCTATGGTGACGGTCTGCTGAGAGGTATAGCTCCCTCCGGCAGGTGTCGGATCGCTGAGGGTGATTATCGGCGCCGCCTGGTCGTAGATGGTGCTTCTGCTGTCTGTTGTCTGATTTCCGGCCGAATCGGTTGCAATCACGGTGATAGTGTTGGCGCCGGAGGTAAGGGGCACAGCGGTATTGAAGGCACCGCTGACCGCATCCGGTGTGACTGCCGACCCGTTTACCGTCAGGCTCTGGATGCCGTTGGCATCGCTGGCGGTACCGGTGATGGTGAGGGTGTTGTTGCTGGTGATCGTGCCGTCGGCCAGAGTGGTTACCGTCAGGGTTGGCGCGATGTTGTCCACCGTAAATGGTGCACTGGCCGCTGACGGCTGCGCAGTTATCGCGCCGCCGCCGGCTGTGGCGGTTCCTGCGGCAATGGTGATGCCGAGGGTACCGTCTCCGGTAATGTTGCCGATGGATATCGTGCGGCTGGTCGTTCCGCTGCCACTGACCGCTACCTGGCCGTTGGCCGTGCCGCTCTTGATAAGGGTGATATTGTTGGCAGCCAACGTGATGTTTTCTGCCCCGCCATAGCTCACACTATAGGTTACCGTAGTGTCTGATTTCACCGTGGTCGCGGATGGTACCCCAATGACCGGTGTCAGCAACCAAGGCGTGACGCTGTTTGATGCGGCCGAAGCGGCGCCGCTGCCAGCCGCGTTGGCTGCAACAACGGTGAAGGTGTAGGCGGTGCCGTTGGTCAGGCCGGTGACGGTAATCGGGCTGGCTGTTCCGCTGGCGGTTATAGCGCCGGGAGAGGATGTCACCGTATAGCCGGTGATGACGCTGCCGCCGTTGGAAGCCGGAACCGTGAAGGTCACGGTCGCTTGGCTGTTGCCCGGAACAGCGGTAACGCCTGTCGGTGTGCCGGGGGTTGTAAAAGCAACGGGGATGACGCTGTTCGACGCGACGGACGCAGCTCCGCTGCCGACTGTGTTGGCGGCGGTAACGGTGAAGGTATAGGCGGTGCCGTTGGTCAGGCCGGTAATGGTATGAGTGGTGCCCGTGGTCCCGGCAGCGCTGTCTACGCCACCTGCCGGGTTGGAGGTGACGGTGTAGCCGGTGATGGTGCTGCCGCCGTTGGATACCGGCGGCATGAAGGTCACAGCCGCCTGGCCGTTGCTCGCCACGGCGGTAACGCCGGTCGGCGCACCGGGGGCGGAAATGGCGTTGGCGGTGATGGCGATTTGCGGAGCAAGCCTGTTGGAGGTATTAAAGACGTAGCCGACCTTGTCATCCGCCGCGACGCCCAGCAGCGTCAGCTTGCCGGAAAGGAGTGCGGCGGTGAGGGTGTCATTGACCGTCAGGTTGTAGGACGTCTGCGGCTCTGCACTGGTATTGTTGGTGCCGGGCCCGGTCGCATTCCACTGGAACGTCCCTACGGGTGTGGCGGTGGTCGTGGGGAGGTATGCCTGAAGCGTGTTCCAGGTTGTCGTGGAGATATCCGGGTTGCCGCCCAACAGTTTGAACGTGAACTGCCCGGAAGCGACCTTGTTGAAATCCGGATTGTTGGGCTGAATGCCTTCTTCGGTCCAGTTGGAGGCCAGGGCAATGCTGGCTGAGGAAATATACCAGTTGCCCGCGCCATACTTGCTGTTGAAGGCTACTTTGATATCGGCGCCGATTATATCGGTACTGCCGTTGGCGGGTGCATAGGTGCCTCCCCTGCCTGTTTTATCAGTGGCCGTATTGAAGCTGAACAATGAATCCATAGTGCGCGGGTTCGAGTAGTACGTAGTAGCTGCCGGCGCCGAAATCATCATGGCGCCTTTGCTGTAAAAGCTCGTATCGGCATAGCTGGAGCCCGTTGTGTTCGAAGGTCCGTCGCTGCCTGATATCACGTAGGTTTGATAATCCGAAAAAAGAGTGACCGTTGTCGGTGTTGCAGGGACAGCGGGGATGACGCTGTTGGACGGGTCGGAAGCGGCGCCGGGGCCTGCCGCGTTGGCGGCGGTGACGGTGAAGGTATAGGCGGTGCCGTTGGTCAGGCCGGTGATGGTACGGGTAGTGGCGGTGGATCCAGGGTTGCTGTCTATGCCGCCTACTGGATTGGAGACCACGGTATAGCCGGTAATGGCGCTGCCTCCGTTGGAGGAGGGAGCGGTGAAGCTCACCGTAGCCTGTGTGTAGCCGGGAATGGCGGTGACCCCCGTGGGTGCACCGGGTACGGTATGAGGAGTCACGTTGTTCGACGCGGTAGAGGCAGCCCCGCTGCCGCCGGAGTTGGTGGCGGTGACGGTGAAGGTGTAGGGGGTGCCGTTGGTCAGGCCGGTGACGGTAATCGGGCTGGTAGTGCCGCTGGCGGTTATGGTGCCCGGAGTGGAAACTGCCGTATAGCCGGTGATGGCGCTGCCGCCGTTATTTGCGGGCGCCGTGAAGCTCACGGTGGCCTGGCTGTTGCCCGCCACGGCGGTAACCCCTGTGGGCGCACCGGGGCCGGAGCCCGGAATGACGCTGTTGGATGCGGCGGAAGCGGCACCGCTACCGACCACGTTAGCGGCGGTGACGGTGAAGGTATAGGCCTGGCCGTTGGTCAGGCCGGTGATGGTGATAGGGCTGGCCGTGCCGCTGGCTGTCTTGTTGCCCGGAGAGGATGTCACCGTGTAGCCGGTGATGGCGCTGTTGCCGTTGGAGACCGGTGCGCTGAAGGTCACGGTCGCCTGGGAGTCGCCGAACGTGGCGGTGACGCCGGTCGGGGCACTGGGTACGAAGAGAGGCAGGGTGGGGGTAACGCTGTTGGATGTTGCGGCGGTACCGGTCCCGGTCGCATTGGTGGCGGTGACGGTAAAGATGTAGGCGGTGCCGTTGGTCAGGCCGGTGATGGTATGGTACAGGCTGGTGGAGCCGGCGGCGATGTCCACCCCGCCCGCCGGACTGGAGGTGACGGTGTAGCCGGTGATGGAGCTGCCGCCGTTGGAGGAGGGAGCCGTGAAGGTCACGGTCGCCTGGCCGTTGCCCGCCACGGCGGTGACGCCGGCGGGTGCGCCGGGCACAGTGAAGGACGCGGCGGGCGTGACAAGGTTTGACTGGGCGGATGTGGCGCTGGTCCCGAGCGCATTGGTGGCGGTGACGGTAAAGGTATAGCCGGTGCCGTTGGTCAGACCGGTAACGGTATGGGTGGTGGCGGTGGAGCCGGCATTACTGTCGGTAGTACCGGTCGAGGGAGACGCGATGACCGTATAGCCGACAATGCCGCCGCCGTCGGATGCGGGCGGCGTGAAGGTTACAGTTGCCTGGCCGTTGCCGGCCACGGCGGTCACCCCGCTGGGGGCGCCGGGAATCGTGACTGCGCCGCTGACCGCGTAGGTGCCGAGGTCGCTAACGGTGAAACTGGCATAGGTGCCGTCATAGACCAGATCATTGGCCGCGTACCGCGACCAGGTTGAGGTTGTGCCGTTATACTTCCAGACCGTAAGATCTGACTGGCTGCGGCCTGAGCCGACGGAGAGCGAAAGATAGACCGGGTCGCCGGGGGTATAACCGCTGCTGGTGAAGTCCCAGCCGCTGAGCACCGGTTTGCTGATGATATTTTGCAGCGCGGTCTGTTCCGTCCCGCTGATGGCAGTCGCGCCAAAGGTCAGGTTGGTGGCGGATGCTGCGGCCTGGAAGGCCGCGCCGACCGACGTGCCGCTGACCGCATCGCTGACCAGCACGCGCTGGGTCTGCGCCAGATCGAAGGTCGTGGCGATGCCTGCATCAGTCGTTGCTGCCGAGGATACGGTTACGCTGTGGGCGGTGGAGTCATACTTCCCCCCCAGGGCCTGAAATGTGCCGGTATGTGTCACATTAGGCGTGACCGTGGTGTAGGTGATGGTCGTGTTCCAGGTGGTGGCGGAGATGGGGGTGTAGGCGCCGTTGGCCGCTGCCGGGCCTGCAACCATGCGGATAACGCCGTAATTGGTCATTGCGCCGGTGCCGCCGCCAACGGTGAGCGTGCCGGCTACGTCGGTGGTCAGGACCGAGGTGCTGTTGATGGTGACGGGCGTTGCTGCCGTGACAGTCCCGCCGTTGCCGATGGTGAGCCTGCCGATGCCATTCACCGACTTGTTGCTGTTCTGGATGGAGCCGAGGGAGAGGGTACCGCTGTTTTCCCACTTCGAGCCGGCGCCGGCAACAGTGACGATATTCTTGTCGTTGTTGTTACTGGAGCCGACAGTGCCGGCACCGGTATTCTTGACGTATCCGCCGTTGGTGATGCTGAGCGAGCCGGCGCCGTACAGGCCGCCGACGGCGAGGGTGCCGTTGCTGAGCCACTGCGAGGGCGTTGTTATGCCATTGACGATGGATGCGCCATCGACAGAGGCCGCACCGGAGTTGTTGATAGTTGCGTTGGTATTGCTGACATACCCGCCGTTGCTGATCTTGAGTGCCCCATTGAACGTCCCGGTAGCACTGCTACTGCTGCCGATGGCAAGGGTACTGCTGTTCTCCCACTTCGAACCGGCGCCGTTGACGCTGACGCTGCCGGCGGAGCCGTTGCTGTTGCTGATGACCGCTGTGGTGTTTTTGACGTACCCGCCGTTGGTGACGGTGAGCGTTCCGTTGCCGGACGAGCCGATGGTGAGGGCGCCGCTGCTCTCCCACGTGGAGGGGGTTGTTGTGCCGTTGACGGTGGCTGTCCCGTCGACGGTGACACTGCCGGTGGAGCCGGCGCTGCTGGCGACAATGCCGGAGGTGGTGCTTTTGACGTATCCGCCGTTCGTGATGCTGAGTGCGCCGGTACCGGAACTGCCTGTGTTCAGGGTAGTGTTGGTCCAGCGCGAATTTGCCCCGTCAACGGTTGCCGTGCCGTTTGATCCGGCATTGTAGCCGAGATAGCCGGTGGAAGACGCAATGGTGGCGCCGCCCGAGATGTTCAGGGTGCCTGCACCGAGGTAGCCGACACCGAGTTCTTTGGTGCTGCTCTGGGTCAGGTTTGTTGTAACGCCGTTCATTGCAAAGGTTTGATTGGCGCCGTGGGAGGCATCGAAGACAAGATTCGTATCGGCGACGATACCGGAGGTATTGATCGTGCCGCTGCCGGACAGTTGCGACGAAGAAGCAAAGAGTGATCCGGTGGTGAGCGTGCCGCCGCCGGTGAAGTCGACGGTGCTGTTGCTTAGAATGGTCGTTGCGCCCGTGACGGACACCAGCCCGCCGTTGGTGATGTTGAGTTTTCCGCCTCCTAAATAGTTGCCGACGCTGAGGCTGGTGCTGTTGACCCACTGCGAGGGGGTTGTTGTACCGTTGGCGGTGGATGATCCGTCCACGGTGACTGTGCCTTTGGAGCCGATAGTGCCGACCGTGTTGCTGACGTATCCGCCGTTCAGTATGCCGAGCGAACCGGTACCGATGGTGCCGACGTTCAGGGTGCCGCTATTGGTCCACTTGGAATTTGCGCCGGTAACGGTTGCCATACCGGTGCTGCTGGTATTGTTGCTGCCGAGAATGCCGCTGGCGGATGCAACGGTGACGCCGCCCGAGATGTTCAGGGTACCCGTGCCGAGATACCCGACGCCAAGCGGGTTGGTGGCGGACTGGTTCAGATTGTAGACTATGCCGTTTTGCGCAAAGGCTTGACTGACGCCGTGAGAGGCGTCGAAGGCGAGATTCACATCGCCGATGATACCGGAAGTATTGATGGTACCGCTACCCGACACCTGCGACGGTGTGGCATAGAGCATCGCGGTGGTGAGGGTGCCGCCGTTGGTGCCGAAATTGATCCTGCCGTAGGTGCCGACGGTCGTTGCCCCTGTGACGGTGACCGCCGAGCCGTTGGTTATGTTCAGTGTGCCGGTGCCGGAAGTAGCGCCGATGTTGAGAGTGCCGCTGGTATTCCATGCCGAGCCGGAACCGTCGACGGTGACCGTGCCACTGGAACCGGCCATGTAGCCGATCGTGGCGTTGGTATTGCTGACGGATGCACCGTTGGCGATGCTGAGCGTCCCGGCACCGTAATTCCCCACGTTCAGGACGCTGCTGTTGGCCCAGCTCGAGCCGGTGCCGTTGACGGTCATGGTCCCGGTGGAACCGGCGTTGTAGCCGAGATAGCCGTAGGAGGCGGTGCTGACCTTGCCTCCGTTGGTAATGGCGAGCGACCCGGCTCCATTATATCCCACGTATAATTCGGCGCTGTCGGTCCACGTCGAGCCGGCACCGCTGACGGTCGCCGTGCCGTTGGAGCCGGCCAGGTAGCCGAGGTAGCCAATCTTGGATGTAGCGGTGGCGCCCCCTGCAATGTTCAGGTTTCCCGTACCGAGGTATCCGGCACCGAGCGGGTTGGTGGCGAGCAGACTCAGGTTATAGGCGACATTGTTTTTCGTAATCGTTTGCGTGGCGCCGTGGGAGGCGTCAAAAGTCAAGTCCAGGTCACTGACGATGCCGCTGGCATTGATCGTGCCGGTACCCGATATTAGTGACGGTGAAGCATACAGTGTACCGGTGGTGAGGCTGCCGCCGTTGGTACCGAAATCTATCTTGCCGGTGGCGTAGACGGTCGTTGTTCCCGTGCCGGTGGCGACCGTCGAGCCGTTGGTTATGTTCAGCGTTCCGGTACTCCCCCCTGCACTGCCTATGTTCAGGGCATTGCTGGTGCTGGTAAGAGTCCAGGCCGAGCCTGAGCCGTCTACGGTAATGGTGCCGCTGGAACCGGCAGCGTTGCCAAGGGTGGAATTTGTACTCGTAACGGCTGCGCTGTTGGTGATTGCGAGCATCCCGGTGCCGGAACTGCCTACGGTAAGGCCGCCTGAGGTCCATTTCGAACTGCTGCCGTCAACGCTGACCATGCCGCTGGAACCTGCAGCGCTGCCAAGGGTGGAGCTTGTGCCGGTAACGGCTGCACCGTTGGTGATTGTGAGCGTCCCGGTGCCGGAATTGCCTACGGTAAGGCTGCTGTTGGTCCACTTCGAACCGGTGCCGTCAACGGTGACGGTTCCTGTTTTACCGGCCGAGACCCCGAGAGAAGCTGAACTATTTGTAACGGCGCTTCCTCCGTTGATACTCAAGGAGCCATCGCCCGTGTTGTACCCGATGAAAACGCTTTGACCGGTCCAGGTGCTTGGGTCGGTGGCGGGGGAGATGTCGCCGCTATAGGGTGTGGCCGCCTGGGCGGCGGGCGCACAAGAGAGCGCCACCGCCGCAAGCGGCAGCATGGCGGCCCCGATATGCCTCGACAATCCGGCCATGAACCGGCTCATCAGGCTTTGCCTGCTATGGTGCGAGCTTCTTGTCGACATCTTTTAAGCCCCCTGATTTATAAGTTTCATTTTGCATGTTTCTGCAGTTTGTTAACCAGACGCTACTCCGGTTCATTGATTGTTACGGTGTGCTGTAGACATCAAAGCTCAGGGTCGGAAGGGTAGTTCCGCCCCCCGTAAAGATGGTCAATCCGAGGCTTGAGTTAGTGGGATCGGCCGCCATCAGATAGAGCGAGACGTTATCATTGGCTCCCCCGTTCGTAGCGCCGGTAATATCGCTCACGAAGCTGGAAGCCAGGTCAAGGTCGTAGCTGATGACCGCCTGCTTGTACCCGGTTTTGTCGGTGACCCAGGCGGGAGTGCTACAGTCGCTGTAGGTGCCTGTATAACCGCTGCCGCCATATATGTAGTGGGTATCCCAGGGGTAGGTGATCGCACTGCTGGTGAGCAGGTCATAGCTGGCCCAGCCGCTGAACCCCGATGTCGATGACGCGTAGACCGGAGCGGGAGTGGTTTGTGTCCAGGCGTCGTTGCTGACCCAGTAAATATTGAAATCGCCGGTGCCCCCATTAAAGCGGGTATTGTTGGCGTAGAGGGTGTACTGGAAGGTCAGTTTCGGGTTCTGGATAGTCCAGTTGCCGGCTCCGTAAGTGCTGTTCAGCGCAGCCACCGTCGAGCCGACGTTGAATTTGAGGGTGACGTTGGCGGCCAAAGCCTGGTTGTGGTTCATGTTGTAACCGTCCTCACCCTGGAGCCCCGACGCGCCGCCCGACCAGGTGGACGTATCGCTCATGATCATGCAGGTGGTTGAGGTGCCTGAGTGATTGCCACCCGCGCTGACTGCAAAACTTTCCGACGTCAGGTATGTGCCGCCATATGCAATCGAGGCCATGGAAACGACAACGGCAGACATTGCTGCAAACAGCAAAAAGCGTTTTCTCATTGGTAGTATCCTTTCATTGCGGACATTTTTTTTGATTCGTGCTCTGTAGCGTCTGGTTAGTAAAGTGCAGAAACCGAGGACTCTAAGATTGAATCGTGTGCATACAGTTGAGCGCGACCCCTTCCGTAGGCTTGGCATGGTGCCACACGGCGGACGCCTGGTTATATATCCACATATATAACGATAGATACGTGACAGCCGACCTATAACCGGCGCTATAAACCACCAAAGAATCAAGATGGATCGATATATAGTTTTATATATAACGATGGGCGCATTATGTCGCACCTGACGTATAATGTACCGATGGGTTAAAGAGTTCCGTTCTGCTCCCGGAGGTGCCCATCCAGGCTGCCCGGGCCAGAGCGCTGCGCCGGTGACCCGTCCCAGAAACGTGACGCGGCCTGTACCGCAAACCCTGAAGCGGCCACCCTGAAACAGGCTCCGTACAACACCTCCAGCAGGCCTGCGGGATTACTCCAGGACATAATCCACCGGGATCATGAGCCGCGCACTTACCGGCGGTGGGGGAAACGGCGCGGCCCGGCCCACGGTTTCCAATGCATCGCTGTCCAGCAGGGGGCGCATGCTGCTGCGGGCCACCCGCAGTTCGGAGATGCTGCCGTCCGGCAGCACCTGGAACGACACGACCACCCTCCCGCTCCACCCCATGCGGAGCGCCTGACGGGGGTAGCGCAGTTCCCTGGCGACCAAATCCCGGATGTAGGCAAAATGCTCCTTCAGGTAGTGTCTCTGCAGAGTTTCCGCCGTTTTAGTTCCGCCGGCCCCGTTACCCACGAATTGAACCGTTGCCGTTGGCGAGGCCGCATTGCCCCGCTCAGACGCAGCAGTTCCGGCTTGAACGGCCGGTCCGAGCGCTCCGCCGGCCACCGGCTGAGACGGTGACGGCGGAACCGCAACTGGAGATGGAGACGGAACCGGGGCTGCCGGCGATGGCGGCGTTACTGTGGCGGCCGGTCCAATCGTTCCCGCTGTCCGCGATTCCGAGCGAAACACCCTCGGGTTCGACCCTGATGGCGGTGGAGCCTGTCGTTGCCCGGTTCCTCCCATTGCCCCGGGGGCCAGGGTCAGATCAATTACCGGCAGCTGCCGGGTTTCAGGCCGCTGGAGCATCAGCCCTGCCGCTATCCCTGCCGCGGCACAATGGATCAGCAGCGAGCCGCACAGCGCTCCGGCACCGTGCGTGGCTTCAGTCCTGCGACTTTTAGGACGGATGCGCATCGATGCTCACTTCCCGCCACGGGCTTCTTTCTTCTGCCGCACCGTCTCACTCCCACTCGTGCGACTGCTTGTCATGGAGCCGTCGACTGGGGTTCTTCCTTCATATCTCTTTTATGCGGCCTTTTCAGGCAACCCGTGGCCGCAGCAGGGTCAACCGGGTCCGGGGTGAATGGGTATCCCATCCCGCCGAGTGGCCAGGACAACAAAAAAAGCGCCCCCATGGCTGTGAATGGCGGCGCCTTTGCCAGAACTCTCTGGAGAGTATCTATAGTATCGCCAGCATAATGCATTGGCCATGCCAAATGCATAAAACAGCCGAAATCAGGCTCTTGGATGCCGTAGAAAGGCAGATCGCGGATCTTACGTGCAGCATCTGCCCATATTCTGTGCAACGAGTTCCGTTAGAGATGGCATGGCAGAAAAGTCATGAAGGGAGGAGGAGACAGGAAGAAGGGGGAGAATATCTAAAGCCTGACCAGGTGTACTGCGCAGGATATGCACGGGTCATAGGCACGCACCAACTGTTCGAGGGAGGCTGTTAATTCCCGCCCATCCGCACCCTCCATCTGGCAGGCCAGGGCGAGCAGGTCCCGTTCCATGGCAGCCTGATTGATGGCGGTGGGAGTGATGACATCGGCTTCGGTGCAGATCCCCCTGCTGTCGAATCCGTAGCTGTGGATCAGAACTCCGCGCGGCGCTTCTATGGCGGCACTTCCCTGCCCCCTGCCGATGGCGAATGTGGCCGGTTCCTCGCGGCTGAAGCCGGCTTCCAGCAGGGTGTCGACAACCTCAAGGGAACGCTCCACCGCCAGGATCAGCTCAAGAGCCTGGGCCAGGTTGTTGGCGCGGATATCGCCGCCGGACAGCACGGGGCGGAACTCGCTGAAGGCGGCGGCAGCCGTGGTCGAAAGGCGCAGGCCGAGATTGAGCCGGGCCAGTGCCCCCACGGTGGGGGCTTCACCGTCGATCAGCACCGTCTTGGCATTGCCGCTTTCCGGCAACCGTTCCGACAGGGCCGTCCTATAGGAATCGGCCGGGATCCTGCGCCCGTTCCCCATGACCAACCCCTCGCCAAAGAAAGGTACAGTATCCGGCTTAAGGGCGAGATAGCGCGGAGCCGGAAGTACGCCCCCCCCTGCCTGGGGAAGGGCCGCGAACAGCCTCAAGGCCGCATGCGCCTCGGGCAGTGCGGATTGCAGCGCCTCTTTCAACATCAACAGCCCTTCCCGGTTCACCGGTTTTCCCATACCCCCCGGGATCAGGGTTACCGGATGGATCAGCCTGCCACCCACCGTTTCCTGGATCAGGTTGCCGACCCTCTTGATCCGCAGCCCCATTTTCAGTTCCTCCGGGGCCTTGTCCGCCAGGCCGGAGAGGCCGGCAACCCTGAAACAGTCGGGGAGCACCAGGCAGAAGAGATGCATGGCATGGCTCTGGATGTGCCCGCCATACAGAATCAGTTCCCGGAAGAGCCTGGTCTGCTCGCTTGTCGGGGCATTCATGGACTTTTCGATGGCCTGCAGGGCGCAGATGCGGTGTACGGTGGAGCAGAGGGAGCAGATGCGGCAGATGATCTCCGGCACCTCGACATGGCTTTTGCCGGTGAGCAGCGACTCGAAGAAACGGGGGGATTCGAAGAGCGAGAGACTGACCCGGCTCACCTTCCCGCCGTCCAGGGAAACCGTGATGCGGCCGTGCCCTTCCACGCGGGTGATCGGTTTTATCTCAACTGCGCTGCTCATAATTCCACTCCGGGTAAAAGCGTTGCATGCGGCTGACAATTTCATCCCTGCCAAAGCCCTTTTCCAGCAGCAGTTCTACCTGGGCAGCAACATTGGCCTCGACCACCGGTCCGCGGCACCCCTCGCACGAGATCCCCACCGTCGGGCAGCGGGCATTGCAACCGGCCTGAATCAACGGCCCCAGGCACATCTCGTCACGCTCGATCAGCAAACAGAGGTTTTCCCGGATGCGGCACTCGGTGCAAACCGGGCAGGAAGGGAATACCGGGAAGGTTCCCCGCCTGAGGGAGGCCAGGGTCGCCACAAGCTCCCCTTTTTCAGGGGGGCAGCCGGTAATGGCGAAATCGACTTTGACAAAATGGTGGAAAGGCTGCGGATTGAACGTTTTCAGGGCATCTCCCGCTGGGCCGTAAACCGCCGCGGCCAGGTCCCGCCTCGACTCGTGGTTCTTCATGGCTGCGATGCCCCCCCATAGGGCGCAGGTGCCGAAGGCCACCAGGAGGCGGCTGCAGTTGCGCAAACGGATCAGCGTTTCCAGATCTTCGGGAGTGGAAACGGCCCCTTCCACGAAGGCCACGTCGATCGGACCGGCAATCGTGCGCTCCGTATGTCCTATGGGAAAGTACTCGATGCTGAAATGCCGCACGATCTCCAGCAACTCCTCTTCGCAGTTCAGAAGCGTCAGCTGGCATCCGGAGCAGGCGGTCAGCCCGGCTATGGCGATGGCCGGTTTGCTCATAGAGCCCCCTTGATCCCTGCGAGGTCGCTGTAGCGGAAAACCGGCCCGTCGCTGCAGCAGAAGAGGTCCCCCACAGCGCAATGGCAGCAGAGCCCCACACCGCACTTCATTCTGCGCTCCAGCGAAAGAAAGATGCGCTCGGCCGGGATGCCCAGCCCCTGCAGCTCATCGATCAGGCAGCGGTAGAGCGGCGGGGGACCGCACACGGCGGCAACGGTGCCTGCCGCAGCGAAATTGATCCCCTTCAGCAGGGTCGGCAGAAGCCCCGTATTGCAGATCAGGCCCTCGGGGGGCTGATCGCTGGCAAAATCCACCGTCAGAAAGAGATGCATGTCCCGCCGTCCGGACAGTTCGGCCAGTTCCTCCTTGAACAGGATTGCCGCCGGTTCCCGGGCGCCGTACATCAGGGCGATTTCGCCGAATTCCCCCCGGCGTACGAGGATGGTGTGCAGCAGCGAACGCAGTGGAGCGATGCCGAGACCGCCGGCCAGCAGCAGGATATTCCGCCCCCCCCACTCGGACAGCGGGAAGCCGTTGCCGTACGGTCCACGGATACCCACCCGTTCGCCGGGTACGAGACGATGCAGCATGGTGGTCACATGTCCCACCCCCCTGACGCATACCTCCAGCATGCCGTCGCCTCGCTGGGCCCCGGCCAGGGAAATAGGGGCTTCACCTGCACCAGGAACCGAGAGCTGGACAAACTGCCCCGGATTGAAGCGAAAACGGGCATGGTCATCGTTCTCCGGACGCAGGCGGTAAAAGACGGTGTCCGGCGACAGCGGACGCCGTTCGTCGATGACGGCCGGGAAAGGGACTATGTCGGCATCAGCTCTCTGTTGCATTCTCTGATTCCCCGAACAGTTCCAGAAGATCGATCTTCACCGGACACACCTCGCGGCAGCGCCCGCAGCCGACGCAGGAGAGCATCCCCCGTGTGGGCCCGAACCCCAGATATTTGTGGCGGTAACGATAATGGAAGCGCTCCAGGCGGCTCTTGCGGAAATTGACGCCGCCTGCTACCTCGCCGTGGGTCTTGAAGAGGCAGTTGTCCCATTCGCGTATTCTCCGGGCGGTTTTTCCATCCAGGGCGCCCTGCTCGCGGATATCGAAGCAGTAACAGGTCGGACAGCAGAGGGAGCAGGCGCCGCAGGAGAGGCAGAGGCCGGCGAACTTTTCCCACAGCGGGCTTTTTTCAAACATTTCGCCGCGGGCCGTGGCCTGACGGATGGTTTCCGCCGCACCGCAGGTTCGCTCCGCCGCCGGGAGAGCGTCGCCTTTTGTCAGACAGGGGGCCAGCTTATCCAGGATGGCCCGTCCTTTGGGGCTCCAGGCCCGCACGTCGAATCCGGCGGCACCGGAATGCATGAACAGATCGCAGCCCCGTATCCCGTCTGCTGCCGGCTCGCCGCAAAAGCAATATTCGTCCGGTTCGCAGGAAAGACCGATCAGCGTCAGTGCCTGACGCCTGGCCCGGTACAGGGGGTCGGCCGCATATCCCAGAAAGACCCGGTCAAGATAGGCGATCCCCTGCAAGTCACAGGGGTGCAGCCCCAGTAGCACGATTTCGGGACAGGCTGGTGAAGGCGATTCGAATCCGCGCTCCGGATCGAAGATAAGAATGGTTTCGCGTGGGGGAAGCAGGTACTTTTTAGGGGGGATCAGGGTGCGGCGATAATAAAGACGCAGGTCCGTGACAGTAGTGATCGTTCCGAAGGCCGGCACTCTGCTGTCAGTCAGGAGCGGACCATGCACCTGGCCAAAGGAGGCGAGAATTTCCAGGAACTCAGGCAGCAGATCGTGCTTGAGAAAATTCGTTTCCATCGGTTCCTCCGCATGAAGGCCGATCAATCATAGCAGGAAGAACGATCTACGCAAAGCATTGGCGCTCTCCCGGGTATGAATTTCTCAATCAATCTTCCATGAAAGAGGGCCGGCGGATCGAGAAGCGACCCTGGCCGGCCCATTCCGAAAGATCAGCTGAATCCCGCCTCTTTCCAGGCATCTATTCCCCCTTCCAGTGCCGAAACATTGCGATAACCTTTTCCCGCGAATTCCTCTGCCCGACCGGCAGACGTGTGTTCCTGCGGTCATTTGCAGTAGAAGATCAGCTCCTGGTCTTTGGATATGCCGGGAAGCCTGGCAGTGAGTTCGCCCAGAGTGAGGGCGCCTTCCAAACGCATCCGTTCGCACATGTCTTCGCTGTCGTAGGCACAGATGAAGAGCGCCTGGCCTGCCTGCACCCTGTTCTGCGCTTCCTGTGGTTTTATCCTTCTGGCCTCGGCCATCCTCTTCTCCTTTCGCTCCGTTTTCGGCCTGCTCGCGCCTGAATCCGCGACAGGCACTGCCGGAATCTCCGGCAGAACCGGAGCCGCTGCTCTTTCCATAGGCAGCGGTTTTTCTTCGCGAAAGTCCCCCTGCCGCGAATGTCACGGATGGGGTTACGGAATGCGGCAGGGGGGGTACAGGTTCAGGTATACGTAAAGAGTAACAGAGATATGGGAGGGCGCCAGTGCAGAGGGATCAGGCTGCTTTCTTCGTATCGTACAACTTGAGCAGCTGGCTGTTGTTGAGCGGACGGCGGGTCTGCTGGGCGATCCGTCTGACCTTATCCATCAGGCTGACCGCTTCGGCGCGGCTGATGGCGATGCCGATCTCCTTATAGCGGCTGATCAGTCCGCTGGCCCCGGAGTGTTTGCCCACCACGATCTGACGGGTCAGTCCCACCTCGGCCGGATCGAACCCCTCGTAGTTCTTCGGGTCCTTGATGACCCCGTCGGCATGCAGCCCCGATTCATGGGCGAACACCCGCTCCCCTACCACCGCTTTCCAGGCCGGCAGCGGGCGGTGTGAGGCCTTGGCCACCAGCAGGGACAGCTCGCGGAAGCGATGCGTATCAATGCCGGTATCGATACCGCTGGCATATTTGAGCCCCATAACCACCTCTTCCAGAGCGGCATTACCGGCCCGCTCCCCCAGGCCGTTGACCGTGGTGTTGACAAAGGACGCTCCGGCGCGGATTCCGGCGATAGCATTGGCAGTGGCCATGCCCAGATCATTATGGGTATGCACCTCGATCGGCAGCTCGGGTACCGTCTCTCGCAGGGCCGCCACCTTTTCGTAGGTGATGAAGGGGTCAAGGATGCCGAGGGTATCGCAGAAACGGAAACGGTCCCCCCCCATGGAGGCGGTGATCCGCATCAGCTCCACCAGAAACGGCAGATCTGCCCGGCTGGCATCCTCCCCCCCCACCGAGACGTACAGTCCGTGATCCTTGGCAAAACCGAGAGCGGTCTTGAGCTGCTCCATGACCCAGGCGCGCGACTTGTGGAGCTTGTTCCGGATCATGATATCCGAGACCGACAGCGAGATATCCACAGCTGTGACGCCGCTGCCGATGCTGGCCCGGATATCCTCGATCGTGGCGCGGTTCCAGGTGATCAGGCGCGCGTTCAGCCCGAGATCCACCAGGTCCTTGACGCTCTCCTGCTCCTCTCTGCCCATGGCCGGGATGCCACATTCCAACTCCTGCACTCCGATCGCGTCCAGCATTCGCGCAATGGCACGCTTGTCGCGCCGCGAAAAAACCACTCCAGCGGTCTGCTCGCCATCCCGCAGGGTGGTGTCGTCGATGATGATACCGCTTCCGACATGCTGTTCTTTCATGCTGACCTCCAAAGAAAAAGGCGCTGCCTTCGCGTGCGAATGGCGGCGCCTTTGCCGGTTCCTGAAGCCTTGCTCTTGCACGCTGCGTACCGAGTCAGCATTGGCAGTGTTTTCAGATAGTTACGCAAGAGACCTGAACGGACAACAATACAGCTGGTTAAAAAATAGGCGTTTTGTCCGGTACAGAAGAAAACGAATGACAGGGGGATGGTTATTGAATGAAATGGTGTGATGTCGCTGGACAGACGGTTGATCAATGTCCAACAAGTAAAATCATTGTTTCTCGGGCCATTAGCTGCTAGATTGAGCCGCCGAAGACTAAACCGACCATTTTATCGGCGAAATCCCCGACACCATGATGCAGATCACCGGGTAGTGCCCTGGTGATAACCAGTCCGCACAGCTGCGTTGTAACACGCGAGGAACTGCAGCAGCCGGCCCGCAGTTCAGATTGCAGGCTCAGGATTTCCGGAGCAGCCATGGCACACGCATATGCACCACTGAAGAGGGCCCGTTCCACCGGGTATGACCTTCACCACGAATACCGGCTGATCGATCAGATCGGGTACGTGACCACACTGATGGATGCAATTCCCTCATCGGCCATGATCCTGAACGAACACCGGCAGATCCTGGCCGTCAACCGGTACCTGCTTCGGGCATTCGACATTGGCGACCCCGCCGCACTCCTCGGTCGCCGCCCAGGTGAGGCACTGGACTGCATCTACCACAAGGATGGCCCGGACGGCTGCGGAACAGGCCGGAACTGTTGCGTCTGCGGCACCCTGCTGACTATTCTTTCCCGCCAGGAGACCGACCAGCAGGCATCCGGCGAATGCAGACTGACGCTGGGTAACGACCGCGGCACCGCCCTCGATCTGGAAGCCACCGCCAGCCCCTTGAGGGTAGAGGGAAGAAACTTCACCATCATAATTTTGAGGGATATCAGCGTTGAAAAGCGGCAGCAGGTCATGGAACGGATCTTTTTCCACGATATCATCAACACCGCCGGTGGTATTCGCGGGCTGGCGGCGCTGCTGCTGGAAGAGCAGGAGATAAAAGGCGAAATCACCCCTGACTATCCGGCGCTGATGGTCTCTCTCACGGACAATCTGATCGACGAAATCAAGCACCAGCGCAGGCTTCTCGCTGCTGAACGGGGGGATTTCAAACCGGTTCAGGAAGGGGTCGAGCTGGGAGAACTGTTGCGGGAGGTATGCACACTGTACGCATACCATGAGCGTGTGCCCGGCAGGATAATCGATCTCAAGGAATGCCCCCCCTGCAGGGTGCGGACCGATCCCACCGTGCTGCGGCGCATCGTGGGCAACATGCTTTTGAATGCGCTGGAGGCGAGCGACAGGGGCATGACCGTGGAAGTCGCGTTCGAACAGAACGGCACGACCGTCAGGATTGCCGTGACCAATCCGGGAGAGATTCCTGTACAGGTGCAACTGCAGATTTTCCAGCGTTCTTTCAGCAGCAAAGGCACGCCAGGGCGGGGAATCGGCACCTACAGCATGAAACTGTTCGGCGAGCGCTATCTGGGAGGACAGGTCGGTTTCACCTCCCGCAACGGATTGACGACCTTCTTTATCGTCCTACCGACCGGCAACGGCAACGCCGCATCCTTATCCCCCTCATTCTGAACGGACCGCAGAACCGCTCCCGCACGGCCATCACATGAGAATCGAAACCTATCAACAGTGTGAACGCGTGACCATCGAACCCGGCGAGTACTACTCCACCGGAAACATGGGGGTCATCTCCACCCTGCTCGGCTCATGCATAGCGGCATGCCTGTACGACCCGAGAAACAGGCTGATCGGCATGAATCACTTCATGCTCAGCCACAGCCGCTATTCCCGGAGTTTGCCGATCCATGTTTCCGAGGCCGGCCGATACGGCATACATGCCATGGACCTCCTGATCAACGACATGATGACCAAAGGAACCAGCCGCCGCTTCCTGCGCGCCAAAATTTTCGGCGGTGCGACGATCATGCAGCGCCAAGTAGAAAGCAGCAACTTTTTTTGCGTAGGCCAGGTCAATTGCGATTTTATCCGTGCCTATCTGGACAATGAAAAAATCCCCATCGATGCCGAAGACCTGGGTGGGGACTTCGGTCGGGTAATCCACTTCTCCAACGGAGATTTTGCCGTTCACCGGCGAAAAATAGGAAGGGCGCCCAGCATCAAACTCGCCCGGCGCGACCGGGAATGCTGGCAGGAGGCGATCGAGAGGCAACAGCATGAGGTACCGCTGATAGATATCTGGCAACCGGATCAGCCGCAACTGCCCAAGGTGGCCAATCCGTACAGCATCTCCGGCCGGTAGTCCGGCATCTGTCCCGCGAACATCAATTCGTTGGTTCCGGTGACCCCCATGCCCGTACTGCCGAAGATGCGCTTTGCCGCGCGGTTGGAGGCCGGGGCGTCCAAATAGACCTTCTGCCCCCCGGGTATCGCATGCAGGCCCTGCTCCAGGAGACTTTCCGCAGCAGCATCGTTCAGGGCGGCGAATGGCCCGCACTGAACGGCAGGGCCACAGGGCTGCAACACCGCAAATCCCGATGGATTCCGAATCAGCCTGCCGCGCCCGATCGTGGCCTGCAACAGCCCGCACCGCTGATCTCCCCACACTCCTGAATCGATACTGCCCACCTCGGCCGGCACGTGAACCTCGCCCACGGCTTCCACGTCGGCGCCGCTCCCCTGCCGGCCGCTTCCGTCCCAGCGGACGATGGTGTCGATCGCCCTGAATCCATGCTTCTCATACATCGGTTTGCCCATATTCGAGGCAGTCAGCCAGATCGTCCCGACGCCGGCTTTCTTCAGAGCCTCCATGGCAGCCACAAACAGGGTCCTGCCGACTCCGCGGCCGCGGCAGCTGCTGTCCACGATCAGATTGCCGATCCAGCCGCTGCTCTGATGCCTGAGGGTCGTAACGAAACCGCAGGCGGCACCCGATGCATCGCGGGCGGAGAAGCAGCCTGCCGGGGAGGCGGACAGCAGAAAATCCACTTCCCATGCCTCGGCCACCCATCGTTCGACAGCGGCCAACTCCAGGAAGCGCTCGCCATCCTCCTTGCGGAACGGCTCGATGGTCGTCATCGCGTGCCGTCCGGCACTGCGCAGGCCGACTCTCCCACCGTCACATCCTGGCCGATCAGCCCGATCGCATCGGCGCGGCACTGTTTGCAGTGGGCGAACTGGCCGATGATCCCTTCGTTGGCCTTTCTGACCTCCGCCAGGCGTGCCTCGGAAGGGGGCACGATGTGGGACAGCTCCGCTTGGGGGATGAGCGGCATGATGTTCATCACAAAGGCCCCCAGTTCCTTGACCCGCGCGGCTATCAAGGGGATCTGGGCGTCGTTGACGCCGGGCACCAGCACGGTGTTGACCTTGATGGTCAGCCCCAGTTCTCCGGCCCGCCTGAGCCCCTCGAACTGATTGTCGATCAGTATCCGGGCGCCTTCCACGCCGCGGTACTGTCGGCCGTGATAACTGATGTGCCGGTAGATCTGCGCCCCCACTTCCGGATCCACGGCATTGATGGTGACAGTCAGGCTGTGCAGCCCCAGCTCAAACAGCCGGTCGATCGATTCCGGCAGCAGCAGGCCGTTGGTGCTCATGCACAGCATCAGGTGCGGGAATTCCTCCTTCACCAGCCGAAACGTCTCGAAGGTCTCTTCGTTGGCCAAGGGATCGCCGGGGCCGGCAATGCCGACCACTTTGATGATCGGCCCTACTACAGGGCTGGCCATCACCTCGCGCACCTTTACGATCGCTTCCTGCGGCGTCAGCAGACGGCTGGTCACGCCGGGGCGCGACTCGTTGGCGCAGTCGTGCTTGCGGGTGCAGTAACCGCACTTGATGTTGCAACGCGGCGCCACTGCCAGATGCATGCGGCCGTTCTTGTGGTGGTTGCCGCCAAAGCAGGGATGCCCCTGGATCTTACTCTTCATTTCACATGCCGTTGCCATGATATTCGCTCCCTTCTTCAAACGAAAAACGCCCGCGGAATGATTCCGCGGGCGCCGTTGCCGTGCAAACGATCAGATTGTGCATGTACTGGTCCTGCTCCTGGAATTCTGTAAGGCACAGACCGTGCCAGCCTTGACATGTGCCCGTCAAAGCCCCGAATCATCGGCATTCGCGGCCGGCGCTGCCGGGCTTCGGAGGTAGCGGTGCCCTTTGCCGTGACCAATTCTGCATATTTTCTTTGCATATCGCCTGATGCCGCCGCCCGGCTGCAGGACAAAGCCCTGCATCGGACACATGCCGGGACAACTGGATTGCATCTTGCAACCAAGGGTTCCGCTGCAGTTTTTTACTGGGGGAGACCCAAGACATGTTCAACCACTACAACCGCGACGACCTGTTCAGTCACGCCCGCGCCGCCTTCATCGGCATGGCTGTCGGCGATGCGCTGGGCGCTACCGTAGAGTTCATGACAGCTCCGGAAATCCGGGCCAAATATGGAGTATTCAAAGAGATCACCGGCGGCGGATGGCTGCGGCTGAAACCGGGCCAGGTAACCGACGACACCGAGATGGCGCTCTGCATCGCCCGTGCGATCGTGCGCAATCAGTGCTGGTCGCTGGAAACCATTGCCGGCAACTTTGCCTCATGGCTCAAATCGCGTCCTGTCGATTGCGGCGACACCTGCCGCAAGGGCATTCGCTCCTTTATGCTGAACGGCACGCTGGAGGTGCCGCCCAACGAATGGGACGCCGGCAACGGGGCTGCCATGCGCCTGCTGCCGACAGCCCTGTTCTCGCTGCCCGACGAGCAGCTGCTCAAAAAGTACGCATTGGAACAGGCGCATATCACCCACAACAATGTCGTTTCGGATGCGGCCTGCATCTGCCTCGGAAAAATGCTGCACATGGCGCTGTGCGGAGCGACCAAAAACCAGCTGCGGCGAGAAGTCGGCGGCTTTGTGGCGCGTTTCCCCACCTTCGAATTCGAGCCATACCGCGGCTTGGCCACAGGCTATGTAGTGGATACCTTACAGACGGTCTTCCACTGGTTTTTCAAGGGAAGCGATTTCGAGGAATGCCTGGTGGGAACGGTAAATCAGGGGGGGGATGCCGATACGACCGGCGCCATATGCGGCATGTTGGCCGGCGCCTACTACGGCATGGAAAGCATTCCGCGGCGCTGGTTGAAACGGATGGACAAGCAGGTGATCGCCGAGATCGAGACACTCACCGAACATCTGGTTTCAGCCAGCCCCGCGGGGCAAGCAGGGTAAGGTTCAGGTTGAGATTTTTTCTCAACCTGAACCTCAACCTGCCTTTAAAATGCCGTCTGCTACCTGCCTCAGGCTTTTGCGCTTGTCCATGGCCATCTTCTGCATGACCCGGTACGCTTCCGATTCCGACAGGCTCTCCGCATGCATCAATGCTCCCTTTGCCTTTTCGATGACCTTGCGGTTTTCAATGGTTTCCTTGAGATCCTCGATTTTTTCCTTGAGCCCTTCCACCTGTTCCGTATGGGCCACAGCGATTTCGATTGCAGGCAGCAGGTCCTGCTGGCGTATCGGTTTGGTTAAAAAAGCGGCAATTCCGTTCTCAGCCGCCCGCTTTACGCTCTGGGGATCATAGCAGTTGGTCAGGAGCAGTACAGGGACCTTCAGTTTTTTGCGGATCTCGGCTGCAGCAGTTATGCCGTCCATTTTCGGCATGGCGACATCCAGCACCACCATGTCAGGAAAGGCTGCCAGGGCCATTTCCACGCAGCTTTGACCATCTCCGCACTCCAGCACTTCGTCGAATCCCATCTCAGTCAGCATGGCCTTCAGGTTCATCCTGATAACAGGCTCATCGTCACAGATCAGTATCGTTTTCATAGACTCCCCTTCTTGCTTGGTGTGATCAGGTTCAAGCATCAGACATGCCAAACCGTCCCCAAAAGGCCTAACCTCAAAAAAATTTGCCCTGGCCGAGTTGCGCACACAAAAAAGTTAATTATAATTTATGAGATATTTGGCGGCCAACCGAATCGAGGTGTGTAAATGCCAGAGATGCTTTCCGCTTCAGAAACGGCTTCTTCCCCTGAATTGACCGACTTCGCAGAGTACGGCAGGATCCCAAACCGGTCGAAAAGACGTTTTCCGACACTGCAACACTGTGCCGCACTTCCTGCATCCGACCGGGAAACCGCCCAATTGAAGCTTGATTTTTGTGCAGCGCCTGCGCCTCCGCGGGAAGCGTCTGTGGACGAATCGATATTCCGTGCCATCTTCGACCACTGCGGGGATGCAAACTTCCTCCTCGACCTCAGCGGCAATGTCCTGGAGGTGAACCGGGAGAGCTGCAACCGTTACGGCTATCCCCGCGACGAATTCCTGCGCATGACCATTCATCAGATCGATTCACTGGACGAGGGGGTGGACATCCCCCTGAAGCTGGCCCTGCTGATGCAGCAAGGGCAGGCGCTCTTCGACACCGTACACCTTGCCAGCAACGGCAGGAGGATTCCCACCGAAGTGAATGCCCGGCTGATCGTGCTGGGCTCCCGGCAATTCATCGCCTGCACCTGCCATGACCTCTCCAAACGCAGCAGAGCCTCCAGAAAACTCTCCATCTCGCACGGCCGTTACCGCCAGATTGCCAACCTGAGCTCGGACTATTTCTACTCCTGCATCCGCAAGAAAGACCACCCCTACCGTATCGAATGGATCGGCGGCGCCGTGGAAACCATCACCGCCTATGCAAAAAGGGAGCTGTTCGCGAAAGGTTCATGGCTGACACTGGTTCATGAGGAGGACGCGGGGCGGGTCACGGATCTCCTGCACGGCATGGCTGCGGGGGACAGCCAGAGCATGGAGTACCGCCTGGTGACAAAATCGGGCAGCATACGCTGGATCAGCAGCACCTGCCGCTGCGAAGTCGGCGACGCGTCCGGGGAACTGCGGCTTTTCGGCACTTCACAGGATATTACCCTCTACAAAAAGATCGCCGCGAAGAGGCACATGCAGCAGAGGTGGCAGGATGCCCTGCTCAAGCTCTATCGCCTGACCGAAGAAACCTGCGAGGCCATTCTTGATTTCGGTCTGGAGGAAGCGCTCAGCCTGACCGGAAGCGAGATCGGCTACATCTGCTTTTACGACGAGGAATGCGAGCTCTTTACCCTCCACTCCTGGTCCTCGTCCGTCATGCAGCAATGCGCGATCCAGGAAAAGCTGACCACCTATCCCCTGGACCATACCGGTCTGTGGGGAGAGGCGGTCCGGCAGCGCCGGGCAATGATCACCAACGACTACTCCTCCAGCCCCTGCAAAAAAGGGTTTCCCCAGGGGCATGTGCCGCTGGTGCGGCATATGAACCTGCCGATTTTCCGTGGCAACCGGATCGTGGCGGTGATCGGAGTCGCCAACAAAGCAGAGGATTATGGCGAAGACGAGGTTAAACAGCTCGGGCTGTTCATGGACGGCATCTGGAACGTGATCGAACGGCACCGGGCCGAGGAACAGCTGGCCCGCGCCAAAGAGGCTGCCGAAGCCGCCAACCTGGCCAAGACCGAATTTTTGACCGTCATGAGCCATGAAATCCGTACTCCCATGAACGGCATCATCGGCCTGACCCAGCTGTTAAGCAGCACCAATCCCAGCGATGAGCAGAAGGAATACCTGCAGGACATCAAGACCTCCACCGACAGTCTTCTGCAGATCATCAACGACATGCTCGATCTTTCTCGGATCGAGGCGGGCCGGTTCGAACTGGATCGCACCGAATTTCCGCTGAAGATCATGCTGAATGAGGCTCTCAAGCCTCTGCTGGTGCGGATCCAGTCCAAGGGGCTGACCTTCTCGCTGGACATCGGCGACGACGTGCCCGAACATGTGTCAGGGGACCAGTTGCGCCTGAAGCAGATCATCATCAACCTGGTCGGCAATGCCCTCAAGTTCACCGAATGCGGAGGCATCGCCCTGGAGGTCCGCCTCGAATCCCGTGACAAGCACCAGGCACTGCTTCATTTCGCGGTCACCGACACCGGCATCGGCATTCCGCCGGAGGCTCATGACAGGGTCTTTGCCCCCTTCACCCAGGCCGATCCGTCCACCACCAGAAAATACGGCGGCACCGGTCTCGGGCTGAGTATTTCGCGGCGGCTTGTCGAACACATGGGGGGCAGGATCTGGGTGGAGAGCGAGCCGGGCAATGGCAGCGCCTTCCATTTCACGGCACAGTTCGGGCTGGTGATCAGAAAGGCCGAGAAAAAACCGCGGCCGGTGGCCGAGCAGAGGAGTCTGCTGACGTGGGAGGGGCGTTCGCTGCACATCCTGCTGGCAGAGGATCACGATATCAACCGTAACCTGACCGTGGCTATTCTGAAAAGGCTGGGGCATTCGGTGACGGCGGCGGAAAACGGCAGGATTGCACTGGAAAACTGGGGGCAGGAACGTTTCGATATCATCCTGATGGATGTGGAAATGCCGGAGATGGATGGGTGGCAGACAACCAACCGGATCAGGGAGACGGAAAAACCGGGGGAGGCCCATGTGCCGATCATTGCCCTTACCGCCCACGCCATCAAAGGCAATCGGGAGAGCCTGCTGCAATCGGGCTTTGACGGATATGTCTCGAAACCGATCAATTTCGAGGAGCTGTGCACCGAGATCAAGCGGCTGGTAGCCGCCTGATCCCGGTCCGGCACACGTCAGCGCAATACCGCCTCCGCCAGCACTTCGGCCACATCGCGCACCCGTACTCCTTCTCCCTTCACATCCTTGAGGCCATCTTCGAACATGGTCATGCAGTAAGGGCATGACACGCAGATGGTGTCCGGCTTCTCCTGCAGCGCTTCACGCACCCGCGTCAGGTTGATGCGTTCCCCGCTGTGTTCTTCCATCCACATCCGTCCACCGCCGGCTCCGCAGCAGAAGGCCTTGTTGCGATTGCGCTCCATTTCGGCGGGGGCGGAGCCGGTGGCTGCCTCGATCACCTCCCGGGGGGCATCGTAAACGTCGTTGTGCCGTCCCAAGTAGCAGGAATCGTGGAACACGGTGGTGCCGAACTCGGCCGTAGCCTTGTCCAGCTTCAGCCTGCCCTCCTGCACCAGACTGCCCAGCAGTTGGGAGTGGTGCACCACCTCCAACTCCAGTCCGTACTGGCGGTAATCGTTCTTGAGGGTTGAAAAGCAGTGCGGACACTGCACGATGACCTTCTTGACGCCGCGCTCCCTGAACAGGGCCACGTTCTCCCTGGCCATCCGGTCGAACACGTATTCATTGCCCAATCGTCTCAGACTGTCACCGCAGCATTTCTCGTCCTTGCCCAGAATGCCCCAGGAGATCCCGGCCTTGTCCAGCAGCTGCGCCAGCGCCACGGTGACATGCTTGTTGCGGGAATCGAAGGAGCCGGCACAGCCGACGTAGAACAGGTACTCGCAGTCCTTGTCAAAGGTTTTGACATCCATCTGCGCGCACCACTTGGTGCGCTCCGAGGGGGCGATGCCCCAGGGATTGCTGCGTCCTTCCATGTTTTCGAACAGGTTGAGCAGCTCTTCCGGAAACTGCGCTTCGGTCTGCACCAGATAACGCCGCATTTCGACGATTTTGGGCATCTGCTCGATAAAGACCGGACAGGCTTCCATGCAGGCGCCGCAGGTGGTGCAGGCCCAGATGGCTTCCTCGCAGCAGTGTTCCTCACCCCCCTCGCCGATCAGCGTCTGACGGGGCTTCTGCCCCTGCTTCAGCAGCGGTCCGTTTTCCAGCAGGTTGTTCTTGATGTCGTGGATAATGCCGCGCGGATTAAGCGGTTTGCCGGTCAGGCCGGCCGGGCAGACATTCTGGCACCGTCCGCACTCGGTGCAGGCAAACGTATCCAGCAGGTCTTTCCAGGTAAAGCGGTCGACCCGGTCGATCCCGAAACTGTTGCCCAACGCGAATTCCTCGCGCGGCTGCGTGTTTGGCCTGTCCAGCCGCCGGAAAAAGCAGTTGGGGATGGCGGTGAGGATATGCATGTGCTTGCTGTTGGGCAGGTAGCTGATGAAGATAAGCAAAGCCAGGGCATGCAGCCACCAGGCAGCACCGTGGATCGGCTCAAGCAGCGTCTGCGGCAGCAGGCCGGCCACCAGGGCCGAAACAGGCATGACCTTTCCTGCGCCGGCAATGAAGGCAGCCGGATCGGTGGAACGGTACATGACCGCAGCCAGTTCCGAGCCGTTCATGAGGAAGTAGGCGCACATCAGCAGGGCGATCAGGGTCAGGATCACGAAGGCTTCCGCAGTACGCGCCTGAGGAAAGGGGGGCGACATGACCCGGCGTATGGCCGCGATCACGACAGCGGTCAGGGCCAGCGCGGAAGCGATATCGATCATGAAGGCCAGCGGCACGTACAGTGCGTACGGCAGCCTGATCAGCTTGATGCTGTGGGGGAAAAGGCCGTTCAGGATGAACTCGCCATTGGCGACGAGCAGGATCAGAAACGACCAGAAAATGACGACATGATTGATGCCGAAGGGCTTGGCAAGCACCCGCTTCTGGCCAAAGGCATACACCAGCATTTCACGCACGCGCTGACCGACGTTGTCGAAACGTGCTTCGGGCCGGCCGAGGGCGAGCAGGCTGAACCGGCGCCAGCATCCCCAGGCAAAGATGGAAAGTGAGGCTGCAAGGAGTAGTGCGAATATGATTGGGCTGGGTATCATGGAAACCTCATGTAATGTACCGGGAGAGCTCAGGACGAAAGTTTCTCTGGGCCCTCCGTGACCTCGATGGTTACGGTGTCTTCTGCTGTTGTTTCAGTGCTCGGATGTGTGCAGTAATGGCCGGCACCACCTGGAACAGGTCGCCGACGATACCATAGGTGGCGACCTCGAAGATCGGCGCCTGACGGTCGCGGTTGATGGCGATCACCATATCCGAATCCTGCATGCCCACCAGGTGCTGGATGGCACCGGAGATGCCGCAGGCAATGTAGATTTTGGGGCGCACCGTTTTTCCGGTCTGTCCCACCTGGCGGTCGGTCGGCATCCAGCCGGCATCCACCGCACTGCGCGAGGCCCCTACCACCCCGCCGAGCTCGTCGGCCAGCTCCTGCAGAATCGAGAAGTTCTCCGGGGACATCATGCCGCGCCCCCCTGAAACAATGAACTCCGCTCCGGTGATATCCACCTGGCTCTTGCCGTGGCTGTCGCGGATGATGTCGATCACCTTGGCGAGTACGCTCTCCTCCGGAACGGTGAACGATTCGCGGACAATGGTTCCCTCGGCCCCCTCCTTGCGCTCCGGCATGGGCATGACGTTCGGCCGCACGGTTGCCATCTGCGGACGGAACTTGTCGCACATGATGGTAGCCATGATGTTGCCGCCAAAGGCGGGCCGGGTTTGCATCAGATTGCGTTTTGTATCGATGGAGAGGCCGGTGCAGTCGGCGGTCAGCCCGGTCGCAACCTTGGTGGCCACGGCTCCGGCCAGATCGCGCCCCATGCCGGTTGCCCCCATCAGGATCACTTCGGGCTTGTGTTTCTCGATCAGGTGGCAGCAGGCCTCCAGATAGGCATCGGTACGGTAGTGCCGATAGACCGGCGCATCCAGCAGATAGGCCTTGGTCGCACCATGACAGAATGACTCCCGGCAGAGATGCTCCACATTTTCGCCGATCACCATTGCGGAGAGTTCGACGCCCAATTTGTCAGCCAGTTCCCGGCCGACTCCGAGCAGTTCCCAGGAGACTTTTGCCGGCTCTCCCTCGGTCTGCTCGATGAAGACCCATACGCCGCGATACAGGGCCAGCTTGGCTGCCAGGGCAACAGCTTCCGGATCGGGCTCCTCCTCAACCGGCGCTGCCGAGGCAGACAATTCAGCCAGAATCTTCTGCTCCTCGGGGGTAAAGTACATCTCCAGTGCGGTCGCCGGGCAGATCTTGACGCATTTCTGGCATCCGATGCATTTGGAGGCATCGATGATCGGCTCGCCCGCATCGTTCATTTCCACGCAGTTGACGGGACAGACACTCTGGCAGCGGGCCCCGCAGGCGATACAGGCCCCGGCGATCAGTTGCGCCACGCCGCGCGGTTTTTTGGGCTTTGTTTTAAGATCGGTCATGGAACGTCCTTCAGGTTAAGGTTGAGATTAAGGTTGAATCCGGGCTGAAGCAGAAAATTTTTCTCCACCTCAACCGGCGAGCGCAGCGAACGAAAACCTTAACCTGCTTTCACAACGGCAGCATATCCTTGGCCAGCAGCTTTTCGATCAGGAGCCGGGCGGTCCCCTGCGGGTCGGCATACCCGTCCCCCAGGATCTCTCCCTGCACCCGTTCGGGAGAAAAGATCTTGGAAACCCAGGTGGGAGAGCCTTTCAGGCCGATCTTCTGCTCATCCAGTTTGAGCACCTGGTTATTCCAGACCTCCACTTGGGCTTCGGCTGCCATCAGCCGCATCGGTACCTTGGGGTAGCGCGGCCGGTTCAGCTCGCGCACAACGGTCAACATGGCCGGCAAGGGAGCCTCGACTATTTCGTGGCGCCCTTCTAGCTTGCGGCTGACGCGGATCTTTTTGTTGACCGGGTCGAGCATTTCGATGCGGTCCACCAGGGTGAGCTGCTGATAGTTGAGCCGACTGGCAATGCCGGGGCCGACCTGGGCAGTATCGCCATCGATGGTCTGCTTCCCGCACAGCACCAGGCCTACCTCATCCATCTCCGCGTTCAGCTTGCCGATGGCAGCGGCCAGCACATTGCTGGTGGCCAGGGTGTCAGCTCCCCCGAAAACCCGGTCGGACAGCAGGATCGCTTTATCGACCCCCAGAGCCAGGGCCTTCTTCAAGGTGGCCTCGGCATTGGGGGGCCCCATGGAAATGGCTACCACGCCGCATCCGAAACGATCCTTGAGCCGCAGCGCCTCTTCCAGGGCGTGGGTATCATATGGGTTGACGATAAAGGGAATCCCCTCCCGTACCAGGGTGTTGGTAACCGGGTCGATCTGGACCTGGGTGGTATCGGGCACTTGTTTGATGCAGGCAACAATGAGCATGAAGAACCTCGCAGACGGAATCCGTCTGAAATTTACTCAAAAAAAGATTTATGTTGGGATGACCACAGACCAGCTTCGTCAAAAGCATGGGATAATTATGGGAAAACAGATTGTGCCGGTGATCAGCCGGATACGAGAAAGCCGGTTCGCGGTTCGCGACCGGCTTCATTGCCGAACCATTGCTTGACGTACGGTGACCCCGCTGGGCACCAAGCATGATATATGCCACAGCCGAGGGGTTGTTCGTATACGGCGTCAGGTCGGCAGAGAAGCTGCGCGAATTTTATTTATACCCATACGTGTAACTATTCTACTCAACACCAACAACACAGAAGGCCCTATTATGCATAAATTTTGTTCAGCCTTCAATCATAAACGCCTAAAATAACGGCAAGATGCGTATTTTTTATTCATATTTAAGCAAAATGGCACAAAGCATGCTGTAATTTTAGTTTTCATAAAAAAAGCATGCACATTTATTGTGCTCACACAAGGAGGTTTCACATGTCCAAGCTTGACGAAAAGATTGCCGGCATCTATCAGGAGGTTCTCCATCGCAATCCCGGAGAAACCGAGTTCCACCAAGCGGTCCTGGAAGTTCTGGAGTCTCTCGGACCGGTTGTCAGCAAACACCCTGAATACCTGGAACGCAAGATCATCGAACGCATTTGCGAACCGGAACGCCAGATCATCTTCCGGGTACCCTGGCAGGACGACAAGGGACAGGTCCACATCAACCGCGGCTTCCGGGTCGAGTTCAACAGCGCCCTCGGCCCCTACAAGGGGGGCCTCCGCTTTCACCCGTCGGTCTACCTGGGCATCATCAAGTTCCTCGGTTTCGAACAGATCTTCAAGAACTCCCTGACCGGCATGCCGATCGGCGGCGGCAAAGGGGGCTCCGACTTCGATCCCAAGGGCAGGTCCGATGATGAGATCATGCGTTTCTGCCAGAGCTTCATGACCGAGCTCTACCGCCACATCGGAGAGCACACCGATGTCCCGGCTGGCGATATCGGCGTGGGGGGACGCGAGATCGGCTACATGTTCGGCCAGTACAAGCGCATCACCAACCGCTGGGAGGCCGGCGTTCTGACCGGCAAAGGGCTCAAGTTCGGCGGCTCGCTCGTTCGTCCGGAAGCTACGGGTTATGGCGCCACCTACTTCATCAACGAGGCGCTGAAGGTCCGCAAAGAGTCCTTTGACGGCAAGACCTGCCTCGTCTCAGGCTCCGGCAACGTGGCTATCTACACCATCGAAAAGATCCACCAGCTCGGCGGCACATGCATCGCCTGCTCCGACTCCAACGGCGTGATCATCGACGAGAAAGGGCTCGACGTCGAACTGATCAAACAACTGAAAGAGGTGGAGCGCCGCCGCATCCAGGATTACGCGACCTACCACAAGCATGCCAAATACATCGCCAATGGCAACATCTGGGACATCCCCTGTCAGGTGGCCATGCCGTCCGCAACCCAGAACGAAATCAACGGCAAGGATGCCGCCACGCTGGTCAAAAACGGCTGCATCGCCGTCGGTGAAGGGGCCAACATGCCCACCACACCGGAAGGGGTCAAAGTCTTCCTGGATGCCAAGATCGCCTATGGTCCCGGCAAGGCCGCCAATGCCGGCGGCGTGGCCACCTCGGCCCTCGAGATGCAGCAGAACGCCCAGCGGGACTCCTGGTCCTTCGAGGAAACCGAGAAGAAGCTGGAGCATATCATGGTCAACATCCACCGGCTCTGCTACGAGACCTCGGAAGAGTACGGCACACCGGGTAACTACGTGCTTGGCGCCAACATCGCCGGTTTCGTGAAGGTGGCGGACGCCATGGTGGCTCACGGCCTCGTGTAAGCTGCAACCATTTCGCCTGTCGAAAGCCCGGCTTTGGCCGGGCTTTTTTATGCCCGGCCGCATCTTTCCGTTCATTCCGCCATGCTGCGACACTATCCTACCATGGACATAGACCTGCCTTATTGACCGAAGTCAAATACCTCGCGCATCCGCTCTCCACTCAGCCGCACCAACCGGTTCCGGCGCCGTCGAATGCCGCAAATTGCATCACTCTGCTGCATCCGTATGCAGCAATCGTTGATGAGCGCACCATCGTGTCAGGGGTGGTCAAGCTGGAGAGGTGCGCGACCGGACGCGGGCGTACGGTCGCTTCTGTGGCAGGAGACCGGCAGCCCCTACGGGCTGCCGACAGGGTTACTGGGCAGTCCAGCCGCCGTCGATGGGCATTGCCGCACCGGTTATCTGGTCGGCAGCCGGGGAGCAGAGAAAGAGTGCCAGCTGCCCCAATTGCTCGATGGAGACAAACTGCCGCGAAGGCTGTTTTTCAGCCAGGAGATCGCGCCCCCCGGCCTCGATATCCACACCCAGAGTTTCGGCCCGGGCAATGATCTGGGGCTCGATCAGCTCCGTCCTGGTCCAGCCGGGACAGATGGCATTGCTGGTGATGCCGGAACCGGCGGTTTCCAGGGCAACCACCTTGGTAAGACCGACCAGGCCATGCTTGGCCGAGACATAGGCCGCCTTGTTGGCAGATGCCACCAGGCCGTGCACCGAGGCGATGTTGATGATGCGCCCCCAGCCGTTGCGCTGCATGTACGGTATGGCATGGTGAATGGTGTAAAAGCTGGAGGAGAGGTTGATGGCGATGATGGCGGCCCAGCGTTCCGGGGGAAACTTCTCGACCGGCGCGGTATGCTGCACGCCGGCACAGTTCACGAGGATGTCGACGCTGCCGAAGGCGGCCGCGGCACTCTCCACCAGAGCGGCGATCTGGTCGGGACAGGTCATGTCGGCCCCGTGAAAGCGGGTTTCCGTTCCGTATTCGGATTCGATCTCCGAGCGCAGGACTTTGATCCGTTCCGGATCCCCCAGTCCGTTCAGCATGATCCGGCAGCCCTGGCCCGCCATGGCACGGGCAATGCCCAGCCCGATCCCGCTGGTGGAGCCGGTAATGAGTGCGGTTTTGCCCTTCAGCATCCCGTTCCTCCTTCTTGCATTCTCACATTCTGATATCCCGGAGCTGTGGCGCCGTACTGCCGGAGTGACTGAAAGAGCCGGGGCCCCAACGTCGCCGAAATGCAGTCACTGTTGTATCGGTCGGCCCTCCGCCGAAATGCTCCAAACCGCCGGAAAAGCCTTTCAGGCGCTTCGGCTCCGGGATGTATCACACATCCCGCTCCACGACCATGGCAATGCCCTGCCCGCCGCCGATGCAGAGCGCCGCCAGACCGCGCCTCTGGCCGCTGCGCTCCATTTCGTGCAGCAGCGTTACCAGCACCCGTGCGCCGCTGGCCCCCACCGGATGCCCGAGCGCAATGGCACCGCCATTCACGTTCACCTTGCGGCTGTCCAGCCGCAACTCGCGGATTACCGCCAAAGACTGCACCGCAAACGCCTCATTGAGCTCCACCAGATCGACATCCTCAAGCGTCAGCCCGCTCTTGTTCAGCGCCCGGCGAATCGCCTCCACCGGCCCCATCCCCATGACCTGCGGATCCACCCCGGCCGTACCCCACCCGAGCACCCTGGCCAGGGGCCTGAACCCGGCACGCTGGGCAGCCCCGCGCCCCATCAGCAGGACAGCAGCGGCGCCATCGTTGATGCCCGATGAATTTCCGGCGGTAACGACGCCTTCCTCCCTGAAGGCCGGCCGCAATCCGGCCAGGGTTTCCATAGTGGTATCGCGGCGAGGATATTCATCCTCGGCCACCAGCACCGTCTCGCCGCGCTTTCCGGCGTGGGGCACCGGAACGATTTCACGGCGAAATATCCCTTCCTCAAGAGCCTTGGCCGCTTTCTGCTGGGACTGCAGTGAAAAGGCGTCGGCCTCTTCGCGCGAGATACGGTACCTGTCGGCAATGTTTTCCGCAGTGGTCCCCATGTGGATTCCATGGAAGGCATCCGTCAGTGCATCCTTGAGCAGCGTATCCTCAAGGACGCCGTTCCCCAGGCGATATCCGCTGCGCGCCTTTTCGAGCAGATAGGGGGCCCGGCTCATGCTCTCCATGCCGCCGGCCACGATCGTATCGGCCTCACCGGCGGCTATGGCCAATGCTCCCAGGGCAATGCTTTTCAGGCCGGAACCGCACAACTTGTTAACGGTGTAGGAGGGAACGTATTCGGGGATGCCGGCCCCGATTGCCGCCTGCCGGGCCGGATTCTGTCCGCACCCCGCCTGCAGTATCTGCCCCATGATCACCTCGTCGACCTGTTCCGCAGCGATGCCTCCCCGGCGGATCACCTCGGCAATGACGACCCGGCCGAGCTGGGAAGCCGGCACCGGGGCCAGCGAACCACCGAAAGAGCCGATTGGAGTGCGGGCTGCAGCAGCGATGACGACCTGACGCATGGGAACACCCCCTTTCAGAGTGCGGCCGGCATGATCAGCTTCGGTTCGGTGCAGGCCTGGATATCGGCCGGGGTGTAGCCGGGGGCCACCTCAACCAGGCGCAGTCCTTCGGGGGTGACGTCCAGTACGGCCCGGTCGGTTATGATCCGGTCGATCACCCCTCTGCCGGTCAGCGGCAGGCTGCAGCGGTTGAGAATCTTGGTTTCACCCTGCTTGTTGCAGTGCTCCATCAGCACCACGATCCGCTTGGCGCCGTGCACCAGATCCATGGCTCCCCCCATCCCTTTGACCATCTTGCCCGGGATCACCCAGTTGGCCAGGTCGCCCGACACGGAGGCCTCCATGCCCCCCAGTATGGCCAGGTCGATGTGGCCGCCGCGGATCATGGCGAACGACTCGGCACTGCTGAAGGTGCAGGAGCCGGTGATCATGGTGATGGTTTCCTTGCCGGCGTTGATCAGGTCGGGGTCCAGCTCTTCTTCGCTCGGATAGGGGCCAATGCCGAGCAGGCCGTTTTCCGACTGGAGCACCACCCGCTTGCCCGACGGGATGTAGTTGGCGACCAGGGTTGGCATGCCGATGCCAAGGTTGACGTAATAGCCATCCTCTATCTCTTGAGCAGCCCGCTGGGCCATCTCCTCACGCGTCAAAGCCATGGCTGTTCCTCCCTATTTTCTGACCGTCCGTCGCTCGATCCGTTTTTCGTAGCCGCTGCAGGCGATGATACGCTGGACATAGACGCTGGGAGTATGCACCTGGTCCGGATCGATCTCCCCCGCTTCCACCAGTTCCTCCACCTCGGCGATCGTGATCCGCCCTGCGGAGGCCATCATGGGATTGAAGTTCCTGGCGGTCTTGCGGAACACCAGATTGCCGAACCGATCACCTTTCCAGGCCTTGATCAGGGCGAAGTCGGCCGTCAGTCCCAGCTCCAGCAGATACTCCTTGTCGCCGAAAATGCGGGTTTCGCGCCCCTCGGCGATGGGGGTGCCGACACCGGCCGGCGTATAGAAGGCCGGGATGCCGGCGCCGCCGGCCCGTATCCGTTCCGCCAGGGTGCCCTGGGGCACCAGTTCGACCTCCAGCTCCCCGGCCAGGTACTGGCGCTCGAACTCCTTATTCTCCCCGACATAGGAAGAGACCATTTTCCTGATCTGCCGGTTCTGCAGCAGAATACCGAGTCCCCACTCGTCCACGCCGCAGTTGTTGGAAATGACCGTCAGCTCGCGAGTCCCCTTCTCCCGGAGCCCCTGGATCAACTTTTCCGGAATGCCGACCAGGCCGAAGCCCCCTGCCATGATGCTGGCGCCATCATGGATACCCTCCAGCGCCTCCTGGATGCTTGCGCAGACGACTGCCACGTTCTACCTCCTGTGATTGTCCGTTACCCGCCCGTAATGCTCCGGTCACAACGACCGCTTCAGCAGCCTTCCCAATTCTCCGACAACACCCCTCCGGAATGAGAGCACGCAGACAACGAAGATGATGCCGATCACCACCATCACCCACGAACCGAGCGAGCTCAACTGAGAATGCAGTGCGACAACCGTAAAGGCACCCACCAACGGCCCGAACACCGTCCCCAGCCCTCCCAGCAGGGTCATCAGCACCACCTCGCCGGAAGTATGCCAATTGACGTCGGTCAGGGACGCCAATTGAAAGACTAGTCCTTTGGCAGCGCCGGCCATGCCCGCCAGGGCAGCCGAGATCACGAAGGCCAGCAGCTTGAAGCGTTCAACGCGATAGCCGAGTGAAACCGCCCGCGGCTCGTTTTCGCGGATCGCCTTCAGAACCTGGCCGAACGGGGAATGGATGGCGCGATAGACCACCCAGAAGCCGAAACAGAACAGGCCGAAGATAAAGTAGTACAGATTCAGTTCCAGCGTTTTTCCGCCGATGCTGTAGCCGTGGTTCAGGTCGATCAGGCCGAGCAGCATGCCGCGCGGAATGTCCTGCAGGCCATCCTCGCCGCCGGTAAAGGGTGACTTGACCGCGACGAAATAGATGATCTGGGCCAGGGCCAGGGTGATCATGGCGAAATAGATCCCCTGGCGGCGAATGGCCAGGCTGCCGAAAAGGAAACCGAGCAGCGCGGCGAAAAGCGTCCCGATCAGGATACCGACCTCCGGGGTGACCCCGGCATATTTGACCAGGTAACCGGTGACATAGGCCGCGCCGCCGAAAAAGGCGGCGTGGCCGAAGGACAGCAGCCCGGCATAGCCGATCAGCAGGTTGAAGGCACAGGCAAAGAGCGCAAAGCACAGCAGTTTCATCAGAAAGATCGGATAGACGATAAAAGGGGCCACCAGGCCGAGGGCCACCAGCACTGACCAGAGTGTCTTGTTCATTTCGCGCCCCTCACTGCTCCCGGCCGAACAGGCCGGACGGTTTTACCAGCAATACTACCACCATCATGATAAAGATCACCGTGCTGGATGCCGGGGGATAGATCACCTTGGTCAAGCCTTCCACCATGCCGAGCATCAGGCCGGTGAGAATCGAACCCATGATCGATCCCATGCCGCCGATCACCACCACCGCAAACACGGTAATGATCATCTCGGCTCCCATTACCGGCGAAACGGAATAGATTGGCGCAGCCACGACTCCGGCCAGGGCGGCAATGGCCACTCCGTAGCCGTAGGTCAGGGTAATCATCAGGGGCACATTGATGCCGAAGGCCTGCACCAGCCGGGGATTCTCCGTACCGGCCCGCAGCCAGGAGCCGAGCTTGGTCCGCTCGATCACCAGCCAGGTGCTGAAGCAGACCACCAGCGCCACTGCAATGGACCAGAGCCGATAGGTGGGAAACATCATGAATCCCAGGTTGACCGCGCCGTTCAGGATCTCCGGTTTGCCCTCGTAAGGGGTCCCGGCCACGTTGTAGTAGTTGGTGAAGACCCCTTGCAGGATGAGCGCCACACCGAAAGTCAACAGCAGTCCATACAGGTGGTCGACCTTGTAGAGCCGACTGAGCATGGTCTTTTCGATCAGCATGCCCAGCAGGCCGACCACCAGGGGTGCCACCACCAGTGCGGCCCAGTAGTTGAGGTGGAAATCCGGCATACCCATGAGCGTGCCCCATTCCGCATATCCCGACAGGGCCACGAAGGCTCCCAGCATGTACAATGCGCCATGGGCGAAGTTGATGATGTTCAGCAGGCCGAAGATGACCGCCAGCCCCAGGCTGAGCACGGCATAGAAGGCACCGTTGTTCAGGCCGAGCATCAGTTGCGACATAACGGTTTGGAAGGATATCTCCATGGTGATTCCTTATCCTTGAATCTGTGCTGCGTTCGGCCATGCAGGGGCGACCCCGTGACGATCGCCCCTGCTGCGGTTCATGCGGATGCCAGGCTTACTTCTTCACCTGCGAGCAGGTACTTTCGGAAAGCGGCATGAAGGCCTTGTCCCCCGGCACCGTCTTGACGATCCTGAGGATGTCCCAATCGGCCTTGGACTCGGACGGCTTCTTGACCTCCATCAGGTACATGTCGTGCACCATGCGGCCATCGGCCCGGATCTTGCCGTTCACGGCAAAAAAGTCGCTGATGTTGGTCGATTTGAGCTTGGCCATGACCGCATCGGGATCGTCGGTACCGGCCGCCTTGATCGCCTTGAGGTAGTTCATGGTGGCCGAGTAGGCACCGGCTTGATCCATGGTGGGCATGGCCTTATGCTTTTTGAAGAAACGCTGCGACCATTCTCGGGTGGCCTTGTCGCGGTCCCAGTAGAAGCCGGAGGCGAACTGCATGCCCTGGGCCGTTTTCAGCCCCAGGCTCTTGACGTCGGTGTCGAACACCAGCATCCCCACCACGGTCTGTCCTTTCTGGACGATGCCGAACTCGCCAGCCTGCTTGACGGCATTGGTGAAATCCCCCCCTGCATTGGCCAGCCCGATCACCTTGGCCCCTGAAGCCTGGGCCTGCAGCAGGTAGGAGGAGAAGTCCGAAGTGGAAAGCGGATGGCGCACTGAGCCGACCACCTTGCCTCCCAGCTTGTTCACGAAGCTGGTGGTGTTCTTCTCCAGGGAATGGCCGAAGGCATAATCGGCCGTGATGAAGAACCAGCTCTTCCCACCATGATTGACGACCTCACTTCCGGCCACATTGCCCAGGGCATAGTTGTCGTAGGCATAGTGGATGCCATAAGGGGTGCAATCCTTGTTGGTCAGGTCGGTGGAACCGGCGCCGGTGTTCATCGTAATGCGTTTCTTGTCCGCTCCGACCTTCTGCACCGCCAGTGCGCAGGCCGAGTTCAACAGCCCGGTCACCATGTCGACCTTGCCGGTGTCGAACCACTCGCGGGCTTTGGTGGAAGCGATGTCAGCCTTGTTCTGGTGGTCAGCGGAGATCACTTCGATCGGTTTGCCCAGCACTTTGCCGCCGAAGTCGGCCACTGCCATTTCAACCGCCACCAGGGTCCCTTTGCCGCCGATGGCCGAATACACGCCCGACATGTCGGTCAATACGCCGATCTTGACCACCCCGTCTGAAATTCCCTTGCCGGCCGCCCCGGCCGATGCCGCCATGCCAAGTATTGCCGCACATGCTGTTGCCCTGATGCACCATTTCATAGCCTCTCCCCCTTCCGATTATGTGGTCTGCTTACACGCCGAGATACCTGTTGAGCCTGTCCCTGCTGCCTGCCAGTTCTTCCCTGGATATCACGTCGGCGATCGCGCCGTGCTCGATGATATAGTGCCGGTCCGCCAGATCGGCGGCGAAATGAAAATTCTGCTCCACCAGAATGATCGTAAAACCGCGCTCTTTCAGCTGCCGCACCGTCCGCCCGATGGCCTGCACGATAACCGGTGCCAGCCCTTCGGTCACCTCGTCCAGAAGCAGCAGGTCCGCCCCGGTACGCAGAATCCTGGCCAAGGCAAGCATCTGCTGTTCGCCGCCGGAAAGGCGGGTGCCGATGCTTTTTCTGCGTTCCAGCAGATTGGGGAACATGTCGTAAATCTCGTCCATGCTCATGCCCCCCTGCTTGATGACCGGCGGCAGCAGCAGGTTTTCCTCCACATTCAGACTCGAAAAGATTCCGCGCTCCTCGGGGCAATAGCCGATGCCGAGGCGCGCGATGCGGTGGGTCTGCATTTTGATGGTCTCGTGCCCCTGTTTCATGATCGAACCGCTGCGGCGCCCGACCAGCCCCATGATCGATTTCAGAATCGAGGTCTTGCCCGCACCATTGCGCCCCAGAAGCGTGACCAGTTCACCCCGTTTGACCGAGAGCGAGGCACCGTGCAGGATGTGCGATTCACCGTACCAGGCGTGCAGATCGGAAACCGCCAGCAATTCGTTCATGCCGGAACCACCCACGGCAATTTCACTCATGGCCGACCCCCATATAGGCTTCCATGACCCGGGAATCGGCGGAAACCTCGGCATAGGTGCCCTCTGCCAGAATGGAGCCGCGCTGCAGGACCGTGATGCGGTCAGCCAGGCTGGCCACCACCTGCAGGTTGTGTTCGACCATCAGGATGGTCCGGCCGACCGCTACCCGTCGCACCAGTTCCGTAATGCGGCCCACATCTTCCCCTCCCATGCCCTGGGTCGGCTCATCCAGCAGCATCAGCTCCGGCTCCAGCGCCAGAGTGGTCGCTATTTCCAATGCCCGCTTGCGGCCATAGGACAACTCCACGGCCGGCTCGTCGGCCGAGTTCTGGAGGCCGACCGCTTCCAGCAGCTCCATGGCCCGCTCGTTCAGATGATTCAGGCGGACGGACGATTTCCAGAAGTGGTAGGAGGTGCCCAGGCTGCGTTGCAGGGCAACCTTCACGTTCTCACGGGGAGTCAGGTTGGGAAAAACCGCCGATATCTGGAAAGAACGCACGATGCCCCGCACAGCAATATCAGCCGGTTTCTCGCTCGTAATGTCGTTGCCATTGAAATGTATGCTGCCCGAGGTGGGGGTAATGAACTTGGTCAGCAGGTTGAACACGGTAGTCTTGCCGGCTCCGTTCGGTCCGATCAGGGCATGGATGTGGCCGCGCCCGATCTGCAGGTTGACCGCGGAAACAGCGCTGAACCCCTTGAATTCCTTGGAGAGGCTTCTGGTGGTGAGAATGCAGTCCGTCATGCACCGTACTCCTGAACCGGCCCAGGCCGGAGGCATGAATCAAGAGAATGTCTTGATCGCTTCATCTAAGAGATGTTGAAATTCTCAGGTTGTTCAAAAATGGGTAGATCGTCGCACCCGCAGGAAGCCCCGCGGAGGCGTAGCAGCGCTACGCCGCACAAGGTGACTGACGAGGACGGCGGCGAGATACCCATTTTTCAACAACCCTCTAATGCGACATCAGAACGGGAACGGTCATCTCCCGCAGGATCTGGCCCGCCACCTGCCCCAACCCGGATCCCCGGCGTGCTCCCGGAGAGTAGGCACCCATAACGAGCAGATCATAGCCACCTTCAGAGACCCGGTTCAGAAGGGTATCTGCCAGGGTGGCGGAGGTAACCGGGAACAGCTCGGTCCGGGCCTGGAGAGTATGCTGCCCGAGGTGTTCGCGGATATTTTCTCCATAGTGCTGGTGCGATTCTTCCTCCGATGCGATGGTCAACAGCGTCACCTGCTCTGCCTGCCGCAGGATCGGCAAGGCGTCGTGCAGTGCACGGGCAGCTTCCCGACCGTTCTTCCAGGCCACCAGTACCCGCCGGCCGATCGTAGGGAAGGAGCCTGCCACAGGAACGATCAGTACCGGCCGGCCGCTCCGCACCACAAGCGGCTCCACGATAGCCGCGGTGCGAGCGACGCGAGGCGATTCCTGACTGACAATCACTACATCGCTGCAGTGAGCCCCTTTGATCATCAGCTCTGATTTCCCCACCCCCACCGCGCTGGATTCGATCCTGCGGCAGCCGCAGGGCACCGCGGCATTCCGAGCCTTTGCCATCAACAGCGCTGCGGCAGCCGCCACTTTTTCTTCGGCACGCAGATACCGGGGCTGGTAATAGCCATGGGTCACAATCGACAGACCATTCACCCGCGCCCCCTGTGCCTGTGCCACACTCAGGGCGACATCGATCCTGCGTTCACAGTGCGGCGAATCATCCAGATAGAGAAGAATGTCCTTAAAGCTCATTGTCCCCTCAAAAATAAAACAAGTTTATACAATTCAAGCAACTGTTATGCCACCATACGTAACAAACAATTACAGACCACATTAAGTTTGTTTTTTTATTGATTTATTTAAGATTGAAATAGCAAAACACAGTAATGCTTAGTTCAGGTCAGGCGTATATTTTCCATAAAATTGGAAAGATTGATGGCAACTGCATTTGATTGGCACTGCCGGAGGGGAATTGGATGGAAGCTAACTATCTGTTTGAACGTTTAAAAAAGAGGCAGGCATTACTTTTCCCAAATATTGGAAAAAATTCCTATTTTTTGGAAAAGGCGGGAGAAATCTTGACTACAGACGGATATCGTACTGATCAACCTTGGCATAGAGAGATGACTTGCTGATACCCAGCCGGAGGGCGGCTGCCTGCTTATCCCCTTTTTCCTCGCGGATAGCGGCCCGGATAGCCTCCTCTTCGGCCTGCCGGACAGCGGCCTTAAGGCTGCGCCCGGCTTCCGGCGTCGATAGGGTTGCCCCCTTGGACAACGCAGCAGGGAGATCGTTGCGGGTGATCGTCGTGCCGAGCTTGACGTACAGTGCTTGTTCGAGAATGTTCCGCAGCTCACGTACGTTGCCCGGCCAGTCGTATCGCTTGAGTACTTCAGCCACATCCGGCTCGACCCCTTCGACCGGGATGCCGGTTTCGCGCTCCAACTGGCGCAGGTGAAAGTGTATCAGCAGCGGAATGTCCTCGCGGCGGCTGCGCAAGGGGGGAATCTCCAGCATGACCACGTTGAGACGGTAGTACAGATCATGGCGGAACATGCCGCTTTTAACCAGCGTCTCCAGGTCGCGATTGGAGGCGGCGATGATGCGCACATCCACGGCCTCGGCCCCCTCCGCACCGACCGGCTCGATCTCCTTTTCCTGGAGAACCCGCAGCAACTTGACCTGCATGGTCAGCGGCAGCTCGCTGATTTCGTCCAGAAAGATCGTGCCCTTGTCGGCCAGGGCAAATTTGCCCTTTTTCCCCTTTTTCTGCGCCCCGGTAAATGCCCCTTCACGGTAACCGAACAGCTCCGATTCGAAGAGCGTATCGGGAATGGCCGCGCAGTTGACTTTGATGAACGGCCCGAGCTTGCGGTGGCTTTCGTTGTGGATGGCGTGCGCAAACAGCTCTTTTCCGGTTCCGCTCTCCCCCTTCAGCAGGACGGTGGTGTTGCTGGCAGCCACCTTTCTGCCGAGCTCCTTGACCCATTCGAGTTCTTTGCTGCTGCCGACGATGTGGCCAAACGAATATTTTGCGCTGAGATGTTTGCTGAGTTCTCGTTTGTAGAACTCCAGCTCGGTTTTGAGCTTCTTGAAGTTCTCGGTGAAACTGAACAGGTCTTCGATGTTCTGGAACATGACCTTGCCGACCACTGCCACCACGTTTCCGTTTTCGAAGATCGGTATCCGGCTGCAGATCATCTCGTGCCCCCTGATCTTCTGGAGCTGTGCGATCTCGGCTACGCCGCTCTTTGCCACCAGGTGCATGCGGGTATTCTCGATCACCTCGGTGACATGCCTGCCCACCAATTTATCCGTGGTGGTCTGCAGAAAACGGGCATAAGCCTCGTTGACCTTCAGAATACAGCCTTCGGCATCGGTGATGAGCAGCCCTTCGTAGGCATGCCCAAGGGCTTCTTCCAGCATGATCTGGGCTTTTTCGGCCGCTTCCGCGCGGTGGGCAAGCGCACGCAGCAACGTGTGAATCCAGCCCTGTTTGCGTATGATCATCAGCTACCCCGTCTGCTGCCTGATTATGTCCTCGGTGGAATGGAGTATCTTGTACAGCCTCGCCCCGCCGAATGCAACTGATTAGGTGGCATTCCGGCCATGCCGCAGGAAGAAAACGGAGAGCCGTTTCCGCTTGACGGTCGCGTTTCTACGGGCTACAACAACCCAATGGACCTGCTAAAACACTTGAACCCGCCCCAGAAAGAGGCGGTACTGTACGGCGAAGGGCCGCTGTTGATCCTGGCCGGCGCCGGCTCCGGCAAGACGCGCGTCATCACCAACCGTATCGCCCACCTGATCCTCGAGCGCGGGGTACGCCCCTGGAATATCCTGGCTGTTACCTTTACCAACAAGGCTGCCAAAGAGATGGCCGAACGCGTCAGGAAACTGTCCAGCCATGGCGACCTGCCGCTGATAGCCACCTTCCACTCCGCCTGCGGCCGCATCCTGCGCAGGGAAATCCATCACCTGGGCTTTGATTCATCCTTTGCCATTTACGACGACCGCGACTCGGAACGCCTGCTCAAGGATATCCTCAGGGAACTGGACCTGGACGAGAAGCGCTTCTCTCCCACTGCCGTCGGCGCGCGCATCGACGACTACAAGAATCGCGGCCTGTTCCCCGAAGAGATCGATCCGGTGGCGGCCGGCGACATTTACAATGCAAAGATCATCCAGATCTATGCTGCCTACCAGGAGCGCCTGAGAAAGTGCAATGCACTGGATTTCGGGGACCTCCTGATCCAGACAGTACGGCTGCTGTCGGAATTCCCGGAGGTGCGCCGGTACTATCAGGAACGCTTCCAATGGATCCTGGTGGATGAGTATCAGGATACCAACCCGGTGCAGTACCACCTGATCCGCCTGCTGGCAGGGGAACGCCGGAACCTGTGCGTGGTAGGTGACGACGATCAGTCGATCTATTCCTGGCGAGGGGCCGATATTCGCAATATCCTGGAATTCGAAAAAGACTTTCCCGGGGTGAAGATCGTACGGCTCGAACAGAACTACCGTTCCACCGCCACAATTCTCAAGGCCGCCGGCGAGGTGGTCAAACAGAACTATGGCCGCAAAGGCAAAACCCTCTGGACCGACAATCCGCAGGGAGATCCGGTCTGCTATCGGCGGGTCGAATCGGACCGGGAGGAGGCCCGCTTCGTCTGCCGTGAGATCGACCGACTGAGATCCCGCGGCATTCCGTTGGAGGAGATGGCGGTCTTCTACCGCACCAACGCCCAATCCCGCCAGATCGAGGAAGCCCTGGTTTCGGAGGCGTTGCCCTACCACATCGTCGGCGGTGTCCGCTTCTATGCCAGGATGGAGATCAAGGATATCCTGGCCTATCTGCGTGTTCTGAACAATCCGGCGGACGAGGTGTCGCTGAAGCGGATCATCAATGTACCGGCCCGCGGCATAGGCGCCACAACGATCGATCGGATCGCCTACCAGGCCGCCGCCAATGGGAAGAGCTTCTATCAGGCCCTGCACGACGAGGACCTGGTCGGCCTGCTGGGATCTGTCCCGCGAAACAAGGTGACTACCTTTGCGGATATGATCGAACGCTTTCGCGCCATGCTTGACACGCACAGCCTGCCGGAACTGGCCCAGACGGTGATGGCGGAGAGCGGCTATCTGGCCCGGCTGAAAGAGAGTCGTGACGAGGAGAGCGCCGAGCGGCTGGAAAACCTGGAGCAGTTGCTGACCGCCATGGAGGAATTCAGCGAGAAGAACCCCGAGGGGGGGCTGTCGGAATTTCTCGAGCAGGTAGCGCTGGTGTCGGACCTGGAACAGGGGGAACAGGGCAAGCCGTCGGTGACGTTGATGACCCTGCATGCTGCCAAAGGGCTGGAATTCAAGGCGGTGTTCATGATCGGAATGGAAGAGCGGCTCTTTCCCCATGTCCGGACGCTGGATGATCTGGACGGCATGGAAGAGGAGCGCCGCCTCTGTTACGTTGGAATGACCCGTGCCAGGGAGCGCCTTTATCTCTTGAACGCCCGCCGGCGCTACCTGTTCGGCCAGGAGCAGTCCAACCCGCCGTCGCGTTTTCTGAGGGATATCCCGGCCGAATTACTGGATGAGGAGGACAGCGGGCTTCGAACCTACTCCGCTGCCACTCGCGTGCCCGGCGGCCGCCTGCAGACCGCATCCGCAGGGCAGCGCAACGAAAACCGTCAGAATGACGGGATGCATAATCTGGCGGCGGCAGCCGCCTTCTCCGGCTCACGCGAGATAGAGGTGGTGCCCGAGCCCCCCGAGGAACAGGGGGGAGTCTACATCGGCATGCGGGTACGTCACGGCAAATTCGGACTCGGTACGGTCCGCAAGATCGAGGGGAGCGGCGACGCTCAAAAGGTCATCGTGTGGTTCAATTCGGCCGGGCCGAAAAAGCTCATGCTGCGCTTTGCCGGACTGGAGCGGGCATAACGCGCTTACCTCAGTTTCCGAGCGATTTGAGCCGGTTGCTGATGGTCTGGCGGGTTACTCCCAGCATGGAGGCTGCCACCGCCTGACTGCCTCCGGAAACCTTCATGGCCTCCGTGATCAGGTAATTTTCGATCTCACGGAAGGTTGGGAGGCGTCCGAAGATGTTGTAGATCCCATTGCCGTCAGCGGGGAGCACGACCGTCGAAGACCGTGCGGGAGCAGCGTTGGTAATGCCGGGGAAACTCTCCAGTGAGAGCATGCCGTCATTATGACGCGCCACCGCGTCGAAGACACGTGCATGCAGTTCCCGGACATTGCCGGGAAAAGCGTATCCAACCAGAGCCGAGATCAGTTCGGGCGACGGAGTGGGTTTGCGCTTGTTGAAATGTCTCGCCGCCACTTCTATGAAGGTCGCCAGCAACAGGGGGATGTCCTCCGGCCGCTCGCGGAGCGCGGGAATATGGATCTGGTGGGTGCACAGACGATAGTAAAGATCGCGCCGGAAGCGCCCTTCCTTGATGCGGGCCTCCAGGTCGATGTTGGTGGCCAGCACGATTCTGGCGGTGCTGGTTTTGAGCGTATCGGCGCCGACCGGGTAATACTCCCGTTCCTGCAAAAGCCGCAACAGCTTGACCTGTGACAGTTCGTTCAGGTCGCCGATCTCGTCCAGAAACAGCGTTCCTCCCCCTGCCTTGCTGACCAGCCCGTCCCGGAACTGGTCCGCGCCGGTGAAGGCTCCCTTTTTGTGTCCGAAGAGCGTATCCGAGAACATGGCGTCATCCAGCCCGGCCACGTTGACACTGACGAACTCCCCCCGTACCCCGCTGATGCGGTGGATCGAGCGTGCAAAAAGTTCCTTGCCCACGCCGGTCTCACCGGTGATCAGGACCGGTTGCGGCGAGCTGGCAACCACCTCCGCATATTGAAAGATCGACCGCATCTTCCTGCTGGTGGTCTTGATCTCCGCAAATGCCTCGGCATGCTCCAGGCGGTCGTTCAGAAGATAGTTCTTGAGCGAGGAGACCTCATGCAGAAGGTCGTCGAAATTGAGCGCATTTTTGACCGCAGTGACCAGACGGTCCGGTTCGACCGGTTTCACGAGATAATCTATGGCCCCCGATTTCATGCACCTGACAGCGGTTTCCACCTCGCTGGCAGCGGTTTCCACGATTACGGGGATATGGGGATAGTCCCTGTGAATCAACGGCAGCAGTTCGGCGCCATTGACATGAGGCATCATCAGATCGAGCACGACCAGTGAAATGTCATGCTGTTCGAGGAAGGGGAGCGTGGCACGGCTGTCCGAAAGAGTCAGCACCATACCGATGCCGGCATTCAGGAGCAGCATCCTGTTGAGTTCCAGCGCATGCGGATCGTCATCGATCAACAGCACGGAAAATTGGCCGTCAGGTGACACCTGCATCAACACATCCTTGTCGTCGGCCGGCAGTACCGCCGTGACGCCGGAAAAATTTCAACTGTTAGTAGTGTACTGTCGTTCGGGATTATTTCAAGCAGCGGCAATCTCACGCAGCATGCCGATCAGCCCTGTCACCTCGACCGGCTTGGTGATATGTCGAGTCAGCCCGACATCCTTGAGCTGTTCCGCAAGCCAGGCATCATCATGGGCGCTCATGAAGATGACGGAGGTCTCGGGCTGCTGGGCACGGATATCCCGCACCATCTCACCGCCATCCATCACCGGCATGGAAAAATCGGTAACCACTACGTCGGGCTGATGGCGACGGTACATTTCCAGCCCCTCCTGGCCGTCATGGGCCAGGTGCAGCTCCCTGACGTACAACCGCATCAGGTTTGCCATAATGGTACACGCCTGCAGATCATCGTCCACATACAACACCGAAATATCAAGCCTGTTCACTTCACCAACCCCTCACAGAAATAAAAATTCGTCAAGTACATCATGAGTTGTTCTTATCGGTTTCATCGGTACGGCAGTCTGATTACAGCGGTGCTCCCCTGCCCGGGTTCGGACGACAGCGTCAGGGTCCCGCTGTTCCTTTGAATGATGAGACGGGAGACGAACAGGCCCAGACCGGCACGGCCATTTTCCCGGTTGATGCTATAAAAGGGTTCGAAGACCCGGCCCAAGTGATACGGTGCAATCCCGCACCCCTGGTCCTCCACCCTGATCGCTATGTGCCCGGACGCTTCATCCCTGAAAGAGCTGACCATCACCATCCGCTCCCTGGCCGGCAGGGATTGCAGGGCATTGCAGACCAGGTTCGTGACGACCTGGTGCAACAATCGACAATCAATGGCGAGCAGGGACAGGTTCTCGGACAACTCCAGCCTGAACTGCCGGGTATGCCGGGCAATTGTGCCTTTGAGCGCTTCTGCCACCGCCTTGATGACAGCATTCGGATCGCATCCGCCGGAATCCTTGACCACAGCGGCGGCATCGGACTTCAACTGGGTGGTGATACGACTGATACGGCCGACATCTTCCGCAATCATCGCAATGATTTTCGGCATGCTGTCGAGGATACCTGCCAGCGGTACACCGGCACAACAGGCATCCGGGTGCTGTCCCTGATACTCCGACAGGAGCGGAGCGAGCCCCTTCCAGTAATCACCCAGCAGACGGGATGCGAGCAGAATATTATTGTTGGGATTATTGATTTCGTGGATGCATCCGGAGAGCATGGCGCTGATCAGCCCCTGGCGATTGCAGCATATCAGCCCATCGCCGGCTCCTTCGGTCTCCAGATCCCATGAGCTGGCATCTTCACACCCCATTTCACTACCTGCAATACCAGGTACCGGACCGTTCGAACCCCAGGCTTCTCCCATGGACTGCCTCCTCCTCCGGATACTGGGAAGATGCGGCCTTCCCATCACAGACTCGGCGTTGTTTAATAATCTACTAACTATATCGCAGTCTGACTGCTTTGCAAGGAGCGGCGATAAAAAAGTCGAGCCGATCCTTGTCCGGAAACAGATGGGCCTATCAAGACGGCATCAGTAGATGACATTGTGCAGATCGCGCCGCCGGTAGCGCCAGGCAAAGGCTGCAGCACGAGCATACCAGTCCACCAGGAAGACTCCCCACACGACATACAGGGATAGATGCAGCCAGCCGGCTGCCACCCACGCGAGGGCGACCCGGATACCCCACATGGCTGCCAGTGTGACAATGAAGACATAGAAGGTATCGCCGGTGCCCCGCAGGCTACCGGCATAGACAAAGGAGACCGCCAGCGGTATCTGCGCAAAGGCCACCAGCCGCAGAAACACGCTCCCTTTCTCGATCACGGCAGGGTCATGGGTAAAGAGCGAGATCAGGAAGTGCGGTCCGCAGAGGAACACCAGTGCCATGATCGACATGACCACTACGGCAAGACGCAGGGCTTCAGCATGGCTGATGCGGGCCCGCCTGATCTTGCCTGCCCCGAGCGACTGCCCCATCAGGGTTGCGGCGGCGATGCCCATGCCGGCGCCCGGCATGAATGAAAGTGACTCGATGGAAAGTCCGATCTGATGCGCTGCGTAGGCGCTCGTGCCATAGCCGATAATGAAACTTGAGTAGAATATTTGCCCGCTCTGCTGGGCGATTCGCTCCAAGGCCACGGGCCAGCCAATGCGCCAGATCCTGGCGAATTGCTGAACGTCGGGGGAGCCAAGCACCAGGTAGCTTTTACGAAACGCCTGGATCAGCAGGTAGCTGCAGCCGACAAACTCCGAGCTGTTGATAGCGATAGCCGCCCCTTTGACCCCCATGGCCGGAATCCCTAATGCACCGTATATCAGGGGCCAGGCCATGGCTACGTGCAGAATGTTGACCAGGATGATGGCCTCCATCGGGGTGCGGGTGTCACCGGCACCATGCATGATGGCAGAAAGGATATTGAGTCCGGTTGTCCAGATCAGCCACAAAAACACCAGGCGGATGTAATCGGAGGCAAAGGCCTGAACATCAGGCGCAGCCCCCATCAAACGGGCGATGTCGCCTCCCCATACCGCTCCTCCAGCCGAGCAGGCCGCGGTCATCGCCAAGCAGGCCAGGCATGCGACAAACGCAGCGCGGCGGGCTTCCTCTTGCTTTCCGGCACCCCGCAGATGGGCGATTACCACCGTTGTACCGGTGGAGAGCCCCCAGAAAATCGTCATGGTGACGAACATCAGCAGCTGTCCGAGCCCCGTGGCTGCGATGGCCGCTGCTCCCAGACCGCCGGTGAGGAATATGTCGACGATCGAAACCAGGCGCTGGAACAGGGAAGAAAGCAACACCGGCAGAGAGAGGAGCAAAACGTCGCGCCGGATCGAAACCGGCTTGCGACGGCGATTTTTGGAGAAGGGAAACGGCATGGGCTTGTATAAAGACAGAGGAAAGAAGTACGGGTGAGACTGGGACAGAGCGAAACCGTGCACCGGCCTCGCTCTGTGTAAAAGCAGGAATTTGCTAACTCAGATAATCAAGCAGCGAAAGCTGGGAAAGCTTCGCCGTAGCCGACAGGGAAGCATTGAATGCTGTCTGCTGCTGGCTCAGTTCAACGGCCAGTTTGGCGTAGTCCACATTCTGAGTGTTGCTGTATATGGTGCTCAGAGTGTTTTTGTTGTTCTCATTCAGCGTGGACATGCTGTCGAGCCGCTGTACACGCGCAGCCACGTCAGTCTGAGCGTTGGTAACCTGCTGGGCACCGGCCTCCAGGGCCTTGGCCCCCGCCTGAATGGCGTCCACATCATTGCTGCCGATGGCAGCGATCAGATCGTCGAAGGCCTTGAGAATATTGGTGCTGCCATAGGGTTTCGAGGTTGCCGAGTCGGCAGTGAGGAGCTGATTTCCCGGAATGTTCATCTGCTGGATGCTGGAGGGAGCAATTTCTATTTTAAGAGCAGTCTCGTCACCCGAATAATAGGGCGCTGTGGAATTGAAAGGCGCTGTGGTACTTACGGCGCCGCCAAAGATATACTGACCGTTTATCTCCGTGTTGCCCATGTCGATCAGTTGCTGCTTCAGTGTCTTCAGCTGATCGATGGCTGTCTGGCGCGTAGTCTCGTCGCTTGTACCATTCGCTACATTGGAGACCTGCTTCTGGGCCAATTGTATGGTGCTGGACATGCCGTTCAGGGCCGTGCTGGTGACCTGCTGCCAGATGTTGGACTTCGTTATGTTGCTTTGGTACTGGTCACCCGCTTTGACTTTGTCACCAATGTCCAAGAGCAGTGCGGTATTGACCGGATCGTCACTGGGGCGGTTGATGTTGTATCCGGTGCCTATCAGTTCATTGAGCTTGTCCAGCTTGGCCCTACCCTGCTGGATGTTGTACAGCGAATTCTGCGAGGTTATGTTGGCAGTGATGCGCATGGTGTCCTCTCCTGTTACCGTATCATGGCAATGACCGTGTCCATCATCTCGGTCGCGGTGGTGATCAGCTTGGCCGAAGCCTGATAGGAACGCTGATATTTGACCAGATTGGTCAACTCCTCGTCCAACGAAACGCCGGAGTTTGATTCGCGCAACGTCATCAGTTGATTTGTGAAGGTGGTGTCCTGCGCTACGGTATTCTTGCTCGACTGTACGTCAAGCCCAATTTGGCTGACCAGTCCATTGAAATAGCTACCGAACGTGGCAGTGCTTCCGGACATGATGTTCTTGTTCTGCAACTGTGCCAGGGCAAGGGCATTGCTGTTGTCGCCCGGCAGGGTGGCGCTGCCCGATGCCGCGATCTTGTCGACACCGGTGATGTCGGCAGTGTTCAGTGTAATGGTTGCGGCTGTAGTGCCGGTAAAGAAATCCTTTCCTGCATCGCCGTTCAGATCGTATCCGCTGTTGTGAGCTGCATTGACCTGTGTGGCGATTGCGTTTGCCAGCGCATCAACCTTGGCTTGATAGCCGGGAATAATCGTATCGCGCAACGTCAGGGTCGCCCCCAACTGTCCGGTTGTCGGCGAAACCAGCGTAGCCGCTCCTCCCGGAGGGGTCACATTCACATCGTAAAGTCCCGTACTCGAATTGGTCGTCAATGAAAACGACCCGGCGGTGCCTCCCGTTACCAGCGCTGCGCCACCGTCCTTATAGTTTATATCGGTGGTTCCGTCGCTGTTTTCCGTATAGGTGATGCCGATCTGCTGCGACAGGTCCCGTATCAACTGATCCCGCTGATCGCGCATCTCATTGGCATTACCGCTCACCAGTTCGGTGGTCTTTATCTGTTGATTGAGCTGGGCGATGTTCTTAAGAGTAGCGTTGATGCTGTCCGTCAACGGAACCAGCGAGTCGTTCTGGGTGGTAACGGCATTCGCCAGGGTCGTGTTGACCGCGTGGAAGTTGTCGGTCAGGATTTGAGCTCGGCTCATCACGTTCGTGCGCTCGGCGGATCCGGTAGGATTGAGGGTCAGGTCCTGCCAGGCCGAGAAAAAATTGGTAATAGCCGCACCCAATCCGTCATTGGTGACTTCATTGAAAGTCGGCTCGATTTGCTGCAAGACATTCGATTTTGTCGTATCGTAACCAAGGGTGGTCTGGGCATTGACGAGCTGTTGCTGCAGGAGTCCGTCGTAATAGCGTTCCACCGTGGAAATTTTTACCCCCGTGCCCAAGGGAAAACCATTGGACGTAGTGGGGGGAGCGTTCTCCAGAATCACCCGCTGGCGGGAATAACCGGGCGTATTGACATTGGCGATGTTCTCGCCGGTCACCTCGGTGGCGATTTGATAGATTTTGAGACCGTTCTTGCCGATCTCCATGGCTGCACTAAGTCCCATTCAGGCCTCCCTGTTGATCATCACCGACCCGGTCGGCCGCTGCTGATAGCCGCCGGAAGCGCCGTAGATATTTGATTGATTGATCACGCGGGACAGAAGGTCCAGCGAATTTTTTACCGATGCTGCAAAACGCTCCGCGATTTCTCCGTTCATTGCCAAACGTTGCCTGATCCGTTCTGCCACCTGGTTCAGATCACGGTGCAGTCGCGGGATATCCTGGTTGCTCTTGACTGCTGCTGCAACCGCTCCCAACGTGGCGGTGGCGGATAGCCCTTCCCGGGCCGCAGCACTGCTGATTGCCTGGCGCAGTGAGACAGCGTGCTCTTTTATGCGCTGAGACAGTTCTTCCTTCAGGTCGTTTATCTCTGCCATGGCGTCCAGTTTCATATCGGCAAGCTCACGGCTTTCCCGCTCCAACAGCTCATGCAACTCCCGCAGGAGCCCCAAATGCACGGAAAGTTCCTCTGCCAGCTTTTTCATTACCATAGATATCCCCACCAAATCCCTGCTGCTATTCCTTTGTATCGATGGTTCGCGGAATGCGCCGACTCTCCTGCCGGATAATTTCCTTTTCGATCTGTTTCGCCAGTCCCAATCCCCCGCGCTTGACGGCTGCCGCGGCATACTCCTGATCCAGAAGCGAACGGTAGGCATCTTCCCCATGACCGCCTCCGGTCAGCTTGTCCTGTGCAACCGTCTCGCGCATGGATTTCATCATCATACCGATGAAAAGCGCTTCGAAATCCTGGCCAACCTTTTTGGCCTGCAGCCGCTGCTTTTCACTCAGCCCGGCCGCATCGGTCTGCTGCCGCTGCAGCTGGCGCGCCTTGTCTGCGGCCTCATCCCCTGCCAGGGGCATGTACTGTGGCAAACCGATATCCATTGGCATTACCTTCTTATCGCCCAATCGGGCAGCTTCTTGAGGATAAACGTAGTACCACCGTGCGTGTTCATCGTTACCGTGCTAAATAATCGTCAGTTCGGCCTGCAGCGCTCCGGCTGCCTTGATGGCCTGAAGAATGCCGATCAGATCCCGCGGTGTAACCCCCAGGGTATTGAGTGCCCGCACGACATCGCCGATGGTGGCACCCTCGGATAAAACCGACAGGCGACGCGACTCCTCCTCGACCTTCAGCTCGGTGCGCGGCACCACCTTGGTTTCACCGGTGGTGCTGAGCGGAGCCGGCTGGGAAACCCGGGGAGTTTCCTTGATCACCAGGGAGAGGTTGCCGTGGGACACGGCCACCGTCGAAATCCTGACCTGTTCCCCCATCACGATGGTTCCGGTGCGCTCGTTGAGTACAACCTTGGCGATGGTATCGGGCCGGACATCGAGCGTCTCCACTACCGAGATGAAATCGATCATCCGGCCGGCATAGGCCTCCGGGATCTGAATTGCCACTGCCCCGGGATCGGCTGTGGACGCAATGGCGGTGCCGAATTTCTCATTGATGGTGCCCGCCATCCGTGATGCAGTGGTGAAATCGGCCTGGGCCAGGTTCAAACGCAGCTGCGATTTGCCTGCCAGGGTATTGGGCAGTTCACGTTCCACCAGGGCTCCGGCAGGGATTCTCCCGGCAGTGGGGTGATTTTTCTGAGCGCTGGCAGCCTGTCCGCCAAAAGCGAACGAGTTGGTGAGCACCGAACCTTGGGCCACGGCATACACCTGGCTGTCGGCGCCCTTGAGCGGCGACATGATCAGTGTGCCACCGGCGATGCTCTTGGCGTCTCCCAAAGAGGAAACCAGTACATCCAGCCGATTACCCTGTTTTGCAAAAGGGGGCAGTGTGGCAGTGACCATCACGGCTGCCACATTCTTGACCTTGATCAGGTTGGGATTGATGCTGACTCCCATCCGTTCCAGCATGGCCGAGATGGACTGCAGCTGGATTCGTGCCTGGTCGCTGTCGCCGGTGCCGTTCAGCCCGACCACCAGGCCGTAGCCAACCAACTGGTTCTCACGCGCGCCTTCAAATGAAGCCAAATCCTTGATGCGCACTGCGTGGGCGCTGGAAGCCAGAACCAAAGCCATCAGTATGGAGGTGACAATTATCTTCATGCGAATTCCAATCTCCGGAAACGGTTTCCATCACACGTCTGTTCACTGATGCGATGACGTTTCCTCTTTAAAAAGGCCAGATCTTGTCGAGGAAGTTCATCAGCCAGCCCGGTCTCTGGCGGTCGGAGATGATGCCCTTGCCGGCATAACTGATACGGGCATCGGCAATGTAGATCGAATTGACGACGTTGTCCGGCCCGATATCGGTCGGACGAACCGTCCCTTCAATGACGATGATCTGGTCCTCGTCATTGACCTTGACATTGCGGCGCCCCTCGATCAACAGGTTCCCGTTGGGGGTCACATCCACCACTTTGGCGGTAACCGTGGCCTTCAGAGTCTCCTGTCGGGAGGTATTTCCGGACCCGGCGTATTTGGAGCTGACACTGGCATTGATAAGCTTGCTGAGATCCATGACATTCTTGATGCCGGTTGTCTCAAGACCCAAAAGGTTAGGGATGCCGGCATTAACCGCCGACTCGCGCGACGTATCGGTCTTGGCCTCCTTGGAGGCGCTGGCCGATTCGGATATCACAATGGTGACGATATCACCCCTGCGACGCGCCTTGAAGTCATCGGTCAGGCCGGCCGAGCTTGCCTGCCAGATGGAGCCGCTGGAATAATCCGCCTGCTGCCGGGGGAGCTGCTGATCAAAGGCGGCTGTTTTGACGTCAGTCGTCTGGGTCACACATCCGCATAACACTACGCTTGCCAGTACAATCAGATTTGCTGCCTGTCTCATGATTCCGACCTCGTTCACACCATTTCCTCGTGCCGCATCCCGTCCCGACGGACGGGCTCCGGCGTTAGAACACCACCAGTACCGTGCCGGCATCGATGATACGGGCAGATAGTTCTTTCAGAGAGTTGAGATTCTGCACGACGATGGTGTCCCCTTCGGCTCCGCTGCCTCTGGCCTTGCCCGTCACCGTGATACGCATGGTCGGGCTCTCTGCGACGATGGTAACCATCTGTCCCGATTTCACCAGCGGCACCTTTTCCAGCTGATCGTTCCTGAGCGTGCTGTTGGGTTTCAAGGTAGTGCGTGCCACCTTGCCGACGGCATCCTCGATCCTTTTCAGGTAACGCCCCTGGGACGCAGCGACGTCCTGCCTGCGCACGGCGAGATCTGCTGCGGACAGAACCTGTCCCCGATCGATCTGGCGTACGGTTACAACCATATCAGCCAGGGCCTCGACCTCGACCCTGACCGCGATGTTCCGCACGATCCGGTCCTTTTGCCGGGCAATCACCGCAATGCTGACAGATCCCCATCCTTCCCACTGCTGGGGGGCAACGACCTCATACTCCAGCGTTCCCTCCGGCAGGAGAGGATTGCCACTGATGGAGAGACGCCGGATGCTGGTTTCACAACCGAGGTTTGCCGTTTTCTGCTGTACAAAAGCGGACACTGCGTTCCGGATCTCGGTTTCGCGAAGCGGCGACAGGGCCGGTTCTGCCTTGAGCGGCTTCCAAAGCAGAAAAAGGCATAGCATGATAATCGTCAGTATTCTCATCTCAGCTGTACCGAAACCGCTACCTTCTCAGGTTGTTAGCCGTCTGGAGCATCTCGTCAGCAGCCTGCACCGCCTTGGAGTTGATCTCGTAGGCACGCTGTCCCACGATCATGTTGACCATCTCTTCAGCTACATTGACGTTGCTCATCTCCAGCATCCCTTGTGCAATCGTCCCCAGTCCGTTCTGCCCAGCAGTGCCGGTCGTTGCGGCTCCCGAAGCGTCGGTCGGCTGATAGATGTTCCTTCCGAGACTTGTGAGACCGGAAGGATTGGAAAAGGAGGCCAGCTGAATGGTCCCGACATTGGTAGGGGTGGTCTGGCCGGCCTGCATCACGGAAACTGTCCCGTCACTGCCGATATTGATCTTGGTGGCATTGTTGGGTATCACGATCTCCGGCAGCAGCGGGTTCCCATCAGGAGTCACCACGCGTCCCTGGCTGTCCCTCTTGAAGGCGCCGGCCCGGGAATAACCGGTGGTACCGTCCGGCTGCTGTATCTGGAAAAAGCCATCCCCTTCGATGGCAATGTCAAGTTCATTGCCGGTCTGGGAGAAATCGCCGGCGGTAAAGATTTTCGAAACCGAGGCAAGACGGGTTCCCAGGCCGATCTGAATACCGTTTGGTACCTGAGTCGCATTGGTCGAAGGCGCTCCGCTTGATTTCAGGTTCTGATACATCAGGTCCTGGAAATCGGCACGACTTCTCTTGAAACCGGTGGTGTTGACGTTGGCCAGGTTGTTGGCCACCACGTCTATGTTCTTTTGCTGCGCCTCCATACCCGAGGCTGCTGTCCAAAGTGCTCGTATCATGCTTCAGCTCCTTTTTTGTCCATTGTTGAAAGTCACTGCATAACCGTTACAGACGGCCCAGATCATTGGTCGCCTTGGTTGCCATATCGTCATACCCCTTGATCACCTTTGAACACGCCTCAAAATACCGGGTGGTTTCGATCATCTGCACCATCTCGCTGATGGTGTCCACATTGGAACCCTCCAGTTGTCCCTGCAGAATCGCGCTCTGCGCCGCCTGCGGGTTTGCCTGGGCACCGGGAACGAATAAGGCCTTGCCAACTTTGGTCAGATTATAAGGTTTGGGAAAATCGACAATGCTGATCGTACCGGCAGGAGTACCGTCGACGCTCACCACTCCTTTGGCATCAATTTCGACCTTGCCCCCCTGAACCTGGATCGCGCCCCCCTGGCCAAGGACCGTATGACCGTCACTGGTCACCAGAGTTCCATCGGCTGCGAGCCGGAAGTTGCCCTGCCTGGTATAGGCCTGACCATCGGGAGTATTGACCACGAAGAAACCGTCGCCGTCAATGGACACGTCCAGCGGATTTCCGGTCTGCGCTATCGGCCCGGCACTGTAGTCGATGTAAACGTTTTCCTTCTGAAGAATCGGATCGGCCGTACTCCCCTGAGGAACAGCCGGTGGATTGACTGAACCTGCCAGCATGCTTTCAAACGTCATCTTTTCCTTTTTGTAGCCGGGAGTATTGACGTTGGCAAGATTGTTACTGATGATGTCCAGCCGTTTCATGGCTGCAATATTGCCGGAAAGAGCAGAGTACATGCCGCTATTCATCGAGTTCTCCTTTACGCTTTGTACAGCTTCAGTTTGCCCCTCAACCTGACCATGGCCTGGCTGAGTATCTGCGAAATGCGGGATTCGCTGACCCCCAGTGTTTCACCGATTTCCTTCAAATTGAGATCTTCGTTGTAATATAAAGTAACCGCGAGCCGTTCCTTCTCTGGCAGGGTGTCAATCGCCTGCCCCAGGGCCTCGGTCAGTTGCATCATGATAACCTGTTGTTGAGGGCTCTTGGCGTCACTTTTCAACACGTCCGCCAGACAGAGCGTATTGCCCTCCTCATCGTCCCAACTGTCGTCCAGGCTGATGAACGAGATTACATGCACATCTTCAAGCAGATCGTAATATTCATCCAGCCCGACCCCCAGAGACTGCGCCACCTCTTCACCGGTCGGGTTACGGCCCAGCTGATGCTCCAGAATCATCACCTGTCGCTCGAGCCGCTTATACTTGTCGCGCATGGATCGACTCAATACGTCGTATGAACGAAGCTCGTCGATGATCGCTCCGCGAATATGCTGCTCAGCGAAGGTTTTGAACAGCACGCCGCGGTTGACATCGAAACGATCGGCTGCATTTATCAGGCCAACCACCGCAGCGCCGGTCAAGTCCTGCAGGTCAAGATGAGGAGGCAACTGGGGGACGATCCGGGCCACGAGGTAACGAACCAGGGGCATGTGTTCCAGAATCAGCTCGTCTCTGACCGTATCACCGTGTATGGACTGTGCTGAGGGCATGACCGCTACCCCGAGGGATTTTCCAGAAATCGCCTGAAGAAAAACTGGATATTTCCCTTAAGGCGGGCTTGCCGGGTATTTTCCGTCACCCGCTTCGCCAATGTGGTAAAACAGCCGGCTGCTTCGGAATCGGGATAAAGCTCACAGACTGCCCGCTGCCGCTTGACAGCCTCGACCACCTTCTCATCCTTGACCACACAACCGAGATAGTCGAGCGAGATGTCCAGGAAACGGCCAGCCACATTGGCAAGCTTGCGGAACACCTCCAGGGCGTCCTCGCTGTCCTTGGCCATATTTACCAGTACCTTGAAATGGTGCTCGGAGTAACGGGTGGCCAGCAATTTGATCAGGGCGTACACATCGGTTATAGAGGTCGGTTCCGGAGTTACTACCACGATGATCTCCTGGGCGGCTACCGTAAAATACGTGACGTTTTCGGAGATGCCGGCCTCGGTGTCAACAATCATGATATCGAACTGTTCTTCCAGCATGTCCAGTTCATCCAGAAGCTTGAGCTTCTCGTGCTGGCCGAGACTGGTAAGTTCCTGCACACCTGATCCCGCCGGGATGATCTTGATGCCGGCCGGTCCGTCAATCAGAATATCGGAGAGGTTTTTTTCACCGTTCAGGACATGGTTCAAATTGTAGACCGGTGAAAGCCCCAGGAGCACGTCCAGATTACCGAGCCCCAGATCGGCGTCAATCAGCAGCACCTTCTTGCCTTGCATTGAAAGTGCAATAGCAAGGTTCGATACCACATTGCTTTTGCCGACCCCTCCTTTACCGCTCGTCACCGAAATTACGCGGATACCTTTCTGGATCGAGACGTCCCCCTGCGGGGCTGCATCTGACTTCTGCTTCTTTCGGGCGCTACGAGCCATTTCCCGAAGCGTGTCGGCCTGATCGCCCATTCCGATTACATCACTCATTTGGTGCTCCCCGCAGAATCAATTCAGCCAGTTTTGCCGAGGTAGCCACTTCAATATCCTCAGGAACGCGTTGTCCGGTGGTGAAGTATGCAATTTGCAGATTATCCTTCATCAGCAGGTTGATCATATTTCCCAGGCTCTCGCTTTCATCGATTTTTGTGAAGACCACTTTGCTGATCTGGAAAATGCTGAATCGGCTCAGAATTTCTTCCAGTTCCCGGTCTTTGGTAGTAGCTGACAGACAGAGATAGACCTCGATCGGTATCTTGTTGTCGAGGAAATTCTTCATTTCATCCAGCTTTTCCTTATCCTTGTGGCTGCGGCCGGCGGTATCGACAAAAATCAGATCGCAGGCAGCATGCTTTTCAACCGCCTTTTCCAGTTCCTTGGGTGTGGAGGCAACTTCCAGAGGAATTCCCATGATGCGGGAGTACGTTTTGAGCTGTTCGACTGCACCCACGCGGAAGATATCCATGGTGATCAGTGCTACCTTGTTACCGCGGTTAAGGGCGTACATGGCAGCCAGTTTGGCGGTGGTGGTGGTCTTGCCGACGCCGGTCGGGCCGACCAATGCGATGATACGCGGCGAATTCTTGCGCAGCTTCAATGTCCCGGCAAACTTGATCAGGCGTCCGAAGGTTTCGCCCAGCCGGCTCCTGACCGTCTGGCTGCCCCCTTCTACCGGCAGCGTTGCAAGGGTATCGAGGATTTTTCTGATCAAGTCGGTGGAGATACCGTTTCTACTCAGTTCCTGGGCCAACGGCGAGTCTTCCGGAAGAATCTCCGCGCCGGTCTGCCCTTCGGCGGCAGACTGCTCGGCATTGGGCCACTGAATCGTCCTGGCGCCACCCCCCTCCTGGCTCTTGGCGAGGGTGTTGAGCAGCAACTTCTTTATTTCCTCCAGATCTCCGCGCGGAATATTGTTGAGGCTGATGCCGGCCTCCTGAGCAGCCGCCATCTGCGGTAATCCCGTCTCCGGCTCCTGCCTGGCGGGCTCCTCGCGGCGGGAAAGCGCCTCAACCCTTTCGCGCAGCTCCCTGAGTTCTCTGGCCAAAGGGGCCAGCATCGAGTTTTCCAGGTCCTCCTTGGCAGTTCTCTCACGCACCTGCTGCTCCCGATACGCGGGAGGGACAGGAGCGGAGGGCGCCGGTTTACGGACCGGGTCTATGGCCGCTGTCACGCGATAAACCTGTTTGCTGAAAAAACCGAAGAGGCCGCCGGTCTTTTCCTTTTTAGTCGACAGAATCATCGCATCTGGACCAAGCTCGGCCTTGACCATGCGCAGGGCCTCGGCCATGCTCGCGGCTTGAAAAGTCTTAACCAACATTTACGCTCACCACTCCCAGTGATTGTATTTTGATGTTCTGCGGGATTTCATTGTGTGACAGTACCGCCATGTGCGGGACAAAGCGCTCAATCAGCTTTCTCACGTGCCGACGGATGGATGGAGATGCCAGCAAGACCGGCTGGGCACCGCTCATACCGAAACGCTCTGACATCGCACGGATGCCGGTGATGATCGCCTGGGCGGCATTCGGCTCAATGGCCAGGAAGCTGCCCTGATCGGAGGGCTGGATCGCTTCGGCAATGGTATCCTCGATCTCACGGCTGAGGGTGACCAGGCAGAGGGTGTCATCCTCCAGCTTGTACTGATCGACGATAAAACGTCCCAAGCCTTGGCGGACGAACTCGGTCAGCACCTCGGGGTCCTTGGTGAGCGAGGCGTAATCGGCCAGCGTCTCCAAGATGGTGCGCAGATCGCGGATTGAGACGCCTTCCCTGAGCAGTCCCTTCACCACCCGCAATACGGTGCCAAGATTGAGCTGGTTGGGGATCAGCTCCTCCACTACCTTTGGAGCGGTAAGAGCCACATTGTCAAGCAGTTGCTGCATTTCCTGGCGGCCGACCAGTTCATGGCTATGCCGTTTGATGATCTCGCTGATGTGGGTCGCCACTACGGTGGTGCTATCCACCACGGTATACCCCTTGATCTGGGCCTCATCACGTCCGTCAGAGTTGATCCAGAACGATGGCAGACCAAAAACCGGTTCTTTGGTGCCGACACCGTTCAAGCTACCGGTCACCGCGCCCGAATCCATGGCCAGGTACTGGCCGGTCAGTTCACTCCCCCCCACGCGGGCACCACGGATCAGCAGATTATACTCGTAAGGCTTGAGCTGCAGGTTGTCGTGAATATGAATGGGCGGCACGACAAAACCGAGCTTCTGGGCGTACTGGCGGCGGATCGAGCGGATCCGTTCGAGCAATTCGCCATCCTGTGAAGCATCGACCATCGGCACGAGCCCATAGCCCACCTCCAGCTCCAGCACGTCCAGCGGGCGAATAGCCGCGGCCTGGTCCGCCGACTCGTCTCCGGCGCCGGCCTCCGGCAGAGCTGCCAGATCCTCGACAACCTGGGCCTTTTCCCGGGACATTTTGCCGAGCAGAAAGGTTACCCCGGAGAGCAGCAGAAAGGCGAAATGGGGCAGTCCGGGGATCAGCGCGAACAGGAACAAAACCCCGGAGGAGACGTAAAACGCCTTGGGGTAATTCATGAACTGGCCGGTGATCTCGCTGCCGAAATTGTCCTCATCCGCCGAGCGGGTGACGATGATACCGGCGGCCGTGGAGATGATCAGTGCCGGGATCTGGGCTACCAGCCCCTCGCCGATCGTGAGCAGGGTATAGTTGGTCAGTGCCGCCGTGATGGGCATTCCCTGCTGAAAAACACCGACGATCAGCCCCCCGAAGATGTTGACCATCACGATCAGAATCCCGGCCACCGCGTCACCGCGGACGAACTTGCTGGCGCCGTCCATGGAGCCGTAGAAATCTGCTTCTCGTGCAATCTTCACCCGTCGGGCGCGGGCCTCTTTCTCCGTGATCATACCGGCCGAAAGGTCGGCATCGATGGCCATCTGCTTGCCGGGCATCGCATCCAGGGTAAAACGGGCTGTAACCTCGGCAACGCGGCCGGCACCCTTGGTAATGACCACAAAGTTAATGATTACAAGAATCAGGAATATGACGGCGCCGACGACATAATTGCCGCCGACCACGAATTGCCCGAAGGCCTTGATGACGGCACCGGCGGCCTCAACCCCTTCGCTGCCATGCAGAAGAATCAGACGCGTTGAAGCGATGTTCAGCGCCAACCGAAAGAGCGTGGTAACCAGAAGGACGGAGGGAAAAACAGAGAAATCCAAGGGGTGCTGAGTATAAAGACAAACCAGCAGAATGCAGAGCGCTATGGTGATGTTGGCCGCCAGAAAGAGGTCCAGCAACATCGACGGCAACGGGATGATCATCAGCGACAGGACCCCGATCAGGGCGACTGCCACATAAATATCGGAATTCTTGCGAAAGCCTTTTAACTCTATAGCCTGAACCGTACCGTTTGCCATTGTATTCCCAGTGTATTTTCTGCCCCAAAATGCCGCAAAAAGCACATTTGATTTGCATTTTTCATGCCGCTACCGGCTCTTCCGTTTTTGAACAGGCACGGCTAGTTTGTATCAAAAACAGATAGTTATCTTTCAACGCCCGTCCACTTCCGTGGAAGCACCACGTCAAAGTATTGAAAATGTCATAAAATTGACACCCGCTCACAACCGGCCCCCTACAAGCCGCACCTCATACCTTGCCTTTTATCCGGTAGACATAGGCCAGAATTTCGGCGACAGCGGCATACAGCGATTCCGGTATGGCCTCGTTCTCATCGACCTGATCATACAGTTCGCGGGCCAGGAACCTGTTTTCGACCAGGGTGATCTTGTGCTCCTGAGCGATTTTCTTGATGGCCTGGGCCATTACGTCGACCCCTTTGGCGATCACCACCGGCGCTATCATTCGTGCACGATCGTATTTGAGCGCAATTGCATAATGCGTCGGGTTGGTAATGACCACATCGGCGGTCGGTATGATCTTGGTCATGCGGCGATGCGCCATCTGGAACTGCATCTTCTTGATGCGTCCCTTGATCTCCGGGTTTTCATAGTCCTTCTGCTCATCCTTGACCTCCTGCTTGGTCATCTTGAGCTTCTGGATATAATCCCACTTGACATACATCAGATCCAGGACCGCGATGATCAACATGATGCCGCAGGTGTGGATGACGATCTTGAAAGCGACATGCCCCATGTAATCCGCGATTGAGGCAATATCGGCCTCAGCCATGAAGGTGATGTTCTGCACCTCGTCGCGCAGCACCCGGTAAGCAATGAATCCGATCACGGCCAGTTTCAGGAATGACTTGACCACCTCCAGCAGGGCATTCTTATTGAAAAGGCGGCCGAATCCGGTAAGCGGATTGAGCTTGTCGATCTTGAACCCAACCCGCGTCCACCTGACTTCCAATCTGCCGCCGTCCTGGACCGCATGAGAGGTGATCGAGGTGAGCAGAATCGTGACTATGAGCGGAGCCAGCACCATCACGATCAGCAGAAACAGCCTGAGAACAAGATTGTACAGATTCTGTTCGGTCATCTGGAAACTGCTGATCGAACTGAGGATTTCCACGCTCTTTTCCGAGATGCTCGCAAACATGAAATTGCCGAACAGATACAGGCAGATCATCCCGGTCAGCAGCGTGAAGGTGGAAGTCATCAGGATGCTGGTGGGAGGCGTCCCTTCTTCCCGAGCCTTTTCCAGCCGCTTTGAAGTCGGTTGTTCGGTCTTGGAATGCTTGTCTACATCATCGGCCAAAAATCATCCCCCCTTTGCCATCAGCCTGAAGAGGGTCGTAATCTGCTGGTTGACAGTTGCGAAGGAAACTTCGAGCACATGGAAGAAGATCGTGAGCGTCAGACCGAGAACTATCAGGCCTATGCCGATATTCATTGGCATGCTGACCATGAAAATGTTCATCTGGGGGAAGGCGCGGGCCATTATGCCCAGCGTTACGCTGGTAAGCAGCAGGGCTACCATTACCGGGGCTGCCAGTCTGATTCCGAGCACCAGGATTTCGGAGGTGCTCCGGATCAGAAAGGCGATGATCTCGCCGTTCAAATGCCAGCCACCGAGGGGCACGATGCGGAAGCTGTCCACAATGGTACGGATGAACAGGTGGTGGATGTTTGTAGCCAGGAACATCAGTGTGGCAAGCAGGGTCTGCATGACTGACATGATCTGCGTCTGATGACCCTGAGAAGGATCGATTACCGAAGACATGGTAAAGCCCATCTGCAGGCCGATAATCTGTCCGCTGAACTCCACAGCGGAAAAGATCACCTTGGTTATGAAGGACATGGTTACGCCGATCATGATCTCCCGTCCTACCAGGAGGGCCAGGGTGAATGCGTCAGATGGCATCTCGGGAGCGGTCGGGCTCAAGGGGGGAAAACAGACCAGGGTGATCATGACCACAATGATGACCTTGATGCGCATGGGCACCGCCTGCCCTCCGAACACCGGCAATGCGGCGAAGATGCCGGCTACGCGGCTCAACACCAGGCCAAACAGGATCACCTCCCGCGGAGTTGGGAAGGGGAGCAGGGGAAACATCGGTCAGCGCCTCATGGTGGCGATAAGGGAATAGATCTCCCTGGTGAAGTCCCCCATGTAGGTCATCATCCAGGGGAAAAAGATGATCATGGCAATCATCACGGCGACAATCTTTGGGGCGAACGCCAAGGTCGCCTCGTTGATCGAGGTTACAGCCTGGAAGATACTGATAAGCAGCCCCACCACAAGGCTGAACAGCAGCAAGGGGGCCGACAGCATCAGGGCGGCCTCGAAGCTGCGTCGTGCAAGTTGGACAACCAGTTCAGGCGTCATAGCAAGTCCTCTTCGGATACATCAACTGAAACTCTTCACCAGTGAACCGATCACCAGCCCCCAGCCATCCACCAAGACAAAAAGCAGGATCTTGAACGGAAGCGAGATCATCACCGGGGGCAGCATCATCATGCCCATCGACATCAGCACCGACGCCACCACCATGTCGACAACAATGAAAGGGATATAGATCAGAAAGCCGATCTGGAAGGCGGTTCGCAATTCCGAGATCATAAAGGCGGGGATAATGGTCAGCGTTGGTATCTCGTCTGCGTTTTTGGGCCTCGGCAACTTTGAGAGACTGACAAACAGGGCCAGATCTTTCTCTCTGGTCTGGGACAGCATGAATTTTCGGACCGGCTGGACGGCGCGGTCTATGGCCAGATCCTGGGAGATCTGCTGGGCCTTCCAGGGCTGATATGCCTCACGGTTGATCTGTTGCCAGACCGGATTCATCACGAAAAAAGTCAGAAACATGGCCAAAGCCAGGATGACCTGATTGGAGGGAGCCTGCTGCGTCCCCATGGCTGTGCGCAAAAAGGAAAGCACCACCACGATGCGGGTGAAGGAGGTGGTCATGATCAGCAGACCCGGCGCAAGAGTCAGAATGGTCAGCAGAAAGAAGATCTGAATAGTCGTGGCAACTTCGCCCGGTTTGGTTGCCGTACCCACGCCGATATTCAGGGACGGCAGGGGCAGCGATTCCGCCAGGACTGCACCTGCGGAAAGAGTGATCAACAGGGCCACAACCCCGGCTATCGGCCATCTGAAACGTGTTTCGGCAATCATGCTTTACCCTTTTCGCCTGGTTGCGGCCTTGCGGAACAAACTGAGCATATCGGACCTGACATTGTGGGCCTCTTCGAGTACCTCGATCTCTTCGATCAGATTCACCTGCTTGATCAAGGAGAGCCCATCCTCCGTACTGGACAGCAGCAGATACTCTCCACCGACCTCTATCAGCAGCAGGGCCTTTTTGGGTGAAATGTACCGCGTTTCCAGTACCCGGATATGTTTTGAAGTGAACTGGGCCGCTCCACCGCCGAGTTTTGCGGTAAAGTGCCTCGTCAGCAGAATGAGTCCGACTACAATGGAAAGTGCGGCGACCATCTGGATCAAACTGGAAAAAAAACTGAACCCCTGGCTGGCAGGACTTTCGGCGCGGGCTAATGTTGGCAGGATGAGGAGCAGTGCGGTGACCGCTCCCTTCACAGGATTTTCTCCACCCGTTCATTCGGACTGACGATGTCGACCAGGCGCACACCGAATTTTTCGTTTACCACGACAGCCTCACCACGGGCGACCAGCTTCGAGTTCACGAAGATGTCGAGTGGTTCGCCAGCCAATTTGGTGAGTTCTACGACAGCCCCCTGATTCAGCTGGAGAACGTCCTTGACCAGCAGTTTTGTCCTGCCAAGTTCTACAGTTACCTGCAACGGTATGTCCAGGATGAAGTCCAGATTCTTCCTGTCCTGCTCGGCATCCTTCACTTCGGTTTTTTCACTCACGTCTATCCCCCGTTGACGATATCTATCGCGCTGATCTGTACTGCCTTGTTTCCGTGCCGAATTCCGGGAATGCCGAGATATTTGGGCACACCTTCGACCTTGATCTGCAACTCGCTGGAGCATGGCTTGTCCAGCATGATCGTATCTCCCGGCGCCAGCTCCAGCAGCTCCCGCAGGGTAATGCCGGCGTTGCCCATTTCAACGGAAAGCTCGAGCGGCGCCTCGAGAAGACCGGATGACAACCGGAACGACCATTGAGGATCGATGGCCATCAGGTCGAATTGCATGCCGGCCTTCAGTTTGTCCCGGATCGGATCGATCGTCATGTAAGGAACGGCAAAGACCATATTGCCGGAGATGTCCTCAATCTGAATCTTAAGCGACATGGTAACGATCTGGTACTCAGGCGGAACGATGTTTACCAGTCGAGGGTTCATTTCCATGCGTAACAGATTCATGTGCGTACTGTAAAGCGGAGCCCAGGCCTTCTCGAGATCGAGCAGAATATCTCTGGCGATTTTCTCCATCAAACGCAATTCAATCGAGGTAAACAGGCGATTCTGAGTGGAGACTTTCGTGGTGCCGGTGCCTCCCAGCAAGCTGTCCACCAGTGACAGGACCAGGGTGCTGTCCAACGACAAAAGGGCAGCGCCTTTAAGGGGCTCAATCTTGAAAATTGCCATACAGACCGGCGATGGCAGTGTCTGCAGAAAATCGTCGAATTTATACGAGCGTGCCCCCACCTTCTTTATCTCGACCACTTTGCGAAGCCGATTCGAAAGATTGACGCGGTTATACCGTATGAAGCTGTCGTAGATGATGTCCAGGTTGGGGACAAAACCTTTGTGAGCCTCGGTATTGAAGAGATCGTAAGTGACGGCGCTCCCTTCAGACTTTGCCAGTTCTCGCTCGGGCTCTATCCGGCCATCGAAAACGGCGTTGAGGAGTGCCTCAATCTCAGCTTTGGTAAGAATTTTTTCCATAACAGCCAGGGGCCCTACTGGACAACGAAATCGGTAAAGTACACTTTGGCGACTTTGCCGGGCGGTATCAGTTTATTGACGGTAAGCAGAATTTCTTCCTTGAGCTGGTTCTTGCCTTGAGCATCCTGTATATCATGCAATGTCTTGGCACTCAGCAGAACAAGAATGCCATCCCTGATGGGGGCCAGGCGCTCGTCTATTTCGGTCTTGGCCATAGGAGCCGCCATCTCCATCTCTACCTTGACTTTCAGGTAGCGCAGCTCCTGTCCATCGTAAATGTTGACAATGAAAGGCTCAAGAGCAAGCATCCGGGATGCGCCTCCACCCTCACCGGCACTAGCGGTGCCATGTCCCCCTTCAGCTTTCGCCTCGGTTTTGGCCCCTTCCTTGCCAGCCTCCTTCTTGTCGCCCTTACCCATTACCATGAAGGCCACGATACCGAGAATGACGACTGCAGCCACGGCAGCGCCGATAATGATGAACGTTTTCTTCTTGCCGCCACCTTCCGTTTCGGCGACCTGCTCGTCTCTGGCCATTTCACTCCTCCTGCAAAAAATGCGACGTATGTGAATCTTAAGGTATCTTGGAAATTTAAAACGAACGAGATGTTTTTGCAATACTTACGGCGACGGAAGCGCGCACGGCTTTTATGCAGCGCGCGCTTCCGTCTTTGAAACTTTCAAATTACCGCTTCAAATTAAGCACTTCCTGCGTCATTTCATCTGCCGTAGTGATGGTCTTGGAGTTGGCCGAGTACGCCCTCTGGGTCAGGATCATCTTGACGAACTGTCCGGCCATGTCCACGTTGCTTATCTCCAGGGAGTTGGAAAAGATCTTGTCGTTAGTCGTAGGCGCGGCCGTAGTCACAGTCCCCGACTGGGCGGTTGCCGCGTAAAGGGTGCCGCCTCTTTTTTCGAGTCCGCCGGGATTCGGCACGGTCGCTATACCGAGCTTTGTGGCGTACTGCTTCGTAGTACCGTCAGACATAAGAGCGGTAATTGTTCCGTCAGCATCCACGCTGCTCACCTTGGTGAAATTAACGGCGGGAGGTCCAGCAACGTTCAGCGTCGAAAGATCAATGGGAGCGCCGGCACTGTCAAGGACCTTGAGGCCATCGGGATTAACCAGATACTTGTTCTGGGAATCCATGCGGAATGCTCCGGCACGACTGTACAGGGCATTGCCCGAAGCATCCTGGAGAGCAAAAAAGCCGTCCCCCTGGATAGCGAGGTCGGTTACCAGTTCAGTGGTTTCGAAGGTGCTCTGGCTAAAGACATCATCGACCTTCTGAATCTGGGTGCCGCGCCCGATCTGCGAGCCATTGCCGATGTTGGCGGATAGCATGTCGGAAAACAGCATGCGGCTGCTTTTGAAACCAACGGTATTGACGTTGGAAAGGTTGTTGCCGATCACGTTGATGCCTTCTGCGTTGGCCAAGAGACCGGATACGCCGGTAAACATTGCGGATGTGATACTCATTGTTGCCTCCTAAATCGTTTGAGGTTGGAAAGCGCGTCAGTCGGTCGGCGCTTCCTGGGCTTCCTCTCGGAGGGCCAGCCCTGGTTGAGTCTTAGATGATCACTGCTGAATCGATATTCGTGAAAACGTTTCCCTGCATTTGCGTACGGTCCATGGCTGTCACGACCGTGCGGTTCTTGATGCTCACCACCAACGCCGCATCCCCCATCATGACGAGCGATTCTTTGCCACCTTTCCGGGCAACGCTGTCGACAGCCCCTTCGAGATTGGCCAAATCGCTGGCAGAAAGGTTGATATTACGGGCTTTCAAACGCTCCTGCGCATGCTGGGAGAACTTAACACCCTGTGCAGGGAGTTTCGCATCCAGCACCGAGGCGAACGAAGACCCCGATGCCGTCCCGGAGGCAGGTGTCTGACGTGATTGAGGCCGATCCTGCCGTACCGGCTGAACCGGATTCGGAAAAAACACCTGATCGACCATTCACTACGCTCCTTTTACGCTGATGACATCGGACAGAGCGACAGAAATCCCACCGACAGTCAGCATCGGTGTACCATTGGCAAAAGATACGCCGTCGACAATCCCGGTCGTATAAGTAGTGGCTGCCACAGCTGTTCCATTGGCTGCCGTACCGTTGACGGCAAAATGATACGTACCGGCCGGCAGCAGGTTGCCGTTATTGTCGCGACCATCCCAGCTGTAGCTGGCATCACCGGCTGCCGATGCATCCAACGTGGCGGTCCTGACGGTGTTTCCGGCACTGTCTTTGATCGAAACCACTGCCGACGATGTCGCCACCGGCAGATTGAACTGCAATGAAGCCGCCGAGGTGCCGTCAAACGCAACTGCGTCGCCATTCGCTTTCAGATTGCCGCCAACAAAGGATACGGCGTTGATGGAATTGGCATTGTTCTGGGCAGTCAGCAGGCTCTGCAGTGTTGTATTGCTGTTGTACGACTGTTCCAGCATGGACAGTTGCGAGAGCTGGTTCAGCATGGCACTGGGGTCCTGCGGCTGCAGGGGGTCCTGGTACTGCAACTGGGCGATGAAAAGTTTCAGAAAATCGTCCTTATCCATGCCGATGGACTTTTTCATTGCGGCGGCAGCCGCGCTTGCATCAGTTGTTGAAGTTACACTGTCTACCACGTTAATCACCCCCTCTTTCAAAAATGAAGATCAAGCATCGACTGGTCCGTCCTGGCAAAATATACCGGCTGTGCTGAAGCAATTTCCGCCGTCGGGATACGATAGCCGCCCGAAGCAAGCCACTGCTGTGCCTGCCTGTTTCTGGCAAGCTCGCGCCAGTCTCCCTGGGTACCGCCATGCTGGCTGCCGGCCTCACTACCGCCGGACGTCACACTGAACTTATCCATGGTGATGTTCTGGCGCGATAACGACTCCTTCAGCGAATCAACATGCTGAAGCAGGCTTTCTCTGGCCATTTTGTTCTCCGCAACAATCTCGACTCTCAGGTGCTGATCTTCGAGTCTGAGATGCACCTTGACATCGCCAAGCTGCTCGGGGGAAAGCTTGAGCACTACCTGCTCGCTTCCTGATTTCAGCTCATGCGTGCCGAGACGATCTCGTACCTGTCCGGCGATGTCCTCGCGGACATTGACATGGACCTGTTCCGCTTGCAGCGTCGAAGATGATGCCGCGTCAACCGAAACAGACTGATGCCCAACCACCGTGTGCGGGAGCACCGTATGGGGCACTTCCGGTGACTGTTGCGTAAAACCTGGGGCCCCCTGTTCCATTGAATCCGAAGTGGAACCTTTGAAACTCGAGGATACTTCTTTTTCCAACTGCTGTACTGTCTCTGTCACAATTTTGTTTTGCCCGGCACTCTTTTCAGGAGTACGAACATTTACTTCCTGACCATTGCCAAGTGCCACTTCAACAGCCGCCGAGCGGGAGAATCTGAACCCGGAAGGCTGAACCGGCAACACTCTCTTTGCAGGGCCGACCTCTTCCCTGGCGCTTCCGTCAGGCAGCACGGAAGTGTTTTCTGCGACAACCATTTCTGCTACGTCCATCCGCGGGGGAACCTGCTGCGACACACTTTTCCCGGGGGTGGTTGCCTGTACGGCGTCGATGGTGACCGTTGCGGTTTTTGCAGCGGTTACGTCTGCTACCTCTTTCGTTCCATCGGAGCCATCTGCTGTCTTTGCTTCAGACGATCGACTGCTTTCAGCACGAGCAGGTGTCGTTGCGGCAGCCACTGGCATGTCCTGTGTAGCTGCAGCTTTAACTGGAATTGCCGCAGATTGCATCTGACGGGTTTCCAATGGTATTGCCGGATCACTGTGCAGTGTAACATCCACCGGTACTTCAGGGTGGTCCGGCACCGGCACCGACACCCGACTCATCGATTGTTCTGAGGTAGTTCCGGGAACAACGGACGGCGGACTATCCACATGCACGGCAACCTGCTCAGGTGTTACCAACTGGGCTGTCAACTGAGTTGTCTGCGGGCCTGTCGGGAATACTGCACCGGTTTTGGCTGCCGATTGAACCGAAACGACGGCGACTTCGGAGCCTTTCTCGGCATCCTCTTCACGGCTCGGTTGCAGAGTATTCAGGTCCGGCATTCTGCCGTTCAATTGCGAGGTCAGCATCGCTCCTGCCGCGCTTTCCGCCAAGTTCTGCGGTTCCCAGATATCTGCTTCCGTTTTTTTCGGTTCTTCCACCTTCATGTCCATTACCGGTTCAGTGTGCTGCACCGATTTGCCCCCTCCATCCGGTTGAACATCGCTGAGGAGTGACATTAAGACTTCCCCAGAGGGATCAACCGGCAATGCCGGTTGGCCTGCTACGTCTTCAGCAGTTACTGCCGGGGAAACAGCCTTTGTTGCACCTGCTGCAATCGGAAACGAATGCGACAGGCCAGGGGCCATCTCCTTCAACATTCCTGCAAATACACTTGCCGCTCCTTCCAGTGCCGGTGAGGGTGCTGTCGTGGCGGCAGGCACGGTAACGCCAAGTGCCAAGTCTGCTACGATCTGTCCTGTATTCATTTTTTCTCACCTCCCTTCCTTCAGATTTTCAGGGAATGGACAGAGTTGCTACCCTGAAGTGAAATGATATCTAGACGCCTTTGAGATTATCGTTGATCCATTTAAAAACTCGTGGCTGATTGAGATAAGGCATCAACTTCAGAACGGTCTTGGCATCCATCTGGTCAAGCATGGAAATGACCATACCCTCATCCATTTTATCCATGTATTTGCCAGCTTGCTCCGGACGCATTTTTTTGATCAACGCCATCATTTTCTTGCGTTTCTCGTCCTGAACCTTTTTCTGGGCCTTCAACGAATCGTCCAGCCGCTTCTTGCTCTCTTCCAGTGCCTTGACCTGAGACTCAAGCCGGGCAGCCAACTTTTTCAGTTCCTGCTCCTTGGCCGCAACAGCCGCTTCTCGTTCAGCCAATTGCTGACGGCGGGCGTCCTGGATTGCCTTTTCCTCACGAGCGGCACGAGACGCACTCAGAGACGGCGGCTCTGCGGCCGCACCGGATTCCTTTGCCGGTTCCCCGGCAGACTTCTGTATCGTTGCACCTTCGGCTGCCGACAGTGCGAACGGCATCCACAGGCAGCAGATCAGGACCGCCGCCTTTATCGAAAAAAAAGGGGGCCTCATCAATCGGTTGCCCCGTTTCTTTGAATGGCAATCTCATCCATAAAGGATTGTTCGAGCCTTTCCATTGCCTGTCTGAATTCCTGCGCTTTCTTTTCCTTCAACGATTCCAGCACCTTTTTATCCTTGGTAGCATCGACGAGAACGCCTCTTCGCTCATGCAGGACGCTCCCGAGCCAGTGAACACGCTCCTTCTGCTTACTGATGTCATTCTTCTTGCGGGTAAGGAAATCGACATACCGCCGCAATTCGTCGATGCTCTCCAGCTCCCTCTGACGCTGGCTGAATTCACGGGCAAGGTCATGCACATATGCTTCTTGCTGCTGCAATTGTTCATGGGCCTGTTCCAAATCACGCTTTGCAGAGGCGAATTCATGCTTGCGCAAACGTTCGATCTCCAGGCGGTACTTCAACACCTGTTCCAGTTCGAATACTTTGCTTGCCACTGGGGCTCTCTCCTCTCGTGTCTGCTCAATCCTCAAAGATCATTTTCAATTCTTGAACCGACTCATTCAACGTTACCGAGTCATGAATTGACTGCTTCATATAGCTGGTCATCCTGTCAATCCTCGAAATTGCATAATCTATACCGGGATTGCTGCCAGCCTTGTAGGCACCGATATTTATCAGATCCTCCGACTGGGCGTAGGTCGCCATGGCCTCTTTGAATCTGCCGACCAGCGCCAGATGCTCGGAGGTCGTAACGTCATTCATCACCCTGCTGGCACTGGCCAGCACATCGATGGGCGGATAGATGTTACGGGCGGCAAGGCTCCTCGACAGTACGATGTGGCCATCGAGAATGCTACGCATGGCGTCGGAAATCGGTTCGTTGAAATCGTCACCTTCAACGAGAACGGTGTACAGCCCGGTAATGCTTCCTTCAGAAAAATTTCCGGTTCTTTCGAGGAGTTTAGGCAGGGCGGCAAATACCGAGGGTGTGTATCCTTTGGTGGTCGGCGGTTCCCCTATGGCCAATCCCACTTCGCGCATGGCCATGGCAAAACGGGTGGCCGAGTCCATCATCAGCAGCACCTTTTTGCCCTGCTTCTGAAAATATTCGGCTATGGTCGTAGCGATATAGGCACCACGCATGCGAACCAACGGCGGCTGATCGGAGGTAGCCACCACCACTACCGACTTCTTGAGCCCCTCCTCCTGGAGATCCTTTTCAATAAACTCCCGTAGTTCACGGCCTCGCTCCCCAATCAGGGCGATCACATTGACATCCGCTTCGGTATAGCGTGCGATCATGCCCAATAGTGTCGATTTTCCGACACCGGAACCAGCCATAATTCCGACACGCTGCCCCTGACCACAGGTCAGCAAACCGTTCAGACTTCTGATTCCCAAATCCAGAGGCTTACGGATGGGGGGACGGGTCATCGGATTGACCGGCGCAGCGTAAATCGGATATTCTTCTTCGGTTCGTAACGCTCCTCTACCGTCGATAGGATTTCCCAGCCCATCAATGACACGTCCGAGCAAAAGCGGTCCAACCCCCATCGAGGCCTTGTCCCGCCTGACGGAGATCAGGCTGTCCAGCCCGACCCCCCTGATCTCTCCCAACGGCATCAGCAGGGTTTTATTATTGCGGAAACCGACCACCTCTGCCGGGATCGGCTCCCCCTCCTGAGGACGGACCTCACAGATTGCACCGACCGACGTGTCGGGGCAATAGCCCTCGATCACCAGGCCTACCACTTGCGTCACCTTGCCATGCAGCCGGACCGTTTTTGCGGATTCCACGGCGGCACGGTACTTTGACAGGTCAATGAACGTATCCGGCACGAGATCTCCTGGCGTCTACGCGCCAGCACCTGCCGAAAGGTTGCGTTCTTCCAGCAGATGCCGGTATATCTCTTCCAATTGAGCATCTATGCTGGCATCAAGGGTGCCCAACTCCGAATCGATCTGGCACCCGCCCACCAATATGGTGGGATCAGGTTTGATACGCATCCTGTCAGTAATCAGCTCTTTCCTGAAATGGTCCTCATGATCGGTTGTCACCACGGTATAGTCATCCGGATTCAGGCGGATGGTGAGTTCATCACGATCGGAAAGAGCCCCGATTCCAGCCTGAACCATGTTGAACATAATTCCCCGATCCTGGGCCACCTCCCTCAGGATCACTTTGCGTGCCACCATCATGACCAATTCGACCAACTCGTCCTCGGATTCGCGCATGACCTTTTCGCGCAGATCCTGTACAGCCTCTGCGGCCGACCGCAGCGCCCTGAACACGTTCAATAGTCCACGCTCGGCCAGATTCTTGCCTTCCAGCACTCCATTCTGAAATGACTCGTGAAGCCTGTGCTGCAAATCTTCCTCGGTCAGGAAAATGCCCTCGGGCTCAACAGCCGGCTCATGCTCCTCCAGGAGATTATCAGCGGCCTGATGCAGCTCGGATGTGTCAAACAGCCCCATGGGAACGAAGCCCGCCGTGGCTTCGTCCGTGATCTGACCACTGGCAGCAGCAACAGCCTGGGCTATAGGTCTGAAAACCACATCCACCACGGCAGAGGGATCCTGCGTCACCGATTTGATGATTCTAGACGAGGACATCGTCTCCACCGCGACCGGCCAGGACGACCTTGCCCTCCTCTTCCATCTTGCGTACGACCTTGATGATTTCTCCTTGTGCCTTCTCCACATCCGAAAGGCGCACCGGCCCCATCACTTCGAGGTCCTCCTTGATCATCTCGGCGGCGCGACTCGAAATATTCCTGAAAATCTTTTCCTTGACCTCGTCCGTGGAGGTTTTCATGGCCAGGGTCAGGGTATCGTTGCTTACCTCGCGCATGATGGACTGGATGCTGCGGTCATCGAGCTGGAAGACATCTTCGAACGTAAACAGGTGCTTGCGGATGATCTCAGACAGCGGTGGACTCAACACATCCAGCTTGTCAAGGATCTGCTTCTCCTTGCTGCGGTCGAAATGATTGAACATATCGACAACCTTCTCGATCCCCCCCACCTTGTAACGCTGGGTGCCCCCCATTGATTTGATCTCTTTTTTCATCACCTCGTCGATTTCATGCAGAATCTCGGGCGAAACCTGCTCGACATCGGCAATGCGCAGCACCACTTCGGCCTGCAGTTCATGGGGCAGCAGGCTGATAATCTCACTGGTCTGCTTGGATTTGAGCTTGGCAAGGATCACGGCAATGGTTTGCGGATGCTCCTGGCACAGGAAATTGGCAATGCTTTTCGAATCCATGTTGGCGAGGATATCGACCAGATCGCCGTAACTCGAGGCCTGCAGCTCTTCCATCAGCATGTCGGCCTTGGCCGGCCCGAGTGCCTTTTCCAGTATCTTGCGGACGAATTCTTCGCCCTGTGAAAAAATGCCGGATTCAGGATTCGTGACCGAGGCGAAGTCCTCGACCACTTCCATAATCGTGGAACGGGAAATATGACCAAGCTTGGCCATGCTTTTGCTTATTTTCTTGATTTCATCATCATCCATGTGCTCGAACACCTTGCCGGTAACCTCGTTACCCAGGTAGAGCAGCAGGATGGCTGCCTTGTCAGCGCCTGTCAAAGTAGATGCCATAAGTTACAGATCCGATAGTAGAAATTGAAGAGAAGATCCTGCAAGGCGGTTGGTATTACTTATCCTCTCCCATCCAGTTCTGAAGCACTTGCGCGACCTGGTAGGGGTCCTTCTTGGCCATCTCGATCATGTTGTGCTGCTCTGCCATCTGCATCGCAATCTGAGCGCGCTCTGCCGATGACAATTTTTCCACGCCGTCATGCACCGCCTCGAACGATTCCAGCACAGGCGGGCGCACCACCCTCAAGGATGCCAGGAGCGGGCGGATTACGAAAAGAATCAGCGCAAGGAATCCGAGGCCTATCAACAGGTTCTTCATCAGCGACATGAAGAACGGAGAGGTCCACCACTTCGGCGTTTCTGCAACGCCGGCATCGCCGGTATCCTGGAAAGGCACGTTCTGGACGGTCAGTTGGTCACCCCGTTCAGCATTGAATCCCACCGCACTTTTGACCAGAGCTTCGATCTTCTGCAGTTCGTCAGGGGAACGGGGAATGTACTTGGGCTTGGCCGTCGCCCCTTCCTTGACCGCTGCCGGCACTTCATACTTGCCGTCCACCAGCACGGCTACCGAAATCTTGCTGAGAGCGCCCACCGGTTCAATGATTTTAGCCGTGGAACGGCTGACCTCATAATTCAAAGTCTCGTCGTTTTTGGAACCGCCTCCGGTGGAGCTGGCTGCCCCCGGTGCGCGGCCGAGATTGGTCTGGACGCCGGGCACACCGGCATTGGTGGTAGTCGATGCCCCTTTTTCCTCTGTACGTTGCTCACTCCGGACAGCGATGCTCTCCGGATCGAATTTTTCCTCAACCCGCTCGACCTGCTTGAAATCGAAGGTGGCAGATACGCGTGCAACAGACTTGCCCGATCCGACAATCCGGTCCAGCAGCGACTGAAGGCGTTCCTCCGTGCTCTTCTCGTAGCCGCGCTGTGTTTCCTGCATGGCGGTGGTTGCCTTGGAGGTGACATCAGAGGTGCCGTTACCCTTGCTCAGGATCTTGCCGCGGCCGTCGAGAATCGTGACGTGTTCCGGATCCATCCCCTCGATGGACGACGAAACCAGATGCACGATGCCTTGCACCTCGCTATCGCGCAAAGAACGATTGCCCTTCATTTTCAGGACGATCGATGCGGTCGCCGGTTTTTCATTTTCCTTGAAAAGGGTCTTTTCGGGAATTACGAGGTGTATACGGGCCTGTTCGACGCCGCTTATCTGGGAAATGGTGCGGGAGAGTTCTCCCTGGAGAGCCCGCTGATAGTTCAGCTTCTGGACGAACTCCGTCATCCCGAAGTTTTTACGGTCAAAAATTTCGAATCCGATCCCCCCCCCTTGCGGCAATCCTTCGGAAGCGAGGGAAAGGCGCAACTCGTATACCTTGTCGGCCGGGACCAGAATACCTTTGCCGTCGGCTGTTATCTGGTACGGAGTCTTCGTATCCTTCATTTTTTTGACAATCTCGCCCGCATCCTCGCTGGAGAGATTGGTAAACAGCGGCTTATAGTCTGTCCGGTTGGCGATAAAGATGAGCAGTGCGAAAGCAGCTACCGACAGGAGTGCCACGCCTGCAACCAGCATGCGCTTGCCCGGTGAGAGCGCTGTAAATGGCTCGATGAGTCTTTGTAATCCCTCTGGCATGCGCGACCGGTCAATCCTTTCCACGTGTTGTTTTCATGTTCGAAACCTTGCGACAAAAAACCAGCCGGTTTTAAACCTGCATGCGCATGACTTCCTGGTAGGCCTCAATGGCCTTGTTGCGCACCTGAGACATGAAAAGGAAGGAAACACTGGCCTTCTCCATCGAGATCATCACTTCGTGAAGATTCTTGTTCTCGCCGCTGGCAAGCCCTTGAATCGCCTGGTCGGATTGAGTCTGGAGATCATTCACCTTTGAAACCAGTTCGCTGAAGAATTTACCGGCGCCTTCCACCGGTGACGATGACGAAGCGCTGCCGGCAGAAGAGAATGCCTTGTTGATGCCGAATCCACTTTCAATACCCTTTATATCCATTTCAGAAGCTCCCGTACTGAACCCTGCCGTCTTACCGGACAATCAGATTATTTGCCTATATCGAGCGTTTTGAGGGCCATACTCTTGGCCGCCTGTACTGCCGTCACATTTGCCTCATAAGCCCTCGTCGCGCTGATCATGTCAGCCATCTCTTCGACCACATTGACATTGGGCAAAGCCACATACCCTTCCGGATTTGCATCCGGATGAGTGGGATCATACTGCATGCGCGGCGGATTCTGGTCCTCGATCACCTGCATGACCTCCACCTGGTGAAGCTCCTTGCCGGCAGCGCCATCCAAAGCCCTGGCAAAACGGTCCGCAACCGGAGTGGCTGCAAATACGGCATCCTTGCGCTTGTACGGTCCCCCTTCAGGGGTCCGGGTAGCACCAGCATTGGCAAGATTGCTGGAAATGAGATTCATTCTCGTACGTTCGGCTGACAATGCCGAAGAGCTAACGTTCATCGAGGTGAAGAAATCCATTATTTACTCTCTTTCAGTGCATTCCGCAATCCGTTGAACTTTTGCGATAAAAGTTGCACGGAAGCATTGTACATGATCTGGTTCTCCGCCATCTTGCTCATTTCATTTTCGAGCTCCACTGCATTACCATCCTTGCCCGGAGTCTTAGCCGGCGTCTCCACAATTCTGCCAGTTACTGCCTGAATACTGCTGGCAGCGGTTTTCAACGGTATATGACGGCTGTGGGCCGGTGTACGTGCCCCCTTTGCGCCGCTCTTCAGTGCGCCTTGCAGCTCTGACTCGAACGAAAGTGCTTTGGGCACGTAATTCGGCGTCTCAGCATTGGCAATGTTCGATGAGATCAGGTTCTGGTTCTTGGCACGCAGATCAATTCCTTTGCTCAGAACCTGTATGGTCGTACCGAAAAGACTGTCTACCGACATACCTACCTCCTTCATGCGGTTGACTTTTTGCAATTTATATACCACGCACAGCCTAACAGGGTGCAATGGTTCAATTCATGGGCTTCACATGTCCAGCAACAATGCACAGGTCACATGACGCGGGAAAACTGCTGTCGGCATTTTGACAGGGACGGTTTTATGACAGGTGGAATTATTCGGGTCTAGCGGGGAGCACTCGCTCCGGTGTTTGTGTCAAGAGATTGAACAGCCTGTTGGGCGAGCCTTTTCCAGTCGGGATCGCTCCCTTTTTGCGCAACTTGCTCAAAATATCCCCTGGCGACCTGTCTCTTTCCTCCGCCCAGATTCAGTTCGCCAGCCTTATAGAGCAATTCATCGCGGCGCTCGTTGGACGGCAACTTGAGTCCTGTTTCGAGAAGTCGCAGCGCCCCCTTGCGATCGCCGGTCGCTTCGCGGGCCGAGGCGGCGACCAGATAGGCATCCGGCAGCAATTGCGACGAGCGCGCCCCCTCCTGCCTGGTTTCCGCAGCCAGATAGAGATCCATTGCGCGAATGGACTGGGCTGGCTGACGCAGCGTCCACAGCGATCGGCCCAGATAATAATAGCTTTCCGGCAAGGACGCCCGCTCCCCTTTGTTGAGAAGCCACAAGAGGGTATCGCTGACCGCCTGGTATTTCGACTGCCCGAAATACAGCCCTCCCAGCTGTTCCATTACCATCCTGGCATGGGCATGGGTGGGGAACTTGCGCAGGAAGGCGCGCCGCATCTTTTCGGCCATGACACTGTCGCCCAACAGTTCGGCATTATCCGCAATCACTTCATGCATGAAGGGCGCTTCCGCCGCAGCCCACTGCCGCTGAAGCAGTGAATCGAACAGCTTGATCAGTTCGATGGGGCGGCCAGCGCCTTCGTAAGCCTGTACCACATTCGCCATAAACCCCGGTTGCTCGATACAGCCGGCAAGGTAGTCGTTATGCTCCTCCACGAAACGGATCAGGTTGGCCTGTGAAGTCCCGCTTTCGACAGAAGCGGCAGGAAGCGCCCCCCACATTTCACGGTACACCTGAGCAACCAGCACCTCGCGCATGGTACGGCACACTGTGGCGTAGATACCCCGCGGAAAACGCTTCTGAAATTCCATCACCTGGCGGAGCGCCTCGGCAGATTCGCCATGAAGGGATTCCAACAGCACATATTTGAAAAAGGCTTCCTCACGCAGGTCCACATCCCCGCTTTGCCGGGAGATGTCCAGATATGCATCCCCCAGGAGATGGTAACTCCATGAGGTCATCCGGAAGAAATCACGGTCGCGCAGCCGGAGAAGCGCCATCAGGTGCGCCTTGTTACCCGCGAAACTATCCGCTACCGTACGGTAGATGCCCAGCGCCTCCTGTTCATGCCCCTGCCTGACCAAAATATCTGCCAGACGCACCAGCAGTACCGGTGCGAATTTTTTGTCTGCCAGCCTGGATATCAGGCCGGACAGGAGGCTACGGGCCGCAGTCAGATCACCGCCCCGGGCGATGCTGTCGCCGTAATAAAATGTAACTCCCGGGTTGTGGTTGAGAAAGGCAGGCCACCACCGCTCTGCCTCGCGGAATGCTTCCAATGCCTGAGGGTATTTTTGCAGTTTGTAGTACGTTTCGCCAAGCCGGTACAGCGCCAATGATTTGATCGGAGCCTGCTGGGCGGCGAAGTGGACAAAAATTTCTTCCGCCTCCGACAATCGCCCCTTATAGAGAGATCCTTCTGCATCCATGAAGGCCTGCATATCGCTCTCGGTGAGAAGGCTCTTGAGAACCTGCTGATCAGTAGGGAGAAAGGGAATTTCCGGTTTTAACGGAGGATCGAAATCGCGGACGAGCTTTTCGCTGCCGCTCCATATTTTTTCACGCCCAGCCGTAACAGGGTGAAGGGGGGGGAGGGCAAATGCCTTGCCCACATCCAGATTCAGGGCGTTCACGCCGTCGAGGCTGATATCGCGCCACCCGCTGCCGGGAGCGACCTGGAAGGTGATCAGCAGATCCTGCCCGCGGCGCCGGAAATCCAGGCCGCCGATACGCGCATCGGAATAGCGTCGGAACTTCTTGAAAAGGGGGCCGCCGGTATCGGTCAAAACCAACCGCACACGATTGCCGGCCAGCGTGGCAAGAGTATACTTGGGTGGGCTCTCCAGATTGATGGCGATTCGTGTAAAATCTTTCCTTGGCCTGATCTCGACGCGGTAGAGCCGGTTATGGGCCGAAGCCTCCAGTGGTATCGCCAGCAGCGCGGAAATACATGCTAACAGCACCATCAGTAACCGAGGAGGGATCATACGGACTTCCAGGATGAGCGGTGCCGAGGCATGTGGCAGATCGCCATCTCCCGAGGAACAAAAGAAGCGTGTCAGTCTGACTGCTTGCAATACCGTTTCACCTTTGCCGCCAGCTCTTCGGGGCCGCACGGCGTCATCATTATGTCCCTGGCTCCATATTTCAGAGCCTTCAACACGGCCGTGCGGGTCCAGCGCTGGGCGCTCATGATGACGGGCGGCGGCGCATCCTGCCGTATCGCATTAACCTTGATGCAGACCGCCAGCTCGCGCTCATCGGCGTCCCGAGATCCGATGATGACCAACTGAACCTTGCAGCCGGTGAACAGCTCCCTGATATCGTCATCCAGAGTCCCCTCGACCACCTGAAACCCAGTAGACGCAACGACATTCGCCATCGAGCGTCGCTCTTCCTCGTCATCCAGCAGCAGCACGATGCTGTTGACACCTTCCTGGCCCGGGACGGAGGCACCGGAAACAACCGCTTTCACCTCGCCTGCAGCCGGATTACCCTCGGATTCCGCATCATCCTGCAGAGGCTCCTGCTGTTCCTCTTGCGGCGCTTCCTCTTCCTCGGCCACAACTGCAGGAGGATCGAACTGATCCGCCAACGGTACAGGGATCAAAACGTCGAGGTGGTTCAGTTCCTGGCCGTCCATTTCCAGCTTGGAGCGGAACATGAGGTACTCCCCTACCGGGAGCGGCTCCTCATCTGACAGCTGGTCTATCTCCGGGATAAACTTCTTCGCGGCGAGCAGTTTCAGGTGGACTTTGTTCGGCAGCGTCCCCTGAAAAACGGTGTTGAACGAACCGTTGATCATGTTGGCGATTTCCGAAAACGCATCGATATCGTCGTTTTCAATGATCGCCAGCCGCTTCTTCTCCTGGATCCTGGCAGGGGGGATGCCCAGCAGGATACTGCTCAGCACTATTGCGTCGCGCAGTGAAAATACGAGATAGAACTGCCCTTGGTAGAACTCGCGCGAATCAACCCCCAGAACGAAGCAGGCATCTTCGAGATCTCCAAAAAAGGCGGTTTTGCTGGTTTTGAGTGAATCAGACAAAGAGATGGCAAGGTCCTGCCCGAGCAGCATACCACTCTCTTCGCCAGCCTGCTTGAGGGCAGACCCCAGCATCTCATGTAATATTGTATAACCATCCATCAGGGACGACTTTCGGTTTTCGGATTTCTGCGCTTAAAGCGGCAGAGAGGGGTTAGTCTTCCTTTTTGAGGGTCAGTCCGACCAGGAATTTGTCGTCATCGATTACAAACGGTATGATGACACAGTCGATATCGGAGAGCGAATTCACTGTATATTCCTCACCCGAGATTACGGTGGGGATGGAAAGCTTGACATCAAGCCCCCCTTTGGAGAGCACCTGTTTGACACCCCCGCCCAGCATATTGGCTATCTCCCCGATGGCATCGCTCAGGTCCTCGTTAACCTCTTCGCAATCCATTCCGAGCATGCTGGAGGTGATTTTGAGAGCCAGACTGACCGGGCAATGGATCGAGATCACTCCCGAATAAATGCCGGCAAATCCGACCATGCCGGTGATGCTGCACTTGAAACGATGCACCGGTTCCTTGAGCGGGTAGTCGTCGGTCGGTTCCATCATCACCATCGTGGAAAACACTTCACGAGTGGCATCGGTGATATATTTGGCCAACTGTTCCTCGCTGAACTTGGTGGAACTGGAGATGACCGCATTCAAGCTCATAGGAGCCCCCCCAGCTTCTCCTGAAGCTGGTCCGGTGTAAAAGGTTTCTTGATGCTGTCACTGGCGCCGCTGCTCATGGCTTCCTTGATTATTTCCTCGCCCCCTTCGGTCGTGATCATCACGATCGGAACCGTACCGCCGTTGGCGCGAACCGCTTTGATGAATTCCAGGCCGTCCATGTTGGGCATGTTGATATCGGAAAGGATCAGATCGATCTTTTTGCCGGAGCCGAGCACACTCAGACCCTCGATCCCGTCGCCAGCTTCGAAAACCTCGTCAACCGGCAATCCTGCCTGCCTGAGCGACCGTGAAATAATTTTCCGCATGGTGGATGAATCATCAACGATGAGAATGTTTGCCATATCAAAATCCTCCTGTTCTATATAACGAGCAAGGGCAGATAAACCCCGCCGAATTGGCGATTACTATCATAAAAAACCAGAAAGTTCACCCTTTTTTTACTGACGGTGGGTTAGCGCACCACACTGCGACAACCCGACCGCAAAAAGCATTGCACGATTCATACCTTCATATACCTGCCAGCATCCCGGCTGCCCGGAGCAGCCTGTCGACCTGCTCCGGCGCACTGGCCTCGCTGTACAGCCGCAACACCGGTTCCGTGCCTGAAGGGCGGATCAGAAGCCAGTCGCCATTTTCGAAAATGAACTTGAACCCGTCGCTGAAATTGAACGAGACCACCTCGCGGCCATCGAAATCCGCGGGGGGCTGCAGCTTCAACCGCGCAATCAGCCGCTCCTTTTCGGAACTGTCAATTTTCCGGTCAATTCGGCGATAGTGGAAATGACCGATCTCATCCATTGTCTCGTCAAGCATTTGACGTAACCCCTTGCCGCTGGTCGCCATTGCCTCCAGAAGCAGCAATCCAAGCAGGATGCCATCCCGCTCGGGAATATGACCCTTGACGCCCAGACCGCCCGATTCCTCGCCACCCATCAGGATATCCTCGGTCAGCATCAGCTCACAGATATGCTTGAAACCGATCGGCGTCTCGTGCAGGGGCAGGCCGTACTTCTCTGCCAGCAGATCGATCATTCTGGTGGTTGAAACGGTCTTGACCACTCCCCCCCGCAACTGTTTCCGCTCAATCAGATGCCGCAAAATGACAGTAAAGATGCAGTGCGACGAGAAAAAGGCACCATGCTCGTCCACCGCCCCAATCCGGTCCGCATCGCCATCCAGCGCCAGCCCTACCCGGTACTTGCCGCTTGCCACCAGAGCGGAGAGTTCTTTCAGGTGTTCCTCGATCGGTTCGGGGGGCTGTCCGCCAAATGAGGGATTATGCTCGTTATGAATCTCCGTCACCCCATGCAGCAACCGCGGGATGAATCCGCTGCCTGCACCGTACATGGGGTCTACCGCCACCGCAATGCCGGACGTGGCAATCAGATCCAGATCGACGTAGCGTCCGATCTGGCGGAAATAACCTTCACAGGGATCGAACAGCTCCACCATCCCCTTGCGCTGGGCCTCTTCAAAGGGGCAATGCACCACTCGCCGTTCATTGGCCACGTTGAAGGCGACTATTTCTTCGAGAATGGCGGTTGTCGCAGGACGGGCCGATCCGCCGAACGATTCCTTGACTTTGAATCCGTTATATTCCGGCGGATTGTGGCTGGCGGTAATCATCACGCCGGCGCCGGCGTTCAAGGATTTGACAGCCCATGAAATGGCCGGAGTCGGGGCATAGCTGTCGCTCATATGCACCCGGATACCGTTGCCGACTGCAATTTCAGCCACCCGGCACGCAAAGTCGCGCGACAGGAAACGCCGGTCGTATCCGATAACCAGCCCTCTGTCCCCCAGGCCGTCCCGGTTGAGATAGTCCATGGTTGCCTGGGCCACAAGGGACAGGTTGTCGAAGGTAAATTCACGGGCAATTACCCCCCGCCAGCCGTCGGTACCGAATTTGATCTGCATCTAACCCCCTCCGTAAATCATGGTTTTTAATTGTCTTCGCGTTCCATCCGATACAGCCACACCAGCAGTTCCGCCACAGCCCGGTAGAGCTCGGGCGGAATAAACTGATCGGCATCGACCTGCATCAACAGGTTGACCAGTTCAGGCGATTCATGTACGTAGACTCCCGCCTCGTGGGCACAGGCAATGATCGCCTCTGCCGTGGCGCCGCTTCCTCTGGCGACTACCACCGGAGCGTAATAACCCTGCTTGTAGGAGAGTGCCGCGGCCTTGCGCTCTTCTCTTTCAGTCCGAGTCATACCTGATCCCTATCTCGTCCGGCGCAAGCCCGGCCGCCTGCAACTGTTCGGCAAGCTCCGGACGGGCGCGATCGAGCCTCGCGGCCGTCTCTGCAGCACCGGTGCGAAGATCGATGCTGACGCGATGGCCATCCATCACCAGGCGCGCCTTGACGAGGCCCAAGTGCGGAAGATCCAGCCGTAGCGTTGTTTCCCACGTACGCTCCCGCTCGCCGTCAGAATTGCGCCTCGCTTCGCGCTCCTGCACTGTCCACTCCATCGGCTGCCCCGGGAAAAGCTCTCCGCTGAATGCTACCTGGCCATTCTGCAAGGCTGCCAACTGCTCGCGCACAACCGGCAGCATCCCCCGGTCGGCGATGAAATCGCGCTCAGACAAGGCTCCGGCCTTCCTGAACATTGTCTCCGCTACCTCCGCCCTCATCGGCGCGGTTCCCGTCGTTTCGGCATCCTCCGGACGATCACTGCCAGAGTTCCCCATGACGGCCGGCTGATGGAGGTGTGACAGGCGCCCCTGAGGTTCCCGCAGTATGTCCGCCAGTGGATAGTCTCCGCCAAACCAGCGCGACAGATGGGATTCATAGAACAGGCCGCTCTCCTGCACCCCCTGCTGGAGCATTTTCCCCACCAGTGGCGCATCGGTTGGCGGCGCATCCATTAGTGCTCGCAGAAGCCCCAGAGTGGTCCGGACAGGTGCCTTCTCCGCAGTCGCCGCCAGAAAACCGCTCAACCATCGGCCGGTATCGCTGACACGGGAGTCTTCCGGCTTTCCGAAGCGCGTCAGCAAAAAGGTTGGCCGCGGATCGTCGGTGATGAAAAACAGCGTTGCCAGGCTTCCGGTTCTGGTCCCCTTCGGCATAACGAATTCAAAAGCCTGTCCGGCCACCTGTACCATGAAGCGGCCGCCTCCGAGGGTTGCCAGCACTTCCGCCTTGAATTGCTGCCCCGGTACAAGGCCGGCGCTCATGGGCTGCTGATTGAGCGCCTCCAGCAGGGCCAGGCGATTGCCCCTGATCAGGGCCTGGAGCAGCTTGATCATCTCGTCGCTGAGCGTCAGTCCGCTGCCGGGCTGCGGCAATGCCTGTCCCGGCGTGATGGCCGCTGAAACGGCCGCTGCTGCCTGTTCATCGGAAACAGATCTTCCCCCGGACAGGAGAAGCGGCTGGTAGGTGACAGCCTCATCCCGGATCGCCGCAAAAGCGGGGGAATCGGCGGGGAGGCTTTTCAGCACCGTATTGAGCCGTTCCAGTACATACATCTGCTGGCCCGAAACCCCTGTGTCGCTGTGTTCCAATGCGCTCAGCCAACGCCCAGCCTCGCTGAGCTCACCTGAAGTGCTTCCCGGTGTACTGCGCGGAACGGCGAAAAGCGGCTTCGGTTCAGCTGAAATAAAGGTCAGCCGGAGGATCTCCCCCTGCTTGGCCGCCCGCGGCAACACCAGCTCCAGTTCGGCGCCGGCCACCTGGATAAAGGTCCGGCCGCCGGGGAGGCTGCCTTGAACGACTGCATCCACCTCCTGGCCCGACATGAGCGGTAGGGGCACGACCGGTGCGTTGACCGCTTCACTGAGCACAAAACGAGAGTTGCGCGCAATCTGCTGCAATACCTGGGAAGCATTGGCCTCAAAGAGCGCCAGACGGGATTGCTCGCTCGGAGGGGCATTGCCCGGTGGCTGGGCTGACGCATCGGCCGAACCAGGCGGGGACTGACGGTCAAGGAGGCTGGGACGAGGCATACCAGCATCCCGTACGCTGCCATAGGTGAGAGCTTCGTCCATCAGATTGGCCAGCACGCCGGCCTCTCCCGGCGCTTGTCGCAGCAGATCGCCAACGCTTTGCAGCGATGAGCGCAGTTGTGGATCGTCGAGCTGTTCGTTGCCGACAAGCAGTCCCAGAAGTCGCGAGGCATCCGAAAGGGTCACCGCAGGTGCCGTGTCCGCCGGGCGGGCAATGGCAAATGTCGCCCGCGGCGTATCGGCCACATAGGTCATTTCCAGGACCTGCCCGGCGCGCACCGCCATGGGCAGATCCAGATTGAGGCGTTCATTGCCGATCTGCACCTGAACGAGCTGGTTCGGCAGCGTCGTCAACACCTCGGCCATCACCGGCTGGCCCGGTCTGAGGCCGAGAACGCCTTCGATCTCACTATCGGCGGAAACGAATGAGAGTGTGGATGCGCGGGAAAGAAGATCGAAGACCTGCTGCCGGACATCTGCGGTTAAAGCCATGAGAGTTCCATCAAGTTACTGCATCTGCTTTTAATTCGGCAGCAGACGTGATGATCAGGATGAACGTTCAGAAACATTACAACGGGACAATGGACTATGAAGCCTACGCCGCACCGCAGCGTACCGAAGAGCAACGCCGTAGATGGACAACAGACGCAGCCGGCCTACCCCCAGACCAGGTAGCCCGGCTCGTAGATATTTCCCAACAACGTGTGCCGCGGCATGACCCGCAGCATGAATCCATGGCGGCCGCAGAAGCGGCATTCGAATTCACCGGCGTACTGATGCAGCCCATCTCCCAGGTCACCGGCATGGTCGAGGACGATCGTCTCCCCCCCCTGTATATTGCCGGTGGAATCCAGCACACCGAAATAACCCTCCACCGCGACATCATCCACCGACAAGCCGCCGAGCATGATCCTCGCCCGCACCGGAATAGTGCTGCCCACTGCCACGGCATCGGAACTTTCGGCCTCAGCCTGTTCGATCCGCACCTGGAACCAGGCAGTGAAGACCCGCTCTTTCCAGTTGGCCAGATCCAGGGCCAGAGCCATGTCGTCAGCCACCAGCCGGCTCCATTGCCGATAGGCGGGGATATAGGCATGCAGTGCATACTCCTGCACCATCCGATCGGTGGAAAATACCGGACACAGGCTCTGCAGGGAGGCCTTCATCATGGAAACCCAGGCCCTGGGTACCCCATCGCTGCTGCGGTCGTAAAACTGGGGCACGACTTCCTTTTCCAGCAGGTCATAGGTTGCACGGCTTTCCACCTGGTTCTGGTACTCGGTATCCTCGTATACCTCCCCCCTGCCGATCGCCCAACCGTTGTTGCCCTGGTAACCTTCGCACCACCAGCCATCCAGCACGCTCATGTTGAGTCCGCCGTTGAAGGCCGCCTTCATGCCGCTGGTACCACTGGCCTCCATCGGACGCAGCGGGGTGTTGAGCCAGACATCGACCCCCTGCACAAGATGGCGGGCCACCTCCATATCGTAATCCTCGATAAACACGATCCGGTGGCGGAAACGTTCCTGATGCGAGACCTGCACGATCTGGCGGATCAGTTCCTTCCCTTCCTGATCCTGGGGATGTGCCTTGCCCGCGAAGATAATCTGTACCGGTCTTTCGGGATTGTTGAGTATCAGGGAGAGGCGGTCCAGATCGCGCATCAGCAGCGTTCCGCGTTTATAGGTCGCAAAGCGCCGGGCAAAACCGATCGTCAGCACCTCCGGGTCAAGCACTTCCTCGGAAGTTGAGATTTCCTTGGTGGTGGCGCCGACCTTGATCAGCTGTTCCTTGAGGCGTCTGCGGGCAAAATCCACCAGCTTCTCGCGGCAACTCTGCTGGGTGCGCCACAGCTCGGCATCCGGAATTCTGGCGATCCGGCGCCAGACGCTGTGGTTGGTGGGATCGTCAATCCAGCGGGTGCCCAGGTACCGCACCAGCAGACTTGCCATCTGGTTGGACATCCAGGTGCGGGTATGAACACCGTTGGTGATCGAATTCAGGGGCTGCTGCTCTTCCGGCAGTTCCGGCCACATGTTGCGCCACATCCTGCGGGAGACTTCACCATGCAGCTGGCTGACGCCATTGGCGTGGTTGGCCAGTCTCAATGCCAGCACCGCCATGCAGAAATTCTCGAGTACATTGTGCGGATTCTGGCGCCCCAGGCCGAGAAAATCATCGCGTGTCAGACCAAGGGACCGGTAATAGCGGCCAAAGTATTTTTCCAGCAGTTCCGCCGGAAAATGGTCGATGCCGGCCTCCACCGGCGTGTGGGTGGTAAAGATATTGCCGGCGTTGACAACTTCCCGGGCTGCCTTGAATTCGAGCCCCTGGTGCTCCATCAGCAGACGGATCCGCTCCAGGGCCAGGAACGCGGCATGACCTTCGTTCATGTGACAGACATTGGGAACGATGCCCAGCGCTCGCAAGGCACGAATGCCGCCGATACCCAGCAGAATTTCCTGCAGGATGCGCATCTCCTGGTCGCCGCCGTAAAGCTGGGCCGTAATCAGGCGATCCTCGCGACTGTTTTCCTCGAGGTTGGTATCAAGCAGGTAAAATGGCACCCGGCCGACCTGCGCACGCCAGATATGAACCCGGAAGGCCCGGGGGCCGAATTCCATCTCCAGGGAAAGCGGTACTCCGGCTTCATCGCGCTCCAGAACCAGCGGCAGGTTGTAGAAGTCGTTCTCGGGGTAGATCTCCTGCTGCCAGCCCTCGTTGTTGAGATACTGGCGGAAATAGCCCTGACGGTAGAGCAGGCCGACTCCCACCAGGGGAAGTCCGAGATCGCTGGCTGATTTCAGGTGATCGCCGGCCAGAATGCCCAGCCCGCCGGAATAGATCGGCAACGACTCATGCAGGCCGAACTCCATTGAGAAGTAGGCTATCTGCATACGCGAGTCGCCGTTGCAGTTCTTGTGGAACCAGGTGCCGGCCTGGAGGTATTCCGTCAGCTTTTCGTCCACCATGCGCAGGTGGGCCATGAAGCCTTCGTCGTTTTTGAGTACCTCCAGCGTTGTCTGCTGGAGGATGCCCAGCATCTCGACCGGGTTGTGCCGCGTTGCCTGCCACAAATCGGCATCCATGCGCCGGAACAGATTGATGGCATCCGGTTCCCAGCACCACCATAAATTGTAGGCAATCCGCTGCAGCGCGGCCAGTTCGCCGGTCAGAGACGGCACGACGGTAAACTTGTGCAGGATTTTGGTGAAATCCATGGGACGCTCCCTTACGGCGAGGTCTGTGCGGAGAAAACACCTGAACCCGTGCGGCGGGACAGTCGCTCTACTTGATCAGCTGGTTCATTTCGAAGATCGGCAGAAGGACGGCAACAACGACAATGCCGACTGCCAATCCCATCGCCAGCACCAGCAGAGGCTCCATCAGCCCCATCAGGCGGGTAAGCCGGGCACTGAACTCGCGCTCATAGGCGAGTCCGGCCTTCATCAGCATCGTTTCCAACGTTCCCCCCTTTTCGCCCACAGCAGTGAGGTGAACCAACAGTGGCGGGAAAAGAGAGCTTTTACGCAGACTGCCGGAAAGACTGGCGCCCTGGGCCACTTCCTCCATCACCTCCCTCAGGAAGGTGCGATAGACCCGGTTGACCAGCACTTCCGAAGTGATTTCCAGGGCGCGGATGATCGGCACCCCGCTGGCGAGCAGCAGACCCAGCACCCTGGCAAATCGCGACAGTACGAGCTGTTTCTGCATGTTTCCGGCCAGGGGTAGCTTCAGCAGCAGGGTATCGCGCCTGAAGCGCCAGTGTTCCCGCAGCATTGCCTTGCGGTAAAGCGGCACGCTGGCAACGGCCAGACCGACCGGAATCCACCACCAGCCGCGCAGAAAATGGCTGAGCTTGATCAGGACCACCGTTATCAGCGGCAGAGCCGCCTTGCTGTTCTCGAAAATCACCACGATCTTGGGGATGACCACGGTCAGCAAGAACATCATCACCCCGCTGCCCACGATGACCATCAGGATCGGGTACGACATGGCCGAGGTCACCCGGCTGCGCACCTGGTCCTGTTCTTCCAGAAAATCTGCCAGACGCTCCAGAACCGCCTCGAGTGCTCCGCCGGCCTCGCCGGCGGCCACCATACTGACATAGCTCTCACCAAAGACCTTCGGTTCAGCGGCCAGGGCACGCGACAGGGACGCCCCTTCGGCGATCCTGGCACTCACTCTGGCAAGCACCTGTTTGAGCGACGGATTTTCCTCCTGTTCGTACAGGGACCCCATTGCTTCGTACAGCGGCACGGCAGAAGCCACCAGTGTCGCCAGCCGGCGGGTGAAGAGCGAGAGGTCGGCAACCGAAATCCCGCGCCGAAACGAAAAAGAAGTTGCAACAGCATCTGTCGCACCTTCTTCACGAACCTCGCGCGGCAACAACCCCTTGCCTTTGAGCTGTACCAGCGCCTGCCGTTCGGACTCGGCCTCGATCAGACCGGAGACGGTTGCACCGGCGGAATTGTATGCCTTATACCGGTACGTCGACATAATCTTCCTGGGTCACGCGCAAAACCTCTTCGATGGTGGTGATGCCAGCCACGGCCCTGGCCATGCCGTCTTCACGCAAGGTCTTCATGCCCCGCGAAATGGCATATTCTTTGATTTCACCGGAATGTGAACGCCGGATTATCATGGAGCACATCTCCTGATCCACCGGCATGATCTCATAGATGGCGGTGCGCCCCACCATCCCCATGCCGAAGCATTTGTCGCAGCCACGCCCGCGGTACAGGCGCTCCGGCAGCCGGACTCCGGGATAGCGTTCGGACGGCTGATACTCTTCCCGGCAATGGGGGCAGATCACCCGCACCAGTCGCTGGGCCACCACCGCGGAGAGGGATGAAGCGATCATGAAGGGCTCGATGCCCATGTCTACCAGCCGCGTAACCGCAGTTGCCGCATCGTTGGTGTGCAGGGTAGATAACACCAGGTGGCCGGTCATACTGGCCTGGATGGCGATTTCGGCCGTTTCGGCGTCGCGGATCTCGCCTACCATGATGATATCCGGGTCCTGGCGCAGAATTGAGCGCAAACCGCTGGCAAAGGTCAGTTCGATGCGCGGATTGACCTGGATCTGGCCGATGCCTTTGATCTGATATTCGATCGGATCTTCAATGGTGATGATGTTTTTTTCGCTGGAATTGAGGCGGCTGAGCGCGGCGTACAGGGTGGTCGACTTGCCGCTGCCGGTGGGGCCGGTGACGAGAATGATGCCGTTGGAACGGCCCAGCATACGCTCCAGGGTGGCCACGCCGGCCTCGCCCAAACCGATATCCGCCAGCGACAGCACCCCCTTTTTCTTGTCCAGAAGACGCAGAACCGCCCGTTCACCATAGAAGGTCGGAATGGTGGAGACGCGGATATCAACGTCCCGTCCGGCCACCAGCACCCTGATGCGGCCGTCCTGGGGCAGGCGCTTCTCGGCGATGTTGAGCCCCGACATGATCTTGATCCTGGAAACCAGCGCCTCCTGAATGATTTTCGGGGGGGAGAGTTTCTCATACATCAGTCCGTCGACCCGAAAACGGACCATCAGATCGCGCTCGTACGGCTCGACATGAATATCGCTGGCCCGCTCCTTGACCGCCTCGGACAGGATCGAGTTCAGCAGGCGGATGACCGGGGCCTCATCTGCCAGGTCCAGCAGGTCCCGCGGATCGCTGAACTCGGTCGCTACAGTGGAGAGATCCTCCCCTTCCAGTTCCTGCAGAACTTCGCGGGCCGTACCGGAAGCGCTGGCATAGACATGGTTGATGGCGTCGGTCAGGACGCTGGTCGGCACCAGCACCGCCTCGACCGGCTTGCCCAGGGTCAGGCGCAGCTCATCCAGGGCCAGCAGCGTGGCAGGACTGCCGATGGCAACCCGGACATGCCCGTCCCTCTCCCTGAGCGGCAACACGACATTGGCGCGGGCAAAGGTCAGTGGAACCCTGGCCAGATAGGCGTCATCGACGTCGGCGGCGCCAATCTCGGCCTGCCAGGCAATCCCCAGCCGCCTCGCTACAGCCTGCAGGTCTTCCGGGGATATCGGCGCGGTCATTGAGCGTTGATCTCCCTCTGCACATCAACCGGTGAGGTCTTTTTGGCGGCATCGCCGAAAGACACGCGCTGGTCGGCAGAAACCGCGGCCAGATCGGCAGCATCCTTGACGATGTGCGGCGTCAGCAGGATCATCAGATTGGTCTTCTGCCTGGACTTGGACTTGGTCTTGAACAGCCACCCCAAAGCAGGAATGTCCCCCAGGAACGGAATCTTCTGGACGACTTCCTCTTCCCGATCCTGGATCAGACCGCCGATGACGATGGTTTCATTGTCCTTCACCACAACGCTGGTCTTGGCCTGGCGTTTGGTGAGTACCAGGTCGATGGCCTGGCCGCGGTCGTTCTTGACGGCGGAAATTTCCTGGCTGAGATCCATACGGATGTAGTCCCCCTCGCTGATCTGGGGCTTGATCTTGAGATTGATGCCCACATCCTTGCGGTCCACCGAGGTGACGGTGCTGATGGTGCTCTGGGTGGTGGCGCCCTGGAAGGGAACGTTCTCGCCGACGTTTATCTCGGCCTCCTTGTTGTCGGTGGTCAGCAGGTTAGGTGTGGAGAGGATATTCAGCAGGTCGTTTTCATCGAGCGCCTTCAGCACGGCGGTCACTGTTACCGGACGCGTCTGGAGGGCGTTGGTGAGCGCGGAGGTTACCACACCACCGGCCGTGGTGCCGCTGAGGCTGCTCAGAACCGTGCTGAAGGTACCCAGCGGGTCATAAATGCCGGCCATTTGCAGGTACTTGTTGATAACCCCGGCGCCGAGCACCCCGCTCTGCAGTCCCAGGTCCCGGGACTTGTTCAGCGAAACCTCGGCGATCATCACCTGTACGAAGACCTGCTTGCTGCGACGATCCAGCTTTTTGATCACCTGCTGAAGGTTGTTGTAATCGTTGGGAGAGGCCATGATGACCAGCGAGTTGGTGGCCTTGTCGGCAGTGATGGTGATCTTTCCGCTTTCGAAGGGGGATCCCTGTGCTGCTGGTGCGCCCGGGGCAGCCGGGACCGCCATTCCCTTGACGATGCCGTCCAGCACCTTGGCCAACTCGGTCGCATCGGTGTTTTCCAGATAATACACATTAACCTTGCTGCTGGCTTCGGGGGGAGCGATATCCAGCTTGGCCACCATTTCCCGCACCGCGCTTTTTATACTGTCGTTACCGAACACCAACAAGGCGTTCAGGCGCAGGTCCGGCAGTATGGAGCCGGCGCCGATGCCGGCTGTGCCGGTCGGAGCCTGCTGTCCGGCAGGCCTGCTTTCCGCTCCCGCAAGCCATTGGCGGATGGTAGTGGCGGCATTTTCGGCGGAGGCATTTTTCAGGAAGATGATTTCGAGCCCTTCGCGGGTCCGCTCGGTATCGATGGTCTGCAGGATACCATGCAGCTTGCGAAGATTGATGGCCGAATCGACGATCAGGAGCATGTTGCCCGGCCCGAAGGCGGAAATGTGTCCATCCTTGGATACCATCGGCTGCAGAAAGGTCAGCGCTTCGTGGGCGGTAATGTTGTCCAGCTTGATTACCTGTGCCAGGTAGTTTTCATTGACCGGCACCTGGGCGCCGGGGGGCAGTACGGTGAAGCCGGACTGCTTGACGGCGGCGGTCGGCACGATCTTGGCCACCTTGCCGCTCTGCACTACGGTGAATCCTTTCAGCTCCAGAACGGAAACAAAGACGTTGTAAGCCTCTTCGGTGGAGAGCTTGGAAGGAGAAAAAACGGAAACCTTGCCCTTGACCCGGTCATCCAGAACGAAATTCCTGCCGGTCAGATCGCTGATGAACTTTACCATGGTGGAAATATCCACCTCGTTAAAGTTGAGTACGACCCCTTTGCCGGCCGCCTGGGCAGGGAAGCTGAAAAGGGTTCCCGCCAGCAGCAGGATGCAGAGGGTACGTACCAGAAAGCGGAATACCGGGTTTGGCCTTCCTGCGGAATGAAATTCCGCCGGTCTCCCTTTGTCAGGGGTCAGGTATCGTATCACAGGTGCGCCTCCACGTAATTTTATCGAAAATCATGCAACCAAACGGACTGCCGGACCTCATGCATGCCTGGCATTCAGGCCTTGCCGGCTCCTGCGGCCCGAAACAAGTGTTCCTAGCGTATATCGTAATTAAATGTGGCCGGTTGTCCGTCCCGGATCAGATCAAGTTTGAGCTTGCTCTGCCCTTTGAGTGCCATGAAGGACTGCAGTGCCTTGTCAGGCGAGTCGATCGGGAAATCGTTCAGACGCAGCAACACATCTCCGTTACGGATCCCGATCATGGCAAAAACTCCGTTGGGCTTGACCTCCGATGCACGGAAGCCTTCCACCTTGCCGTCCTTCTGGCTGGGAAGCAGCCGGGCATCGGTCATGGCCTGGCCGATGTTATCCAGGGCAGCATTAAGGGCGCGCTGATCGATGACAAAACTTCCGGCCCCGGTGCTGGTTACGCCCCCCCCCGAAGGAGCCGGTGATGCGGGCTGGCCTGCCGGTGCAGCGGAAGGAGGAGTCATGGGGGTCAGCAGTTCCACCTTCTTACCGTTGATCACGATGAAGGCCTGATCCTTCTTCACTTCTGCCAGCCGGCCGGCGTCGAACACCATATCGCCCAGACGGAAGACCCGTTCTTCCTGTTTGGTAGAGTGGCGCACCAGAGCGAAGGTCTCACGGAAGGAGCCGGTGGCCGTACCGAGCAACAACAGTTCCGACGGTGCCGTAACCGGAGCGGCCTGTGCCGCAGCCGTCGTGGCCACGATCGGCGAAAGCTGCCCCTGCATTGCCTTGCCGAACAGCCCATTGGACAGAATAGGAGCATAAAAGCTCAGGTCCTCTGTTTTGGCAGCCGGCGGCGCAGGCGTTCCGGCTGCCGGGCCGGCAGCTTTCTTGGGCAACACCGTACCGAGGCGGTTGGACAGCCGTTCAGCTGCAATGAACGCCAACATGGTGATGATCGCAATGCCCAGCAGGATATTTATGGCGTTGATGGCGCGTAGCATGGGAATGTTCCTCCCCCTTTCATCAGGGGGGATTTACAGCTTGATTTCGCCTGAAAAAACTTCCACCGCCGGACCGGTCATGTAGATGCTGCCATCCTCGGCCCACTCCATTTCCAGATCCCCACCCGAAAGATGGTTAAGGATTTTCCTGTCAGTCAGTCCATTCAGAACGCAGGCCGCCGTAACCGCGCTGGCGCCGGTACCGCAGGCCAGAGTTTCGCCTGCCCCCCGTTCCCAGGTGCGCTGACGGACTTCACTGCGCGAAAAGACCTGGACAAATTCCACGTTGGTCCTGCGGGGGAACAACTCATGGTTCTCGATCAGCGGTCCATAGGTGGCAACCGGGAAGTTTTCTACATCCTCCACGAAGATCACGCAGTGGGGATTACCCATCGAGGCACAGGTGATCTGAAAGGTGCGATCCAGGATTGTCAGCGGCTCAGCGATCACTTTGGCGGCGGCGTCACCGGTCATCGGGATCTCGCCCCGGGGCAGCCTGGGTGCCCCCATGTTCACCCGCACCTTTTCGATCTTTCCGTCACTGCCGGCAACCAAGCGCAGCGTGAGGTTCCCGGCTCCGGTCTCGGCCGTAATCTCGTCCCTGGTCACGATACCATGGTCATAGGCATACTTGGCGACACAGCGGATGCCGTTGCCGCACATTTCCGATTCCGAACCGTCGGAGTTGAACATGCGCATGCGCACGTCGGCAACATCCGACGGCATGATCAGGATCAGCCCGTCCGAGCCGATGCCGAAGTTGCGGTTTGAAAGGCGGATTGCCAGCTGTTGTGGATGCTCGACCATTTCCTCGAAGCAGTTTACATAGACATAATCATTGCCGGCACCCTGCATTTTGGTAAATTTCATTGTATTCTCAGCCCTCTTTCGAAAAATATGCGATTGTGGAACATAACAAAAAAGCGCTGCCACAACAAGCAAATAAAATCGGCAAAATCAATCTTAACCCGCCTTGGGAGGGCATTTGCGCTGAAGGATTGCCAAAGGCGCACCGACTGCTGTATATTTGAAAAAATCTAACTTTCAGCAAGGGGCACGCACCCTATGATCCGCTCATTTCAGGGCATCCAGCCACGGCTGGACCCGACCGCCTTCATAGCCGAAACCGCAGTCGTCATCGGCGATGTGGAGATCGGCCCCGGGAGCAGCGTATGGTACAACTGTGTGATCCGCGGGGACGTAAACTTCATCCGCATCGGCGCCCGCAGCAACGTACAGGACTTGTGCATGCTGCATGTCACCCACAGGAAAGAGGACTCGGCCGGAGCACCGCTGATCATCGGCAATGACGTCACCATCGGCCACAGCGTCACCTTGCACGGCTGCACCCTGCATGACGGTTGTTTCATCGGCATGCAGGCGGTGGTCATGGACTCGGCCGTTGTGGGAAAGGGCGCCCTGGTTGGAGCGCGGTCGCTGGTGACGGAAGGTACCGTGATCGAGCCGCATACCCTGTGGATGGGAGCCCCGGCCCGGTACAAACGCCACCTGACCCGGGAGGAGATGCTCCGACTGGAGGTATCGGCCGAGAACTACGTGAAATACTCCCTACAGTATATCAATGAAATCAAAGATGACGACTGACAAATCTTCACTCGCCGCAACCATGCCATCCCTCTGCGGCTGCCACGGCCATCTGCTGCCCGGGTGCCCCCTATGACCGAAGACAACCTGCTCTCATCGGACTCCAGAACAGTGCAATCCGCACTGGACGTGCTCGGCAGCCCCCGCAAACGGGCCAGCCTTGCGAGGCTGATGCCCTTTTTGGGACCAGCCTTCATTGCCAGCGTAGCCTACGTTGACCCCGGAAATTTTGCGACCAACATACAAGGGGGCGCCCAGTTCGGCTACATGCTGGTCTGGGTAATCGTCGCCAGCAACCTGATGGCGATGCTTATCCAGACCCTGTCCGCCAAGCTCGGGATCGCCACCGGCATGAACCTGGCCGAGCACTGCCGGACCCACTTCCCCAAGCCGGTCTCTTTCCTGATGTGGGTCCTGATGGAATTGGTCGCCATTGCGACAGATCTGGCGGAATTTCTGGGAGCAGCCCTGGGATTCCAGCTCCTGCTGGGGGTGCCGCTTTTTGTTGGGGCCGTTCTGACCGCTGTGGTGACGCTGCTGATCCTGGGACTCGAGCGGTACGGCTTCCGCCCCCTTGAGGCGGTCATCGGGTCGATGGCAGGGGCCATAGCGCTGTGCTACCTGGTGGAGACATTCATTGACAAACCCGACTGGGGCAAGGTGCTGTATCATGCGGTGGTGCCCCAGTTTTCCGGCCCTGAAAGCGTGCTTCTGGCCTCCGGCATCCTGGGCGCCACAGTCATGCCCCATGCCATCTTTCTTCACTCTGCGCTGATGCAGGGGCGCATCGTGGTCAGGGACAAGTCGCGCCTGCAGCGCCTGTATCGTTTCGAGATCGCTGACGTGGTGATCGCCATGGGCATAGCGAGCTTCGTCAATGCGGCCATGCTGATCATGGCCGCAGCGACCTTCTACAAGACCGGTAACACCCATGTCGCCACCCTGGAAGAGGCCCATCGCACGCTGGAGCCTCTGCTGGGTCCCTCCGCAAAATGGATCTTCGGGCTGTCGCTGCTGATTTCAGGCCTCTCCTCCTCGACCGTCGGGACCAGTGCAGGGCAAGTGATCATGCAGGGTTTTCTGCAACGGCACATCCCGGTCTGGATCAGGCGTCTGGTAACCATGGCCCCGGCGCTGACGGTGATCTGGCTCGGGCTGGACCCAACCCGTACCCTGGTGCTCAGCCAGGTGGTGCTCAGCTTCGGATTGCCGTTCGCCATCATCCCGTTGGTGATGTTCACCAGCCGGACCGACATCATGGGCGATCTGGTCAACCGCAGAGCAACCACCCTGCTTGCCGCCCTGGTCGCGACCATTATCGTCGTATTGAACATCTACCTGCTGTACAAAACCTTTACCGGGTGACGTCATGTTCAGACATTTCCTGATACCCCTGGATGGATCCAGAATGGCGGAAGCCGCCCTGCCCGCCGCTGCCAGCCTGGCTGAAAAACTTGCTGCGCGCGTCACTCTGATGCATGTGATCGAACGGAATGCCCCCAGCGAAGTGCACGGCCAATCCCACCTGAAGAATGCCGATGCAGCGCACGTTTACCTGGAACAGGTTTCGCGCTGGTTTCCGGCAGCGATACAGGTCGATTTTCATGTGCACGAGGCGGAAGTGGACGATGTTGCCGGCAGCATTGTGGCGCATGCGGACGAACTGGAGCACGACCTGGTGGTCATGTGCTCCCATGGACGCGGCAGGGCACTGCATCTGTTTCTCGGCAGCATTGCCCAAAAGGTGATCGGCATGGGCACCCGCCCGGTTCTGATCACGCATCCCGACGAAAAGGGAGAGCCTCCAGGCTTCGATTGCCGTCATATTCTCGTTCCGCTGGACGGCGACCCCGGTCACGACCTGGCACTGCCGGTTTCACTGGATCTGGCGCGGGCCTGTACAGCCTCCCTGCACCTGGCCACGGTCATCCCCCATTTCACCAGCCTGCCGGGAGAGATGGCCACCACCAGCCGAATGCTGCCCGGAACGACCACCAGGATGCTCGAAATGGCCACCTTGGAGGCGGAGGAGTATCTTCAGAACCTGCTGCATTCCCTGCAGGACCAGGGCTTCGATGCCAGCGCGCATGTGCTGAGGGGAGATCCGGCCAGGCTGATTGTCGACGCCGCCACCCAGGCCCGGGTTGACCTCATCGTCCTTGCCACGCACGGTAAGACCGGAATGAAGGCTTTCTGGGCCGGCAGCGTGGCTCACAGGATCTGCGGGTTCAGCCGGATACCCTTGCTCCTGATTCCGATAGAATAAGAGCGGTACCCCCCTCTCTCACCTTTCGGGATCTCCGCTACCTTGCCTCGGCGCTCTATTTCTGTTATTTTCCCTCCCATGAATCGAAGGAAACAGCCATGAAGGTCACCATACTGGGCAGCGGAACATCGACCGGCGTGCCGATGGTCGGCTGCACATGCCGGGTCTGCTCTTCGGACGATCCCCGAGACAACCGTACGCGGGCTTCGCTCCTGATCAGACACGACAGCCGGACGATCCTGATCGACACGTCAACCGACTTTCGCCGGCAGGCCCTGCGGGAGCGGCTGGCATCCATCGATGCGGTATTGTTCACCCACTCCCATGCCGACCATGTCAATGGCATCGACGACCTGCGCGGCTTTCACTTCGCCCATCGCCGGATCGTCCCCTGTTTCGCATCGAGCACCGCCTCCGAAATCCTGCTGACGGCTTTTCCCTATATCTTCAACGAGATTGAGGGTTCCGGCTATACACCGATCATGCATCTGAACGAAATCAGGGGGCCCTTCGACCTTTTCGGCCTGAACGTCACCCCCATTCCACTGGTGCACGGTCTGACAACAACCATGGGCTACCGCATCGGATCATTCGCCTACTTGACCGACTGCAACGCCATTCCCGCCGCATCGCTGTCCCTGCTGCAGGGGCTCGATGTCCTGGTGATCGACGGGCTTCGCTGGAAGCCTCATCCGTTTCATTTTCACATCGAAGCCGCCATCGCTGCGGCGGAACAGCTGAATCCGCGCCGCACGATTCTTACCCACCTGTCCCATGACGTGCTGCATGCCGACAGTGGTAAATTACCGCAAGGAGTCGAATTCGCCTACGACGGCCTGAAATTCACCAGCATACCATGACCCATTTCCTCGATATCGTCATCGGCACATTCACCATGCGCCCCTATGTATTCGCCTTTTTCGCCGCCTTTCTGCTGATCTGCGTGCCCCACGTCGGCTGGCGGCGAACCCTCACCTTCACGGCTGCCGGCTACCTGATCGCCTTTGCCTCGGAATGGCTCTCGATCAATACCGGCTTCCCCTACGGCTGGTATTACTATATAGAAACCACCCGCCATCAGGAACTGTGGATCGCCGGAGTGCCGTTCTTCGACTCGCTCTCCTACGTTTTCCTGACCTACTGCAGCTATGCCACGGCCTTGTTCATCCTGTCGCCGCTCAAAACCCGGAGGTGGGATCTGGTGACCCTGGAAACCCGCGCCATCCGGCGCTCCCTGTCAGCCCTGATTCTGGGGGCCTGCCTGCAGACCTTCCTGGATATTGTCATCGATCCGGTAGCTCTGCAGGGACGACGCTGGTTTCTGGGGCAGATCTACGGCTACCGCGAGAACGGTCTGCACTTCGGGGTGCCGCTTTCCAACTACTGCGGCTGGCTGCTGACCAGCCTGCTGCTGGTGGGGGCCTTCCAACTGATCGACCGCCGCCGCCAGGCAAAGCCGGCCAGGGGCATCTTCACACTCCCGTTCCGCTCGCTGCTCGGGCCGGTGCTGTACCTGTCGGTGCTGCTCTTCAACTGGGGGGTAACGATCTGGATCGGCGAGTATTTCATGGCCATGACCGGCATCCTGATGTACAGCCTGCCGATTCTGATGGTGATCGTGCTGGCGCTGCGACGGGTCAACCGCTATACCCGTGAGGAGATGGGGGAACATGTTCGCGACTATCCCTGGTCGCCGATCAAATCGGACTGAGGCAGATCAGTCGATCGTGTAGAAGGGGAGATCGTGTTGTGAGGTCACTGCCTGGAAGCCCCGGAATAGGTTTTTCAGGCAGCGGTCAGTGGGCGGGTAAAACTTAAATAGTCATCAACGACAAAGGGGAAGCTGCAGCAGCTTCCCCTTTGTCGTTTTTGTCGCGGCTATTTCTGCAGCCAGTGGGCGATATCCTTGGCATGGTAGGTGATGATGATATCGGCGCCGGCCCGCTTGAAGGCCAGCATGGTCTCCATCACCACACGTTCTTCGTCGATCCAGCCGTTGGCCGCGGCCCCCTTGATCATGCTGTATTCGCCCGACACGTTGTACACCGCCAGGGGCAGGCTGTATTCGTTGCGCAGGTCGCGCACGATGTCCAGATAGGGCAGGCCCGGCTTGACCATGATGATGTCCGCTCCCTCCTCGATATCCTGGGCCGCCTCCCGCAAGGCCTCGAGCCGGTTGGCCGGATCCATCTGGTAGGTGCGGCGGTCGCCGAACTGAGGGGTGGACTCGGCTGCCTCACGGAAGGGGCCGTAATAGCCCGAGGCGTACTTGACGGCATAGCTCATGACCGGAACGGCATCGAAACCATTCTCGTCCAGCGCATCGCGGATGGCTGCCACCCGGCCGTCCATCATGTCCGAGGGAGCCACCATGTCGGCTCCTGCCCTGGCATGGGAGACCGCTTCCTTTGCCAGCAACTCCAGAGTAGCGTCGTTGTCCACATCCCCTTGGACGATCAGGCCGCAATGACCGTGATCGGTATATTCACACAGGCAGACATCGGTGATCACCGCCAGGCCGGGAACCTCGCGCTTGATGGCTCGAATGGTCTCCTGGATGATACCGGTATCCGAGTAGGCATCGCTGCCTACGGCATCCTTGGTTTCAGGGATGCCGAACAGCAGCACGGCCGGAATGCCGAGATCCCTGACCTCTTTGGCTTCTGCCACGATATGCTCGATCGATTGCTGATAGATGCCGGGCATCGAGGAAACTTCTTTCCTGATACCGCTCCCGAAGGCCGAAAACATCGGGTAGATCAGATCGTTGACCGACAGGCTGGTCTCGCGCACCATCCGCCGGAAAATTTCACTGCCGCGGATCCGGCGTGCCCTGTATTGCGGAAAAAACATGACTTCCTCCTCGTGCCGAAACATGAACTGACCGTGAAAGAGTAATGCAAGCGCTGCTCAAAATGCAAGTGCGGAGTGCCCTGGGGGGCAGCAGAAAACCGCCGCAGTTGAAGTCAATCCATCACGACCGGCAGCACGCTGCCCCCTTCCGGCATGACCAGGGCCTGCCAGTCCGCTGGCAGCAGCTCTTCGGCCATGGCCAGCGCCTGTTCCAGCGAAGAGGCCGGCAGCATGCCCATCGCCTCCACCTGGTGTGCCGTAAAGCTGGATACCAGGATGATCCGGAAACGCTGAGCCTTCATCAGCATCGAGAAGGCCGTCTGGCCGTTGATCTCGTAATGGCTCCGCAAGGCGGACTCGAACTCATCCAGCCGCTTGTGACGGAACCAGTTGAAGAAGGTGTCATGGCCGAAGCCGTCGCGGCATTCGGCCAGCAGGATCATCACCCCACCCTCTGCCAGCGCCTGGGAGGCGTATTCCATGGATTTGTGGGCCTGGATCAGGTTGATGTCCTTGGGATGCCCCCCACAGGAGACGATCACCATGTCGGCTTTACGGCGCAGCGGATAGCTGAAACGCTCGCGGTAGAAACGGCACCCCTCGTCGTGGGCTTCACGCCAATGGCCAGCATAGGCGGCAATGATGCGCTTGTCCAACGACAGCACCGTATTGAAAAGCAGATCCGGTTCTGCCATGGCACAGGCCTCCAGCATGGCCTGATGCACGGGATTGCCCTCCAGGCTGCCGGTGGTGGCCAGCGGATTCTTGCCGCTGCCGGGATGGGGATTGAGCACGGCGAAGTGGCTGGACATGCAGGCTTGCCGGCTGGCGATTCCGGGCAATACCGCTTTGCGCCCGCCGCCGAAACCGGCGAAGTAGTGAAAGCCGATCACGCCGGTCAGAATCAGTCGGTCCGCCTCCACGGCGCGGCGGTTGATGCTGACCTCGATGCCGCCGCTGGTCCTGCCGAGGAAGACCAGACCGGCAGGATCGTCGCAATTGTGGTCTGTCACCGCGATACGGCCATACAGCGGCCCCAGGATCTTCCGGTGCTCGTGTTCGGTCTGTGCACGGTGGATGCCGAGGGCGATCAGGATCTGGATATCGCGGTCGGGAATGCCCTGGCGGTTGAGCCGCTCGACCAGCTGCGGCAGATACAATTCGCTGCCGGTGTAGCGGGTAATGTCGGAGGTAACGATGACCACCTTTTCGCCGGGAGAAAAACGGGCCAATTCTTGGCAGGTATCCAGGGCGCGTGCGATGATCTCTTCCGGAGATGTGACGGCAGGGGCCATGGCCGGCTCGATCGTCCCGCCCAGGCGACCAGGGGGAAGATCGAGTTGAAACGAGGTGGAGCCGTATTTGAGGTTCAAGGGCCGTGACCTCCCGAATGATTGCATGGCCGGCAGCAGGGCCGGTTTAGAATTGTACCACGAAGAGCCGACAGTCAAGGGGGCATGAGAGGAAAAACTGTATCGCTTCTCCGCCCTTAAAACGCAAACAGGGATGCGCGGGGTTCAATAACCTCGGGCATCCCTGTCAAGACCGGGTACTTGGTCACTGGTCAGATCCAGGCGTCTCCACCGTCGTAATGGAAATCGCCGGCCGGCGTCTTGGCCGAGGCCTTGAATTTCGCCTCACGGGCCAGGTTGCGAACCTTGCCTGCTGCAGATTCTCCCAGGTCCGAGAGCTTCTCCCGGACTTCCCGGCCCGGCTTGGGGGTCAGGAGCAGGGCGGCGGCACCGGCGATGATCGCACCGGAAACAAAAGCTATGACAGCAGCGGCGGCATTGTCGTTACGGGATGACATGGCAGACTCCTTTTTGGGAACGTGCTGTAAGAATCGGGAAAACGGAACACGAATTTAACACAGCCCGAAGGTGGAATAAAGGCAATTTTTTTACCGGTCCGCCCGCTGTGGCTGGGGTTCGGGACTGTCCCCCGGACGCCTGAAGATGCGCGCCAGGTGCCGCGTTATCATCTCCTCGAAGTCCTCGTCCCGGTTGCCGGTATAGATCAGGGACGAACCGATTTCCGCCGCCAGGATGGCGCACAGATACTTGGTGGGCAGCGTGCTGATGCGTCGTCTGAAGGCCGGCGTCTTCCGGAGCAAAAGCGGCAGATGGTTGATCACCGCCTGGCGGAAAGGCATTTGCAGACAGAGCGCGGGCCGGTTCGAAAAGAATTCGAACAGACGGGTATAGTAGGCGTTGATGTTCTGGCTGATGGTGTCCGAAATCTCGGTATAAAGCTGGGTTCCGCCTGCCTCGCGCCACCGCCGCAGGATCAGCCGCGCCTCATCGGCCGCCCGTTTCTCCAGAATGGACAGCACATCACCGACGTACTCCTCCTTGTGCTCCAGGAACTCCCGCTCCGACAGCAGCAGGTTGGCGATGATCTCGTAGGAGGAGGAGATCACCCCGCACTTGTTGGCCGAAGCGTCGCGCATGATGACCGCTCCGCTCTTCTGGAGCTGCACCCGCGCCTCGGGGGTCAGGAAGGAGTTGGCTCCCTCCACGATCACCCTGGCCGAAGGCTTGCCCTGTTCGTCCAGGAATTGCCGCCAGTTGTGACCTTCAATGGTTTCGGGCCGGCCGCCGGCCGGAATGAAGAGATCGGCCGGCACCGAAAAGACCAGGCTGTTGTACTGGTGGTAGAAATCGTCGATATCCAGCCATTCCTCCACCATGCCTGTCACTGATCGGCTGACCTTGCGGTGGGTCTCCTTGAGCCCCTCCATGCGTCGGCCGGTGCGGTAGATGATGAAGCCTCCGGGATTGAGCCGCTCCGGATCGAAACTGTCCAGGTCGTGCTTCAAAACCATCCGTTCCAGCTCCTGGCGATGGAGGCCGCCGGGATCGTAGACGGCTGCCGTGCCATCCAGAATCAGGCGCACCTGCAACCCGGGGCAGCGGGCCAGCATGATGCGCAGACAGTTGCCGGCCACATCGCCGTTGGGACCTCCGGTCATTTTGAGCGAAAAGGTGTCGCGGTCGATATCGACGCCGAGCGACTCGGCCATGGTGATCCGGGCAAAGGTGACCACGCCGGTGGAGGTGACGCCGTACTCCTTGTGATTGATCCCGACGCGCTTGCTGGACATGATGCCGGTGCCGAGGATATAGCCGCGTCTCCTGGACAGGCTGGCAATCGCCTCGATCATGCTGTCGTGCATGTTCTCGTCCGGACCGATTTCGATCGGTTCGTCGTCGCCATAGTAGTCCACCACCCGCTGATCCCTGGCGCGGCCGTCGGCCGTGACGAAGATGTCCAGGAAGGCATTAGCTATACTATACTGCAACTTGTACAACCTGCAGTTTTCCTCGTCCCCTCCCGCTTCGCTGAGGTCGGAAGCATCCAGCACCAGCGTCAGCTTCGAGCCCCCCTCATAGATATCCTTATTCTTCAGGTGCTGGGTGTTGGCCAGTACGTAGACTTCGCGGAACAGGGTGTTGGCGGCGGTGATGAAGTCATCGGCGCTGCGGGCGATGACCGTGCGCCAGCCGCCACGGGCGATATCCGAAAAGCCGATATGGTAGCCGGCTCCGTAACGGCTGAAAAAGAAAGTCACCCGGAAGGGAAGCGCCTCGGGCAGATCCGCGATGAATTCGGAGCCGAGTTTTCGCAGATAGGCCGGGTCCAGCCGGAAGGCCAGAGCCTGCTTCTCGACCACGAAAAAGTTGGTCTTCAGGCAATGGGTGATCAGCAGCAGACAGCAGCGGTACACCGAACGGCGGATGTCGTCCAGCCAGCGGTGGCCGGTATTGTAGCCTTCGACCGCTTCCTGCGTTTCGGCCAGCATGGCATCGTACAGAGCTTCCCGGTCAGTCAGCTCGGGATTGAAGCGGGCCCTGAACAGGCGGATCAGCAGCTGCCCCATTTCGGGATGGTCGTAGAAGGCGCGCTGGACATCTTCCAGCCCGAAACGGTCGGGCTGGTTGTGGGCCAGGCTGGTGTGGCAGAAAGCGATAAAGGCATTGGTCAGGGCGGCATCCTCGCCGGAAAGCAATCCCGTGGTAACGAAGTCGCGGTAGGCCGGGGATACGGTCGAGACGATCTGGGTGGTGCAGAGCTCGCGTCTCAGGTAGGCGGCCAGGGGGCTGCCGGGGGAAAGATCGGCGCCGGTGCGGCTCTGGACATAGAAAGCCCCCAGGAAATAGGGGTGGATGCCGTTGGAAATGGTCTGGCAATAGGCCCGGCGGATACCGATTTCCAGGCGGTTGAAAACCTCCAGTACCTGTCTCAGGAACTCCTCCTGCGGCGGGTTGCCCACGGCGAACAGCACCCGGATCTCCGGGCGCCCCTCCCGGACCACCTCGGCGATATCCAGGAACAATCCGCCGGCCTCGTTGCTCCGTTCGAACAGCCACAGCAGGTAGGCGGTCCGCGAGGGGGGAGACATACGAACGTAATTCTGATTGTTGAGCCAGAAGATCTTCAGCAGCCGATCGAATTTTTTCAGGTCAAAACCGGGGAATGACGTCCGCAGCTCGGATCTGATCCTGCCTGCCAGTGCAGAAGGTATGTCGATCGGCCGGTTCAGGTCGATTTCGTGGTTCTGGCGGCGGTCGAATTCGAAACGCTGCACCTCCAGTTCCTCCTCCATGTCCGGCATGGAGGAAAAGGAGTGGGAGAACATGGCGTAGGATATCTCCCGCTCCCCGATCCGGCGCAGAGTATCGTAGAGGGTGCCGCGCCGGCTGACGCAGGCCACTACCAGCAGTTTCGCACGGTCCACCAGGATCACGCGCTGATTGATGCGCAAGCGGGGCATGTCTCTGGCCAGCCAGGCCAGCGCATCCTGCTCGTCGGCCATGGCTTCGAAGAAGAAGGGACTCATGTTCTGTTGGAGCCAGGCTGCGGTTTCTACGGCTCTGGCGCTTTCCGCCCGGGCGGAGCGCCTGATGACGGCGGGCAGGTTCATGGGACCTCCTGATTCGGTAATGTGGTGCATCTGCATAGCAAAAGAGGCAGCGCCGTAATTATTGCACCTGACGCACTGCAAGGCAACAGATAGATGGTGTATAATGCCATCTGAAGCGGGTCAACTTTCGGGCGCGCCGCAGCCCAGGCGGTTTTAGTCCGGCTAAAGGTTTGCTTGACCGGGCCATGAAAAATTTGCTATAAACTCGCTGTTTTATTTCCTTGTAATCGCAAACGCCGCTATGGCCCCCGCTTGCCGGCCCGCCTGCCGCTCGCAATGCTTCTCCAGTACCAGTTCTGCAGGATTTTACGGGCCTGTGACAGGCCCTTCATTGTTCGCAAACCCTGTTTTCAGTGTAACGTGCGGTCCGGAGGGAGCGCAGCCCCCCTGGTCCGGGAGAATAGCAATGAGCTTGGAACGCGGATGCATACAGGTATACACCGGTAACGGCAAGGGCAAGACCACCGCCTCGCTTGGCCTGGCGGTACGCGCGGTCGGACGCGGTCTGCGCGCCTGCGTCTTCCAGTTCATCAAGGGGGGCGGCCCCTATGGAGAGCACCTGATTGCCGAAAAACTGGGACCGCTCTTCACGATCATCCAGTCCGGCCGGCCGGGCTGGGTCAACAAAAGCGACATCAGCGAAGACCGCCGTATCGCACAGGAAGCCCTGGAGCGGGTCACCCGTTTGCTGGTCTCCGGCGACTATGACCTGGTGATTATGGACGAAATTCTGGGAGCCATCGGGTTCGGCCTGATCGATACGGAGCAGGTACTGGAGCTGATGCGCCAGAAGCCGCCAACGGTGGAGCTGGTATTGACCGGCCGCAACGCACCCGAGGAGATAATCGCCGCCGCCGACCTGGTGACCGAGATGCGGGAGATAAAGCATTACTACAAGGCGGGGGTGCCGGCCAGAACCGGCATTGAAATGTAATCCGGCGATACGTTTTTCATTGCTGCGGGCCGGGCATATCCTCTGCACCGGCAACTGTACAAAACCATAGAGGTTATTCCATCCCTTGGAGGTAATTGACAATGGCTGAGAGAACTTTACGCGTCCTGGTCGGCAAGCCGGGGCTTGACGGACATGACCGGGGGGCAAAGATCATTGCCCGCGCTTTCCGCGACGCCGGCTTCGAAGTGATCTACACCGGTCTGCACCAGACTCCGGAACAGATCGTTTCCAGCGCGATTCAGGAGGATGTGGACTGCATCGGCCTGTCGATCCTGTCCGGCGCCCACAACACCCTTCTACCCCGCGTCTGCCAGTTGCTGAAGGAAAAACAGGCCGACGACATCAAGGTATTCGGCGGCGGCGTGATTCCCGAGGACGACATCCCGGGGCTGAAGCAGGCCGGCATCAGCGAGGTCTTCACTCCCGGCACCTCCACCGACGACATCGTCAAGTGGATCGGAACCAATATCAAACCCCGCGCCTGACCTGCCCTGCCTGCCAAGCGTTTCCTGAATCCGAATCCGCAACTCTCTCCGCAAAACTGTACCGCGAAAAGACTCCGACAGGAATCTTTTCCGAGCGGCAGCATCAGGATTCAGGGAACACTCCGGCAACCGGCCGATCGACCTGTCGGGGCCCCATGCGCGGCCCTGGCGTATCCGAGGAACTCCCATGTCTCTTTCCGAAAAGGTCCTGAAGGGCGACATCCGCTCCGCGGCACGCCTGATGCGGGATATCGACGATGCCCGCCCCTCCGCAATCGACGACCTGAAAAAACTCTACGCCCGCACCGGCAATGCCTATCTGATCGGCATTACCGGACCTCCCGGCGCCGGTAAGTCCACCCTGGTCGACCAGTTGACCGCCTCTTTCCGCAGCAGAGGCAAAAAGGTGGGTGTGGTGGCCATCGATCCCACCAGTCCTTTTACCGGCGGCGCGATCCTGGGCGACCGGATCCGCATGAACCGGCACGCCACCGACGATGGTGTTTTCATTCGCAGTCTGGCAACCCGGGGAGCCCTCGGCGGCATTTCCCGCTCGACATCGGATGTGGCCCTCGTCATGGACGCCCTTGGCATGGATGTCGTGATCATCGAAACCGTCGGGGTGGGACAGGATGAGGTCGATATCGTCAAGGCCGCCCACACCACCTGCGTGGTGATGGTGCCGGGCCTGGGAGACGACATTCAGGCCATCAAAGCCGGCATCCTGGAAATTGGCGATGTGTTCGTGGTGAACAAGGCCGATCGGGAGGGTGCGGACCGCACCGCCCGGGAGCTTTCTAACATGCTGGACATGCGCCCGGTGCTCGAGGGGGGCTGGAAGCCACAGGTGCTGAAGACCGAGGCCCAGCGCAGTGCGGGCATCGACGAACTGGTGGGAGAAATGCTGGCCCATCGCGATTTTTTGTTCTGCAGCGGCCGGATCTCCAACTTCCTGCGGGAACGTAACAAACGGCACTTCATTGACATCCTGCGGGACAGCCTCTATAAACAAGCCATGGAGTACATCGAGCGGAACGGAACGCTCGACAAGGTGCTTGACGATATCGCATCCGCTGCCATCGACCCGTATTCCGCGGTGGAGGATGTAGTTGCAGGCATGCTGAAAAGGGGATAGCATTTCCTCCGGCGCACCTGCCGCTCCTCCGGCGACCGACACTGCCCCGGGATCCCCGTGAGACATCTTCTTCATCACCATAACCATGCGGCAACAGCCATTGATCCGCGCATCCGCCTCCTGGCGGCCGGACTGCTGCTCGCGTTGGTGGTCAGTTCCGGCAGCAGCACGTTTCCCTGGCTGGTGGCGGCATTGTGCCTACCGGCCGCCGTATGCCTCGGCATGCCGCTGCGCGTGCTGTGCCTGCGTCTTGTGCATCCCCTCTTTATCGCGGCGGTCATTCTGGCACTGAAGGTATTCATCGGCAGCGGCCCCTCCAGCGTCTTTTTCAGGTCCGGCTGGTTCACGCTGATGATGCACCGTGAAGGGCTGCACGAAGGGCTGCTTGCCGTTTCGAGAATTCTCGGAGCGGTTTCCGTGGCGGTTCTGTTCAGCCAGGCGACGACCTTCACCGAGACCATGGCCGCCCTGGCCTGGCTGCGGGTGCCGCGCAGCCTGGTGGAGGTCTCCCTCTTTGCCTGGCGGACGCTGTTCATGCTTTACGATGATGCGGGGGTGGTCTACATGGCACAGAAAAATCGCCTGGGCTACTGCGGCCTGCGCCGTGGCCTGCGTTCTTTCGGCGCCCTGGCCGGCATGCTGACCATCCGCGCTTTCGACGGCAGCCACGCCATGACGGTTGCCATGACCCAGCGTGGTTACGATGGAAACCTGCCGCTGCTGCGCAGCGCACCCCCCAGCATGTTCCAGATCGCCGGACTGGTCCTCTTTGCACTGACCGCAGCCATTGCCTGGAAATTGCAAAACTAGCCGGAAACCGTTCACAACAACCAGCTCGAAGGCTCTTTTTCCTCTTTAGGATCGACTCACATGACACGCCCCCGCCTCTCAGCCCGCATCAATTCCTACCGGTATCCCGACGGTACCGTTGCCCTGTCCGATATCAGCCTGGATCTTCGGCAGGGGGAGTTCTGCGGCATCCTCGGCTCCAACGGCTCCGGGAAAACCACACTGTTGAAGATCCTGGACGGAATCGTCAGGGAATTCTCCGGCTCGGTTCTGCTGGATGGAGCCGATATAGGGCGGCTCTCACCGCGCGAGATCTACGGCAAGGTCGGACTCGTGTTTCAGAATCCGGATGACCAGCTTTTCGCGCACTCGGTCTTTGAGGATGTCGCCTTCGGACCACGCAATATGGGCTTCGGCGAAGCCGAGGTGGCCCGCCGGGTGGGCCAGGCGCTGGAGGCGGTCGAGATGGCCGATCTGGCTGCCAAGGATATCCACAACCTCAGTTACGGACAGAAGAAACGCATCTGCATCGCGGGGCTGCTTGCCATGGGGCACGAGATCCTGCTGCTGGACGAGCCGACCGCCGGTCTCGACCCAATGGGCGAGTACCGTATGATGGAGTTCCTGACCCACTTGAATCGTGAAACAGGGGTGACCATCCTGATGGCCACTCACAGCGTGGACCTGGTACCGGTCTTTCTCAGCCGGCTGCATATTCTCAGCCGCGGCAGGCTGGTGCGGAGCGGCACGCCGGAGGAGGTCTTCAATGCGGCCGGGGATCTCGAAAGCGTCAAGCTGCGCCTGCCCTACATCGCCGAATTGATCCATCGCCTGAAGACCGGCGACGATCTGCCGTTCAAACGGCTCCCGCTTACTGTCGGCGAAGCCCGTCGTGAGATTCTGGAGGCCTTTGGCAGGGGGGACAAGCCGTGACGGAGGCCAAGCCACAAGGTTAATTCGATTGAATTTTCTAACCGATGTAACTATACTTGATGGGACATGAATGCCCATAGCCACGTCGATTGGAGAATAAAATGACCGTTGCAGGTATTGCCCTGATCATTATTGCCGCAGCGATAGGAATCCTGGTCCTGATGCTGATTCCGACCCTGCTGACGCTCAAGCGTGCAGCTGCTTCGGTGGGCTCGCTGGCCGACATGGTCCAGCAGGAACTGCGCCCGACGCTGCAGGAGCTGCCCCTTGTACTGGCCGAACTCAAAGCCGTCGGCGGCGGTGTGGCTGAACATACCGAAGATGTCAAATGCTTCATGTCCGCCTTGGGGGCCACCGGTGAGAATCTGCACAGCATCAACCGTTCGGTCGGAGTGGTAACCAGTGTGCTGCACAGCACGTCTGCCTGGGCCACCGGAGCCAAAGTGGCGGGAAAATACATACTTGAGCGTTATCTCAAGAAAAGGGGAGGAAGGTAACCATGTCCGAAGAGAAAGGAATCTGTGCCGGTACGGTACTGTTGTCATTTTTGGCCGGAGCTGCCGCAGGCGCTGGGCTGGCGCTGCTGTACGCTCCCAAAAGCGGGTCCGAAATGAGGGAAACCATCGCGGATCTGGCCGAGGATGCGGTCGACAAGATCAAGGAGTACACCCGCGAAGCCCAGGAAAAAATAAAGACAGCCATTGAGGACGGTAAGGAAACCATTGTCGAAAAGAAATCCATTCTGGCATCGGCCATCGAGGCGGGCCGCGATGCGATGCAGAAGGAAAAGGAACGTTCCGCCGGGGTGTAAAACATTACGGTGAACTTCCGGCGTATTGAAGCCCACATCTTTGTGGGCTTTTTACGTTACGCGCCGCACGCCATCTATCGATTATGCAGCAACGACATCCATTTACAGCGTTATGCCGATTGAGCTACCATTAAGTAAAAGGGGGGAGAAAGCAGAGAGGTAATGCATATGTTCACCCTGGCACTCGCCATTCTGGCAGGATTGTCCATCGCAGCCGCAGCCGCACTGGCAGCCGAGATTGTCGCCTACAAACGGCATCTCAGGCACCACTGATGCACTCCCTTCCCGAAGCGGAAGGTCACGCTTCTCGGGGCGCGGCATATGGCGCGGGCAGTACAACTGCGGACATCTGTTCTTCTGTTAATCTCCAACTGCACTTCGGTCTGCCGCCGAACGTCTCTTGAGGTGTGGCATGTCATTTGCGGAACAGCACACAATAGTCGCAGCAATCCGGAAATTGCTGCAAAAGTTTCGCGACGACCGCTGCACGACGTATGCAGCGGCCCTTTCGTTTTCAAGCATGCTCTCCATCGTGCCGTTCCTGGCGATCATGTTTGCCATTCTGAAGGCGCTGGAAGTTCACACTACACTGGCTTCGGTCATTCTCTCCAATGTTTCGGCCGGGTCCCAGCAGATCATCACCCGAATCCTGCATTACGTCAACAATACCCGGGTGGGTTCGCTGGGGGCGGTCGGTGTGGTGATGCTGCTCCTCTCGGTTCTGGCCACGCTCGATACGGTCGAGGAAGCCTTCAACCAGATCTGCGGACTTGAGCGGGGCAAGCGCTACCATCACAAGCTGCGGGACTACCTGATCGTCATTTTCGGCACGCCGCTGCTGATCGGCGTGGCCGTTGCGGTCACCACCGGTCTCCAGCACCAGAGCGTGGTGCAGTGGTTCTTCCATCTGCCGGTCTTCGGCCGCATGCTGCTGGCGCTCTTCCGCCTGACTCCCTACCTGAGCGTCTGGATAGCCCTGGTGTGCCTGTACCTGTTCATTCCGAACACCAAGGTGAGGCTGCGCCACGCGCTGACTGCCGGGCTGGTGGCGGGCACTGCCTGCCAACTGGCCCAGTGGGCTTTCATCCACTTCCAGATCGGGCTTTCCCGTTCCAATGCTATCTATGGCACGCTGTCGCTGCTGCCGGTCTTCATGATCTGGATCTATACCGGCTGGCTGGTCGTACTGGCAGGCATGCAACTCATCTGTCACCTGCAATCGGAAGCCGCTCCCCGGCAACCGGTACTTGACGATGGCAAAACCCCGCAAGGACCTGTTCCGCAAGGAATTACCCGCGATTGACATTCCCCCCGATCTTCTTTATAATTTGACGACTTATGCCTGCCAAGTCATTACTTACATCGCTCATCGTTCCGGCTGCCTTGCTCCTGTGCGTCGTGCCGGTGAGAGCGGTCGAGCCGACCCAGGCGCTGCTCGGCGAACTGACCCGTCCGACTGCCCCGATGCAGGCGCAAACACCGGAGCTGGTTGCCCTGGACGATCCCCAGGGAGAGGAGGAACAGTCCGCCGGCATTTCGGACTTTTTCACCCTCGAGGAACTCAAGGGTAAACCCGGCCAGAGTGGCGACCTGATGTTGCCCGATCTCGATCTGCCGCTGTCCGATATCCCTCTGACACTCAACAACAAGGTCGAATACTTTCTCTATTACTTCCAGACCAAAGGCAAACCTTCCTTTTCACGCTGGCTTTCCCGCTCCTCCCGTTACATCCCGATGATGAAGGAGATCCTCAAACGCCAGGGCATGCCCGAAGATCTGGTGTACGTGGCCATGATCGAAAGCGGCTTTCATCTACATGCCCGCTCGTGGGCCAATGCCGTCGGTCCCTGGCAGTTCGTCTCCGATACGGGGCGGCGTTATTCCCTGCGGATAGACCAATGGGTGGATGAGCGCAAAGACCCGGTCAAGGCGACCAGCGCGGCCGCGCTCTATCTGAAGGAACTCTACGAGATGTTCAACGGCGACTGGTATCTGGCCGCTGCCGGCTACAACGCCGGTGAAAACAAAATTCTGCGCGCCATCGGCATGTACAATACCAGCGATTTCTGGGAGATCTCCCGCGGTTCCTACCTTAAGCGAGAAACCAAGGAATACGTGCCCAAGCTGCTGGCTGCCGCCATCATCGCCAAGGAACCGGCACGCTACGGCTTCTCCGATATCGCCTATCTGCCGCCGATCGAGTTCGAAACCGTTACCATCCCCACCCGGACCGACCTGGAACTGGTGGCGAAACTGGCGGGCACCACCTATGATGCCATCCGTGATCTCAATCCCGATCTGCGTCACTGGTGCACGCCGCCCAATTATCCCGATTATCAGCTGAAACTGCCCAAGGGGACCAGACAGCGCTTCGAAACGGAATATGGCAAGGTGCCTGCCGAGCAGCGCTTTAGCGAAAAAACGCTGTACACCCGTTATCAGGCCCGCAAGAAGGACTCCCTGAAATCCGTTGCCCGCCGGTTCGGTATCACCCCTGAGACCCTGTCGGAACTGAACGGGCTCTCCAAGAAGAGCCGTATTGCCGGCAGGTCACTGATCGTTCCGGTCAAGCAGACCGTCGATTTCGGCCACGAAGGGCGGTCAGCGGGCTCGAAGTCGGGCAAGGGAACCTTTGCCAAGTACTATGTCGTCAAGAAAGGCGACACACTTGCTTCCCTTTCCAAGCAGTTCAACGTTTCCACCAAACTTCTCTCGGCCTGGAACAACCTGAAGGGCAAGATCGCCCTCAAGCCGGGCCGCCGCATCATCATTGCCCGTTTCACCGAAAAAAACGGGCAGATGGTCCCTGCCGGTTCCAGGAGCTGAAAACCCGCCGGACATGACTGCCGTGATCGCTTACTCGCTCAAATAGCCAATGACCCCCATGAAAGGATGCATCGATGTATAATCTGCTTATTTCCGCAGGAGCAGCCGTGGCCGTGCTGCTGATCCTGATCTTCGGCTTCAAGCTCGTCTGGTGGGGCTCGCTGCTGATCGCCCTGGCAGTGTTTGCCGGTATCTTCCTGCTCTTTTCGCGCATCATCATGAAGAAGGTAATGGCTGCCATGGAGACTGCCGGCAAGGACCTCCAGGGACAACGTTTCGAAAAGGCGATCCGGGACCTGAAAGATGCCCTGCAGTATGGCAAATGGCAGATCTATGTCGAAGGACAGCTCCACTCCCAGATCGGCATGATCTACTACATGAAGCGGGACTTCTCGAATGCCTTTCCCCACCTGGAGAAATCATTCTTCAAAAACTGGGTTGCCATGGCAATGCTGGCCATCTGCTACATGAAACGCCAGAAAAAGGACAAGATGATCGCCACCTTCGATAAGGCGGTACAATGGAGTCCGAAGGAGTCGCTCCTCTGGAATCTCTATGCCTATTGTCTGCTGGAAAACGGCGAGCAGACCAAGGCCAAGGAGACCCTCGAAAAAGGGCTCAAGAAACTGCCCGGCGACGAACACATCAAGGAAAATCTCGAGAACCTCGGTCAGGGGAAGAAGATGAAGATGCGCGCCTACGGCGACATGTGGTTCCAGTTCCACCTGGAAAGCGTGTCAGCCCTGCAGAAACACCAGATGGCCTCCATGGGGGGACGCATGCAGCGTCGCATGGTGGTCAGGAAGTAAAAGTTTCCGCATATGCAGCAGGTGAAAAGCCGTCCCAGCGACGGCTTTTCCTTTTGGAGCAGCGGCTTTTCCCTGTGCCCGTGCCGGGAGAGTGTGCTAAAATTAGTGTGGCACAGGGGTTTCGGCGATCAGGGATAACGTCAAGGAGCCACATATGGAAACCTTGGAGGCGATCAGGACCAGACATAGTGTCCGCAGTTTTTCCGAGCGGCTGGTAGAGCCGGAAAAACTCCGGGCCGTACTGGAGGCTGCGCGATGCGCCCCTTCCTGGGCCAATCTGCAATGCTGCCGCTTCGTGGTGGTGCGCGATCCTGCCGTGAAACGCAGGATCAGTGAACTATCCTCCGTGGATACCTTCTTTGCAGCCAAGGGGTATAAGACCAATCCCTCCCAGATGGCCCTGGCCGAGGCGCCGGTGGTGATCGTGATCTGCGCCCTGCCCAACCTGTCCGGGGACATGCGCCACCAGCAGTTCTATATGACGGACGCGGGACTGGCAGCCCAGAATCTGATGCTGGCAGCCCACGACCTGGGACTGGGCAGCGTGTTCGTCAGTATCTTCGAAGACCAGCCCCTGGCCGAGATGCTGGGCATTCCCGCTTATGTCAGCATTGTCGGCCTGCTTCCGCTGGGATACCCGCAGGAGGAACCGGCGGCTCCACCGCGCAAACCACTCGACGAACTGGTCTTCAACGAGAGGTGGCAAAGCTGAAGTCCCTGTTCTCATTCTTCGAGCGCCGTTCAAAAGGGCGGGATGCCGACGGTTTCCCTGATGCATGGCTGGATACCCTGGCAGAGCTGCCCCTGTGGCATCGCCTGCCGGAGGCCGACCAAAAGGAACTGCAGGGGCATGTACTGGCGTTCCTGGAGAAAAAACGGGTTGAAGGCGCCAACGGCATGGTGGTGGACGATGCGGTGCGTGTCACCATTGCAGCGCAGGCCTGCCTCTTGCTTCTGCACCGCAGCACCGGATACTTCCCCGCGATTTCCTCGATTGTCGTCTATCCCGGCGAGTATGTCGCCTGCTGGCAGGAAACGGACGAAAGCGGCATCGTGACCGAAAGCGAGGACTGCCGCTCCGGGGAGTTTGCCGGAAACGGCGCTCTGGTGCTGTCGTGGGAGGATGTGGGGCTGGCAGGGGTGGATGACGAGGGCTCCTACAATGTCATCATCCATGAATTCGCCCACCTGCTGGACGAGGAATATCGGCTCAGCAGTTCAACAGGCACCGGGGAAAACGGTCGCGGGTCTTCCCCGTGGGAGGTCATCTTCGAGCACGAATATCATCGGCTGCAGCATGCCGCTGCCCACTGCAGGCCATCCCTCTTCGATCATTACGGAGCCGAGAATCCGGCCGAGTTTTTCGCCGTACTGACCGAAACCTTCTTCGAAAACCCCTGCCCCTTCAAACTGCGCCATCCCGAGCTGTACGCCGCCATGGAGGAGCTCTTTCGACAGGACCCGGCCAGTTGGCCGGGATGGTAGAACTCTCCCCTACTCTGTTGTTCCCAACTCGCCGCTCTACGGTACATTAACGAATGCGCTTGCCAAAGGCCGAGGCCGCCAGCTCGACCGCCAGGGAAGCGGTCTGGTTGTAGCGATCGAGGATCGGGTTGATTTCCACGATGTCCATTGACGAAAGCCTGCCGCAATCGGCGATGATCTCCATCATCAATTGCCCCTCCCGGTAGGTCAATCCCCCCGGCGACGTGGTTCCGACACCGGGTGCCGCCTGAGGATCGAGCACATCCATATCCAGGCTCACATGCAGCCGGGCCCTGTACTCCAGCCGCTCGACCGCTTCGCGGGTAACGGCACTGATACCCCGTTCGTCGATTTCGCGCATGGTGTAGATCGTGATGCCGCTCTTCCGCAACCGCTCCCGCTCCTCCGGATCGAGGTCGCGAATGCCGATCATGATGACCTCCCCGGGTCTGAGCGTGGGGCCGGGGCGTCCAATACCCACCAGTTCGGGATAGCCCTCTCCCAGGAGCACCGCCAGGGTCATGCCGTGAGTATTACCGCTGATGGTAGTTTCAGGGGTGTTGAAATCGCCGTGGGCGTCGATCCAGATTACTCCCGCCGGTTCCTGATGGCTTATCCCGCCGATGCTGCCGATGGCCAGGGAGTGGTCGCCACCGACGAAGAGCGGTATGCAGCCATCCTCCAGTGCCCGGCGCCCCGCCTCATAGGCATCCGCACAGACCCGGCTGACGGAGGGGAGGTAATGCTTGTCCCGCTCGTCCGCCAGGGTCTCGCGCACCGGCACCGCCAGGTTGCCGGCATCCTCGACCGTATACCCCAATGCGGAAAGATGCGCCGCCAGTCCGGCATGGCGGATCGCCGCAGGCCCCATGTCAACCCCGCGCTTATCCTGCCCCAGGTCGATCGGCACGCCGATGATGCGGATTGTCCTGCTCATGCAGCCTCTCCTTTCCGGGCGGAAACGGTTCACCCGACACACGTGATCGCGACATCCAGGCCCCTGCGCCCCATCTTCAAGGTCTCAGTCACTACGATATCGCAGCTCCAGGGCGAAGATTATGCCAGAGATTCACCACAAAATCCTGGGCATTGGTAAGGATCGCCCGGGCCTGTGCCGAACCGCGGTTGGCCAGCTTGTCGGCGCTGAATTCCGACATATCCACAATGTAGAAGAACACCGGGCGCACCGAGCCGTCCGCCATGATCCGATAACTGGGCACCATGTTGCCGAAGGCAATGGCATGCAGCTGGGTGGCCAGCGCAATGACCGTAGTGGCCCGGCGGGCATGCTCCCGCATGGCATCCTGGGCTTGGCGGACATCGGTGATCACCTCCGGCAGCGGTCCGTCGTCGCGGATGGAACCTGCCAGCACATAGGGAACGCCGCAGCGTTCGCAGGCGTAGATGATGCCGTCCGAAAGCTCCAGCTCGGCAATGGTCCGGCGGATCGAGCCGCGCAGGCGCACCTCGTTGATCACGTCCAGATGGTTGCAATGTCCGAAGGGCTGGAGGGCCTGGGTATAGATATCCTGTCCGAGGCCGGTCCGGAAACGGGCCGCCTCCAGGTCATGAGTGGCCAGGGCATTGCCAGCCAGCAGGGCCTGGCAATAGCCGCTCTCTATCAGTCCCTGCATCGCCTGCCGGCTGTCCTTGTCAAAGGCCACCGCAGGGCCCACGACCCAGACGATGTACCCCTCCTCGCGGTCATGGCGCAGGATGCGGTATAGTTCGTCGTAGGATCGGGAAAAGGGGGTCTCGCGCGTGCCGCGGGTGCGGAAGGCGAACTTTTCGGCCTCGTCACAGGCACGGTCGCCGAAGCCGTCGCAGTATACCAGGATGCCCTCTTCGCCATTCTCGCTGCGTCCGAGCACCACCTGATCCCCTTTTTTCACCCGGCGCTGCTCGACCACCTCCACACCCTCACCCTTCAGTACCAGCAGGGCATCCATGCGGCTTTCAGGCGCCAGCACCCAGCGTCCTCCCCCCAGGTGCACATATTCGGGATGATTGGAAGTGGCGTGAAAGCCGCTCGGGGCCACGCCATCTGCCGGAGCTGGTCCGCTCCGCACTGCCGGCGCGGCGGCCAGATGCGGGGCACTGAAATCGGGGGGTTGGAATGCGGGAATCGGGATCATGACAGTCCTCCCTGGTAAGAATCCATAGTTCCATTAACCTCTTACCACGGTATTTTGTCAATCATGCGGCAGGGAACATACTGCGGGAACCGACCGGGCCAGCGGCGGCTGGCATCACGTCATGCGCGCATTGAAAGCTTTCACCAGGTTCAGCTCGTCCAGCAGCTCATAGAGCCTTTGGTCGCCGATCGCAATCGACAACTGGATCTTGTCGTGGTGGACCAGCTTCATCAAATTCCCGATCACCGTTGATGTCATCGAAAAGGAATCGGGGATCTGCAGATGCAGGCTCCTGCCTCCTGCATTGCACAGTGTACCGATGGCCTCCTTGATCTGGATGCTGTCTTCGATGGACTTGATGTTGCCGGTAATGGTCAGTTCCGTGCTGCCGGTGCGCTCAATCTGCATGATGACTGTCTCCTTCGATGGTTTTCAAAATTGTCAGGCAGCCTCCCGGGCCGGCAGCGAAGAAGCCGTCGCTGTAGCGGCTGATCATGCGGAGGCCGCGGCCGCTGACCCCATTGACGGCGGGCGTGCTGAAGAAATCCGCCGGCAGGCCGGGACCGCTGTCCCGCACCTCCAGGATCAGAAGTGGTGACGCCGCTCCCCGCCACAGCGAGAGCGACAGTTCGATGCTGCTGTCAGGGGCCGCGCTCCGCCCTTTCAGCAGGTCGTCATACTCTCCCGCCAGGATGGCCTTGCTTTTTTCTTCCCTGCCGATTTCGAGACAGCCGTGCTCAAAGGCATTGATCAGCGCCTCGGTCAGGAGCAGTTCCAACTCGTCGCGGTCCCTGTCGTTCAGCATCACCTCCAGGGCCAGCCGGTCGAGCGCCTTGACGGCCGTCTCGGCCAGGGCGCCAAGAGCGAGCGCCGGTTTGCAGGCCCATTGCCAGGAAACCGGCAGGTCGAGCCGGCGCACATGCAGCATGGTCCGGTCGTCATTCTTTTCCTCCGGCGAAATCCGGCCCAGGAATCTTCGCTGGAGGGCTGCCAGCGTCGGGGATTCACGAAAATCGTCCTGCATGTGCTCACGGTATAAACAATGTGCATCGGCCGCAGCATCGGTGACCCCGTCGGTCACCATCAGCAGATCCGCCACCCTGGCCAGGGAAAGCCTGGTTATTGAGGTCTCTCCGCTGTACCGGCACAGGGGGGGATTGGCACTGCGAACATGGTGCACGGAACCGTCCAGTTCCCGCACCAGCAGAGGGGGCAGCGCAAAGAGGGCCGCCTCGATCTCGGATGCCTTCAGATCCATCAGGAGCAGACCGCAGGAAATCACCTCGTCATCCAGCAGCATTTCCGAGACATACCTCATGAACATGTCCAGTATCTTGCCGAAAACGAGGCCGCAGCACTGAAACAGGTGTTCGACGACGAAATTGCAGAATGAGGTGGCCAGCAGGGTGGTCAGGGAGGCGGAAAGGCCGGAGCCCATCGAATCGATGAGAAAGACGAGCACCCTGCCGTCGGGAAGGTACCGTACGCTGTAACCGTCGCCGCACATGATATCCCGGGGGGTATGAGCCACCTCCACACCCCAGCGGACGTTGTCGGGGGCGGAGATGGCCAGGTGGCGCAGGTCATGGCGCACCACGTGGAGCTCCTTGCGGAGTGCGGCTTCCTGCTGCATCGAGTTGTAACGGTCGCGATACCGCAGCAACTCGATCTCCTGCTGGCGGTGCCGCTCCAACAACAGGTCGTCGGCGATCTTCAGGACAACGTCATCAAGAGCTTGCAACAGCAGTTCGGCTTTATAGGGTTTGGGGACGAAACGTGCAATCCCGAGGTTTATCGCTTCCACCATCATCTGGTGATCAATGTTGCCGGTCATCAGAATAATCGGCGTTCTGCGGTCGCTTTCCCGGATTCTCCGGACCATTTCCAGACCGGAAAAACCGGGCATATTCTGGTCCGTCAGCACGATATCCGGCCTGCACTCGCTGAAACGCCACAGACCTTCGAAACCGTCGCCGGCCACAACCATGTTCTTGAAATGTTCGGAAAGCTGCATTACGGCCAGTTTTCGGCAGAACTCGTTGTCCTCTACCAGCAGGAGAGTCAGTTCGGAGGATTGTGGCGGCAGGGCAACGGACATGGGTCAGGTTCTGAAGTGGGACAGCGCCGTCCGCAACTCATCCGACTTCCGGGCCAGGGTGGCGGAAACCCCGTTCACTTCGCCGGCTACGGCGCGGTTCTGGTCGGTCAGGGCCATGATCTGCATCATCAGCTCGATCATCTGCTTGGTGCGGGTGGCTATGTAGGTGCATTTTTTCGTAAGATCGGAAGAGATGTCCTCGGCATCCTTCAGTTGCTCGCTCGTCTCTCCGATGCTGTCGATCAGACGCCGCGTCGACCCCGATATTTCGCGCATCCTTTGGGCACTTACCTCGTTAGCCGAACAGACATGCTCGACTCCGCTCACCACAGCCTTGACGCTGGTATTGATCAGGGCGAGAGAGCTCTGGGTCTTGGAGGCGAGCTGGCGCACCTCGTCCGCCACCACGGCGAATCCGCGTCCCATTTCGCCGGCCCGGGCCGCTTCTATGGAGGCATTCAGCGCCAGCAGATTGGTTTGATCGGCAATGTCGGAAATGATTTCCAGCACCGACCGTATATCGCCGGCCTTGCCGGCCAGCTCCTGGGTCTGAGCCGCCAGGGCCACCTGTTTCTCCGATTCGCTTATGATTACTTGTCCGGCCTGGTTCAGGTTCTCCACGAAACTGCTCAGGGCTCCCCTGGTTGATTCCACCGTCTCGGTCGTGGAGATGGCCATCTCCTCGGTGGCATCCAGATTTTCCGCCACATTCTGGGTCAGCTTGTCGCACTCCACGATCAGGTTGGCCTGTTGATTCACCGCCGTGGACAGATTGGCAGCGATGTTGGAGAGTTCCCGACTGCCACTGGCCACGTTGTCGGCCGCCAGCTTATCATCGGCTATTATGCCCCTGAACTTCTGAATGAGCTGGTTGATGCACGAAGACAGGGTGCCTATTTCATCGCTGCTCTTATGGTCGATGCTGACCGTGAGGTTGCCGTTCGCCATTTCGACGACGTTGTCAGCTATAAGGACCACGTGCTGAATGATCACCTTTTTGAAGAAGAAATAAATGACGCCCAGCAGGGTGAAGAAAAAGAAAATGCCCGGAACGATCATCTTCATGGCAAAGGCGAGGATGTTGTCGTACCCGTCTTGGATGGAAGTGGTCACCAGCACGCTGCCCCTGAGCTTGGAGCCGGCGTCATGGCACTGGTGGCAGCGCTCCTCGTTGATCAACGGCGCAGCAATGCTCAAGGTGTGCATGCCGCCATCAACGGCTGTGTAGGAGACGTTTTTGCCGCTCTGCAATGCCTGCATGACATGGGGATCGGACGCCGACGAGCCGGTAGCACCGGTTTCCTTCCCCTCGGTGTTGTAAATCCTCAGATCACGGACGAACCGGTTCTTTTTCGCCTCGGCAGCATACCGGCCGATTTCCCTGGCATCCCCCTTCATCATGTAATCCTGTATGTCCTTGATGATTATGGCGGTTACATTGCTGGCGTTCTTCGTCTGCAGATCCATGGTGGATCTGTACTGCAGCCACATCGTAACCACCCCCATCGTAACAAGGGCGCAGGACAGGAATATTCCGAGGACTCCCAATACCTTGAATGTCAGCGTATTCTTGTTCATGGCAGCTCCTGTCAACAGCCTGGCGATCAGGCATTCTCACGGCGAGAGTCTCTTGCGCCTGACCGCATGCTCGGGCGGCCGGCCACTTTGCATAAAGACGATTTATTAAAGACCTGAGATTAACGTGCGCACTATGCAATGTCAACGGTAATCAAATCGTGAGAAAAAGCCGCCCGGCCCTTACTTTGGCAGCGACACCGGGGCGCTGCGGATTAAAACTTGATCCCCAGGCCTCCGCCGAGAAAATCGAGCTTGTCATCGAACTGGCGGCGGTATTCTACGTTGAGGAACAGTGGACTGGTGCTGATGTTCAGGTCGGTTCCCGCGACGATTACAGGAGTTCCCTTGACGCCGCGATTCTCATGAAAAACTACTGCCGCCCCCAGTCCGGCGTAGGGCTGAAAAAACGGCAGCGGCGGACGCACCTTGAACAGGGCCGTAATCGGTACGGAGGTGTCGCGCCGTATGGAACCAGCATCATTGTGGTCAAGCATGACATACGCCGCAGTGGCGCCGATCGATACCAGCCTGTTCAGATACAGATCTGCAAAGCCTTCCGCATAGTAACTGCTGCGGCTGGTGGCGCCTCCCCCCCGCACGCCGAAGCCGATCGATTCGGCACAGGCGCTGCCGGCAAGCGAGACGAAGATGAGAGCAATAAGAATACGTTTCATTGATGTGGTTCTCCTTTTAATATCACCGTATCACAGATGTCTTTTCCGACCGGCCGGGGTGCCGCTGTGCTTCCCGCTGGCTACGCGGATTCCCCGACCGCGGGATCATCGGCATCATACGCACAAACGGGTTCAGGTTCAATCGCGACGTTGTCCAGGCATGCCGCGGCATTACCTCCTTATCAAGTCCGGCAAAGTATGCTAGCATAAGGCCTTTCAGCAGAAAGCACCCGGAATCCAGGCCATGAAGACTACCTTCCGACATCCGTGCTCCGCCCCCTGCCGTGCGCCGTTGACGTACCGCTCCGGCACCTTTTCGAGGCCCCTCCATGGATAGAGGGGTGCCATATAATTGCCGCCGTACCGTGCTGCTGGCTTTGCTGATCTGCGCCGGTCTGGTCGGCAATATGGCTTCCGTGCCGCTCTTTGCGGGCTTCAAATACCTGTTCGGCAGCATAGCCGTCTTCATGGTCGTCAGCCTTTACGGTATCCGCTGGGGCGTGCTGGCGGGACTGGTCGCATCAGCCTGGACGATCCGGCTCTTCGGTCATCCCTATGCGATGGTCTGGCTTACCTGCGAACCGCTCTTCGTGGGGCTCCTACTCCGGAGGGGACGCTCCAGGAATCTCGTCCTTTATGCAGCCCTGTACTGGCCGCTGCTTGGTGCTCCCCTGGCATGGCTGTTCTTCCTGGTGGTGATGAAAGCGCCCTTGATCGGCACCGTGGCGGGCATCCTGATGTACTGGACGATCGGCATCACCAATGCGCTGATCGCCAGCCTGCTCCTGAACTACGTCCCTTCGATCGCGGCTTTGTGGCGTTCACCCGAAGAGCGCCATTCCATCCCCATTCATCAGTTGTTGTTCAACCTGCTGATGTCGTTGGTGCTCATTCCGGCGGTCATCGTGATGGTGCTGCACGGCAGGCTTGTTGAAGAAAAATATCTCAATGAACTCGGCAATGACCTCAGGATCAGTTCGGACGTGGCGCTCTACGAACTGCGTCTGAAGCTCCGGAGCAACATGCTGGTGTTATCGCAACTGGTCAACGAGGCGGATCATCTGCCACTCAACGACAGCAACGCCGATTTCTCGCGGCTGCAACTCGCCACGCAGCTCCTGCACGCAGCAAATCCGAATTTCGCCGTGCTGTACACCGGCAATGCAGCGGGACATTCGGTCACCTTCTCGCCGGTGCACGGTCCCGATGATCCCCTGATCGGCATGGATTTCAGCGACCGGGTCTATTACCACCAGCTCCGGGACACCGGCAAGGGGGTGGTCACCGGCATTTTCAGGCCGCGTACCGACGATCCGGCCCCCATCGTTGCCATGGGGCTGCCGGTTTTCAAGGAAAAACGCTTTTCCGGTTACGTCGTTGCCGGGCTCAATCTGCAGCCGCTCAGCGAAACTATCAATTCCGCCCGGCACAAACCGTATCATGACATCACCCTGATCGACAGCGACCAGCGCGTCATTGCCGGCACCAGACCCGATCTGGGTCTCATGGCCCCCTTCACTCCGCAGGTCCGCGGCACTTCTCACCGGACGAAATGGAGCAATGTCACCCAATTCCTGCCGGGCACATCGGAAAGTCCGATACCCGTGTGGCAGCAGTCCGGCCGTTCGATCTACCTCGGCAGGGTGGCGCTGGGCGCCGATGCGCCTTGGAGCCTTCTGGTGGAAAGTCCCTGGGCACCCTACCAGCACAAGATCTTCCGTGAACACATCCGGGCGCTCTCCATCCTGCTGATGGTCAACCTGCTGGCTCTGACCGCTTCGCTTTACGTTTCCCGCCGGCTGGCAGCCCCCTTGCTGCACCTTTCGCAACTGACCACCGACCTGCCCGCGCGGCTGTCGCGGGAAACGGTGTCTGCCTGGCCGCAGAGCATGGTGGCGGAGATCGACCGGTTGAGCCTGAATTTCAGGGAGATGGCCGCAGCCCTGTCCCAGAGATTTCAGGAGATCATCCACGCCAACGAGACATTGGAGCAACGGGTGGAGGAACGGACCAGGAGTCTTTCCAACGCCAACCGTGAACTGCACAACGAGATCGCCGAACGGAAACGGACCGAACAGCAGCGCGACCGCCTGTTGCGGGAACTTCAGCAGAAGAACAAGGAGCTGGAGGGCATCATCTACGTGGCATCGCACGATCTGCGTTCGCCGCTGGTAAATGTGCAGGGATTCAGCCGCAGGCTGCTCAAAAGCTGCACCGAGCTGGACCTGCTGACAGCGGCGGCTGAATTGCCGGAGGATGCGCGCCAGGGCCTGGACCGCCAGCTGCGGGAAGACATCCCCAAGTCGCTCGGGTTCATCACCGGCAGTGTCGAAAAGATGGACGGACTGCTGAACGGCCTGCTGCGCCTCTCCCGACTGGGGCGTGCGGCGATTTGCTTTGAGACGCTTGACATGCGTATAATTCTGGAGAAAATAGTTTCATCCATGGCGTACCAGATCGAGGCTGCCGGGGCACGGGTGGAAATAGGCACCTACCAGCCCTGCATGGCCGATGGCGTACAGGTTACCCAGATTTTCAGCAACCTGCTGGACAATGCCCTCAAATATCGAGCCCATGACCGTCCGCTGGTGGTCACGATTTCCGGAGTGCCGGTTCCGGACGGTGTCCGCTACTGCGTGGAAGATAACGGACTGGGTATTCCCTTTGCCGACCAGGAGAAAATCTGGAATATCTTCCAACGGCTCCATCCCGAGCAAGGACCGGGCGAAGGCCTCGGCCTGACCATTGCCAGGCGGATGGCGGACCGGCTGGGGGGATCGATCTGGGTGGAATCGGAACACGAGGTCGGAAGCCGATTTTATGTTGTACTGCCCCGTTCCCCGGAGGCGGTCGACGTTTTGGATCTCTCTGAAAGGCAGGAGGCGGCATGGATCACGGACTGGACCAGGAACTCGTCATCCTGATCGCGGAGGATGACGACGGGCACGCCGAACTGATCAAGGAAAACCTGCAGGAGGCGGGGGTCAGAAACCGGATCCTCCGGTTCCGCAACGGGCAGGAAGCAATGGATTTCTTTCATTCCCCGCCTGAAACTGCCGCGCTTCGCCACGTTTACGGCCAGACATACCTGCTGCTGCTTGACATCAACATGCCCCGGATGGGCGGCATCGAGGTGCTCCGGCGGATCAAAAACGATCCCGAGCTGAAGAAACTGCCGGTAATGATGCTGACCACCACCGACGATCCCAACGAAATCAGCACCTGTTACTCCCTGGGATGCAGCTGTTATGTCACCAAGCCGGTGGATTACCGGAAATTCACGGAAGTGTTGCACCGTCTCGGACTGTTCATACCGATGCTGAAGATGCCGCGTCTCGGTACGGCCTGAATTCGCAGCATCCTGTTCTCCGCCGCCTGACGAGGCCTCTGCGTAGGCTTATTGAGCGGCGCACCGTGTTTCCGCGGGGACCATCAGAAAAATGACCGCTGCGGGCCCGGTTTTTCCGGGTATTCCCGCATTACGATGTCACAAACCAGCATTACCCTTGTACCTAAATCACCAACCGGAGGAATATTGAATGTGCGGTATCGTTGGCTATATCGGCGGGCAGGAAGCTACCCCCATCATCCTTGAAGGGCTTAAGAAACTTGAATACCGCGGTTATGACTCGGCCGGCATCGCCACGCTGACAACCGGCGAAGCCGGCATCCGGCGCAGCGAAGGCAAACTGATCAACCTGGAGGGACTCCTGCGGGATCAGCCGCTGCGCGGCTCCATAGGCATCGGCCATACCCGCTGGGCCACCCATGGCCGCCCGTCGGAGATCAATGCCCACCCCCACAAAGCCGGGCCGATCATCGTCGTCCACAACGGCATCATCGAAAACTACCTGCAACTGCGCGAGCAACTCCGTCAGAACGGTCACACTTTCAAGAGCGAAACCGATACCGAGGTGATTGCCCATCTAGTCGAGGAAAAACTTGCCTCGGAGCCGGATTTTGAAAAGGCGGTGCGGCAGGCACTGCTGGCACTGCAGGGAGCGTATGCGGTCTGCGTCGTCAACGAACGCGACCCGGACACGCTGATCGCCGCCAAGCTCGGCTCGCCGATGGTCGTCGGCCTGGGTGCAGCCGAATTCTTCGTCGCATCGGACATCCCCGCCATCCTGGCCTACACCCGGGAGATGGTCTTCATGGAGGATGGCGAGATGGCGGTCTTCCACAACGGCGTGGCGCGCTTTTCCACCATTACGGGATCGCCGCTGGACAAGAAGTCGCGCCATATCGACTGGTCGCCGCTGATGGCCGAAAAGGGGGGCTATAAACACTTCATGCTCAAGGAGATCCACGAGCAGCCCCGGGCGGTACGCGATACCATTGCAGGGAGACTGCTGGAGAGCGAGGGGGATGTTTACCTGGAGGACCTGAGCTTCAGTGATCGGCAGTTGGCAGCCATAAAGCGGATCACGATCGTAGCCTGCGGCACCTCCTGGCATTCCGCGCTGCTGGGCAAATTCTACATCGAAGGGCATTGCCGCATTCCGGTCGAGGTGGATATCGCCTCGGAATTCCGCTACCGCAACCCGGTGGTCGACGAGCATACCCTGGTGATTGTCATCTCCCAGTCCGGCGAGACCGCCGATACCCTGGCCGCCCTGCGCGAAGCCAAATCGCGCGGCGCAATGAACATCGCCATCTGCAACGTGGTGGATTCCTCGATTGCGCGTGAATCGTCCGGCGTGATCTATACCCATGCCGGCCCCGAAATCGGCGTGGCCTCCACCAAGGCCTTCGTCACCCAGCTGATTGCCCTGTACCTGTTCACCATCCGCCTCGGCCGGGCCACCTGCGTCATAGACTCAGCCACGGGCCAACGGATGATCGCGGCTCTCAAACGGGTCCCGGCCCTGCTGGAGGAAGTGCTGACCCTGGACACCCAGACCGAGCGGATTGCACGCAAGTACATGAACGCCAGGGATTTCCTCTACCTGGGGCGCGGCAAGAACTTCCCGATTGCGCTGGAGGGGGCTCTCAAACTGAAGGAGATATCCTATATCCATGCCGAGGGTTATCCGGCCGGCGAGATGAAACACGGCCCCATTGCCCTGATCGACGAAGAGGTGCCGGTGGTCATGCTGGTGCCGAGCAACAGCAGCTTTGAGAAAACGCTCTCCAACATGGAGGAGGTCAATGCCCGCGGCGGCCGGGTGATCGCACTCTGTTCGACCGGGTGTGAGATCATCGCGGAGCGGACCGAGGATGTGATCGAGATCCCGCTCCTGGACGAGGACCTGGATCCGCTGCTGCTCTCGGTGCCGCTGCAACTACTGGCCTACCATGTGGCGGTTCTCAAGGGAACCGATGTGGACCAGCCCAGGAACCTCGCCAAAAGCGTCACGGTGGAATAAGTCGGAAGCAGCGGTCCACACATGTATGCGACAAATAACGTTATGAACTAATTACTGTTGTGAACTGCAAAAGGGACCTCATATGAAGGTCCCTTTTGCGTCACTGTTATCTTGGTTCAAGTCCGAATCGTGCGGTACGCTCAGCAAAAATTTTTCCGGCACCATTTCGCATTCATGATGGCGCCGCTGAATAGATTTTGTCGAAACTTTTGAGTAATAACGATGGGCCTTTGATATCTTGTCTCAGCTACCGTGGTATAGTGAATTAAAGCAACGTTCAAAGAGCCGGAATGCTCCACCGGGAGTTCAGTGCATATGATCCAGCAAACCAGAAAAAATGATGCTTTTATCGCAGCAGCATCATGGCTGATTTCTCCCACCTACCCAATTGTTCCCGGTGGAGCGATTCTCGTACAGGATGGAATAGTTGGGGCTCTGGGGAAACGTGACGATCTGAAGAAGCTTTATGATGTCCCGGTAATAGAGTATCCGGGATGCGCGATTCTACCCGGACTGATAAACGCCCATACCCACCTCGAGCTGACCCATTTCCCGTCTTGGCTCCTGCGAACGCACGTGGAATACAGTCCCCGTCGTTTCGTAGACTGGGTGATCCAACTCATCAAAATCAAGCGTGGACTTGAGAACATCGATTTCCGGAAATCGCTGGCCGAAGGCGTCAGAATTTGTCTGGAATCAGGCACGACTGCAGTCGGGGAGATCGTGAGTGATTTTTCGATGGCCCCTGCTTACCGTGCCACACCTCTTGGTGGCAGATTGTATTTTGAACTGCTCGGCCACGATCCCGTACGATTCCAGCATCTGCTTGAGGATGCAGTAACCGCCTGCCAGAGCGACGGCCCACGCTACATCACGAGTGGCTTGTCTCCCCACAGCGTATATACCATAGGGGAGGAACATCTACATACGATTCGAAGGACAGCCCATGCAAAGCAGTTGCCTTTGGTGATCCATCTTTCAGAGTCAAAGTCGGAGGCTGACTTTGTATTTGATAGTGCTGGTCCCTTGGCTCAAGAACTTTACCCATTTGTAGGCTGGGAACGATATCTGACGGCCCCGAGACGATGCAGTTCGACTGAATTGCTGGAACGTGCCGGTCTGTTGACAGCTGACACGTTAGCCGTACACTGCGTTCATCTAACGCTGGGAGACGCGAAAATACTCAAGCAGCACGGCGTGAAGGTGGTGATCTGCCCACGCAGCAACGAGCTGCTCGATGTGGGACATGCCCCGGTGGCTCTTTTTAAGAGTCTTGGTATTCCGTTGGCTTTAGGCACAGATTCCCTAGCCAGTAATAACACCCTCTCCCTTTGGGACGAGATCCGCTTTACCCTGAACTCCTTCAGCAAGGAACTGTCTCCAACGGATGTTTTCCATATGGCCACGGTTGGGGGTGCAACTGCCTTGGGAATCGAAAAAGCCCACGGCTCCCTTGAGCCAGGAAAATATGCGAACTTCCAGATACTCCGTCTCCCCGGAAAAGCGCCGGCATCAGGTAAACTTCTGGAGAATATCATTTATGAAGGTGTTGTGGATGACGTCTTTGTGATGGGTAGGCAGTATGCAAGCAGCAAAACGGATATCATTGATATGGCGGCCTCGACGGAGGCGCTCCCATAGGTGGTAGTCCTTCGGAAGTTTCCCGTAGACATATCGACTAGGACGAACGTGGCTGCATTGTCGCCTCGACCGCAATACCGCTGAAGGGAACCGTATGCTGCGGTGCTTCCCCCCACCCCGTACAATGATGTCGGAGTCGATCAGATCCGTCGCCTGATCCGCCCATAAAGCAAAACCCCATCACCGGACCAGGCAGAGAAACTGCGCGAACCCCTGAATCCTCGGATGACATTTTCGGCATAGTGATGTCAGATGAAACGCTTCAGGATGAACAGACCGATCATGGCGATACCTATGGCGAATTTACCGGCCAGCCCGATTGCCAGGCCGACTACAGTGCCGAAACCCGCCCGGCTCGCCTCATCCAGACTGCGCTGCAAGGATAGCTCCCCGATAACCGCCCCGACAAAAGGGCCAAACAGGACACCGGGGATTCCCAGGAATAGCCCTACGATGCCACCCACAGCGGCACCTGCCATGGCCCGTTTTGAACCGCCATATCTCTTCGCCCCCAGCACGGAGGCAGCGAACTCAACCACATAGGTAAGCACAGCCAGGGCTGCCAGAACCAGAAGCGTCCAGAGCCCGATGTACTGAAAGTCTTCCGCCCACGCCCCAAGCAGCAATCCCAGGAACAATACCGGTGCTCCCGGCACTACCGGCAGCAGGAGTCCGGACAACCCGGTGACCGTAAGAATAGCCCCGATGAGCCAGAGTATCATTGACTGGTCAGACATGACGTGCACCATTTCTCGTTGCCACCTGAACCTCACCTTCAGCTACCATAGGTGGATCCTTCCGCGCCTTGAAGCTCGCAGCCGCACTTCTTGCAGGCGTTGTCCCAATCCGGGCGGCTTAAGTAAAAGGCGGTATATGCTGCTGCAACAGCTTCGCAATTTCCTCTGGCGGCAATAACCTCCCGGCCATCATAACGGCTCCGTTGATAATGAGAGCCGGGGTGGATTTTACGCCGTACTTCAAGATGGTCTGGATGTCGTTAACCAATATGACTTTACCGTTCATGCCGCATGCTTTAACCGCTTCCAGTACATTGACAAACAAGGCTTTATACGTCGAGCCTTTGGATTCAATTACCTCAATTTTCATAGAAATTCCCTCTTAAAGTACGAAGCGTCTGAAATCACGTTAAAGACCCCTTATCGCTTGGAGCCTTTAGCATGGACGAAATTTCAATAGGTAGATAGTCCACCCGTTACAGGAATAACAGTATCAGCCAACTCAGGTTTTACAAGGGGGGCGCCCAGAGGTAACACAGTCTTTACATAAGACAGGAATGGACAGAAAAAGTTACAGTGAAATTTGGGAAAACAAAGAGGACTCGACAAAATCGTCCCGTTTCACGATTTCTGTTAACTGGGGATGGTTTTATTTTCCGACAACCAGCACCTCAAAGCTGTTTTGCACCATCTCCGATCGTGGTGGTTAGACCTTATTCCCCAGAAGCTTTCGGTGGGGTAAACTGTGCCGTGGGTGGATAGGTGTTATGAGTTATCGGTTCAACGGCCATTGTCCGTCCGTAAACCGCGCTGTGTTTTGACCGTTTGCATTACTCGAATGTGCCAGGAGAGGCCTCATGCGCCACGGTCGGGTATTACGACGACAAGGAAGCGGTCAGGCGAGCGGCACTTACACGTGATTTTTTATGTAACCAAAACAAAGACATTTTTGTCTTAATAATTATGCCTCCTACTTGCCCCCGTAGCTTTCCCTTCCTTGCTACGGGGGATTTTTTCAGCCAGCCAGACAGTTTCGGAAAGATTAAACCTTCAGTTACCAACTTTATTGTCTGGAACCATGATTCGTTGGAACGGGCCGTGCTGATTTCAAGTAATCGGGCATGTGGGCGATCAGGAACGGGAGGAGCGTATTGTGCATCAGGGGATGGTGGAGGATGTCTATCAGGCAGGGGAACGCAGCGGGATCTTCCCTTCATCGTTGTGTCGGGGATTAAAGCGTTTATCGTGACGCAGCCCGGTACATGCCTCCGGGCTCGTTATATCGGCCCGTGCAGCAGCCGGTGCGCTTTTCTGCAGCGGGCAGGCTCTCGAAAGGTATTGCACATTTCTTGTGTATTCTGATGAGCCCTTCTCCCTTGCCTTCCGTCGAGGAAGCATCTGACTCCTGCTTCAACGGAACGGGCAGGGATGCCCCCTCATGATCTCCGACTTCAGCCGCCGTGCTTCAGGGAATCAGTTTCGTGCGAGCGCCTGAGACAGGTAACGCGGCAGTTCTCCGCGCACCTGGACCACCGGACCGTCCTCCAGTTCGTCCAGTTCACCGTAGTCCTCGCCGTAGTCCGTCTCGCCCGCGGCCCATTCATACAGCTTCTGCGAATCGGTCAACTGCGGCCGCGAGGGGTTGCCGAAAACCCGGTTCTGCATCTCCTCGTCGTACAACCCGATGCAGCCGTGGGAGGCGGGACGGCCGGGCAGGTCGCGGGCGTGCAGCCAGTAGGAGACATTGTCCGAACCGATGTGGAACCGCAGGGCGTTGTCCATCGGGTATTGCTCCTCATCATTGGCGGTCTTGTAGAGCGACGAGGTGTGGGTCAGGTGGCGGGCATCGATCCGGAACATGCCGACAGGGGTTTCGGTACCCTTTTTCCCCGTGGCGGCCGGCACCGAAAAAACCAGTTTGCCATATTCGTAGGCCGCCAGCCATTGTTCGCCAATATCCACCAGGATGTATTTTTCCTGGCGCCGGGCAGGCTCGTAAAAACGCGGCAGGGGGGTATAGTTGCGGATTTCCGCCACATCCTCCGGAACCTTGATGGTCATGCCGGGATATACGTGCCGCCGGTCGATACGGTTGAAGCGCGCCACCCAGACCCAATCCGATCCGAATAACGATTCCAGCGATTCGTTCGGCCTGATGAAATGGGCGTGCCAGCGGATATTCTTCAGGCTGGGATATTCGACCCGGGAAAGATCCTCCATTGCCTTGTCCAGGGGAGAGGCGGCAGGCTCGGAGATCAGGGAGGGAACCCTCAGTACGGTAGCGCCAAAGAACAGACCGGTGAACAGTCCCACCAGCACGATTTTGTGTGATAACCGCATCCGACTGTAGCGCATGAAACCATCCCTCGTGATCAAACATATTGCAAAATTGATGCATTTTAGGCCGGAATCCGCCGATGTTCAAGCACAACCTCGGCTGTACGTTTTTAAGCTGTGGCGAATCAAGCTGTTACATGCTAAATTTGCCCCTGAGACGGGCCTGCCCGACAACCGCATCCAACGGCGGCCCAAAACAGGAGGCAGCATGGGTTCCACCACCACAATCAAATCACCGGCCGAGCCGGTCTTCAACCAATTTGCCAGCGACAATTATGCCGGGATCTGTCCCCAGGCCTGGGAAGCGATGGAAAGGGCAAACCACGGTTTTTCAACGTCCTATGGCGACGATTGCTGGACGGAGCGCGCCTGCGAGTGCATCCGTGAGCTGTTCGAAACCGATTGCCAGGTCTTTTTCGTGTTCAACGGTACCGCCGCCAATTCCCTGGCACTGGCCTCCCTGTGCCGCTCCTATCACAGTGTCCTGTGCCACGATCTGGCCCATGTGGAAACCGACGAGTGCGGGGCGCCCGAGTTCTTTTCCAACGGCACCAAGATCCTGCATATCCCCGGAGCCGACGGCAAGCTCGACCTGGAGGCGGTCGAACATGCCATTACCCGGCGCAGCGACATCCACTATCCGAAACCGCGGGTGCTGAGTCTGACCCAATCGACCGAGGTAGGTACCGTCTATTCCCGGGAAGAGATCGGGCGGGCCGCTGAACTCGCCCACCGCTACGGCCTGCGCGTTCAGATGGACGGCGCCCGGTTCACCAACGCGGTCGCCTCCCTGGGAGTCGCGCCTGCGGAAATCACCTGGAAGGCGGGGGTGGATGTGCTCTGTCTGGGAGGGGCCAAGAACGGTATGGCCGTGGGCGAGGCGGTGGTCTTTTTCAACGGCGCCCTGGCCGAGGAGTTTGAGTACCGCTGCAAGCAGGCCGGACAACTGGCTTCCAAGATGCGCTTCATCTCGGCCCCCTGGATCGGCCTGCTGGAGAGCGGCGCCTGGCTGGGCAACGCCGAACATGCCAACCGGCACGCCCGGCTGCTGGCAGACAAGCTGGCCGATATCCCCGGCATCAGCCTGATGCATCCCTGCCAGGCCAATTCGGTCTTCGTGGAGATGCCGCCTGCGACCGCCGCTGCCCTGCGCGACGCCGGCTGGCGCTTCTATTCGTTCATCGGCTCGGGAGGCGCCCGCTTCATGTGTTCATGGCAGACAACGGAAGATGATGTGAACCACCTGGTGGCTGCGATCCGCCAGGCAACAGGACGCTAAAGGGGGTACTGCAGATGATCAAGACCGCGACGTTCGAGGCGCTTCTGGCCGATGCGGAACCGGATGGAGAAGGGGGCTACATCTTCCGTCTGGAGGGCAAGACCTACCGCATCAAGGACACCCTGGAGATCTCCCGGATCGCTCAGGAGCACGATTACATCGTGATCTACTGATTTTCGTCCCGGTGCCGCCGCTCCGGGACGCCCCCGCCATTGGGTACCCGCCGATACCGCGTCAACAGTTTATGGTATAGTTGCTATATCTCCATTCCAGGACCAGCCCTCATGACGACACGTCAGCATACCACCATTCACCGAAGCGACTATACCCCCTATGACTTCCTGGTCGACAGCATCCGGCTGCGTTTCGAACTGGGCGAGGAAACCACGCTGGTGACCTCCCGGCTCGAACTGCGGGCAAAAGGGGAGCAGGCCGTACCGCTTGTCCTGGACGGCCACCGCTTCAAACTGCGCAGCATTGCCATAGACGACGGACTGCTGGGTTCCGGCGATTACCAGGTGACCGAGGAAACGGTCACCATCCCGCAGGTGCCCTCACGCTTCACGCTCGAAACGGTCACCGAACTGAAACCCCAGGACAACACCTTCCTGGAAGGGCTCTACCGCTCGGCCGGCATGTTCTGCACCCAGTGCGAGGCCGAGGGTTTCCGCTCGATCACCCCCTACCCCGATCATCCGGATGTGCTTTCGGTCTTCACGACCACCATCGTGGCGGACCGGGAACGTTATCCGGTGCTGCTCTCCAACGGCAATCTGGTCGATGCCGGCCAGCTGCCCGACGGGCGCCATTTCGCCACCTGGCACGACCCCTTCCCCAAACCGAGCTATCTCTTCGCGCTGGTGGCCGGCGATCTGGTCCGCCTGAAGGAGCGCTTTACGACCTGCTCCGGCAGGGAGGTGTCGCTCGAGCTCTACCTGCAGGAGGCCAACCGCCATAAGGGGGAACATGCCCTGCATTCGCTCGCAAAAGCCATGCGCTGGGACGAGCAGGTATTCGGCCGGGAATACGACCTCGACAGCTATATGATCGTAGCGGCGGATGATTTCAACATGGGGGCCATGGAGAACAAGGGGCTGAACATCTTCAACTCGCGCTACGTGCTGGCAACGCCGGAATCGGCGACCGACGAGGACTTCCACGCCATCGAAGAGGTCATCGGCCACGAATATTTCCACAACTGGAGCGGCAACCGCGTCACCTGCCGCGATTGGTTCCAGCTCTCCCTCAAGGAGGGGCTGACCGTGTTCCGTGACCAGGAGTTCTCGGCCGACATGCAGTCCCGCGGAGTCAAGCGCATCAACGATGTGCGCTACCTGCGCACCACCCAGTTCCCGGAAGATGGCGGCCCCATGGCGCATCCGGTCCGCCCCGATTCCTACATCGAAATCAATAACTTCTACACCCACACCGTTTACAGCAAGGGGGCAGAGGTAATCCGCATGCTGCGCATCCTGTTGGGGGAGAAGTGCTTCCGCCAGGGACTGGACCTCTATTTCGAACGCCACGACGGACAGGCAGTCACGATTGAGGACTTCGTGCGGGCCATGGCCGATGCGGGACAGCGTGATCTCGAACAGTTTACCCGCTGGTACAGCCAGGCCGGAACGCCGCAGTTGACCATTTCGAGCGGCTACGAGCCCTCGACCGGCACGTTCACCCTGACGGTGCGCCAATCCTGCCCACCCACTCCGGGCCAACCCGACAAACTGCCCTTTCATCTGCCGCTGGTGATGGGACTGCTTGACCGCGCCACGGGACAGGAACTGCCGGTGACGCTGGAGGGGGAGGAGCCTCCTGGTCCGGGCTCGCGGCTGCTGGAACTGAACGAGCAGGAACAGGTCTTCCGCTTCACCGGCCTGCAGGAGGAACCGCTACCAGCCCTGCTGCGTGGCTTCTCCGCTCCGGTCAAGCTCGACTATCCCTACCGGCACGACGACTTGGTACTGCTGGCCGGTCATGAGCGCGATCCCTTCTGCCGCTGGGAGGCGGGGCAGCGCCTGGCCGGGGAGATCATTCTCGATCTGGCCGGCGCATGGCAGGCGGGACAGGCGCTGGAACTCGATGAGGCCTTTATCGAGGCCTATCGCCTCACCCTGACCAGCGACGAAAGCGATCGGGCATTCCTGGCCGAAGCGTTGACGCTGCCTTCGGAAAAGTATCTGGCCGAGCTGATGCCGGTGGCAGACCCGGATGCAATCCATGGCGCACGCCAGTTCGTGGTCCGCACGCTGGCCTCCCGGCTGCGGGAGGATTTTCTCTTGGTCAGGGAACGCTGCCGGAGAGCGGAACCCTATGCTGTCGAAGACGGGCGCGCCGGAGAACGGCGGCTGGCCAACCTGTGCCTGGCCTACCTGATGAGCCTGGCGGAGCAGCCGCTGATCGAGCTGTGCCGCGACCAGTACTATGGCTCGGACAACATGACCGACTCCATCGGCGCACTGACGCCGCTGGTCTCATGCGACTGCCCGGAACGCCGGGAAATACTGTCGACGTTCTATGACTGCTGGCAGCATGACCGCAACGTGATCGACAAGTGGTTTACCCTCCAGGCCATGTCGCACCTGCCCGACACGGTCGAAGAGGTATGCCGGCTCCTGGAGCATCCTGCCTTCGAGCTGGCCAATCCCAACCGTTTCCGCTCGCTGGTTGCCTCATTCAGCCAGAACCAGGTCCGTTTCCACGCCGCCGACGGCAGCGGCTACCGCCTGCTGACCGACCAGTTGATCCGGCTGATCCCGATCAACCCGCAGGTATCGGCCCGGCTGCTGGCTCCGCTGACCACCTGGCGCCGTTACGACAGCACACGCCAGGAATTGATGCGGGCCGAATTGCAGCGCATCCAGGCGCTGGAGAATCTTCCGCGGGATGTTTTCGAAGTGGTTGATAAAAGCCTGCGGGAAAACTGAGGGCGGGTTACGGTGATTGAGTGATGGAAATAAAAAAGGCTCTGCAGCAGTTGCAGAGCCTTTTCTTTTTAAATGGTGCCCAGGACTGGAATCGAACCAGCACTCCCTTGCGAGAACTAGAACCTGAATCTAGCGCGTCTACCAATTCCGCCACCTGGGCAATGGAATTGATCTTATACCACCACTCCCTCATCGAATGCAAGAAAAAAATTTGGTATTACCCTTCCATTATCCGCTCCGATTTGTTACATTTAAAAATCTACCATTTTTATAAAGGATGGCCAGTATATAGATGAATTTGCTTGCTGTTGAAAAGCCTGCCCGCTACATGGGGGGCGAAATGGGTTCGGTCCGCAAGGAGCAGGCCGAATTGCGCATTGCCCTCGCCTTTCCCGATGTTTACGAGGTAGGGATGAGCCACCTCGGCCTGCGTGTCCTCTACCGCGTGCTCAACCAGGTGGAGGGCATTGCCGCCGAACGGGTTTTCGCACCCTGGCCAGACAGGGAGCGCCAGATGCTGTCGGACGGTGAGGGCCTGGCCACGCTGGAAACCGCCACCCCCCTGGCCGCCTGCGACGTGATCGGCTTCACCCTGCAGTACGAACTCTCCTACACCAATATCCTGAACATGCTGAAACTGGCCGGACTACCGCTTTTCTCCACCGAGCGTGGTACCGGCCATCCGCTGGTAATCGCGGGCGGTCCCTGCGCCTACAATCCGGAACCGCTGGCCCCCTTCTTCGATGCAATCCTGCTGGGAGACGGAGAGGAGGCGGTTCTCGAAATCACCGAGGCGGTTCGGCAGTCGAAGGCACTGGGGGAAGAGCGTCCGGCACTGCTGGAGCGGCTGGCGGCCATAGAAGGGGTATATGTGCCGGGAATGTTCGAACCGCGATACCACGCCGACGGCACTGTGACTGAGATAGTCCCGCTGAGTCCGGACCGCAAAACAGTGCGCCGCCGCTTCTTGAGCAATCTCGACTCCGCGCCTTACCCGAGTGAGCCGGTGATACCGTTCATGAAAACCGTGCATGACCGCGTGGCGGTTGAGATTGCCCGCGGCTGCACCCGCGGCTGCCGCTTCTGCCAGGCAGGCTACATCTATCGCCCGCTGCGGGAGCGCTCCCCTGCCACGGTCCTGGAGCTGGTCCAAAAATCACTGCAGTCCACCGGCTATGACGAGATTTCGCTCTTGTCCCTCTCTACCGGCGACTACTCCTGTGTTTCGCCGCTGCTGTCCGAACTGATGGCCCGCTACGCCCATGACCGGATCGCGGTATCGTTGCCGTCTCTGCGGGTCGGCACCCTGACCGAAGGGCTGATCGAGGAGATCCGCAGGGTGCGCAAGACCGGCTTTACGCTGGCGCCCGAGGCGGGCAGCGAGCGGATGCGCCGGGTAATAAACAAGGGCATCACCGAGCAGGACCTGCTGGAAACCGCCTTCAACGTTTATGGCGCCGGCTGGCGCACCATCAAGCTCTACTTCATGATCGGCCTGCCGGGCGAGACTGCCGAGGACATCACGCAGATCGCCAGCCTGTCGCGACAGGTCAAGGATCAGGGCAAACGCTCGGGCAATCCCGGTGAGGTCAACGTCTCGGTCGGCACCTTTGTTCCCAAGGCGCACACCCCCTTTCAGTGGGAACCCCAGATCTCCGTCGACGAAACCCTGGAGCGCCAGTACCAGCTGCATACCGAGTTGAAGCAGCGCAAGCTGCGCTTCAAATGGCAGGACGCGCCGCTCTCGTTCCTGGAGGGAGTCTTTGCCCGCGGCGACCGCCGCTTGGCTGCGGTGCTGGTGCGGGCCGTGGAACTGGGCTGCCGTTTCGATGGCTGGCGGGAGCATTTTTCACTGGAACGCTGGCAGCAGGCTTTCCGGGAGTGCGGCATCCAGCCGGAGTGGTACCTGCGCCGCAGGGAACTGGACGAAGTACTCCCCTGGGATCACCTGGATTGCGGCGTGACGCGGGAATTCCTGCTCCAGGAGCGCGAGCGCGCCCTGAGCGAAGCGGCGACCGTCGATTGCCGCCACGGCCAGTGCAGCGCCTGCGGCGTCTGCAACTTCGACACGATTGCCAACCGCCTGTCCCACGATTCCGCCCTGCCGGCCCGACTGCAAACCACAGCGCCGGGCGATGATCAGGCCCGGGTGCGCCTGCGGTTTTCCAAGACCGGCGCCATGCGCTATCTGAGCCATCTGGAGCTGCTGACGGTTTTCACCCGCGCCGTCAGCCGCGGAGCCGTACCGATCCTTTTTTCCCAAGGGTTCCATCCCCATCCGCGCTTCTCCTTTGCCACCGCCACGTCGGTGGGGGTCGAATCCCATGCGGAGTACATGGACATGATCGTGGCCGCCGGCATATCGGCTGCAGAGATCCAGCGCCGCCTGAACTCGGCACTGCCGGCAGGCATAAAGGTTCTGGCAGCGGAGATGATCGACCTGAAAGCCCCGGCCCTCTCGGTGCTGATAGACAAAACCCGCTACGCCATAACCTTTGACTCCGCCTGTTCCGATAGCCTGGCCGAACAATGTGTGCAATTCTTGGCACATGATCGCTTTACAGTTCAGAGGAAAAAGAAGGGGGGCGAAACGCAGACCATCGATCTGCGTGCCGAATGCTTTTCCCTGAACGCCTCCGGCGCCACGCTCGACCTGGTCGCCGGTCGCGGCAAACCGCTGGAATTCGCGCGGGCCGTCAGCGGCAATCCCGAGCTCCAGGCGGATGACGTGCGTATCGAGAAGCGCGAGGCCATCTTCAGGGACTGAAATATTGACTGTTTTTTATTTAATCATATAAGAGGTTTCCGCCATGGGCACAGAACTGGTTATCAACGCCACCTCGCATGAGACGCGTATCGCCCTCATCGAAAACGGAGGCATCGCCGAGCTGTACATCGAACGCACGCGGGAGAAGGGCATCGTCGGCAACATCTACAAGGGACGCGTGATCCGGGTATTGCCCGGCATGCAGGCGGCCTTTGTCGACATCGGACTGGAGAAAGCCGCTTTCCTGTATGTGGCCGATGTTTTCGATGCCATCGAGGAATACGAGTCGCTCCTGTACGACGGCAAAAAAGACCACGAGGCGGGCCGGGATCAACCGCCGGGCGCACACCCCGATTTCAGGCCGCTGCACCCGATCGAGGAACTACTCCAGGAGGGACAGGAGCTGCTGGTGCAGATTTCCAAGGAGCCGATCGGCACCAAGGGAGCCCGCATCACCTCCCACATATCACTGCCGGGACGCCACCTGGTCTACATGCCGACCGTCGATCATGTCGGCATATCGCGCCGCATCGAAGACGAAGCCGAGCGGGAGCGCCTGCGCGAGGCGGTGGAGCGCCTCAAGCAACCCGGCTCCGGCTACATCGTCAGGACCGTGTCGGAAGGCAAATCCGATGAGGACCTGCTCTCGGACATGCAGTATCTCTCGACCCTGTGGAGCGAAATCGTCAAGCGCAAGGAAAAGGCTTCGGTCCCCTCCCTGGTGCATTCGGACCTGGACGTGATCCAGAAGGTGGTGCGCGACATCGTTACCGAGCAGGTCGACAAGATCATCGTCGACTCCAAGCCGGACCACGACCGGATTGTGCAGTTCATCACCACCTTCATGCCCAAGATGAAGTACTCGATCGAGCTGTACGACGAGGAAGAGCCGATTTTCGACCATTTCGGCCTGGAGGTCGAGATCAGCCGCGCCCTGGGGCGCAAGGTGTGGCTCAAATCGGGTGGGTACATCATCATCGAGCAGACCGAGGCCTTGACCGCCATCGACGTCAACACCGGCCGCTTTGTGGGCAAGCACAACCTGGAAGACACCATCCTCAAAACCAACCTGGAGGCGGTCAAAGAGATCGCCTACCAGCTGCGGCTGCGCAACATCGGCGGGATCATCATCATCGATTTCATCGACATGGAGAAAGAGGTCAACCGGGAGAAGGTCTTCGCCGCCCTGGAAGAGGCTCTCAAGAGCGATAAGTCCAAGACCAACATTCTGAAAATTTCGGAGCTGGGGCTGGTGGAAATGACCCGCAAGCGGGTCAGGGAGAGCATCGGACGCATGATGTGCGAGCCCTGCCCTTACTGCGAAGGGCGCGGTTACATCAAGTCCAAGACCACCGTCTGCCACGAGATCTTTCGTGAGCTGCGGCGGGAGATGCTCGACATCCGCGGCACCAAGGCCATGGTTTCGGTACACCCCCAGGTGGCGGACCTGCTGTACGACGAGGAACGTCGAGGTCTGGAGGAGCTGGAGAAGAAATTCAAAAAGCGCATTACCGTGCGCGCCAAGCCGGGTTTCCACCAGGAACAGTTCGAAATTCTGATCAACTGATGGCAGACTGAAATTGCCGGAGGCGAGGCAGCTACCGCTGCCTTCCCCGGCATCGGCAAAGGAAAAAGGCGAGGAATATTCCTCGCCTTTTCGTTTTCCTGCCTTTAACGCACTCCTGCAACCTGTCAGGCAGCCTTGCTGTGGGTTTCGATCCGCTCGTAGTTGGCGGTGAAATATTCCATCGCCTCGCGCATGATGTCAGAGATGCTCAGGCGAGTCTTCTCCATGATATTTTCCAGGTGCTCACGCTCTTCGTCGCTGATTCTCATCGAAATAACATTGTAACGCGGATTTTCTCTCATTCTACCCATGACTATTTTCCTCCCGGATCTATATGTGTCGTTCGGCTCTAATGTCGATACCTCCCTTTTTATAGCCATTTCCATGCCAGAAAATAAACAATCTTGATAACCCTGTAATTACAGCAAGTTGAACGCAAAAAAATGTGTAAACAGACCGCGTATACGCAAAAAGTGTGCTCTACATGACACACAATTGGCAATAGTGAGACTTTTTTTCGACATGATGTCACGACGGTTTCAGAGTTCGACACTTCTTGAAGCATTATTCATAAGCCTTGCCCAACCTTTCTCTTGTTGCCGCGCCTGCTCTGGCGTACAATGTGCCGCCACACCGGTGCGGGGCGCACAATGACCATGCTTGTCGGCGTTTCGCGGAAGCATTTCAGCAGCGCCTTTGCGATCCTTCTCCACGGCGGCGACATCGATGCTCGCGGGCACGGGGGTCTTCGCAATGCTGCAGCGTCGATAACAGAAGAGATATAAAAACCGCACCACGGGGATGCGGAAGGAGCGGTGGATGAGCAAAACAGGAGAACAGCCCGGAGCATCGCAGGTTCCTGGCGCCCGGGACTCGGATGAAAGCGCGGTACAGCTCAGGACGATTCTCGATACGGTTATAGACAGCATCATCACGATCGACGATTCAGGCATCATCTCCATGCTGAATCCGGCGGCGGTCAAACTGTTCGGGTACCATCCGGAAGAACTGATCGGCAGAAATGTCAGCATGCTCATGCCGGAGCCGTTCCGCAGCGAACACGACGGCTACCTGAAACGATATGCGGAGACCGGACATGCGCACATCATCAATATTGGCCGGGAGGCGGTCGGGGTTCGCAAGGACGGGACAACCTTCCCCCTCGACCTGGCGGTAAACGAATACTTCATCGCCGGCCGGCGATATTATACCGGTGTCGTTCGCGACATTACCGAACGTAAATCAGCGGAAGAGAAGATCCGAAGACTGGCTTTGGTGGCACAGGTGGCTGAAAACATGGTCGTGATCACCGATGCCTCCGGCGTTATCGAATGGGTGAACCCGGCCTTCACACGGGTAACGGGATACGGTCTCGAAGAGGCCGAGGGCCAAAGGCCGGGACGATTGCTGCAAGGTCCTGAAACTGATCTCGACGCAGTGAACCGGATCCGCACCCGGATCGCGGAGCACGGCGGAATCCGGGCTGAAGTTCTCAACTACGCCAAATCTGGCCGGAAGTATTGGGTTGAACTGAACATACAGCCGGTGTTCGGCGATAACGGGCAACTGGAGAGATTCATCTCCGTTGAACAGGACATAACGGAGCGCAAGGCCACTGATATCCATCTCAGGAAGCTGTCGCGGGTTGTGGACCAGAGTCCGGTGGCCGTAGTGATCACCGATTGCCAGGGACGGATCGAGTACGTAAATCCCCGTTTCTGCCTGCTCACCGGGTACAACGACGAAGAGAGCATCGGCGGCAACCTGCGGATACTCAAATCGGGATTCCACCCACCCGAGTTCTATCAGGAGTTGTGGAGCGCCATTCTCGCAGGGAACGAATGGCGGGGCGAATTCTGCAACAAAAAAAAGGATGGCAGCCTTTACTGGGAAAGCGCACTGATTTCTCCGGTAAGAAACGAACATGGAGAGCTCACGCATTTCGTGGCGGTGAAAGAGGATACCACCGAACAAAAACGCATGATCAAGGAGCTCGAAGAGGCGAAGCTGGCAGCGGATGCCGGCAGTCGGGCCAAAAGCGAGTTCGTCGCCACGGTGAGCCACGAGATCCGTACACCGCTCAACGCGATAATCGGCTTGTCCGACCTGGCCCTCAGAACCGAACTGACGCCGCAGCAGCACGATTACGTCAGGAAAGTCCATACTGCCGGCAAGGCCCTGCTGACAATCATCAACGACATCCTCGATTTTTCCAAGATCGAAGCAGGCAAGCTGGAGATGGAAACGATCGAGTTCGACCTGGAAGAAGTGCTGCTGAATGTCAAGGCGGTCGTGGAGACCTCCGTGTACGACAAGGGCCTGGATCTGCTGCTGGACGTGGCACCCGAACTGCCCGTCAGATTCATGGGGGATCCGGTCCGGCTCGGACAGATCCTGGTCAACCTGGTCAGCAATGCGGTGAAATTCACCGACAAAGGTGAAGTCGGCCTTTCTGTACGGCTTATGGAGAAGAATGCCGAGGGACTGCACCTGCAGTTTTCCGTGCGAGACACCGGCATCGGCATGACTCCGGAACAGACCGAGAAGCTTTTCCAACCGTTCGTACAGGCGGACAGCACCATGACCCGGCGCTACGGAGGCACCGGGCTGGGACTCTCCATCTGCAAACGGCTGGTGGACATGATGAAAGGACGCATGTGGGTGGAAAGCAGCCAGGGTAACGGCAGCACGTTTTCCTTTACCGTCTGCCTGGGTCCCCCCTCTTCTCCGGAGACGCCGAGAGTGATACCGGAACGCCTCAAGGGGCTGCGGACGCTGGTCGTCGAACGCAATCCCGTCACCCGGGCCGCTCTGATACTGATGCTGGAGAGCCTCCAGATGACCGCTGATGCGGCTGATGGTTGCCACGAGGCCTTCGAGTATTTCCCCGGCAAAGCGTATGACCTGGTGATAACAGAGCTGCAGTTGCCGGTGACCGAAGGGATTGAGCATCTGCACCGCTTCAAGGAGGTGGCCGATCCACCCGTCGTCATAGCCCTCACCTCGCTTCGCCGGGAAGAAGACTGGGCTGCCGCGGGCAAGGCGGGCGCCGACCAGGTACTGCTCAAACCGCTGACCATATCGATCCTGTTCCAGGCCATACTGCGAATCTTTTGTCCCGACTGTATGGCCGACCCGGGAAAATCCCACCATGTGGACCGATCTGCCCGGCAACTGAACGACGTGCGCATCCTCGTTGTCGAAGATAACGAGATCAATCAGCAGATCGCACGGGAGCTTTTGACCGCAGCGGGCGCCACGGTACAGATCGCCGGCAACGGTCGCGAGGCGGTCGACCTGGTGGTGTCGGGAAAAGACACCTACGATGCGGTGCTGATGGACATACAGATGCCGGAAATGGACGGATACGAAGCGACGCGGATCATCAGAGGGGATGGCCGTTTCCGCGACCTCCCCGTGATTGCCATGACCGCCCATGCCCTGGCTGAAGAACGGCACATGATCCTCGAGTCGGGCATGAACGATCTTCTTACGAAACCGGTGGACCCGAAAACCATGATCGATGTGCTTGTGCGCTATACCGGGGCCGACACCACCGGAATCGAAGTACCGGCCGTTCATGCCCCGGCAGCGGCGGACCCGGAAGTTCCCGAACTTCCGGGGGTCGACGTGGCCGGCGGACTGCTGCGGGTTGCCGGCAACCGGAAACTGTACCTGCAACTGCTACGTGCGTTCATCGAAAAACAGAGCGACGCCGCGGAAGCCATAGAAAAGGCCTTGCAGGACGGCGATCAACTCCTGGCTCGCCAAGTAGCCCACACGGTCAAGGGTGTGGCCGGCAATATCGGAGCCACGTCTGTTCACTCCTCGGCTGCCGATCTGGAAAAGGCGGTCGGCACCAACGCTTCCCCGGCAGAGGTGCTGCCTGTTTTACACGGCTTCAAGGAGTCACTGGGACATTTTGTCCTGACCTGCAAAAATGCCCTGGCACAGTACGCTGAGCAAGCACCGGAACGTGTGCCGCAACCGGAACCTGAAATCATGGAGAACATCATGGTGCCATTGCGGCAAATGATCTCCGACAACGACAGCGAAGCAAAGGAATACCTGGAAACACATCGGAGGGAATTTTACGCGGCATTTCCGGAACGGCTCATGGACGACCTGAAGCGATGTCTTGCCGTGTACGATTTCGATGGTGCCGGCGAGACCTTTGCAACGCTTACCGCAACCCTGCAGCCGGACAGACACGATCAGGAGATATAGCATGGACGGAAAACATACCGAGCGAAAGACAATCCTGGTAGTCGACGACACTCCCGAAAATATCGATATACTGCGGGAGCTGCTCAAGGTTGACTATACCGTGAAGGCGGCAACAAAAGGGGAGAAAGCAGTCGAGATAGCCCGTACCTCGGCCGTGGATCTCATCCTGCTCGACATCATGATGCCCGGAATGAACGGATACGAAGTCTGCAAGCTCCTGAAGCAGGACAGCCTTACCCGTGAAATACCGGTCATCTTCGTTACTGCGCTCCAGGAAGTCCACAATGAAGCTGAAGGTTTTGCGGCCGGTGCTGTCGATTACATCACCAAACCGATCAGCGCTCCGATCGTATTGGCCCGGGTCAAAACCCATCTGGCGCTGAAGGATGCGCAGGAACGGCTGCATGAGTGGAACAGCAATCTCAAGAAGCGCCTGCTGCAAAGCGTCGCAACTATCCGTGAAAAAAGCCTGGCGCTGGTTTCGACCGAAGAGAAGAGCCCCGGACTGTATGGGTATACGCAGATCGTGGAGATTGTTTCGGGGATATTCGAACGCATGGGCGACCGCCACGGCATCCATGCCCGCACCGTCAGCGAACTTGCCGGTGATGCCGCCAGAAAGCTGAACCTGGGTGCCGAGATGGTTGCCAAGGTCCGACTGGCGGGACTGCTGCACGATGTCGGCAAGATCGGTGCCGAAATCCATGACCAGCCCCACGAAATGTCTTCCGCTGAAGAGGCTGAGTACCGGCAGCATCCGGCCCGGGGGCAGGACATCCTCAAACCTCTGGAGGAAATGCACGATGTCGGCTTGATGATCCGGGGGCACCACGAGGCCTTCAACGGAAGCGGCTATCCCGATGGGCTCAGGGGGGAGGAAATCCCCCTGGGCGCCCGCCTGGTGGCCATGGCCGACTTCATCGAACAGGCAGCCAACTCGGTCAGTGAGCTGCGCGCCGAATATGCCATGACCAAAGTCCGTCTTCATGCCGGTACACTGCTGGATCCGCAGCTGATACCGTATTTTCAGAGCATCACGCGCATTGTCTATTTCGAAAAGGCGACCGTACGGCCGACGGCGGAAGTCCGGGTACCTTACTCAAAGCTGATAGCCGGACTGGCGCTTTCCCGGGACCTCGTCAATACCAGCGGGGTGTTGCTGCTCAAGAAAGGGGACGAGCTCGATCAGGCGGGAATCGGTCTGATCAGACAGAACTTCCAGATGAAACTCCTGCAGGGCGATATCTGGGTGTACGTCGACCAGTAATACCCCCCCTCGCCCGCCCCCGTCGTACAGATCTTCCTGAAATTGAAAAGCCGCACTGTCATTCGACAGTGCGGCTTTTTTCGTGCTTGTGATTACACCGGAACGATGCTGCTTCAGCTCCCTTCGGTTTCGTAGGTCAGCGCTGCCAGTTTCTGATAATAGGCGAAACGGTTGGCGCTCCAGGCGGCAGCCTTCTTCATCAGCTGCTCGGCTGCCTCGGGATTGACCTTTTTCAACACCTTGTAGCGGTTTTCGCCGTAGGCATACTCCTCGAAGCTGGTCGTAGGTGCTTTGCTGTCCAACTGGAGCGGGTTCCTGCCTTGTTCGGCCAGGGTCGGGTTGTAGCGATACAAAGGCCAGTAGCCGGAGGAAACCGCCTTTTTCTGTTCGTCCACGGCGGTGGTCATGTTGATGCCGTGGGCGATGCAGTGCGAGTAGGCGATGATCAGGGAGGGACCGTCGTACGCCTCGGCCTCCATGAAGGCTTTGACCACCTGGCCCGGGTTGGACAGCGAGACGCTGGCCACGTAGACATGACCGTAGGACATGGCGATCAGCCCCAGATCCTTCTTGGCCATGGTCTTGCCGCCGGCGGCAAACTGCGCCACGGCACCGATCGGGGTGGACTTGGAGGCCTGTCCGCCGGTGTTGGAGTAGACCTCGGTGTCAAGCACCAGCAGATTGATGTTCTTGCCGGAAGCGATGACATGGTCGAGACCGCCGTAGCCGATGTCATAGGCCCAGCCGTCGCCCCCTACGCACCAGACCGATTTCTTGACCAGATAGTCGGCCAGTGGCAGCAGTTGCACCGCCGCCTGCTCCGTGCAGCCCACCAGGGCCTGCGTCAGGTCGGCGACTCGTTTGCGCTGGGCTTCGATGCCGGACTGATTCGACTGATCGGCAGCGATGATTTCCTGCATCAGCGGCCGCACCGGCACACAGGCGGCACAGTCGCAGGTGGTCAGCTCTTTCAGCAGCTCCAGAGCCGCCTCGTTGAACTTATCCACTGCCAGGCGCATGCCGTAGCCGAACTCGGCATTGTCCTCGAACAGCGAGTTGGACCAGGCCGGACCGCGGCCGTCGGCGCGCTGGGCCCACGGGGTGGTGGGCAGGTTGCCGCCGTAGATCGAGGTGCAACCGGTGGCGTTGGCGATCATGGCCCGGTCGCCGAACAGTTGGGAGAGCAGTTTCAGGTAAGGAGTCTCGCCGCAGCCGGCGCAGGCGCCGGAGAACTCGAAGATCGGCCGCACCAGCTGGCTGCCGCGCAGGGTATCCAGTTTGAGCAGGGCGGGATCGATGTCCGGCAGCGACAGGAAGAAATCGAAGTTGGCAGCTTCCTGGGCCCGCAGCGGCGGTTGGAAGTGCATGTCCAGCGCCTTGTGATCGGGATTGGCCTTGTCCTTGGCCGGGCAGTTGTAGACGCAGGCCCCGCAGCCGGTGCAGTCTTCCGGGGCCACCTGGATGGTGTATTTCATCCCCTTCAGCTCCGGGAGTTTGCAGTCGGTGGACTTGAAGGTTTTGGGCGCTGCTTCGAGCAATTTCTCGTCATAGGCCTTCATGCGGATGGTGGCGTGCGGACAGACAAAGGAGCAGATGCCGCACTGGATGCAGAGTTGTTCGTCCCAGACCGGGATGTCAACGGCAATGTTGCGCTTCTCGTATTGGGAGGTGGCGGTCGGGAAGGTACCGTCGGTCGGCATGGCCGATACCGGCAGGCTATCCCCCTGGCCGGCGATGATCCGGGCGGTGACGTTCTGGACGAATTCCGGGGCGTTCCCGGAGACAGCCGGCGGCATCCGTAGCGTGCTGGTGGCTGCGGCCGGAACCGCGACTTCGTGGATGTTCTTGAGGGCCTCGTCCACGGCGGCGTTGTTCATGGCAACGACCTTGTCGCCTGCTTTGCCGTAGCTCTTCTTGATGGCGCCCTTGATCTCGGCGATGGCCTGCTCCAGCGGAATGATATTGGAGATTTTGAAGAAGGCGGTCTGCATGATCACGTTGATGCGGGCGCCCAGGCCAAGCTGTTCGGCCAGGCTGATGGCATTGATGACGTAGAATTTCAGCCGCTTGTCGATGATCTGCTGCTGCACTTCCGCCGGCATCTTGTCCCACACCTCGCCGTGCTCGAAAGGGGAGCAGAGCAGGAAGGTGCCGCCCGGCTTGGCCTTGGAAAGCATGTCGTACTTCTCCAGGAAGGTGAAGTTGTGGCAGGCGATGAAGTCGGCGTTATCGATCAGATAGGGGGCATTGATCGCATTTTTGCCGAAGCGCAGGTGCGAAATGGTGATGGTACCGGCCTTTTTGGAGTCATAGACGAAGTAGGCCTGGGCGGAATTGTCGGTGGTCTCGCCGATGATCTTGATGGTGTTCTTGTTGGCGCCCACCGTGCCGTCCGAGCCAAGACCGTAGAACATGGCCTCATAGGTGCCTTCCATGGCGGTGCGGAAGGCGGGATCGTAATCGAGGCTGCAGTTGGTGGTGTCCTCGTTGATGCCCACCACGAAATTCTTCATCGGCTTGGCCTGGTTCAGGTTGTCGAAGACCGCCTTGACCATGGCCGGGGTAAACTCCTTCGAACCGAGCCCGTAACGGCCGCCGACGATCACCGGATAGCCGTCCAACTGGCAGATGCCTTCGGACATGCCCTCGCCGATGGCGGTACGCACATCCAGGTAGAGCGGTTCACCCAAGGAGCCGGGCTCCTTGGTGCGGTCCAGCACCGCGATCTTTTTCACCGTTGCAGGCAGTGCCGCGATGAAGGCCTCCAGCGGGAAGGGACGGTAGAGGCGGATCTTGACCACGCCGATCTTCTCACCCTGTTTGACCAGCGTATCGACGGTTTCCGTGACCGTGTCGGCCCCGGAGCCCATGATGACGATCACCCGCTCGGCATCCGCGGCGCCGTGATATTCCACCAGCTTGTAGGCCCGGCCGGTCAGCTTGGCGAACTTGTCCATCTCCTGCTGTACGATGCCGATGCAGGGGGCATAATACTGGTTGACCGTTTCGCGCCCCTGGAAGTAGACATCCGGGTTCTGGGCCGTGCCGCGCATGACGGGGCGGTCCGGGGAAAGGCCGCGCAGGCGGTGGGCGTTGACCAGTTCGTCGCTGATCATGGCGCGCATATCGTCGAAGGACAGCTCCTCGACCTTCTGAACCTCGTGAGAGGTGCGGAAGCCGTCGAAGAAGTGCAGGAACGGTACCCGCGACCGCAGGGTAGCTGCCTGCGCAATCAGGGCGAAGTCCATCACCTCCTGGACATTGTTGGAGCAGAGCATGGCCCAGCCTGTGGCGCGGCATGACATCACGTCGGAATGGTCGCCGAAGATCGAGAGTGCCTGGGCGGCAATGGCGCGGGCCGAAACGTGAAAAACCGTCGAGGTGAGCTCGCCGGCGATCTTGTACATGTTGGGGATCATCAGCAGCAGCCCCTGGCTGGCGGTGAAGGTGGTGGTCAGGGCGCCGGACTGCAGCGCACCGTGCACGGTCCCTGCGGCGCCCCCTTCGGATTGCAGTTCCGACACCAGCGGTACGGTACCCCAGATATTCTTTTCACCTGCGGCGCTCTTGGCGTCCGATATCTCGCCCATCACCGAGGAGGGGGTGATCGGGTAAATGGCAATGACCTCGTTGGTGGCATGGGCCACGTGGGCGGCGGCGGTATTGCCGTCGATGGTTACAAGTCTGCGAGCCATGATTTCCTCCATCATGCGAATTGACGCAAATCTGCGTTGAATGCGGGAAACCCGCAGCAACGGCAGGATGCCGGCTGCGGGTGCTGTGACTGATACCGTTGCGGGACGGTCTACCCCTCAGGCCCCTTGTTCTGCGGGGTGAAACTGCCGAAGGGCTTCTCTCATCAAGTCGGAGATCTTCCTGTTTGTAGCCTGGGACAGCTCTTCAAGTTTTTCCCGTTCTTTGAGACTGATCCTCAGAGATACCACGTTGTATTTCGGATTTTCCTTGTATCTGCCCATGTCGTTCTTCTCCGCTCCCTATGGTTCGCCCAGTCTAGCCAGGCGTATACACCTTCAGCAGTGCCTGTGCCATATCGGCCGGGCTGGCTGCCACACTGATGCCGCATTCCTCCAAGACCGCCACCTTTTCAGCTGCAGTGCCCTTGCCGCCCGAGATGATCGCGCCGGCATGGCCCATGCGCTTGCCCGGAGGGGCAGTGCGGCCGGCGATGAAGGCGGCTACCGGTTTGGTCATGTGTTCTTTGACGAAACGCGCTGCTTCCTCTTCGGCGTTGCCGCCGATTTCGCCGATCATGATGACCGCTTCGGTGTTGGGGTCTTCTTCGAACATGCGCAGGCAGTCGATGTGGCTGGTGCCGTTGACCGGGTCACCCCCGATGCCGACGCAGGTGGATTGGCCGATGCCCAGGCTGGTGAGCTGCCAGACAGCTTCGTAGGTGAGGGTGCCGGAGCGAGAGACAACGCCCACTTTGCCCGGTTTGTGGATGTAGCCGGGCATGATGCCGATTTTGCATTCGCCGGGGGTGATGATGCCGGGGCAGTTGGGACCGATCAGGCGGGTCCCTTTGCCGGCCATGTAGTGTTTGACTTTGACCATGTCCAGGACCGGGATGCCTTCCGTGATGCAGCAGACCAGTTCGATGCCGGCGTCGACCGCTTCCATGATGGCGTCGGCGGCGTAGGGGGGCGGGACGTAGATGACCGAGGCGGTGGCGCCGGCTTTGTCGACCGCTTCTTTGACGGTGTCGAAGACCGGGAAGCCGTCGATGCTGGTGCCCCCTTTGCCGGGGGTGACGCCCCTACCATCTGCGTGCCGTATTCGCGAGCCCCTTGGGCGTGGAACAGACCGGTGGCGCCGGTGATGCCCTGGGTGATGACTCTGGTGTGTTTGTCGACGAGGATGCTCATCAGTTGGCTCCTTTCACGGCTGCGACGATTTTCTGAGCCGCGTCGGCCATGCCGTCGGCGGTGACTATGTTGAGGCCGCTTTCGGCCAGCATCTGTTTGCCCAGGGCGACGTTGGTGCCTTCCAGGCGGACCACCAGCGGGACTTTGATGCCGACCTGTTTGGCCGCTTCGACGACGCCGGTGGCGATGACGTCGCATTTCATGATGCCGCCGAAGATGTTGACCAGGATGCCTTTGACGTTGGCGTCCGAGAGGATGATTTTGAAGGCTTCGGTGACCCGTTCGATGGTGGCTCCGCCGCCGACGTCCAGAAAGTTGGCCGGGTCGCCGCCGTAGTGTTTGATGATGTCCATGGTGGCCATGGCCAGGCCTGCGCCGTTGACCAGGCAGCCGATGTTGCCGGTAAGCGAGATGTAGGAGAGGTCGTATTGGGAGGCTTCGATTTCGTTGTGGTCTTCTTCGTCGTAGTCGCGCAGGTCGGCGATTTTGGGATGGCGGAAGAGGGCGTTGTCGTCAAAGCCGAATTTGGCGTCCAGGGCCAGGAGGTTGTTTTCGGCGGTGACCACCAGGGGGTTGATTTCTAAAAGCGAGCAGTCGCAGGCGATGAAGGTGGTGTAGAGCCCTTCCAGCAGTTTGACCGCTTTGTTGATCAGTTTGCCGTCCAGGCCGAGGCTGAAGGCGATTTTGCGGCACTGGAAGGGGGTCAGGCCCACCAGGGGGTCAACCGCTTCCATGAAGATTTTCTCGGGAGTTTTGGCAGCCACTTCCTCGATGTCCATGCCCCCTTCGGTGGAGGCCATGACCGTGACTTTGGAGGTGGCGCGGTCCACCAGCAGGCTGACGTAGAGTTCGTTGGCGATGTTGCAGCCTTCTTCCACCAGGACCCGTTTGACCAGTTTGCCTTCCGGTCCGGTCTGGTGGGTGACCAGGGTCATGCCGAGCATCTCGCGGGCCAGGTCGCGCACTTCGTTGGGGGTGCGGGCCAGTTTGACTCCGCCACCTTTGCCGCGGCCGCCGGCATGGATCTGGGCCTTGACCACCCAGGGGCCTTCTCCCAGGCGCTTGGACCATTCACGCGCGCTGGCGCTGTTGTAGATGACATGGCCGTCGGGAACGGGCACGCCGAAACTCCTCAATATCCCTTTCGCCTGATACTCGTGAATATTCATGCTTCCTCCCCGGGTAAAGTGGTTATTCCCTGTGCTAAATCAGGAATGTATGCCTTATGGACCTCGACCACATCGAGTGCAATGCATCTGCGCTGGAACATCCTCATACTGATCCTACCCGTCGCAGCGCACCCTACAGTAATGGTAATACCAATTATCCTTTTTCTAAAAAACTGTCAACAGAATTTTAAAACTGTGTGTAAATCACAAAATCAGCAAGTTAGGCGATAATATGGCATGAAAATAGTAATTGGTAATACAATTTGATATCGGGAACAAAAAGGTGGAGGGGAAGGACTTTCGTGCGGTATCGGCGAAGACATTTAGATGCTGTAAAAAACGAAAAAGCCGCCCCGGAGACGGGCGGCTTTCAGAGATGGAGAATCGGACAGTGCCACTTATTCATGCAGCTTGTCGCGCTCGCGCAGCACTTCGATGCCGTACTTGTTCAGCAGACGGTAAAATGAGCGGCGGGGTATGTTGGCCATGCGGGCGGCTTTGGCCACATTACCTCCGCTCTCCTCGAGATAACGGGAAATGATGTTTTTTTCGGTGCGGCTGACGTGCAGCTCGCGTTCAGCCTTGAACGAAACCCGCCGGCGACTGACCTCGCTGTCTCCGCACCGCTCATAGGTATCGGCAAAAACGGTGGGAAGGTTCTCGAGCCTGATTATCCCGTCCTTGGCCAGCACCGACGAGCGCTCGATGATGTTCTGCATCTCGCGGATGTTGCCGGGCCAGGCATAATGCTGCATGGCCTTTACCGCACGCTCTTCGATACCGACGATATTCTTGTTGAGCTTCTTGCGCGCCTTATCCAGAAAATGCTGGGCCAGGGTCGGTATCGACTCCACCCGGTCGCGCAATGGCGGCAGGGTGATGTTGAACACGTTCAGGCGATAGTAGAGATCTTCACGAAACCATCCCTCGCGCACCCCCTGCTCCAGGTCCTTGTTGGTAGCCGTGATCAGGCGTACGTCCACCTTCCTGGCCTTCGTGCCACCCACCGGACGCACCTCCCCCAAATCCAGCAGGCGCAGCAGTTCCGCCTGCAACTTGGGGGTGATGTCACCGATCTCATCCAGAAAAATCGTACCACCGTCGGCAGCCTCGAAAAGCCCTTTCTTATCGCCGACGGCACCAGTAAAAGCGCCTTTCTTATGGCCGAACAACTCGCTTTCCAACAGCGAATCGGTGATGGTCGTGCAGTTGACGGTGACCAGCGGTTTGTCGTTGCGCAGGCTCAAGCGCTGGATTGCGCGTGCTGTCAACTCCTTGCCGGTGCCGGTCTCACCTCGGATCAGGACCGTGGTCGGCGTCGGGCCGACCTGGCGAATCAGTTCCAACACCTCCTGAATCCCGGAATCGTCCCCTACGATCGGATCTTCCCCCATCTGCCGGTCCAACTCGCGTCGGATCAATTCGTAGTGCAGCATCAGGCGGCCGCGGTCCTCCACGGTCTGCTGAAGATTATGGGGCAGACACATTTCGATATCGGCCAACCCCTGGAAAACCGCCACGGCATGCTCGCGGCAGGAGTTGTAGCCGCAGGCGCGGCAGTTGAGCTCGTCCCCCTGGGTGAACTTGTTGGTTGAATGCAAAATGCGCTTGATCTCGTCCTTGCCGGGGCTGGCCAGCTTGCGCGACTTGTCGGCATAGGAGCGCCGCAGGTCCGGCAAAGCATCTGCAGAACGGTAATGTTCCGTAGCCTGATACGGGAGCGCATTGGTGCTGTAGTTGACGATCAGCTTGCGTTTGTAAAAATGGTTGAGCTTCCTGTCGCGGGCCGGGCCATCCATGCAGCCGCCATCGCAGAAGCGAAGATCCACGAAGGAGGGCGCAATCCGTCCCGCTGCCAGATCCCGAATGATGTCGAGCGTATGGGATTCCCCTTCGGAACAGACGATTTCCGTATCCAGAAAATCGGTTTCAAGCCCGAAAACCTTTGGCGATCCGCCGGTCAGGGTGAAGAGTCGCCCCGCGCCGGGGTCCAGGCCGTCGAAACTCGCCTCGCCCAGGGTGGCCGGATTGATGCCGCGGCTTTTGAAGAGCTTGTTGATCTCCTGATAGGTCAACACCACGTCGATGGCTCCGGCAGATTCTCCCGACTGGATCTCGAACTTGGCCGCAATACAGGTGCTGGCATACACCACCTTGGTATCGGGACCAAGCACATGCTTGATGAAGCGCCCCATGGCGATCATCGGGGATACGATGTCGGCCAGGTTCGGCAAAAGCTGCGGATAGTGGCGCTCGATCAGGTCCACCACCGCCGGACAGTGGGACGAGATCAACGGGCGACGAGCACTGTTCAGCGCTTCGCGGTAGCTGGCAGCGATCATGCCGGCCCCGTAGGCCCCCTCGTGCACCTCACGGAAACCGAGGCTTTTCATGCCTGCCACAAGCTGTCCTGGTGTCATGGTATGAAAGAATGCCGGAAACGAGCAGCCAAGCACCGCGACCACCGGGGCGCCGGAAGCCAGCAGCTCCTGGGTCATGACCATCCTGTCGACAATCATCTTGGCATTCTGCGGGCAACTCAGACACTTGCCGCAGCCGATGCAGCGGTCGTAGATGATCTGCGCAAAGTCCCGGTCGACCTTGATGGCCTTTACCGGACAGGTGCGCACGCAGGAGTAACAGCGGCGGCAGCGTTCCTTATGGGTGACAATCGGCTCCATGCACGTTTTTCGCTTTCAAGGATGGAATGCCCGGAATTGTGCCACATATGACACAGCAGGGTAAAGATAAAAAACAGGGCCCAAGACCCGCCCATCGATGGCGGCCGGAAACATGGAATCCTTATTGAATGACGCCGTAAATTACCTTGGCAGGCCCGACAACATTCGGTTCCGCAGCCTGAGCCGGATCAGTCCCACCCGAAATACTCGGCAGCGAACAGGAGGCGGTAAACCAGGCCGGCATACTCACCAGCAGCGGCCAGCTTCACGCGCTGCTCGACTTGAAGCGGCCTGACGTAATGATGGCGTTATTTGGCCCACTAACAGCCTCATTGGCCTTGATGGTAAATTCCGGTATCCAGCGAATATGGGGAATCGTTGCCGCCGACAGAACAATCGGCAACAGCGCCGGTATCCATATTGACGCATCTGCCGGGAATGCCGTTCAGATTGCCGAGGCCGTTATACTGGAGAAAAAAGCAGCATTGTCTGTTTTTTCATTGAATTCCCGCCTCACGACTAGCACCACGAAACTCCCGAATCCGTGATATACTTACTGCCATGCGAAATTATGTGCGGATAAAATTTTATGCTTGACATGGCGAACATGCTTCACTATAGTTCATAACTCTTTTAAAAATGATGCACATGGAGATTGCTATGTACGCGGTTATTAAAACGGGTGGCAAACAATACAAGGTCAGTGAAGGCGAGTTCCTTAAGGTCGAAAAGCTCGACGGCGAAATCGGCGACAGCATTGAGTTCGCAGAAGTCCTGATGATCGGCGGCGAAAAGACCGTTGTTGGTGCACCTCATGTGGCCGGCGCCACAGTCACGGCCAAAATTGCCCTGCAGGGCAAAGACAAGAAGATTCTGGTGTTCAAGTCCAAGCGTCGCAAAGGCACACGGAAACTGCGCGGACACCGTCAGCACCGAACCGTTCTCAAAATCGAAAAAATCAGCGCTTAATATAATTATCTTTCCGAGGAGTCAGGGAAATGGCACATAAGAAAGCGGGCGGCAGCTCACGAAACGGCAGGGATTCCAAAGGCCAGCGCCTTGGATGCAAGAAATTCGGCGGCGAAACCGTCAAAGCCGGCAACATCATCTATCGCCAGCGCGGCACTCAGGTGCACCCCGGCAACAACGTCGGTTGCGGCAAGGACTACACCCTGTTCGCACTGATCGAGGGGATCGTCAAGTTTGAACGCTTGGGTCGGGATCGCAAGAAGGTATCGGTCTACCCCAACTAATACAACACCAGAGCAGTTTCGACCCGGAAGATCCATTCTTCCGGGTTTTTTTATGCGTTTTAGCGTCTACGACTTTATAGAACATTGTTCTTATTATCTTGCAGTCGCACTGTTTTTGTTGCATAATAACGCGAAATTTTTATGTTTTATTTAATGTGATGATTTGATTTGAAGTTGGAATTTTCTTACTTAATCCATTCAAAAAGAAAGTCTCCCCATGTTTAAATCGAAGCTCACCCGCAAGATACTGGCCATCATCGCCCTCACCCTCTTCACCGGATTCGCCTGCATGGGGGTCACCACCATATACCTGCAGTACCGCTCCACCATGGAGCTGCAGCGACAACACGCACGTACCCTGGCCGGCGCCGTCACTCACGATATGCTCAACCTGATGATGAAGGGGGATATGAAGGAATTCGACTCCTACATCGACAACCTCAACAAGAATACCGACGGGGTTGCCATTCAGGTTTTCGATACATCAGGAAAAGAACGGCGGGGTAGAGCCGTCAACAACGAGATGCTCGCCGCCCTGAACTCGGGCATGAAAGAGGAATCCACCGGCGTGGTCAACGACAGGCACGTGCTCAACCTGATTGTGCCTTTGAACAACGAAGAGCGGTGCCGTTCCTGCCATAGTGCCGATAAGAAGTATCTGGGGGGGGTCATCCTGACCACCTCGACCGAGGCGGGCTTTAAAAGTGCAGTCCGCCTCATATCCGGCATGTCCGCCGTGGGCGTTTTTACCTTCTTCGCAATACTGCTCGCGCTCTACTTCTTTTTTCAACGCACCATCATCCGCCAGATTTCCGCGCTTTACCAGCAGCTGAGCGATCTTGCCGGAAGCGAGGGGGACCTGACCCGAACCTTGAATGTCCGCTCGGACGACGAGATCGGCCAGCTTGGCACTGAAGTGAATCGGCTCACGTCCAAGATCCGCGGGATCATATCCACCCTCTACCAGCAGGCCGGCCTGATCGGGGCCAACGTGTGCGAACTGTCGGACGATACCAATCGCACCCTCCAAATGTCCCAGGACCAGAAGGACAAAGCCACCGCCGTGGCCGTGGCCTCGGAAGAGATGTCCATGACGATCAGCGATGTGGCGGCCAACACGCATCGTGCCGCAACGCTCTCGTCGGACGTAGATTCTGCCGCTGAATCCGGCAGGGAGGTGGTAGCAGAAACCTGCCAGTGCATGCAGCAGATCAGCACCAGCGTGGCTGAAACGCTGCTGACCATTCGGGAGCTCGAAGCATCCTCCACCAGGATTGGCGAGATGGTGGTCCTGATCGAAGATATCGCCGATCAGACCAACCTGCTGGCGCTGAACGCTTCGATCGAGGCTGCCCGCGCCGGCGACGCCGGTAAGGGTTTTGCCGTGGTTGCCAGTGAAGTCAAAAACCTGGCTGAAAAAACAACCATATCGACCCGAGAAATCGAACGGGTGGTTGCCAGCATACAGCAGGCCAGCCGCAGGGCAGCCGATATGATCACCGCAGAAAATACGCTCGTCCTCACGGGCCTGTCCAAATCGGAAGAAGGACGCCAGCGCCTGGACAATATCAGAAGCCATGCGGTTGAATCGAGGATGATGATCGAACAGATTGCCACCGCTTCCGAAGAGCAGAGTGTCACCACTCACGATATCTCGGAGAAGATTCATTCCGTGTCGATGTCGGCTAACCAGACCTACCAGCTGATGCAGGCCACTGCGGCCACCTTCGAGAAATTTTCCGAGGTGGTCGAACGGATCTACGGTACGGTGGGCAAATTCACTGTTGGCAACTATCATGATACGATCAAGGGGTATGCCCGGGAACTCGACGACCAAGTTCAGAATGCCATTGCCGAAGCTCTCGCCAACCGGACCCTGACCATGGAAGCCCTGTTCGACCGTAACTATCTCCCGGTTCCCAATACCGATCCACAGAAATACACCACCAAATTCGACAGTTTCTTCGATCGGGCCATCTCCCCTTTTCAAGAGAGCATCATCGCCCGCGACAACAACCTGCTCTTCGCGATCTGCGTCGACAACAACGGGTACGCCCCCTGCCACAACCTGCGCTACTCCAAACCGCTCACCGGCAACCCTGAACAGGACAGGAACAACAATCGCACGAAGCGCATTTTCAACGACAGGACCGGTCTCCGCTGCGCCCGCAACACGGAAGGTTTCCTGCTTCAGACCTATCGCCGCGACACCGGCGAGATCCTGAACGACATCTCCCTGCCGATCATCATCAACAACCGACACTGGGGAGCTGTTCGCATCGGTTATATGGTGCCGGGCAACAAATAGGTGTATAATTCCCGGACAGGTCGGGCCGTTTCAGATTCATGGCCTGCCGTCAGGGTCAAAATATGTCCCTGAGCCCGCATTAAGCCGGCCAGGCCGGCCGGCAGCGCGATTTTCTCCGAGAGAAAGCACCCGCCATGTCCCGTTGGACTCCCAAATCGGTTCAAGCAATCAAAGGCTACACCCGTGCCAGTCTGGCAGCGGATTTCACCGCCGGCATAACGGTTGGCCTGGTGGCGTTGCCGCTCGCCATGGCCTTCGGTATCTCCTCCGGCGTCACCCCCCAGGCCGGCATCTACACGGCAGTGGTCGCCGGTTTCCTGATCTCGGCGCTGGGGGGCTCCCGCACCCAGATAGGGGGTCCCACCGGAGCCTTTGTTGTCGTAATCGCCGCCATCATCGCCAGGCACGGCCTTTCCGGATTGCTGATGGTGACCATGATGTCGGGAGTAATCTTGCTGTTTCTGGGATTTACCGGTCTCGGCAACGCCGTCAAGTTCATTCCACGTCCGGTGGTCATCGGTTTTACCAACGGCATTGCGGTGTTGATCGCCTCGACCCAGATCAAGGATTTTCTCGGCCTTCGGACCGCGGACAGGGTTCCCAGCGAATTCATCGAGCGGATGCGGTTCATCGGCGACCACATCACCTCCGTGAATGCCGTTACGGTTATCCTGGCCGTGGCCTCACTGGCCATTATTCTGTTGATGCCGCGCATTACCCGCCGCATCCCCGGCTCAATCGCGGCTTTGATCGGCGCCACCGTCTGTGTCGCGTTATTCGATATTCCGGTCGAAACGATCGGCAGCAAATTCGGCGGAATCCCCACCGGACTGCCCCAGATCCAGCTGCCTCAGTTACGCATCGACCTGATTCTGCCCCTTTTACCCTCGGCCGTAACCGTCGCCTTGCTGGCGGCCATAGAGAGCCTGCTTTCGGCAGTTGTGGCGGATTCCATGAGCGGCGATCGGCACAACTCCAATGTGGAACTGGTGGCACAGGGAGTGGCCAACCTGACCGTGCCGCTGTTCGGCGGCATACCGGTGACCGGCGCCATTGCCCGGACCGCCACCAACATCCGCTCCGGTGCCCGCACGCCCCTGGCCGGCATGATCCACGCCCTGACCCTGCTCTGCATACTGCTGTTCGCCGCGCCGCTGGCCAAATACATTCCGCTGGGCACACTGGCGGCGGTGCTGTTCGTCGTTGCCTACAACATGGGGGAATGGCGCGAAATTCCGTTCATCCTGCGGCTTGACCGCAAGGACATTGCGGTCTGGCTCATCACCTTCGTCCTTACCGTAGTGGCCGATCTGACCATTGCCGTAGAGATCGGCATGATGCTGGCCGCTCTGCTCTACATCTACCAGGTATCGCGCACCACGGTGGTTGCGCCGCTCACGGCCGAGGCCATCGGCGCAGCCAAAAGCCATATCGTCCAGGACCGCGTAATTCCCAACTACGTGAGCATGTTCCACGTCCAGGGGCCATTGTTGTTCGGAGCCGCAGAAAAGCTCAAGGAACTGGCCTACCACCTCGACGGTCTCCAGCCGATCGTGATTTTGCGTCTGCGATACATGACCGCCATCGACGCCACCGGGCTGTATGCCATCGAGCAGTTTCACGAGAAGCTGCACGCCTCGGGTCGGGTCCTGCTCCTATGCGGGGTGCGTGGACAACCCAAGAGACTGATTTACACCTCGAATCTGCCGCGCCTCATCGGGGCGCGCAACATATTGCCTCATATCGGCTCGGCCCTGCATCGTGCCCAGGATATTCACGATAATTTCGGCGGGATCGGCGAAGAAACCGCCATCGTTCTCGCAGAGGCGCCGGTCTGACGGAACGTGCGCAGGGGGGAGAAGCGAGAAAACCGGATCGGCAGTCGCCGGTCCGGTTTTTTAGTTCTGCACGTCAGAAGATATGGGAAGGATGGAACAGCGCAGGCAAGATTTGATGGGGCCGTCCGCAGGCGTTCGCGGGTTGGCCAGAGGCCGAAACAACCGCTGGGTGATGATGCAGCATCCTGAGAGTGGGAGGGTTCTGACCGTCACGCAGCAGGAGTATGGATCATAGGGCTGCAGCAGCGGCGGACCTTACGGCCGGTAACGCTGGCGGAAGATCAATGCCTGGCGCCATGCCGCCTGCCCCCCTTCAGGGCCTGCCTGAATTCCCAGGGAGGCAGGGGGTTCGGATCCCGCCACAGCCCCTTGTGCCGCGCCCGGGCGCTCTCCTCGGAGCTGAGATATTCCGAAGCATACGGTCCTTGCAGGAACTGCCGGTAGGCCCAGGCCATCCCCTCCGCAACCATCTCGCGGTTGATGTCCCTGCCCGCATAGCGAATGACCGCCACTGCGCGGTTGTACTGATCGGTATCCACAATCTCCGCAGAGACCTGACGCCCCATTATCTTGTACATCAGAGTGCGCTTGGCGACCGCTCCGAATGGCTGTGCCGGCTGATCGGGCTTGGCGGTTTCCGGTGCATCGATGCCGTACAACCGCACCTTCAAACGACTCTGCTCACGGGTGGCCAGCAAGACGGTATCGCCGTCGTACACTGCCCGCACCATCCCCACGATGATCCTGCCCGCACAGGCATCGCCGGCCAGCAGCAGGATCAAACCCAAGGCAACCGCAACCACTCTCATTAAACCAGCTCCGCAGGGTAATTGAATTCCGTAGTGCCGGGTATCTCACGGCCGGCTTTGAAGGAGGCGATAATGTCACCCCAGGCATTGCGCCTGGCTTGGCGCAGGTCGATCACAAAGGATGTGCCCCCTCTCTGGCGCAGTTCGCTGTGACGGGCGGTCAGGGAAAAGGGCAGGGCCGCGGTGACGGTCTGCAGGCCGTCACGCGTTGTGACGCTGTATTCTTCTCCCCGGTCCGAATGAAGCGGGATATTGCTGTGCACATCCTTGATACGGATTTTGGTGGTCATGACCGGCAGCGGAGCATAGGCTATCACCCGCCGCTCGATGGCGACATCCGCCGAGAGCAGCTTGGCAAGATTGGCGGCATCGTCTTCGATATACAGGGTGGCGGTCTCGGCCCCCAGCTCCTGCCAGGCTCGCAGGGCTTGACTGTTCAACGAGAAGCAGCGGTGCCAGGTCGAGATGCGCAGTCCCTCCAGCCCCTGTAAAAGCAGGAAATGAGAGATGCTGGAGACTTCGAAACGCCGGAAACCGGCTTCTCTGAGCTGTCGAACGAGCGTGCGATACAGCGGGATATCGCGATCGAAGATGATGAACGGCAATTGCCAGACGACCTGCTCCTCGGCGCCCCGCATACGTGGCAGGCAGGAGGGCAGTTGATGGATGACCGCCTTGGTGAGTGGCAGCATGGTGCTGTCCGCGCCGTGCTGGAGCGGGAAACGCCACTCCCGCGGCTGGTCTATCACCACCACCAGTGATTCTCGACCAGCATGCGAAGGGGGGGCAACAGAACCAGAGTCTATCTCTGCGAGAGCGGCCTTACGTGCTGTTACAATGCGGCTACTGGCCGTCCTGGTGACTTTCTCGCTTAACTGGCTGTACAGCTGGCGGCGGATTTCCTTGAAGACAGCCGCCGGAATAAGCACCGGCGGGAAAGCAGGGGCTTCCAGGCTTTCCAGGCGAAAAGGGGCATCTCCCGTTTTGGCCAGCTGCCCTTCCAGAAACGAATGCATGTTTGTATTGCGGGCTGGCTCCAGCTCACCGAGCGCAAATTTGAAAGGATGCCGGTCACCTGCAACCTCAGCCTCGATGCACAGGTTCCCCTCCTCCAGAGAGACCCGCATCCGGCACGGCTGCTTGTCTCTTTTCACCGCATCCAGCCGGCGCAGGCAGGCATTTTCGCTCAGGGAGAACGCTTCGCGGGAGGAGACCTTGTAGACCGCATCGCCGACCGCGAAACGGAAAGGAGTTTCCACCTCCACCAGACTGCCGGACCGGGCTTCCATCACTTTTTTGCCATTGCAGAAAAGCTCACGCACGGTCCAGGCCTGACCGGCCATATCGCTCTTCGGTTGAGCGCGCAGGCGGTCTCCCACGTGCAGCGCATCCCGGGTTTCAAAGCACAGGCGCTTGCCCTTGAGGGACTTGATCTGCCCCACAAAGCGGCCCGTGCCCCCCTTCTGCCAGGGATTGGCGATGTCGTCCGGCTGTTGGGATGTCAGAAACCCCTTGGTCGGGGTCCTGCCGAACGAGTATTTCAGGATTTCCTTGGCACTTTTCAGGGTTTCTTTGCGAATGTTTTCCGGAGCATCCAGCACCATGCGGTACGCTTCCACCACACTGGCCACATATTCGGCCGACTTCATCCGCCCTTCGATCTTCAGCGATTTCACCCCGGCATTGACCAGTTCCGGGACCATATCGATGGCAGACAGGTCGCTGGTGGAAAAGAAATGCCCCTGCTTGCCCCGGTGGGTGTACAAACGGCGGCAGGGCTGGGCGCAGCGCCCGCGGTTGCCACTATGCCCACCGAGGTAAGAGGAAAAGAAGCACTGCCCGGAAATCGAGAAACAGAGTGCGCCATGGACGAAGACCTCGATCTCCACCGGCGTTGCTGCGGCAATGGCCGCCACCTCGTCCAGCGCCAGCTCCCGCGCCAGGACTACCCGCTCAAATCCGAGACCGGCCAGCATCTGTACACCGGCGGTATTGTGAATCGTCATCTGTGTCGAAGCGTGCAGCGGGATGGAAGGAAAATGATTGCGCACCAGCCGCGCCACAGCCAGGTCCTGGACAATCACGCCATCAATCCTCATGGCGGCCAGAACGGCCAAAGTCTCGACCAGTTGGGGCAGTTCCTGTTCCTTGACCAGCGTGTTGAGGGTGATATAGATCCGCCGGCCATGGGCGTGGGCATAGCCCAGCATGCGCTCCATCTGGGACAGACTGAAGTTCCTGGCGCGGGCCCGGGCGGAGAATTCATGCAGGCCGGCATATACGGCATCAGCCCCCTTTTCCATGGCTGCGAAAAAGGATTCCAGCGAGCCGGCCGGAGCCAGCAGTTCAGGTTTTTGCAATGAAATGGCCATCGATTTCCTTAAACAAAAGCGCCCCGGGAAGGGGCGCTCTGCCTTTACCTACAGAACATGATTTTTGTGCAAGCCCAAGGTCGTCAAGAATTCCTGCGAAGGCATGGCAGCACTACGCTGCAGGCGTGAAGCCGCAGAGCACGTGCGCTCGTGTTCTCACTTCTCGACCAAAATTCTGAGCATCCTTCTGAGCGGCTCGGCCGCCCCCCACAGCAGCTGATCGCCGCAGGTGAAGGCTTGCAGATACTGCGGCCCCATCTTCATCTTGCGGACCCGGCCGATGGGCACGGTCAGGGTGCCGGAGATGGCTGCCGGAGTCAGCTGCGCCAGGGTATCGGCCTTGTTGTTGGGCACCAGCTTGACCCATTCGTTATCGTTGGCGATCAGGCTTTCGATCTCAGCCAGCGGCAGGTCCTTGGTGAGCTTGATGGTCAGGGCCTGGCTGTGGCAGCGCATGGCGCCGACCCGCACGCAGATGCCGTCCACCGGGATCGGTGAGGTTGCGCCGAGGATCTTGTTGGTCTCGGCAAAACCCTTCCACTCCTCGCGGCTCTGGCCATCCTCCACCTCGCGGTCGATCCAGGGCAGCACATTACCTGCCAGAGGGAAGCCGAATTCCTTGACCGGCAGGGAGCCGTTGCGCAGCGTCTCGGTCACCTTCCGGTCGATCTCCAGAATGGCAGAACTGGGGTTCTTCAGTTCTTCGGCCACCACGCCGCTCAGCACCCCCATCTGGGACAGCAGTTCGCGCATGTTGGGAGCGCCGGCCCCGGACGCTGCCTGATAGGTCATGGAGGAGAGCCATTCCACCAGGCCGGCCTTGAACAGCCCACCCAGCGCCATCAGCATCAAGCTGACGGTGCAGTTCCCGCCGATGAAATCTTTCTGCCCCTTGGCCAGGGCCGCATCGATCACGTTGCGGTTGACCGGGTCGAGAATGATGACGGCATTGTCCTCCATACGCAGGGTGGAGGCGGCATCGATCCAGTAGCCGTTCCAGCCCTGCTTACGCAGCTCGGGATGAATCGCCTTGGTGTAGTCGCCCCCCTGACAGGTCAGGATGACATCCAGTTTTTTCAGTTCCGCGATATCGTCGGCGCTTTTCAGGGTGCCGGCATTCATGGGTGCCGGCTGCCCGGCCTGGGACGTTGAGAAGAAGACCGGCTCGATGCCGATGTTGAAATCACCTTCCTCCTGCATACGCTGCATGAGGACCGAACCAACCATACCGCGCCAACCGACGATACCGACTTTCATGGGCATACTCCCTTTCTATTGAAAAATGCTGCGGATATCCAATTCACTGATTTACTTTTTATTAAAAAGGCTGCGATTTTCGTAAGATCTAGACTGACCTATTAAGGAAAAGGTGCAGCCTACAGCGCCGCGATTATGGCGTCGCCCATCGCTTTCGTGTTGACCAGCTTCTCGCCCGGCTTGTTCTGGAAGATATCGCGGGTACGGATGCCCTGATCCAGCACCTTGGCCACGGCGTTATCGATGGCGTCGGCTGCTTCGACCAGTCCGAAGGAAAACTTAAGCATCATGCCCATGGAGAGGATCTGCGCGATCGGATTGGCGATGCCTTGGCCGGCGATGTCAGGAGCCGAACCGCCGGAGGGCTCGTACATGCCGAAGGTGCCCTCGGCCAGCGAGGCAGAGGGGAGCATGCCCAGCGAACCGGTCAGCATGGCGGCCTCATCGGAGAGGATGTCGCCGAACATGTTCTCGCACAGGATCACGTCGAACTGCTTGGGCCAGCGCACCAGCTGCATGGCGGCGTTGTCCACGTACATATGGGACAGCTCGACATCGGGGTATTCCTTGGCAATGCCGGTCACCACCTCGCGCCACAGCACCGACGAAGAGAGCACGTTGGCCTTGTCGATGGAGCAGACCTTCTTGCCCCGCTTACGGGCAGCCTGGAAAGCGACATGGGTGATGCGCTCGATTTCGGGAACGCTGTAACGCATGGTGTCGAAGCCGACCCGCTCGCGCCCCTGCCCCTCGATTCCCTTGGGCTGGGCGAAATAGATGCCGCCGGTCAGTTCGCGGATTACCAGTACGTTGAAGCCACCGCTGATGACCTCCTCCTTGAGGGATGAGGCGCCGGTCAGAGAGGGGAAGATGATGGCCGGACGCAGGTTGGCGTACAGCCCGAAGATCTTGCGCAGCGGCAGCAACGCGCCGCGCTCCGGCTGCTCGTCGGGAGGCAGGCTTTCCCATTTGGGGCCGCCGACCGAGCCGAACAGGATGGCATCGCTGGCTTTGCAGATATCGATGGTCGTCTGGGGCAGGGCCTTGCCCTCGTTGTCGATGCCGGCGCCCCCCACATTGGCATGGGTACGCTCGAAGGTTACCCCGAATTTGCCCTCCACGGCGTCCAGCACGCGCAACGCCTCGGCCATCACCTCCGGCCCGATGCCGTCACCCGGCAGAACCGCTATTTTATTGATCTTAGCCATATTTCCCCCACCATGAAATAGTATACGAAAGACTTTAATAGTACCGGTGGCTGCAGCATTTTGTCAACGAGAATAACAAGATAGAAAATGACAAGGCCGGAGCGTCTGAACACGCTCCGGCCTTGAGAAAACTGCCCGTCAACGCTGCTGTAGCTTACAGACCCGCCTTCTCCTTGAGGATGGCGGCCTTGTCGGTCCGCTCCCAGGTGAATTCCGGCAATTCGCGGCCGAAATGACCATATGCGGCGGTCTTGCGGTAGATCGGACGCATCAGGTCCAACTGCTCGGTAATGGCACGGGGACGCATGTCGAATACTTCGCGCACCAGCTCTGCCAGGCGGTCTTCGGAAACCTTGCCGGTACCGAAGGTGTGCACCATGATCGAAACCGGCTGGGCCACGCCGATGGCATAGGCCACCTGCACCTCGCACCGCTCCGCCAGACCTGCCGCCACCAGATTCTTGGCCACATAGCGCCCCATGTAGGCGGCCGAGCGATCGACCTTGGAAGGATCCTTGCCCGAGAAGGCGCCGCCGCCGTGACGGCCCATGCCGCCGTAGGTATCCACGATGATCTTGCGGCCGGTCAGGCCGCAATCCCCCATGGGGCCGCCAACCACGAACCGACCGGTTGGGTTGATGAAGTAACGCGTTTCGGCGTCCAGCAGCTCGGCCGGAATGACCTGCTTGACCACCTCTGCGATCACCCCGTCTTCGATCTGCTTGTGGGTCACATCCGGGGTGTGCTGGGTCGAAATCACGACGGTGTCAATGCGGCTCGGCTTTCCATTGACATATTCCACCGAAACCTGGGACTTGGAATCGGGGCGCAGAAACGGCAGCTTGCCCGATTTGCGGACTTCGGCCAGCTTGGCCACCAGCTCGTGCGCCAGCTGGATCGGCATCGGCATCAGTTCCGGGGTTTCGTTGCAGGCATAGCCGAACATAAGCCCCTGGTCGCCGGCCCCCTGCTCCTTGTGCAGCCCGTCGCCTTCATTGACTCCCTGGGCGATGTCCGGGGACTGTTTGTCGACTGAAACCAGCACGGCGCACGTTTCGGCATCAAAACCCATTTCCGAATCCGTGTAGCCGATCTCCTTGATAGTGGCACGGGCGATTTCGGAATAGTTGATCACGGCATTGGTGGTGATCTCTCCGGCGATGACCGCCATGCCGGTGGTCACCAGGGTTTCGCAGGCAACGCGGGCCTTCGGGTCCTGGGCCAGAATGGCATCCAGGATCGCATCGGAAACCTGATCGGCTACCTTGTCCGGATGTCCTTCGGATACCGACTCGGAGGTAAAAATGAATTTTTCGGCCATGGTGCGTGACTCCTCTCGATTCTATGCTAGATTAAAATGTACGAATATGGCAGGCATACGAATTACTTCCGTAAAGGTCGTCAAATTTATATCCAGGTATCTGTTTTGTCAAGCAAAGATAGCCGCCGTACATTTCTGTTTGACTTCACCACAATAAGTTCTGCACAATCATTAAAATCCGAATACCTGAATGCCGTAATGCCGGAATAACTAAAAGTACCGGGACTGCAACGCCATTTCACTGCAGTCGTTATTTCAGCAGATCCTCCGCAGGAACACATTATCGCCGGAAAGCCCGAGGCAGTAGCCTTTGAGGCAAACCTGCGACTGGAGTTCGGGACAGATCGTCCTTGAAAGGGGCTTTGCATGACTACCGCCAATATCCTTCTTCTGACGGGACTTTTGCTTGCGATAACCTTCGGAACAGCCTCAGCGGCTGCAAAACGACAGGGCACAGCCTGGAACTATTATCATTTCAACGGCCGTGCTTTCGTGGCCGGTCAGCCGGCAGATGTCCGGCCTTTTGTCGCCGTGCGGGAACGGTCGCTGCCGGTAGTGTTGACGCAGCCGGGGCCGGTCCAGCCTGCTCCTTTGGCAGCAGGCAAAGGGGCGGTTGTCGGCATCTGCTATATTCAGACCTCGGGCGGCAAGCTGGCGTCCTCCGGCACCGGCTATCAGCCCTGCCCCCGCCTGTCTCTACCAATATTTTCCGGCGCTTCGACAGTGACAACTGTTGAGACCGACCAAAACGGCTATTTTACGGCTGTACTCGATGCAGGCACCTACCGGATCGGCACCCCACCCATCTCGGCCGAGGTAACTGTTGAGGATGGCACAACTAAGCTTGTTCATCTTATGGCGGGCAAAAGGATGGTGGATTGATGCGGAAATTTTATATTTGGATGATGCTTGCGGTTATCGCCCTGGTGGCTCTGTGCCTACCGGCCTTTGCAGGAGTGCTGGACGACTACTACCTGCAGCAGTTCGGACACCCTACTAGTTATGGCCTGCAAAAGGCAGTGCTGGGGACGACTGAAGTGACGCAAGCTCGCTGCGGCACTCCGCTCAAGCGGGATCTGCAGCGCGACTGGAAATACCTCGAACCGGCAACCCAGAAGGTGCTGGCTTACGTGATATCCCCTCCGACGCTGAGCGATGTGTTGCCCTCCACTTCCGGTCGGTTTCTGATTCATTACACAACCACTGGTGCGAATGCGCCGGACATTGCTCTCATAAACCAATATACCAACCTCAATCTGCCCGACATAACAGCTTGGATACGATTGGTGGCCGACACCTTCGACAACGTGGCTGCAACCTACGCAGCCCGCGGCTGGAACTTGGCGCCCACAACGAATGATGCCCCCTATGACGTTTACCTGGTAAATCTCGCCCCCAATGGGATCTATGGTGACACTTACGGGGATGTTCCGACGTCTGGAGTCAGCGCACCGACCTACATAAGGATCGACAAGGATTTCGTTGGGAGTGTCTTCATGCCGCTCACATACACTCCCTTGCAGAGCCTTCAGGTAACTGCAGCCCACGAATACCATCATGCCATTCAGTACGGCTACAACTTCTTCTTTGATCGATGGTATGCAGAGGCAACTGCAACCTGGAACGAGGACGAACTCTACGACAGTGTCAATCAGCTCTACACCTACGTCCCCCCCTGGTTCAACAACAGCCGGCTTTCGCTGGATATCGTAACCAGCACCGCAACTGGCGGCGGCTACGGCCGCTGGATCTTCAACCGTTTCCTGGCGGAACGGTTCGACTCCGGTAACTCAGATATTATAAGGAAAATTTGGGAGACACTGCACGACCAGGGGCGACCACCCAACGCACAGGATTCCACCATAATTCCAATGACTCAGGTGCTCGACAGCGCGCTCACGTCGCAAAACAGTTCCTTGGCTGCGGAGTTTTTCGGGTTTACCAAGCGTGTCTACGACCGCAACTGGAGTTCGCATACCACCGATATCAGCCTCATCCCCTCCTATACTCCGGTCAGCACCTATGTCTCCTATCCGGTGAATGCCACCAGCTCTCCCGCGCCTGCGGTTACGCTGCCGCACTACTCTTTTGCCTTTTACAAGTTCGCTCCATCCGCTGCGGTTACCGATCTGACCATTACGGTCACCAAAGGCAGCGGTATTCAGGCTGCGGTCTTTAAAAAGGCCGCCGGAAGCATCAGCGAAGTAGCTGCCAATACCGGCGACACCTCCTTCACCATCCACGGTTTCGGCAGCCTGGATTCCACCTCGGACGAAGTCGTGCTGCTGCTCGTCAATACCACCACTGCCGACAACCAGACCGCCAGCTTCAGCACCGATGGCAGTGTCGCTTCGACCGGCGGAGGTGGTGGCGGAGGCGGTGGGGGCTGCTTTATCGCCACAGCCGCCTACGGCAGTTATCTGCATCCCCAGGTTCAGGTGTTACGCAATTTCCGTGACAATTATCTGCTGACCAATGCACCGGGACGGGCCTTCGTTGCGCTCTATTACCGCCTCAGCCCTCCGGCGGCCGATTTCATCGCCCGGCACGACATGCTGCGGCTGCTGGTGCGCCTGCTGTTGACGCCGCTGATCTTCACCATAGCCCACGCTGGCATGGTCGCCCTTGCCTCCGCCACCTGCCTGACAGGCTGGCTGTTCAGAAAAGCCTGCCTGCGATGAGTCCTCAGGGCCCCGCATCCTGCGGGGCCCTTTTCAGGATATTCACAAGTCCATCCCCACGCTTGATCAGAAGATTTCAGAAAGCCTTACTGACGGTAAGGCTCTTTCTCATCCGCGGTAATAAAAATCCCCCGTAACAGTTGCCCCCTGCTTCCTCGAACATGTTTTGCCTGTATGAGCGGGACGTCATGGGCAGCAGTAGGATCGCTCCTATCCCGCAGAGGCATCGCATGACAATATCACCCCACTGTTCTCGCTGCCGATCGAATCCGCCCGGACCATTGCTTGCTTTCCCCACAACCCGAAGTCGTATCATTGCTCATCTGCCAAGCCAGCTCTGTCATGGATCGGATCAGCCCTCGTTGGAAGCTTCCCGATTGATGCTCCGACAAAAAAATTGCCCCGGAATGCTCCGGGGCAATTTTTGACGGTGACTTCAAGAAGCACTTTTTGATCTTGAAGAAAGTCTACTGTCTGGCGTCGTATGTACCGCCGTACGTAGCAGGAGAACCTTTTACAAATGCACCGTAGTTGACCGATTGGCGCGTGCCGGCCGGACGGTTGGCAAGTAGCGTCGCCGGTGCCGGCAGAGTCAGCGGCGTCGGTCCGGCATTGATCATATTCTGGGCAGCAGTGATCTCCCCGGCGGTTGAATTATTGTAGAGATCCTCGTACGAATCCATCAGCAGCTGGATGACATACTTGTAGTTATGCACTGCCGCCGACTTGTTGGGCACCAGCGTGATGGAGGTGGTCGGCACCCGCACTCCCGCACCATTAAGCACGTATGTGGTGGAGCTTGGGGCAGACGGGTTGGCCTTGGCGGCTATGGCCAGGTTGAAGGCGGCCTTGTAGACAGGCAAAGTCCAGGCCGTGAAGGTGTTGCTGCTGCCGTGGTTGTCGGCCGTACCGTCGGGTGAGGTCAGCGCTACATTGAAGTAATAGGGATTGACCGTATCGTCGTAGAAAACCCCTTTGACGGCCAGGAGCGCCAACAGGTAATTCTGCAGGTCCTGTATCTGCGAACCGATCGAGACGCTGGCTGGGTTGCCACTGAAGTTGGTGGTATTGCCGGTTGCTCGGCCGCCTGCCAAGAAACCCTCACCCGGCTCAAGGGAGAGGCTGGTTGCCGCGGTGATGGCCGAGTGGCAGGGGTTGCAACTGGCTCCGTTCGGCCTCCAGGTATGGCCGCCGAGATTGACCGGCTCGGTGGCATTGGCCATGTGGCAGCCGGTGCAGTTTGTATTCTGATGTGGAACGTTGGCCGTGTAGGATTTGTTTGCGTATTCGTAGGCATTGGCGCCCCACAGCATGGCGGCCGTGCCGAGATAGTGGTTGTTCTTGAAATTGCCGGTAATGGTCCTGCCGGCGGCGAGCTTGTCCTTGAAGAGGCTGAGTCCGCTCTCCCTGCCCTGATGGCAGAAGATGCAGATCGATGCATTTCCTGCGTTGGTGGGCAGCGGCTGGGTATCCAGGAACACGTTGCCGAACACAATACCCAACCCGGCGCCGGAATAGTTGGTCATCACCGCAGGAGTGCGCACGTTCTTGGTATGACCTGCGCCATCGGCATGCGGGTCGTGGCAGGTGACGCAGACAGCGGTCGACTGGTTCCATACGATCGTCGGCTCGGCTGGGCGACGGGTGGTGGGATCGGGATTCATCATGGCCGGCGACGAGATGCCGTTGTGGCATTTCAGGCAGGTACCGGGGGCGGTGGTGCCCGGCAGGAACAGGTTGAGCGGATAGCTGCTGATGGCAATCTCGTTCCAGGGCACGCCCACCTTGTCGTTATGGGCCGAGCTCGACCACTGGCTATAGGTGTTCTCCTGATGAGTGGGGGTCTTAGCGTACTTGTAGAGCCCCTTTGTGTGGCACGCTGCGCAGATCAGGGCCGTGGTATTGAAGCGTGCCGGCACAACGGTCGAGGAGGACATGACTCTGAGCGTAGGGGCATTCCAGGGACCGGCACCGGCTATCTGCGACTTGCGGAAGACCGGCACATTGATGGTCGTGGCTCCTGCTGTTGCCGGATGTCCTACTTCGTGGCCATCATGGCAGGAGGCACAGGGAACCACCGGATTCGGCAGGTCATTTCTGTTCTCATTGCCTATACTTATAATCGCGCCGCTGAACGTGTTGAAGCTGTTGATCAGATTGCCGGCGGAGTCGTACCTGAACTGCTGATTCGAGTTGTGGCATACCGAACACTGCTCGATGTGCTGATTCTTGGTGACCGGCGTTGTTGTGCCGGCAACCACTTCAGGCACACCATGGTCCGAGGCCTGGCTGGTGCCGGTGGAACCCTGGAAGAAGAACCTGTCCGGGATCTGATCGGCATTGGCATGGGCCGTGGTATTGAATGCACTGAAGTCGCTATGGCATTGCTCGCAACGCTTGTGATCAGGCACCGGATAGGGCATGGGACCTATGCCCCAGTGCAGGCTGCCGCCACCGTGACAGTCCTCGCACCCGACGATCTCCGTATTGGTGGCCTGGTTGAAATGTACCGAACTTTTCCAGGCGCTCACGATGGTCCTGCCGTCGTTCGCTCCGCGCATCGTAACATCCTGCGTAAGAGCATGACAATTGTTGGTACAGGTATCCGATCCCACCTTCTGGGCATTCTGGACTGTCGTGGACTCGGCCTCCGTGCCCTCCTTCTTGCTTGACCCGCAGCCACCGAGCAGGAATGCCATCGCAAGCAGTGGCACTACGTTTACAAGAATCTTTTTCCGCATCGATGTACCTCCTCATGGGTTTTCGAGCTGGCTGACCAGCAGTTTCTCATCCGGAGTTCCCGACGTGAAGCGAACTAGAACCTGCCGGCGTCATGGCATTGGATGCAGCTTCTGCCGTTACCTCTGTCTTTCAGGTTGCCCTTGATGGAGCCCCAATTGCGTGGATGGGGGCTGACCTTGAGGCCCGTGCGGGCGCTGTGGCACTTGATGCAGACATTGCCGTCCTCATGGCAGCTCTGGCAGGACTGCAGATTGCGGCGGGCCTCTCGGGCGTGATCGCTGGACCATTGATGGGCCGGAACGACACTGTTGGGATGGCAGGTCGGACATTGCGACGGCTGGAAGTTTGCATGGGTGGGACCGTCGGGCTTCAGCTTGATATCGCTGAACTGGTGGCTGGTTATGTTGAATTTCAGCCTGTTGCCCGGGAACCTCGCGTGGCATTCATTGCAGTATCTCTGATCGTGGCAGCGGTAGCAATTTTGCGGGTTGTCCAGCGCCTTGATCGGATGGAGGACGCGGAAATCGCTGCGGTGGGTTTTCGGTTTGTAATCACGGCCGAAGTTCAACGTCGCGGGATTTTCCCCTGATCCGCCCCCCTGGTGGCAATCGAGGCAATAGGCTTGGTCATGGCACTGGCTGCAGTTGTTGCCGGGGTTGTCGGCCAAGACCCGGTGACCTCTGAAGAAATCGGCATCGTGGTTTGGCGCTACTCCTTCATCCTTATGACAGGCGTTGCAGTCTTTGATTTCAAGGTTGGCAATATTTGCATATTCCCGGTGATTCTCTTTTCTGTAGGACCCATTCTTGGAAGCCCCCTGCTTGTCGGCTTCCTTTTCAGCGTACGACTGCTGCTGGAGATACACCAGGACGAACCCCAGAAGCATGATAAAGAAAAAAATCCTTTTCACTGGTGACCCTCCTCTAAAAATCGTAGTTGAAGACTACCCGTCCCTGCCAGTCCGACGAAAAGTTGATATTGACGTTATCCTCCACCCGGACGGTGGTGGACATCCTGTTGTTAATGCGATACTTGCCACCGAACCAGTACTTCCTGGCATAATCTTCGTTGGTCAGCGAATCCCTCTTGATGACGTCGTACTGGATGCCACCCGCCAGCTCAAGAGAGTTGACAGGATAATAGAAAATCTCCGCAGTTCCGCCGTTCAGATTGCCGCCGTAACCGTTGCGTTTGTCGTAGCTGAGATTGATGGTCAGCTTTTTGTTCGGCTTGATGCTCGTCCCGATTTCGTACACGTCAGCGCTGGCTCCCTCGCTGTATTCTTGCCGGTTATAACCCCCACTGACCGAAATGTACTCGTTGATGCTATAGTCCGCGCGGAGAACCCCTTCCTGGTAGCGGTCCACAGCGAACACCGAGTAGATGGAGGTCGTGTCGAAGGTCGGATAACTCTGGAACCACTCACCCGTCAGGATCAGATCCGCTGTGGGGTAATATTTCACTCCGGCCAGCACCTCGTTGAAGACCTCGCTGGCCAAGTCGAACCGGGCATTGGCATATAGTTTAATGTTTTTGAAGAGGTACTGCTCAAAGGTTCCGCCTATAACATCCCGGGCCACATCCCCCTCGTCCAGTTTGCGGAACCAGGACAGTTCGGCATTGGTGTTCTTGAAGCCGGCCAGATGGGCGGCAAGGCCGTAAGCATAATCCCCTTCGTGACCGCTTTCGCTGTTCAGGCTGAACACCACATTTCGCCCACCCATGGCAGAAAATTCGATTGGCCCGATATTCCTCAAATCAATCCTGCCACCGTCGATCAGTGCAGTACCGGCGGCATAATTGACCCACTGCCGGCCGACCCTTATATCGACTTTGTCATAGAGCCCCCTGTAATCACCGTACAAGTAGTAGAGCCGCCCGCTCAAGCCTTCGCCGTTGCGCACGTCCTGACTTACGCGGCCGTACCCTTCGATTGAGAACTTACCGGCCTTGTCGATATTCGTTATCGACATGTTCAGATACTCGGCAAACTCAGCCTGCTTGTTCCCATCGAAGAAATTGTTGAACCACAAAAACTGGGTGGAGCTTCTGCCGTGCACATCCGCCGACCAAGCCGTCGATGCAGCCAGGAACGGTGCGCAGACAAGCAACCGGACAATCCATAGTCTGCCCATCAAGTCGACCTCCTTTCCAGTTGATTCTTCCTGACAAACAGTTGCAGCGGGAATGATGAACTCAAAAGCGAGAGGCGCCGATAGCGGCGGACATTATATGGATTGTACGTAAACAATCAGGCACATAGACATGAGAGGGATCCAGTCCACACCATTAGTATTCATTTATTATGCCTAATGTTTTTTGCTGAAATAACGTGAGGTTATGCCGAGCAGGAAAGAATGCAGGTGTAAAGATGTGTAAGGGACGGATCGGACAAACTTGTAATATGCTTTATTTTCAACAACTTACTATCAGATTAATTTTTTGTGCATAGTTAATAAATCCGACAGAGGGCCGTTGCCCTGTCAGGTATGGCGACAGGTGCACTCGCTTGTAGCAGTCCTCTGCCTACGGATTACTTCTCGCGGCGGGATCATGGTTGTTCCGGTCCGATCTCCGGATGATCTACACTGTGCAGGCCTGAGATGGAGAATGTGAAACCTCTCTGGATGATAAAAAGAAGGCCCCTGCAGCTTTATCTGCAGAGGCCTTTTACACGTGCATAATTTCAACAAGGTTTCATCTTACTGCTTTCGTTTCATACCTATAGTATCCGACGGGTTCCGTGGTCACACCCCTTCCGGCATCCGTTTCTGCTTGTAGTTCAGCCTATTGAGAGCATGAATATAGGCCTTGGCAGAGGCTTCGATGATGTCGGTGGAAGAGCCTTTGCCCACCACGACATGCTGGCCTTCGGCAACACGTACCGTGACCTCACCCTGGGCATCGGTGCCGCCGGTGATGGAGCCGACGTTGTACTGCATCAGACTGGCTTTGGTCTTGGACAGTTTCCTGATCGCCTTGAGGGTGGCGTCCACCGGACCGTCCCCCAATTCGGCGGTACGCACAGCATTGCCCTCGATCTCCATCTGCACGGTGGCGGTGGCCACGGCAAAGGAACCGCAGGTAACGGTGATGTGGCCAAGCTTGTATTTCTCCTCTTCCCGCGCCTCATCAGCCACAATGGCGTCCAGATCCTCGTCGAAAACCTCTTTCTTCAGGTCGGCCAGGGCCTTGAAGCGCTCGAAGGCGCGATTGAGCTTTTCGCCGTCCAGATCATGACCGAGTTCCTCCAGGCGCTTCTTGAAGGCATGGCGGCCGGAGTGCTTGCCCAGCACCAGCGCGCTGGCGGAAAGTCCCACTGATTCGGGTGTCATGATTTCGTAGGTCGACTTCTCCATCAGCATGCCGTGCTGGTGGATTCCGGATTCGTGGGCAAAGGCATTGGCGCCGACCACCGCCTTGTTGGGCTGCACCGCTATGCCGGTGATGTTGGAGAGCAGACGGCTGGAAGGGGTCAACTGCTCCGTCGCGATATTACAGGCGAAGGGGAGAATGTCGCCGCGTGTCTTGAGGATCATGACGAACTCTTCCAGGGAGCAGTTGCCGGCCCGTTCACCGATGCCGTTCAGCGTGCACTCGACCTGGCGCGCTCCGGCCTGGACCGCGGCAACCGAGTTGGCCACAGACAGGCCCAGGTCATTGTGACAGTGGACCGAGATGATAGCCTTGTCGATGTTGGGCACGTTGTCCTTCAAGTACTTGATGATGTTGAAGTATTCGAAGGGGATCGTATAACCGACCGTATCGGGAATGTTGACCGTGGTAGCACCGGCAGCGATCACCGCCTCGACCACTTCGGCCAGGAACGGCAGCCTGGTGCGCACGGCATCCTCGCAAGAGAACTCGACGTTGGGAGTATAGCCGGCTGCCCGCTTGACCGCCTTGACCGCCGACTCCAGCACCCTGCCCGGCTCCATCTTCAGCTTGTATTTCATGTGGATGTCGGAGGTGGCGATGAAGGTGTGGATGCGCCCCTTTTCGCCGGCATACTTGAGCGCCTCCCAGGCGCGGTCGATGTCCTTGTCGTTGGATCGGCACAGACCGGCAATCTGGGGACCCTTGATCATCTGGGCCACCTTTTTGACCGCCTCGAAATCCCCCTCCGATGCAATCGGGAAGCCGGCTTCAATTACGTCCACGTTGAGCTTCTGCAGCTGCTTGGCAATCCGCAGCTTTTCCTCGATATTCATGCTGTTGCCGGGCGACTGTTCGCCGTCCCGCAGGGTGGTATCGAAAATCCTGATGATCTGCCTGTCGTCCTGTTTCTTTGCCGGTGCCTTTGCCATGCGTGCGCTCCTTTCTTTGTTTCCGGGCCCTGTTACGTGATGCCTGTCTTGTCGGCGATCTGAAAATAAAAATGCCTCCGCCCCACAAGGGGCGAAGGCATGAGCTTTCGCGGTACCACCCTAATTCGCCTGACAATCGTGCCGTCAGACCTTCGTACACCCTTTACGCGGGAGAACGGTTCCTTCTACTTGCCCACAAATGCCGGTGCAAAAGCTCTTGATCGGCACTTCGGTTTCAAAGAAACGGCTCGGAGGCGAGTTCGTCATCTGCGCTTACCGGTTCGCACCACCCACCGGCTCTCTGGAAAGCTTCAACGACTACTACTCCTCTTCACTGCCTTTACGTATTTGTGCATGATAGAGAAAAGAATCCGACAAAGTCAAGGTCTTTTGTGCCGCTGAAACGGGGCCCGCAGGAGAATTCTTTAAAAACCAGGTTGTCTACTCCACCAAAAGGCACTATGCTTTGAAACTTACAAATCCATCTGCGCGAGGAAAACGATGATCTCACCTGCCATGCGACTGCTGCTTGCCCTGCTGGTCTGCGCACTGCCTGCCCAAGGCTTTTCCGCAGAAACCACCGCCGCCGAACCCAAACCCTCAACCACGCAACAGGCTGCTTCTCCGGCTGACCCTGTACCTGCGCCGAAACCAGCCACGGCCGCCGGTACGCCCCAGCCGTTACGGCTCGGCTATGTGGAATTGACCAGAATGGGGACCGACTCCGAACTGGGCAAGGCCTCCCGTGCCAAGGCCCAGGAAAAACAGCAAAAGCTGGAGGCCCAGCTCGAGTCCAAACGGAAGCAGCTCGACAAGCAGAAAACGGCCCTGGAAGCGAAAATCGCCACCATGACGCCTGCCCAGAAACAGACGAAAGCGAAGGAATTCCAGAAAAAGGTCGAGGAGTTTCAGGCTACGGTGCTCAAAGCGGAAAAGGAACTGCAGAGCCTGCAGATGGACCTGGAGAACACCCTTTCCAAGGCGGTCGAACAGGCCGCGACGGAATACGGCAAGACCAACGGTCTGGCGCTGGTGGTCGTCAAACGCGAACTGCTCTACGTGGATTCGGGCGTCGCTGCCGAGGACGTTACCGACGGCATCTTGAAACTGATGGATGCCAAATACAAAAAGTAGTGAATCTGCATCATATTTTATAATTTGGGAGGACCTGAATGAGATTTCTGATCAGAATGATGGTATGCCTGACTTTGGCGGCGCTGCCGGCTGCGACTGCCCTTGCCGCGGAGTCCAAAACCGGGAAAACCGTTACCACCCCGTCCGGCCTCAAGTACACCGACGTGGTGGTCGGCAAGGGCGCCTCTCCGGTGGCTGGCAAACGGGTTACGGTGCATTACACCGGCACGCTGGAAAACGGCAAGAAGTTTGACAGCTCCGTTGACCGCAAGGAGCCGTTCACCTTCGTGATCGGCGTGGGACAGGTCATTCCCGGCTGGGACGAGGGGGTCATGACCATGAAGGTGGGTGGCAAGCGCAAACTGGTCATCCCGGCCAAACTCGGCTACGGCAAACGGGGCGCCGGCGGGGTGATCCCCCCCAATGCCACATTGCTGTTCGATGTGGAACTGCTCGACGTAGAGAAATAGCTCTTTCGATTATCATCAAACAAAAGCCCGCTGATGCGGGCTTTTGTTTGATGGTGATAGCGGGCGGTGATCCTCCCTATCCTTTCAGTTCCTCCAGTTCCTCCCAACGCTGATAAACACGCACCAGCTCTTCCTCCAGCTCCGACAAACGCGTATTGACTGTCACAATCTCTCCCCCCGCCGATTTGTAGAAATCGGGGTCGGACAAACGGACATGCAGCCCCTGCTGTTCCTCTTCCAGTGCGGCGATCCTCTCCGGTAGAGCCTCCAGTTCGCGCTCCTCCTTGAAACTCAGCTTGCGGGGGCGCTCCTTCTGGGGACGGGCACGTTCTGCAGCCGTGCGGGAGGTCGGTGCAACCGCAGGCGCAGTCTCGGAAGCGGCCTGGCGCTGCCAGTCATCATAGCCCCCCACGTATTCCCGCACCTCTCCTCCGCTCCCCACCGCCAGGGTACTGGTCACGACGTTGTTCAGGAAATCACGGTCATGGCTGACCAGGAGCAGCGTACCGGGGTAGTCCAGCAGCAGGTCCTCCAGCAGCCCCAGGGTTTCCGCGTCCAGATCGTTGGTCGGCTCGTCCATGACCAGTACGTTGGAGGGCTTGGTGAACAGCTTGGCCAGCAGCAGCCGGTTGCGCTCGCCGCCGGAGAGGATGCGGACCGGGCTGCGGGCCCGTTCCGGTGAAAACAGGAAATCCTGCAGATACCCTATGATGTGGCGGCTGGCTCCGTTGATGAGCAGGGTATCGTTGCCGTCACCGACATTGTCCTGCACGCTTTTGTTCAGGTCCAGCTGTTCGCGCATCTGGTCGAAGTAGAGCACTTCACGCCGGGTACCGAGCCTGATGGTGCCCTGCTGCGGTGCCAGCTCCCCCAGAAGCAGCCGCAGCAGCGTAGTCTTGCCCGAGCCGTTGGGGCCGATGATCCCGATCCGGTCGCCGCGCATGATCGTGGTGGAGAAGGCCTGGATGACCGGCCGGCCGTCATAGCTGAAAGCAACCTTATCGGCCTCGGCCACCAACGCGCCGGAACGATCGGCCTCCTGCAACTGGATCCTGGCCGTGCCGACCCGTTCGCGCCGCTGGCGGCGCTCATCGCGCATCTTCTGCAGCGCCCTGACGCGCCCTTCGTTCCTGGTCCGGCGCGCCTTGATCCCCTGGCGGATCCAGGCTTCCTCCTGAGCCAGTTTCTTGTCGAACTGTGCCTGGCGGATGATCTCCGCCGCCAGCAAATCCTCGCGGCGTTCGACAAAGGCATCGTAACCACAGGCAAAGGCATAGACCCGGCCGCGGTCCAGTTCAGCCACCCGGTTCGACAATCGCCGCGCAAAAGCACGGTCATGGGTCACGAACAGCACGGTCCTGACCTCGCGCAGCAGGAAGTCCTCCAGCCAGAGCACCGTATCGATATCGAGGTGGTTGGTCGGTTCGTCCAGAAGCAGGATATCGGGCGCGGACACCAGGGCATGGGCCAGCAGGGCCCGGCGTTTGGTGCCGCCGGAGAGCAGGGAAAAATCGGCATCCGGGTCAAGCTGCAAACGATCCAGGACCTGGTTCACCGTCTGATGCAGATGCCAGCCACCGCACTCTTCCAGCGCGTGCTGCAGCGCATTCAGCCGGTCCAGCAGCGTCTCGTCCCCTTCCAGCGACAACTGATGCGCCACATGGTGGTATTCGGCCAGCAGCTGGGCCGCATTGCCCATGCCGGAAGCGACCACATCGAACACGCTGCCGGATAATCCCGGAGGAGGCTCCTGGGAGACCAGTGAAACCCGCAGCCCCTGCTGGCGGATGACCTCCCCCTGTTCGACCGCCAGTTCTCCGGCAATGAGTTTCAAAAGTGTCGATTTGCCGGTGCCGTTGCGCCCCAGCAGGCACAGCCGGTCCCCCGGTTCGATCTGCAGAGTGAGATCGTCGAAGAGCGGCGGTCCGCCAAATGCCAGTCCGATATTGCGAAGCGTGAGAAGTGCCACGATAACTCCGGGAAATGATTGATGCGGCTCCGGGAACCAGTGCCGGAAGCAAATGTTTCTTATCTTCATCTTTTTGTTCTCACCCGTCAACCGGGTTGATGGTGAGGGATGCCATACCGCATTTCCTCTGGAGAGGCACCGAATACCTCGTTTGCGGTATAAGCTCGAGAGGCCGGTACATGCCTTAAGATGCAATCGGCTATATTTCAACTACTTACAAATAAATCTAAACCTGGCACAGCTTCTGCAATTATTCGGTCATAATCTACACCACTCTTTTTGGAGGCATCACCAATGAAAAAGATCGTATCCAGCATCATCGCCACCCTCGTAGCCGTTTCCTTCTCCGCCGTTGTTTTCGCTGCTGACGCTGCCAAGCCGGCTGCTCCGGCTGCTACCGAAGCTCCTGCTGCTGGCGAAGTGAAAAAAGAAGAGAAGAAACCGGCTAAGAAGAAAAAAGCCAAAAAAGCTAAGAAAGCTGCTGAGCCGAAGAAAGAAGAAGCTCCTGCTGCAACTGCTGCTCCTGCTGCTAAGTAATTTTTTCTTCACCGGTTACAGAAAAGGCCGCATCTTCGGATGCGGCCTTTTTGTTTTGCGCTCTGAAAACCGGCACGATGGCCGGGCAACGAAGGGCTACATCTCCATGATCACCGGCAGGATCACCGGACGGCGCTCGATGGTCTTCTTGAAAAAACGCCGCAGCGCCTGGCGTACCGCCTGTTTGACCTCTTCACAATCGCAGCGCATCTCCTCGTTCAACTCATCCAGGCTGGCGGTCACGACCGCCCGGGCCTCCTCCAGATAGTCCCGGCTCTCGTCCTCGAAAACGAACCCGCGCGAAACGATGTCCGGTCCATGGATGATGGCGCCGCTGGTCTGGTTGATGCCGATAATGACCACCACCATGCCGTCCTCTGAAAGATGCTTGCGATCCTTCAGCACGATGGCGCCCACATCGCCGATCCCCTTGCCGTCCACGAATACCCGTCCCGACTCGACCTTTTCGACGATCGCTGCCGTTTCGGCATAAAAGGAAACTACATCGCCGTTGGTGGCCAGCAGGCAGCGCTCTTCGGGAATGCCGACCCGCTGGGCCAGCTGGATATGCTTGATCAGATGGCGGTATTCGCCGTGGATCGGAATGAAAAAGCGCGGCTGAACGGTGTTGAGCATCAGCTTGAGCTCTTCCTGGCTGGCATGCCCGGAAACGTGTACCTCCGATACCCGTTCATGGTAGACCTCGGCCCCGCGCCGGTAGAGGTGATTGATCAGCTCCGAGATGGTGCGCTCGTTGCCGGGGATCACGCGGGAGGAGAGGATCACCGTGTCACCCTTGGCCAGCTTGATCTGCTTGTGGTCGTCCATGGCGATGCGGATGAGCGACGACATCGGCTCTCCCTGGCTGCCGGTGGAGATGATGCAGACCTGTTCCGGCGGCAGGTGTTCGAGCTCCCGCAGGTCCATCAGCGCTTCGTCCGGAATCGTCAGATAGCCCAGTTCCCGGGCGATGCGCACGTTGGCGACCATGGAGCGGCCGTTCAGCAGAATCCGGCGGCCATTGCGGATGGCCACGTCCGCCACCTGCTGCACGCGATGAATGCTGCTGGAAAAGGCGGCCACGATCACGCGCCCCCGGCACTTGGGGAAGATCTCGGCCAACGCCTCGCCGACATACTTCTCCGAAAGGGTGAAGCCCTCGCGTTCCACATTGGTGGAGTCGGACAAGAGCGCCAAAACCCCCTCTTCGCCATAGCGGGAGAGACGCGCCAGGTCGGTCAGCTGGCCGTCCACGGGGGTGTGATCGATCTTGAAGTCGCCCGTGTGGATCACTACCCCTTCCGGGGTCGTGATGGCCAGGGCGCAGCCGTCCACGATCGAGTGCGCCACCCGCAGGAACTCCACCCGGAAACATCCCAGCTCGACCGTTTCGCGCGGCCGGACGGTGACCAGCTCGACGGCGCCATCCAGTTTGTATTCCCGCAGTTTTTCATTGACGAAGCCCAGGGTCAGGGCCGAGCCGTAGACCGGGACGTTCAGTTCCTGCAGGACAAAAGGCAGCGCACCGATATGGTCCTCATGGCCATGGGTCAGACAGATGGCGCGGACCTTGTCGCTGCGCTCCCTGAGCCAGGTTATGTCCGGGATGACGTAGTCGATCCCCAGCATGTCCGGTTCCGGAAACATCAGGCCGCAGTCGACGATGACGATGTCGTCTCCGCATTCGTAGGCCATGATGTTCATGCCGATCTCGCCCAGTCCCCCCAGGGGGATGATGTTGAGAGCGGCTGTCGCTGTCGATTCAGTCATGGGAATTCTTTCAGGTTGCAGTTGATGGGCCAAGCTGTTGGAAAACGTGACGAGGACTCAAGGATGCACGGTACAACGAACAAGGGAGCGGGAAACTGCTGTTCTTCGTTGAGCCCCGTAGCGGTTTTCCAGCTGTCTGCTAACGTTCCCGCAGCAGCGGCACCAGGGCGCGGATCTTCTCGTCGCAACGTTCGATCCAGTCCTGCCCCGGTGTTTTCAGCCAATGGGCGGCATAAAAGGAGCTACGCAGGGCGCGGTAGGCGATCAGCGCCCGGGCGATGTCTCCCTGGCGCTCGCTCTGCTCGCCAAGGCTCCAGAGCTGTCGGGCGGCCTGTTCGATGGTGGGATCAAAGGGAACGAACATATGGATGGCTGATTCGTAACCAGCCACCGCACCGGTGAAATCGCCCCTTTGCAGAGCAGCCTCCCCCAGGGCGAACTGTTGGTGCAGCCGCCACCAAGTGGTAGCCGTGAACAGCAGGCCGCACAGGACTACGATCACAACCCCGTTCAGCAGTATATATCTGACACGCTCTGTCATAAAACCTTCTCGACCTCTGGTACGACCCTCAAGCGGCCTCAGCCGAAAAAGTGCGGTACGCACACAAGCAGGATGCCGATCGCCGTTACTATCACGCCGGCCAGCACTGCGCAGGCGGCCAGGATATCCTTGGGAGGGCTCAGGCGATGGGCCGCCGGCAGGCCCCATACCACCGCGGCCAGACCGCAGATAATCAGGGGAATGTATTTGATGCCTGCGTACATCAGACCTCCAGTGCCGAACCGATGGCAGTCCGGACCTGTTCCATCAACCGGTTTTCAGCCTCGGACCGTGATGCGGCGGACGCAGGCATTACCGCCGGATGGAGCGTGATGGTGATTGCACCGCGGTAAATCCTGGTTCGTCCGGCCGGATTGACCCTGCCGCTGCCGTTGATCGTAACGGGAATCACCGGCACGCCGGCCTTGAGTGCCAACAGGAAACCACCCCGCTTGAAGGGCAGCAACCGGCAGTCGAGCGAACGGGTTCCTTCGGGAAACATGACCACGCTCTTGCCGGACCGGATCACAGCGGCGGCGCTGTCCATGCTCTTCAGGGCCTGGCGGCCGTCGCTGCGATCCAGGGGTATATAGCCCCCCCGTCTCATGGAAGCCCCGAACACCGGGATATCAAACAGCTCCTTCTTGGCGATCAGGTTGATCTGGCGCGGCATTGAGGCCAAGAGTGCCAGGATGTCAAAATTGCTCTGGTGATTGCTCATGAAAATCACCGGTCCGTCCGGCAAATTCCGGGCGCCCCGCACGACCACCGGAACATGAACCAGCCCGAGGGAAAGACGCGCCCACCAGCGCGCGTGAAAGGCATAGGCCCGACCGCTGGCATCCACGAGGCTGCACAGCAGCGCGCTGGCCGCAAACAGAAAGGTAAGAGGGATGAACAGCGACAGAAACAGGTATGCGCGTACCATGCGGAAGCTCCAAGATTAACCTGTGTAACTTACTTGGTTCACCGTCATGAGTCAACAAAATGTGATTGCCCGGTTCCGCGCCTTTGTGAGGCCGCTTTTGTTAACAAACCCGATCATGGTATCATTATTCAGACACAGCGCCGTTTGAGGCCCCGGCCCCAGACGGAAAGGAGGATGTATGAACATCATCGAATGCACCATCGCCATGAAGCAAGGGACTCACGCGCATTACCGGCGATTGGCTGAGGCAGTAGGAGACACGGAACTGCAACGCCTGTTCTCGTTGCTGGCGGATGAGGAACAGAAACACATCGGTCTGCTGCAGAAAATCAACAGCAGAGTGCGGCCGACCAGCGACGAACTGACCGCCCTTGAGGCGAGCGTATGTGCTTACCGGCCAATGCTGAACGAAGCCGACCTGAACGCCGAACTGGACCGTGACCCTGACGCCTTTCGTCATGTGGTCAAAGATGAAGAGGAAACCATCGAGTTTTTCGACCTTCTGGCCAGGGAGTGCCAGGATGCCAGGATGAAGAAACTCTGTCTGCTGCTGGCCAGACAGGAGCGCAAGCACCTGGCAACCGTCGAAAACATCTACGACTTTGTGGAAGAACCGAGGACGTACCTGGAGTGGGGCGAATTCAGCAACCTGCATAAACTGTAGCGCCAGTGGGCCGTGCCCCGGTGAACTTGCGAAGCCTTTGTAACATGGGATAATAGGGAAAGCCGTTCGCCGGGGAGGGATCATGGAAACGACATTGCGCCGGGTCCTGCCGGACCAGGAGTTGATCAGGCTCTACGAGCAGATGTTCCTTTCGCGCGAATTCGAGGAGCGGTGTGCCGAGCAGTACTCCAAAGGGCACATCACCGGATTCCTGCATCTCTACAGCGGTCAGGAGGCGGTGGCGGTCGGGGCTACGGCGGGATTGCACCGGGATGATTACATCCTCTCCGCCTACCGCGAGCATGCCCAGGCCATCGTACGCGGAGCGGAGCCGCGACGGGTGATGGCCGAACTGTTCGGCAAGGCTACCGGCATCTGCAAGGGCAAGGGGGGCTCCATGCACCTCTTCGATCCCTCGCTGAACTTCATGGGGGGCTACGCCATCGTGGGGGGGCAATTTCCGATCTCGGTCGGCCTGGCATTCGCCTCTCGCTATCGGGGTGAGGACCGCATCGCAGCCTGTTTCTTCGGCGACGGCGCCGTCAATCAGGGCACCTTCCACGAATCCCTCAACTGGGCCCAGCTGTGGCAACTACCGGTGCTGTTCATCTGCGAGAACAACTTCTACGGCATCGGCACCGAACTTCACCGTTCCTCTGCCCTCGCCTCGATCCACCGCCGCACCTGCGGCTATGATATCCCCTCCGAAAAAGTGGATGGCATGGACGTGATCGCCATGTACAAGGCGGTCAGGCATGCCGCCGAAAAAGTCCGCGAAACCGGCCGCCCTCATTTCATCGAAGCCACCACCTACCGTTTCCGGGGACATTCCATGTCCGATCCCGGCAAGTACCGCTCGGCAGCCGAACATGAACTATGGAAGACCCGAGACCCTTTGCCCAATTATGCCCGCCGCCTGATCCAGGAAGATATTGCCACGCGGGAGGCGCTGGATGCCATCGAGGCCCGCTGCAAGACGATCATAGACGAGGCGGTCGCCTTTGCGGAGCAATCCCCCTGGCCGGAGGATGCGGAGGTCTTTAACGATATTTACGTGTGAATTTTAAAATCTAACATCTGCACAGAGACGCAGAGACACAGGGGTGTTGCATATATGTCGGATTCGTAACTCCCCCTGTCCCCCTCTTATCCTAAGAGGGGGAACGTGCTGTCAGGGCACTGCTGAAATTCCACCGGCAGTCCGCCGAAGCGTCCTCCCCTTAGACTAAGGGGACCCACAGGGCCTAAAGAGGACAGGAGGGGTTACCGATTTTCTCCGTGTCTCCGTGGCAGACGTCCGGTTGTATGGAGGGTGGTCATGTCCGTTTTAACATACCGTGATGCGCTCAATCTGGCGCTGAAGGAAGAGATGCGCCGCGACCCGTCGATGGTGGTCTGGGGGGAGGATGTGGCCTTGTACGAAGGCTCCTTCAAGGTCACCCGCGGACTGCTGGCCGAATTCGGCGAAGAACGGGTCAAGGATACCCCCATCTCCGAGAACACCATTGTCGGCGTGGCGGTGGGGGCAGCCATGGGGGGCCTGCGGCCGGTCATCGAGCTGATGACGGTCAATTTCGCTCTTTTGGCCATGGACCAGATCATCAACCACATGGCCAAGATCCGTTCCATGTTCGGCGGCCAGACCTTCCTGCCGATGACCATCCGCATGCCCGGCGGCGGGGGCAGCCAGCTGGCGGCCCAGCACTCCCAGAGCCTGGAGACCTACTTCATGCACTGTCCCGGCCTGCGGGTGCTCTATCCGGCCACACCATCCGATGCCAAGGGGCTGCTCAAGACCGCCATCCGTGACAATAACCCGGTCATCTTCCTGGAACACGAACTGCTCTACAACAGCAAGGGGGAAGTGCCGGAAGATCCAGAGTTCCTGATACCGGCAGGCCAGGCCGAAATCAAACGGCCGGGCGAGCATGTCACCATCGTGGCCTATGCCCGCATGACGATTCTGGCCCTGCAGGCAGCGGAGGAGTTGGAGCGGGATGGGATCTCCTGCGAGGTGGTGGATCTGCGCAGCCTGGCGCCGCTGGACGAAGAGACCGTCATCGCCTCGGCCACCAGGACCGGCCGGGCCGTGGTGGTGGATGAATGCTGGCGCACCTGCGGCCTGGGGGCCGAGATCGCCAGCCGCATCTTCGAGCGCTGTTTCGATCGGCTGCAGGCGCCGGTCAAACGCGTATCGGGGCTGGATGTGCCGATGCCCTATTCGCGCAAGATCGAGCGGATCTGCATTCCTCAGACGGAGACGATCGTTCAGGCAGTCAAAGATGTAATGTCCGGCCGCTACTAGATAGGCTGAAAAACAGGTTGCTCAAAAATAGTCAGATCGTCGCACCCGCACAAGAGGGCTTTTGAGGACGGCGGCGAGATGGCTGTTTTTCAGCAACCTCAAGCATTGAGGAGGGGAAAGCGATGGCCGTCGAGATCAGGATGCCCAAGCTGTCGGACACCATGACCGAGGGAAGTTTCATCGGCTGGCGCAAGAACGTGGGAGAACGGATCGAACGGGGGGACGTGATCGCCGAGGTGGAGACCGATAAGGCGGTCATGGAACTGGAAGCCTTCGCCTCCGGAGTCTTGCTGAAAACCATGGCCAAAGGAGGGGAGAACGTACCGGTCGGGACGGTGCTGGGGCTGATCGGCGAACCGGGGGAGCAGGTGCCGGATGCCGGACAACCGGCGCAGCCGACCGCAGCAGCGCCTTCTCCCGCAGAACCGCCGGCGGAACCTTCCCCGACGGCTGCACCCAAGCCGGTCCACCCGGACGAACCACTGGTGGAGACGCCCCCCGTACAACCGGCCAGCACACCCCTTTCAATCCCGGAAAGCGAGAATATCAAGGCATCGCCGATGGTGCGCCATATGGCCCTGGAGCGGGGCATCAACCTGGCCGATATCCGTGGCAGCGGCCCGGACGGCCGGATTCTGCAGGAAGACCTGCTAGCCGCGACCGTCGGCAGGCCGGAGCACCGGCAGGTACCGGCGCCAGCGCCGGAGCAGCCCATTGCCGAGCCTGCCACGGCCACTGCAGCTCCCGTCACCCCTGCTTCAGGCATGCGCCAGGCCATAGCAGCCACGGTGATCCGCTCCTGGCAGGAAATTCCGCAGTTCAGCGTTACCGTTGAAATCGGCATGGAGGCCTGCCGGGAGATCGTCACGGAGCTGAAGAAGGGGGACAAGCGGGTGGGATACCAGTCCCTGGTGCTCAAAGCATGCTGTGTGGCGCTGCGGGAGTTCCCCCTGCTGCTGCCGGGAGTGGCCGGGGACGCGCCGATCAACATCGGGTTTGCCGTGGCGCTGCCGGACGAGGGCCTGCTGGTGCCGGTCATCCGGGACTGCCAGCGCCGCTCCCCGGCCGAAATCGAAGCCGAGGCGGTGCGCCTGGCCGAGCGTTCGCGCGCAGGACGACTGACTGCCGACGAGTTCAGCGGCGGACACTTTTCGATCTCCAACCTGGGTATGTTCGGGGTGGAGCATTTCAACGCCCTGATCGTGCCGGGCCAGATGGGGGTCCTGGCGCTGGGGAGCGTGGCTGAACGGCCGGTGGCGCGCGCGAACCAATTGTCGGTAGCGGTCACCATGCGGGCCACGCTGTGCGCCGACCACCGCGCCGTGGATGGCGCCTATGCTGCCCGTTTTCTGGGACGGTTGCGCGAGATCCTGGAACAGCCGTTGACGCTGCTGGTGTAACGGAGGGAAATTGCTTTCGGAATCGGTCAGAAAACGTTCAGCCTCCGGCAACGATGTGCCGGAGGCTGAACACTGAAAACTGCCCTGCATTTCTCAGCGGAACGCCGCGGTTTCCTGCCGTGGCATGAATGTCTCCGTCGCTCGACATTCTGGAGAGGCTCCCTGCAAGAGGACCGGCCCGTAATGGCCGCCGTTCATGCCGTGGCAGACAGGATGCTGCTCACCGAACCGGAGGAAGAGTAGCCGGTGGAACTTTGCTGCATGTAGCTGCCCAGCGCGGCGGTGAGTATGCTTTTCAGGGTATCACTGGTGCTGGAATCCGACGTTGCGGATGACGATGTGCCCATGGCGTCGAGCATGGCCTGCAATGTCGCGGCAGCGGCATCATCCTGCGCGCTATCCTGTGTACCGTCCTGCTGGGCATGCCTGTGTTCGCCCCCATGTGCCGGCCGCGAGGACATCTTTTCCTGAATGCCGGCAAAGACGCTGTTGGCCTCCGAAACGTTGCCCGAGTCCAGGGCATCGGACAGGCTCTGCAGATCCTTGCTGAACGGATCGTCGCTCCGGCCGCCATTGTGGGCCGACACATCCTTCTGCAAAGCGGCCAGCGCGTCCTTGGCACCGGACAGATCCCCCGATTGCAAGGCCGTGCCGAGGTCATCCATCAGCGATTTCGGGTTGGAGGATGTCGTGGTTGTGGTCGAACTCGTCTGCGACGCATTATCGAGCGCTGCCGCCAGTTCTGCCGGGCTGACCGTTCCATCCTTGTTGGTGTCCAGGGCATCGAAGATCGTGTCGGCATCGCTCTGGGACGAATCAGACGACGATTGGCCTTCCTCGGACGGCGGGGGACCGGGAGGCGGCCCCGAAGGGCGCATTCCCTGTGATTGCATCTGTTGTCCGGCCTTGGCAATGGCCGCGTCGGATTCAAGCCTGCTCACGGCTCCATCGCCGTCGGAATCGAGCTGCGAGAACATTTCGTCGACACTCGGTCCTCCCTGCTGATTGTCGCCCGATTTCGCCACCTGGCTCAACTCGTCCTTGGAAATGGAACCGTCATTGTTGCGGTCCGCCCGTTTGAACATCTCTTCCTGCATCTGCTTCAGCGCGGAGGCGCTCATTCCTCCTCCGACTCCGCTTACCGATCCCGTCATCTCATAGCTCCTTTCGTTCTCAAAGTGGCGGTCGCCGCATTCAATCCTGCCCGCCCCACCTCCCCTCTCCTGCAGCCGGCAACCGTTTTCAGTAGCTCTTATCGGGTACAAATGAGGAAGAAATGTGCAAGAAATGAGGAAATTTTGGCGCTGCTGCGATCTGCGCATTTCAGGAGGACTCACCTGTGATAAGAATATCGTGTCCGGGAGGGATACCCAATGCATGTCGGCGTACGCTACAAGCTGTTTCTGGCCATTTTGACGGCAGCCAGTCTGGCGGTCGTGAGCTCGGCCCTGATCACGAAATGGAGCATCGACAGGGGCTTTCTCAAGTTTATCAACGCCATGGACCAGTCCGGTCTGACCCGCCTGGCAGGTATGCTGGAAGAACGCTACCGCAGCGAACAAAGCTGGGACTTTCTGCGGAACGATCCGACACAGTGGCAGGCATTGATCGTCCGGTCCCTCCCGGAAGGAGCGCCCCTCCCCGCACTGCCTTTTGTGGAAGGGGCTGCTGCTCCGTCCCACAATAAAATGCCCCCCCCTTTCATGCGCCAGAAACCGCCGCACGCGTCCCACCACTTTGAGGCGCGCCTGTTTCTGCTTGATGCGGAACGGAGAACGGTGGCCGGCACCGCCTCCGTACCGGCCGGCAATCCGGCGATACCGATCATGCATCAGGGGCGGGTGGCGGGCTATCTGGGGCTTCTGCCGCGCAGCAATCTGGCGGAGATGCCGCATCAGCGGTTTCTGAAAGAGCAGAAGCAGGGGCTTGCGCTCCAGGCCGCCGTGATTACGCTGCTTTCGGCCCTGTTGTCGCTGTTCATGGCGAAACGGCTGGTACGGCCGCTGAATGAACTGGCACAGGCCACGCACCAGCTGGCGGCCGGTAGATTCGCGGTACGGGTGCCGGTCGGATCGCACGACGAGTTCGGCCAGCTGGCCATGGATTTCAATTCACTGGCCCTGTCGCTGGAGCAGAGCGAGCGATCGCGGCAGCAGTGGGTGGCCGACATCTCCCACGAGCTGAGAACGCCGCTCGCCATCCTACGGGGCGAAATCGAGGCGCTCCAGGACGGTATCCGTCACCCTGACCGGGAGACGATCAGGTCCCTGCACAGCGAGGTGCTGCGCTTGGGCCGGCTGGTGGACGACCTGTATCAGTTGTCCCTGTCGGATGTGGGAGCACTTACCTACCGGAAACAGCATCTGAATCTGGTATCGTTGCTGGAGGAGGCCGTGGCGGCGTATCGGGCCGGATTTCACGCAAAGGAAGTGGAGATCGGGACGGAATTTTCCGCAGGGGGGGAGGTCATTTTCGGCGACCGGGAACGGCTGAGGCAACTGTTTTCGAACCTGCTCGACAATTCGCTCAAATACACCGACAGCGGCGGCAGTGTGCGCATGACGCTGCAGCGGCACGAAGACCGGATCGTGATCGAACTGGCTGATTCCGCTCCCGGCGTGCCGCAGTCTGAACTGGAACGGCTGTTCGATCGTCTTTACCGGGTCGAATCGTCACGCAGCCGTGCCACCGGGGGGGCCGGGCTGGGGCTGGCCATCTGCCGCAACATCGTGCAGGCGCACGGCGGCGAAATTATTGCCCAGGCATCGCCGCTCGGCGGCGTGTCGATCCGCATCGAACTTCCGAGGGCATGGGAATGAGCATGGGCGACATGATTCTGATTGTCGAAGATGAAGAGAAACTGGCCGGCCTGATGGCGGATTATCTCAGGCAGGATGGCTTCAGGACCGCCAGCCTGAATAACGGTGCGGAGGTAACGGATTGGGTGCGGGAGCACAAACCTGCGCTTGTGCTGCTGGATGTGATGCTGCCGGGCAAGAGCGGCTTCGACGTCTGCCGGGAGCTGCGCTCTTTTTCCGACGTACCCGTGATCATGACCACCGCCAGGATCGAAGAAATCGACCGCCTGCTCGGCCTGGGGCTGGGGGCGGATGATTATATCTGCAAACCGTTCAGTCCCCGTGAAGTGGTGGCGCGGGTCAAGGCCGTGCTGAGACGGCTCGGCGGGGGCAAGGCCGTGCCGGCCCAAGGGCTTCAACTCGACGAAGCACGCCACCTGGCGGTGCTTGACGGACAGATTCTCGATCTGACCTTTGTCGAGTTCAAGCTGCTGCACTTTCTGGCTACGCACCAGGGCAGGATTTACGGACGGCAGCAATTGATGGATCACATCTATCCCGACGAACGGGTCGTGGCCGACCGGACCATTGACAGCCATATCAAGAAACTGCGCAAGAAACTGGCTGCGGCCAGCCCGGAGACCGAGTTCATCCAGTCGGTGTACGGCGTCGGCTACAAATTTGAAAAAGGGCACCGCTCAGGGTGAGCCGATGCCCGGGATGCGGCAATTGTCAGGCGATGGTGTGGCGGATATCCTTGCCCTTGACCATGAAGATCACCATTTCGGCGATATTGGTGGCATGATCGGCGATCCGCTCCAGATACTTGGAGATGTGGGTCAGCTTGATGGCGCGCGAGATGGTCTGGGGGTCCTCGATCATGAAGGTCAGGAGTTCGCGCTGGATCTGCAGATTGAGTTCGTCCACACACTGGTCATCCTGACAGACCTTGACCGCCAGCTCGGCATCACCCCGCACAAAGGCGTCCAACGCCTCTTTCAGCATGATCTCTGCGTAGCGTGCCATGCGGGGGATATCGATATAGGGTTTCAGCGGCGGGTCCACATTCAGCTCGCGGGCTCGTTTGGCGATGTTGGCGCACTGGTCGCCGATCCGCTCCAAGTCGGTCACGATCTTGAGCGCCAGGGTGATGAAGCGCAGGTCCCGGGCTGCGGGCTGGCGCAGTGCCAGAAGCTCCAGGCACTTCTCGTCAATGCCCACCTCCAGCGTGTTGACCTCGTGGTCGGAAGCGATCACCTGCTCGGCCAGCGTGGTATCGCGGTCCACCAGGGATTTCACGGATGATGCGATCATCATCTCGACCTTGCCCCCCATTGCCAGAATCCTGGTGCGCAGTTCGTTCAGTTCCGCATCGTACGATGCGCTGATGTGTACACGTTCCATTAGCCGAATCTCCCTGTAATGTAATCCTCGGTCTGCTTTTTCTCCGGGTTGGTGAATATCTTCCTGGTTGGTCCCACCTCGATCAGTTCTCCCAGATAGAAGAAGCCGGTTACATCCGAGACGCGGGCCGCCTGCTGCATGTTATGGGTGACGATGATGATGGTGTATTTTTCCTTCAGCTCCTCGATCAGCTCCTCGATCTTGAGGGTCGAGATCGGGTCGAGCGCCGAGCAGGGCTCGTCCATCAGGATGATCTCGGGATTCACGGCAATGGCGCGGGCGATACAGATGCGCTGGGCCTGGCCGCCTGAAAGCCCCAGGGCCGAATCGTGCAGGCGGTCCTTGACCTCGTTCCAGATGGCGGCTGCCCGCAGGCTCCGCTCGACCGTCTCGTCCAGTTCGGCCTTGTTGTTGTTGCCGGCAATGCGCAGCCCGTAGACGATGTTTTCGTAGATCGACTTCGGAAACGGATTGGATTGCTGGAATACCATCCCGATCCGGCGGCGCAGGCTGATCACGTCGGTGGCCGGATCATTGATCTCTTCGCCATCGAGGCGGATGCTCCCCTCGATCCTGACCGTGTCGATCAGGTCGTTCATGCGGTTGAAGCAGCGCAGCAGGGTCGATTTTCCGCAGCCCGAGGGGCCGATGAAAGCGGTCACCTGGTTGCGGTGGGTATCAATGTTGATGTTCCTGAGCGCCTGTTTTTCCCCGTAAAACAGATTGAGATCGCGAACCGAGATGATGGGCGGTTTTGCTGCGTTGTCGGTCTGTTCTGTCATAATGCTGGTATCCTCGAAAAGCGTGTTAATGCCGTCAGAAGCTGGCTGTGGTGTATTTCTTGCGCATCCGGTTGCGCAGTGTGATGGCGGTGCTGCAGGCGACGATCACGATGGCAAGCAGCAGAAGCGTGGTGATGTAAACCATCGGCTTGGCTGCCTCCACATTCGGTGACTGGAATCCCACGTCATAGATGTGGAAGCCCAGGTGCATGAATTTGCGGTCCATGTGGAAAAAGGGGAAATTGCCGTCAAAGGGGAGCGACGGCGCCAGTTTGACCACCCCCACCACCATCAACGGCGCCACCTCTCCGGCGGCGCGCGCCATGGCCAGGATCAGGCCGGTCATGATGCCGGGAGTTGCCATGGGCAGCAGGATCTTGGTGAGAGTCTGGAAGCGGGTGGCGCCCAGGGCCAGGGAACCCTCGCGGATGCCGCGCGGTATGGAGGCCAGCGACTCCTCGGTGGCCACGATCACCACCGGCACGGTCAACAGCGCCAGGGTCAGGCTCGACCAGAGGATGCCGCCGGTTCCAAAAGTGGGGGTGGGCAGCCGTTCAGGGAAAAACAGCCGATCAATGCCGCCGCCGACGCCGTAGACGAAGAAGCCGAGACCGAACACGCCGTACACGATGGAGGGCACGCCGGCCAGGTTATTGACCGCAATCCGCACCATGCGGGTCATGAAGCCGTCGTGGGCGTACTCCCGCAGATAGATGGCCGCAACCACACCGAAGGGAAGCGAGAACACGCTCATCAGCAACACCATCATTACCGTGCCGAAGATGGCCGGGAAAAGCCCCCCTTCGGTATTGGATTCCCGCGGGTCGTCCAGGAGCAGTTCCCTGACCTTGCCGACATAGGCGGCTGCCTTGCCGATGACGGACATGCTGTTGGGAAACTGGAAGCGGACGATGTCCACCAGGGGAATCTCCTTGACCGCACCGGCGGCATCCTTCATCTGGACCGTATTGCGGGCGGTGTCGGCGTGTCGGGCGCCGAGCTGGTCGTTCTGGGTATTGAATTCCGCCAGCAGTTTCTCGCGCTCGCCGGTCAGTTCGGCGATTTCGCCGGCCTGCTGCTCCCGCCCCTTGTATTCCAGCCTGAGAACCTTCAGCCGCAAGCGTTCGGCCCGCTCGTTGAGGCTGTTCATCCGCGAACGCAGGCCCTCTTCGGCCGCCAATTTTTCCTTCACCTGTGCAAGGGCCTTTTCGACCGCGCGGGGCAGATCCTTGTCGCTGCCCGCATTCATTCCCTCAGCGGAAAGCCCGGCCACGAAACCGACGAAGTTTCCATGCTCCCTGCGTTCCAGCAGCACCGCGTCGGCAGGAACGCTGCGGGCAACGATATCCTGCTGATCGATCCAGCGGAAGTCCTGTCCGTACAGGTCACGGTTCGAGACCTTGAGCTGCAGGCGATGGGCGCCGTTGACCGGGTTGCGGTCCTTGGCCATGACCTGTCCCAGCAGCACGCTGCCGTCCTTCAGCTCGAAGCGTACCAGGTCCCGGGGCCAGAAGAAGCCGAGCCCGTTGAAGAACACCACCCCGATCAGAGTGAGGGTCATGACCAGTATCACCGCCAGTGAGGCACCTGTAAACAGCACATAGGGCTCACCGGTTTTCCAGAATTTCGTCATTGCATATCCTCGTATGCGAAGTTGTTGAATAGAAGCACTGCCTGCAGCCATTGCGCCATTGAGTCTGAATCCGCGTCGCCGGACGGCCTGTGCGCCTGAAAGAAGCCGGGGCCCGCCGTCACCGTACTGTTACAGTCGCTGGAGCGGCCGGCCCGTCGCCGGAATGTCTCGAACCGCCGGAATGCAGGGGCAGAGGCCTTTCAGGCGTACAGGACGGGAGGTGGCGTGGATTCAGACGTTCCCGGACTCAGCCGCCGCACGGCTCAATATCGGCCGTACTTCTTGCGGAAGCGCTGACGCAGCGCCTCGGCAGCCGTGTTGATGATAAAGGTGAAGACGAACAGCAGCACCGCAGACAGAAACAAGGTCCGATAGAGCGAGCTGTTCAGCGGCGCCTCGGGTATCTCCACCGCGATATTGGCCGAAAGCGAACGCAGTCCGTTGAATACGCTCCAGCTCATGATCGGGGTGTTGCCGGTGGCCATCAGTACGATCATGGTTTCGCCCACGGCGCGGCCGAAGCCGATCATGACGGCCGAAAACACCCCCGGCAGGGCCGAAGGGAGCACCACCCGCCAGGCGGTCTGCCAGCGGCTGGCGCCCAGGGCCAGGGAGGCGGCCGAAAGATTGCGCGGCACATTGGAGAGCGCATCTTCGGCAATGGTGAAGATGATCGGGATCACGGCAAAACCGAGAGCGATGGCGATGATCATGCTGTTGCGCTGGTCGTAGCGGATGCCCATGGTGCTGAACAGCCACTGTTTGAAATCCCCGCCAAAGCAGTACGTCTCCACCACCCCTCCCAGCAGGTAGGAGAGGCAGATGCCGATCAGCACCACCGGCACCAGCAGGGCGAATTCGTTGCCGCGCAGCATCCGTCCCAGCTTGGAATAGGGCTTGATCTGACGCCAGAAGATGATCGTCACCAACAGCATCAGCGGGATCAGCACGATGCTGGTGAAGAAGGCCAGTACCACCTGGTCGATCAGCGGAGCCAGCCAGAGTCCTGCCAGGAAGCCGACCACCACCGACGGGATGGCGGCCATGATCTCGACCACCGGTTTGACCCGCCCCTTAAGGGTCGGCGACATGAACTGGCTGGTGTAGAGCGCGCCGAACAGCGCCAGCGGCACGGCAAACAGCATGGCGAACAATGTCGCTTTGATCGTGCCGAATACCAGCGGCACCAGGCTCATCTTCGGCTCGTAATCGTCGGTGGCTGCCGAGGACTGCCAGACAAACTCGGGCCGCTCATAGCCCTCGTACCACACCTTGCGGAACAGGGTGCCGAACGACACATCGGGATGCGGGATGTCCAGCTTCCACACGTGCAGCTTTCCCGCCTTGTCCAGCACGCACAGGGCATGCCCCTGGGGAGAGAGCGCCATCATTGCCGCCGACTGGGCAACGCGCAACGTCAACAGGCTTCGTTCAGCGGTGGTATGGTCGATATGGATCGTGCCGCGGTCATCGGCAGACACCAGTGATTTGTCCCGGGGTGAAGCGATGATTCCGGTTATCGCTGCGGCATGCGGTCGCAAGGGATGGATGCGGGTCAGGCTCTTGTCGTCCCCTGAGCCGGAAGTCCTGACCGGGAACCACGTTGAGACGGCTCCGCTGCTGTCGCCGATGGCGACCGAGATGCCCCCCTGTACCAGGGTCAGCGCCGTGACCGGCCGTTTGTCCGCGGTTACATTGACGGTTTCGACCAGCCGGGCCTGCCCCGCTTCGGCGATGTCCCAGCGCAGCAGCTCGCCCCGCTCGGTGCCAGCGTACAGGTAATGTCCCTTCTGGTCCACTGCTGCGGCCGAAATGGGCGCCGGTGCGGCGTCCTTGAGTTCAACCCTGCTGTTGTTCACCTTCTCGTTGCCGAGAAAATCCTTCTCCACCACACGATGCGTCACCAGCACCCCGTGAGGGGTCAGATCGACGCGTACGACCCCCTTGCCTTCGATGGCACGCACAAAGGAGCGTTGCGGAACAGGAGTCTGCGGCGGAAAGGACATCTCCGTATTTTCGGCAATCGTGTGGGAAACCGCGGTGGAATGGTCCCCTTTCCGTTCGTACCCGAACGAAACGGCCAGCGACGTCACTGCGCCGTTGTCCCACAGCAGATTACAGGTACTGCTGCCGTTCCGGTCGATGGAAACGACCTTATGCCCCGGCGCAGGGGCTCCCGGAACCCTCATGCTCTCCACGACCGCACCGGTGGCAGTGTCGATTATGTGAAGGGTCCCCTCCTGGTCGATCGTGAATACCCGTTGCCGAGTTTCGTCGATGCCGAGGGCCAGCGGCTGGCCGGTCTGGGACGCAAGCTGCGGAGCGGCCACCGCGGTTGCTCCGGGGGGGAAGAAGAGCGGCAGGGCGACCTGGGCGATCATCACCAGGATCCAGACAACCGACACGATCACCAGCACTCCGCCGATTTTGATCAGCCATTCGGCAATACGGTCACGACGGCGCGAAGCTAGGGTAAAGTTTTTTTTCATTATGACAGGTCCGGGCAAAAAAATTCCCCTCCCTGGCGGGAGGGGATCGTACGGTTTGCGATGCGATGCTTATTTCAGGTGCTTGAGCTGGTCTGCGGCCAGGTTGGCGGTCAGGGGATCATAACCGTCCTTCACGACGATCTCCTGGCCTTCCTTGGACAGCACATACTTCAGGAACTCTTCCACCACTTTGGGCAACGGTTCGCCCGGCTTCTTGGCCACGTAGATGTAGAGCATGCGGCTCATGGGATATTTGCCGGCAAGTACGTTCTGGTAGGTTGCTTCGGCCACGGGGCCACCCTTCTTGTCGGAAAGGGGTACGGCGCGTACGCCCGAGGTGGCATAGCCGATACCGGAATAGCCAATGCCGCCCAGGTCCCTGGCAACTCCTTCAACAACCGAAGCAGAACCGGGCTGTTCCTTTACCGTGGGCTTATAGTCGCCATTCTTGAGGGCGTGCTCCTTGAAATAACCATAGGTACCCGAGGCGGAGTTGCGGCCATAGAGGCTGATCGGCATGGCTGCCAGCTTCCCGGTCACCCCGAGCTGGCCCCAGGTAGTGGCTTCGGGCAGTCCGCGTTTGTGGGTCTTGGAGAAAATCGCATCCACTTCGTCCAGCGACAGGCTCTTGATCGGGTTGTCCTTGTTGACGAACACGGCCAGCGAGTCCAGTGCCACGCCGATCTTGGTCGGCTTGTAGCCGAATTTCTTCTCGAACTGCTCGATTTCGGAGCTCTTCATCTCGCGGGACATGGGGCCGAGCTGGGAGGTGCCGGCGATCAGGGCCGGTGGCGCGGTACCGGAGCCCTTGCCCTCGATCTGGATGTTGACGCTCGGGTATTTCTTCTTGAAACCTTCGGCCCAGTAGGTCATCAGGTTATTGAGGGTGTCCGAGCCGACGCTGTTCAGGTTGCCGGACACACCGGCCGTGCTTTTGTAGGTCGGGATCTTGGCATCGACCTTCACTTTTTCGGCATGTGCCGCCGCTACCGTTGAAAGCAGCAGCAGAGCGGTTGCAACTGTCTTCTTCAACATAAACTGTTCCTCCTTGTGGTGTGTTACAAATTATACACGCACCATAGCAGATTACTGTTACAGCGATGTTACGGCCTTGGAAATAGTAGGTAAAATCAGCACTCCCGCGCCCGCACCGAACGGCCGTTACGGGACATCCGCTTTTCTGACGGTGCAGGAAAAGACCGAGCCTTTGCCCTGCTCGCTGCTGACCGAAACTTCTCCCCCGTGGAGCTGAACGATATGCTTGACAATGGCCAGCCCCAGGCCGGTGCCCCCCTGTTCCCGGCTGCGGGCCTCGTCCACCCGGTAGAAACGTTCGAATATGCGGGGGATGTCCTTGAAGGGGATGCCGATACCGGTATCGGCCACGGAGATGCGGACGAATTCCCCCTCATCCTCCGTGAACAGCCGGATGGTCCCTCCTGAGGGGGTATACTTGACCGCATTCTCCAGCAGGTTGATCAGTACCTGTTCCAGACGCCCCTGGTCCGCCATGACGCGCGACTGCCGCTGCATCGCTTCGTTGATGATGGTGACCCCCTTGCTGCGCGCCGCCTCTTCCAGCAGCATGCAGGCCTTGGCCATCGTTCCCCCCACATCCATCGGAAAAAGTTCCAATGCGGCCTGGTTCGACTCCAGGTGCGAGAGGGTCAGGATATCGTTGATCAGGGATGCCAGACGTTCGGAATGGTGCTGGATGATCTCGACGAAGCGGGCCGCCCGCTGCGGGTCCGACTCCATCAGTCCGTCCAGCAGCGTCTCGGCATAGCCCTTGATGACCGAGACAGGTGTGCGCAGCTCATGGGATACATTGGCCACGAAATCCCGCCGCATGTTCTCGACCCTCTTCATGTCTGAGATGTCGTGAAATACTGCCACCACCCCCTGATTGCCGCCGCTGATCATCAGCGGGACCCAGTGCGTCAGCAGGGTGGTCCCACCGGCCGGCAGGACGATTTCCCGCACAAGCTCTCCCTGCGTCCTCCGCACGTCGTCAAAGGCCGCCAGCAGATCGGGGTGACGCGAAATCTCCACCAGGCGCTGCCCTTCCACGTCCCCCGCAAGGCCGAACATATTCCGGAAAGGGGGATTGACCAGCGAAATGGTGCCATCCACTGAAGCCACCATGACCCCTTCCCCCATGCCGCGCAGGATGGTTGCCAGACGCTGTTTTTCGGCGGAAAGGCTCTTGACCTGGCTGTCGATGCGGCTGGCCATCTCGTTCAACACCTGGGCCAGTTCCCCCACCTCGTCGCTGGTGGCGGCGTCGATGGTTACCGGCTCACCGCGCCCGATGCGTGCGGCAGCGGCGGCTATGTCGCGCAAGGGGCGCGAGGTCAGGTTGGACAGGAAATAGCTCACCACCAGTGCCGCCAGGATCGTCAGCAGCGCCACCCCTCCCAGCACCCCGTGCAGCGTTGATGTCGCCTCATCCAGATACTCGAGCGGCAGCGCCAGGCGCAGATAGCCGTGGCCGCTGGCCAGAGCGACGTAGAGCATGTTGCGGCGCAGGGTCTCGGAATAGCGCACCGCGCTGCCCCTGCCCGTTTTCCTGGCCTCCTGCACCTCCGGGCGATTCAGGTGGTTCTGCAGCTCCGCCAGATTGGCCTGTCCCACATCGGAATCGCCGATGACCGTTCCGTCAGGAGCGATCAGCGTCACACGCGCCCTAATGGCGTTCCCCACCCGCTCGGCCAGTTGCTGCGGCTTGTGGGACTGCGCCTCCTGTTCGGTCAGCAGGCGTGCCAGCATGGCCTGATTGATCAGGCTGGCGCGGCTCTCCTCGATCATTGCCGTGGTCAGGCTGTGCTTGAAATACAGGTAATAAGCCCCGGACACCATCACCACGAACAGGATGTAGGAAAGCATCAACTTGGTTCTGAAGCGCATCGTCAGTTCTCCTCCATCTTGTAGCCGAAACCGCGCACGGTTTTGATCAGGTCGCCCGGCGCGCCGAGTTTGCCTCTCAGACGGGTGATATGCGTATCAACAGTGCGGGTGTCGCCGGCATTGTTGTAACTCCAGACATCCTGAAGCAGCCTTTCCCGGCTGATGACCCGCCCGATGCGCTCGGCCAGGTACAGCAGCAGCTTGTACTCGGTACTGGTCAATTCCACCTCCTGCCCTGCACTCATTACCAGGTGCCGTTGTTTATCGATGGCGATGGCACCCACGGACAGCAGGTCCCGGACCGGCTCCTCCACTTCCAGGCGCCGCATGACCGCCTTGATGCGCAGGGTCAGCTCCCGCATGGAAAAAGGTTTGACGATATAATCGTCGGCACCCACCTCGAAACCGACCACCCGATCGATCTCATCCCCCTTGGCGGTCAGCATCAGGACCGGAGTGTGCATGGTGCGCCGGTCCCGGCGGAGTGCCCTGCACACCTCGGTGCCGAGCATGCCGGGCAGCATCAGGTCCAGCAGGATCAGGTCGGGCTTTTCGGCCAGGGCCTTTTCCAGGCCGGTGGTTCCCTCATGGGCCAGAGAGACCTGGAAGCCCTCCTTTTCCATGTTGTAGGCCAGCAGTTCGGCCAAGTCCTTTTCGTCCTCGATAACCAAAACGCGCTTCATGGGTGACTCCTTGCAGATATGACCGGATATGTGGCGGGTCGGTAATCCGTTTGTAACATGATTGTGTTACAAACGTGTGTCGAAATCACTAATATTGTGTGGAAAAATAGAAATATCGCCGAGGGAGCGTCTGATTCGGCAGATGTTGCACAACGTTTATCCGGTTTCCACGGGATTGTAATAATTGAAGTATATACTTTCCGGTAAAACGGGAGGTATGGACTCATGAAAATAAGACTTTACGAAGACTACTATCACTGGTGCTGCGACTGGTGCGACAGCGAAAACAGCGTGCTGTGGGCAAAGATACAGGAACCGGTCTATTGCGGTGCCTGTCATCGCGTAATGCACTTGGGGGGCGATCATCCGGCCCACCGGGAAACCTGGATCTCGGCAGGACTGTGCCACACGGCACCGGCGTCGGGGTAAGGCAGCGGCGCTTCCCATCGGGATATCCATCCGGGATGGGCCGGACGGATATCCCGATCCCGTGGATAGCCCTGTGAAATTTCGCCGCATAGAGCGGAAAAAAACGGCCTGCGAACGCAGGCCGTTTTTTCGTCGATCAGATCAGAAAGCGTCACGCTTCCCTGGATTTCATCTCAATCTCGTCCTTGCCTTCCGAGGCCTTGCGGAAGTTGCGGATGGTCTTGCCCAGCGCGCCTCCCAGCTCAGGCAGGCGGCCTACCCCGAAGATCAGGGCGACGATGACCAGGATGATGCTGAGTTCAGGCAAACCAAATCCGAACATGGTGCTGTCTCCTTCCCGGCCTTATATGCCGGTGATAGCGGCGAAGTAGCCGTTGTAGTTGAGGACCGCCCAGACAACGCCGTTGGTCGTATCGACGCCGTAGGTGCCCAAGGCGGCGCCCGCCGTGTAGGGGCCACTGACGAGTTTCTTGGCGTTGCTGCCGATATTTTGGTCCACGGCGTTCACCCAGGTGCCGTTATAGTCCGGAGTGGCCAGGACCGGCGTGCCCTTGGACTTGTCATAGCTCAATTGAAGCACGTACTGGTCGGTCTGGTCGCTCCCCAGGGTGTACGCCATGCCCCACAGGGCGAGGATGTCGCTGGCGGTGCCGTTGGCGTCCCACCAACTCGTGGTCACAGCGTTGGAGTATTTGCGGCCGCTCGGATCCACGATCGGGTTGCCGTTGGTCCCGGCCAGAATCTTGATGGTGGTGGCCTTGTAGGTGTCCGTGACCGCGGTTAAGGGATCGCCGTTGCTCAGCACGAATTCCTTGCCCGCCTTGCTCAGGCCGAAGGTCTCCCGTTTGGTGAAGTTGAGAGTGGCCGGGGTGGTGAGCATCAGGGATTCGGTGTTGTCGCCGTAAATAACGGGGATCGGGGCTGAGTAATAATCGATCTGCACGTTCGGCCCGTCCACCGTGACGATGTAGTAGCCGACGGTGTACAGCTCCTGGCTCAACTGGGTTTGCCGCTTGTTGCCGCAGAAGTACTCGTCATTGGATTTGAGCGCCGACGGTCCCGCCGCTCCGCGTCCGGTGGGATTGTTCTCGTTGGGGGTGTAAAACTTGGAGCTGTTGGACTGGCAGAGGATATGATGGACCTGGCCCGACCCGTTGCCGTCGATGGTTTTCACGATGCTGCGGTTGTGGATGTGGTCGTGGCCGCAGAAGTAGAAGTCAACCTTGTTGGTGTCAAGGACCCGGATGAAATCGTCCATGCCGGGGGCATTTGCGGTGGAGGGGTCGGTACCGAAGAGCACGTCCACATGCTGCTGGGTGATCAGCCCCTTGTGGGCAAAGACGAAAGCGTGGGGAGTAATGCTCGCGTCCCTGCCCGAGAGAGTGGTGTTTACCCATGCCGTCTGTTTTCTGGCCGTTGTTCCCAGCGCGTAGGCCGCGCCGTCCGGGTCTTTCCCGTCAAGCGTGGTGAACTGGTCGATGAGCACGAACCGGGCGTTATTGTAGTCGAAGCCGTAGGAAAGTCCTTTCAGATTGGCGCTGGGGCTGCCTATGGTGCTGAAGTTCTTGCCCATGGTGAAACTGCTTCCCGTTTTGCTGGGGCTCGGCTGCTTGGCGCTGTCCGGGTTGATTAGGCTCAGCACATTGGCCGGAGAAGCGTTCATGGAGCCGTCCTGGGTCTGGGGGAAGATGGTCTGGAACTCCTGGGCGGTTACCGCGGTGTCGTCGTGGTTGCCCCGTACCGGGAAAAAACCGATGCCGGCGTTGTACAGCTTTTGGGCAAAGAGCGCCCTGGTATCCTCGGCCACCTGGCCGTTGGCCATGACATAGGCGGCGGTGCCGTCCGCTTTGGCGATATTCCGGTTGTTGCCCGGAGCATCATAGCCCGCATCCGCGAAGTCACCCACCTGCACCACGAAATTTACTCCATGGGCGATGAAGCGGTCGTTGAGTTTCTGGACGATGTCGATGGCGGAGGTGTTCGGGTTTTTGCCGTCGTCATAATAGGAATTGCCATCGGCCCATTTCATATTGAGCCACTGAGTGTCGGCCATGACCCCGAATTTCCAGGCGGTTTTATTGGTTGTGGAGTTCGGACCGACCGACGCAGCCAGCGACCTGGGACTTGACGAATTGTCCGATCCGCACCCGCCGACAACCATGGTGGTGGCCACGGCGCCGACGCCGACCGCCGCGCGTTTCATGAATTCTCGCCGGTCTATGCCTTTCACCGCGATCTCACCCGTTTCATTGTTCTTGTCATCATGTTGCGACATGCTCTTGTCCCTCCTTCGTAGAGTAATAGTGACGCAGGAAACAGTGCTGCAACCGGGCTTCGTTACCGTCGCCCCCGTGGCGTAAACCGCGGGGACATGTCGGTGGATTGGGTCTTCGAACAGGAAACAGCGTGACGAAAGGAGACTCAGGCGCGAAGGCGGGGTCTGCCTTCAGTTGGGGCGGCATGCTGTCAGGATCTTTCCTATCAAATCAATATTGCAGCGCAATGGAGGGTTTGAAACGTTTATGTGATAAATCGTCAACCGGTCGTGCGGCGGCAACGGCTCTGCCGTGGCGCCTGCTCAGGCGATTCCGGTGGAGTCCGGGTGAAGCGGAGAATAAAGGGAAGGAAGTATGGATATCCAGACAGGGAGGGCAGTACGTGAAGGAAACGGATCGAAAGGGGAAGGGAACGACCGGGATCAGAACAGGTGATAGGAACTGAACCCCGGGTCTTTTTTCCGGACCGCCTCAATTTCCCGATCGATCAAATCGCGGAACTGCGGATCGTCCATCCGGCTCAGCCGCACCAGCAGCTCTTCCCATTCATGGCAGACGAACGGCTTTTCCTGGTAGGACGCCAGTACCGACAGCGCGGCCCTGGCCTTCGATGCATATTCTTCGCTGGTCATTTTCTCCTCCATGGCAGCATGTGTTCCTGCTGCCACTATACCGCAGCCGGCGGCCGGGCGGTGTTACAGTATGGCAACGATTCGCGCCGGCCGGTCCGCCCACCGCCGACCGGCCGTCTGCGTGGAAAGCGTCAGGCCGAGATCAGCTTCATCGGCGAGACCGGAGGAGACAGCTGGCCAGGCTGGGTACCGCTGCCGCCGGCAATGGGCTGCCAACGCTGCGCGGTGCCCTGCCGCAGGACCGGTTCCACGGTCAAGCTCCCCTCGGGGCAGGTGTACCGGCTGATTTCCTCCCTGAGGTCCACGGCCAGCCGGGATAGGTTGTCCGATTCCGTGGCGATGTAGGCCGCGGCCTGGACGGTCTCTGCAGACGATCGCTCGATGGCGACGATGTCCGCGCTGATCTCGTCGGAGGATTCGGCCAACTGCCCGGTGGCGGTGGAGATCTCAGAGGTCATTTCCTGCAGCAGTGACACGCTCCCCACGATCTGGCGGAGAGAATCGCCGGCCTGGGCCGAGTGAGCCACGCCGCGCTCCACCTTTTCCAGGCATTTCTGCATGGCCTTTACCGCGGACTGGGTATCGTCCTGGATCGCCTTGATGCGACGAGTGATATCCACGGTCGCATCGGCGGTGCTGGTGGCCAGCTTGCGCACCTCGTCGGCCACAACCGCGAACCCCCGGCCGTGCTCTCCGGCCCGGGCCGCCTCGATGGCGGCATTCAGGGCCAGCAGGTTGGTCTGGTCCGTGATCTCCACGATCAGATCGACGATCTCACCCACCTGCTGGGAGTGGTCGTGCAACGAGTGCATGGTTGCGGTGGATTCCTCCACTGCAGCGGCGATTTCCTGGACTTCGCGGCCGGTCCTGGCGACGATCTCGGCGCCCTGCGCGGCGATCGCGCCGGCATCCTGAGCGGATCCGGCAATGCGGGCCGTATTGGTGGATATCAGGGTGACGGTCTGGGCCATTTCCATGGAGGCCGCCGCCACCTGGCTGATGCTGGCGGACTGACTGCCGATGGCGGCGTGGATCTCCTGGGCCGCGCCGGTCAGGCCGTGGGAGCTGTGGGAGAGCTTCGACGAGGAGCCCGAAACCGCCGAAATGATGCGGGTGAAGGATTCTATCAGCTTGTTGAAGGCCTGACTGGTGACGCCGAACTCGTCATTGCGCTTGATGGCCACGGACTGCGTGAAATCTCCGGTTTCCGCGATGGAGGTGAAGGCCTGGGTCATCCTGCTGAGCGAGCGGTTGATGCACACCATGGTGGTGATGCCGATCAGGAGCGCTGCCGCGACAACTGCCAGAGAAACGCCGATCAACAGTTTCTTGAACAGGTCGACCCGCTCTCCGACGACGGTGACGAACTTCTGCTGTTCCTGGGCCGTGGACTGGACATTGGCCTCGCTTTTGAGTCCCTGCTCAAGTGCAACTGCCTTGACCTTTTTCACCGAATTGTCGACCAGCGCCATATTTTCGAGGACCTTCCGCTGGGAGGCGCTGATGGTCCGCAGGGAGCCACCCGCGCTGGCGACTGCGCCGTTGATGGTGGCGACCATGTCGTCGACGAAACCGGAGTTCTTGATCTCCTTGATCCCCTTGCCGGCCTGGTTGACGTTGCGGATGATGCGCGCCTGGATGGCCTGCACCTCGGCGCTGGCCCTGTCCAGGTCGGCCGGCGTCTCGCTGAGCATGATCATGCGGGCCTTGGCGTCCAGCAGCTTTGCATCGACGCCGATGGCATAGACGATGTCATTGAGCGAGTTGATCCGCTTGTGCATGACCAGGTCGTTGTCCACCTCGTTGCGGTAATCCTGGACACTTTCCAGGATCTCGGGGCTGGTATTTTTCTCCTTCAGCCGCGTCTCCAAGGTCTGGGTGGCGGTGGCGGCACGCCTGCTGGTTGCCAGCACCAGCGTGCCGACGATCTCCTTGAGGCTGACCAGAGACTTGTCCACGCGCGCCATGGCGCCGTTCACCTTGGAGGCTTCCTCCTTGAACACCGCCATACTTTTGAACTTCTCATCCGTGGCTTTGAGCACCTGGGCGTGCAGGTCGCTGAAGATCGCGGTTTCCATCGGATTTTTCCTGAGACTGTTGAGCTCCGCGTTGATCCTGTCCAGGTTCTCCCGTTCACGGGTTATGGCGGCGGAGATCTGTTTGACATCCTGCAGGTCGTTGGACAGGCCGAGCTGCAGCAGATCGGCCGAAAGTTTCTCCACTGCCTGCTGAAACTGCACGGTCTTCACCTGAAGCGGCGTCGACTGGGAGGTCAGCACCGTGATCTTGTCCTTGACCATCAGGATCGTGACCAGACTGAAGGCGGCAATGCCAATAATGCCGGCAATGCTGATGAACGTACTGAGATAGAGACGGGTTTTGATCTTCATGCGCGATTTCCGACGGTGCTGCGATTGACGCTGCTGTGCATTTAATTTCCTCCGCGAAATGATTCCAATGAAGGGAAATGTAGCAAAGCCACGTTACAGCGGTGTGCCGGGTTGTTAAAATGTCTGTCACAAAAGCCGGGGGCAGAAAAGCGCGTTTCACGTCACGCACCTTTTCACAAGATGGCACACCACTGTAACCCGCCCTCCATTAGTATCCGCATCACAGTGCGGCACGCGTTCGCAGCGACGTGGCAACGGAGTGGCGGATGGCGGGTCCGATCATTCGAGGAACAAGGAGGTCGGCGACATGACATGCCCGAAGTGCAAAGCAAAGATTGGAGTCATGAGGCAGGTGATTTTCATGGATACCGGTACTGTCGACAGCAGCCGATGCATCATCTGCGGCTACCTGGCATCGAAGGATCATCTCAAACAACACAAGAAGCCTTCGAAACGAAAGCAGAAGGGCACCGACCGGCCGGACATGGCCGCTTGAGCCGATACGCCGGAGACAATGGACTTTTGCAGTGCGGCCGCAAGAAAGGGGCTCCCCCCACGGGAGCCCCTTTCTTCGATACATGCCGGCCTGCGATCGGATCGGCGGGGGGGACCGATCAGGGAGTCCCGGCTTCCATGTCTGCCAGGAACCGTTTTGCCATGGAAAGATATTCGGTCCGCCTGGATATTTTCAGGTCGTTGTACAGCTTGTTGCGGTCCACCGGGGACCTTTCCAGGGAAAAATCCTTATGCCGGGGATGCTCGCACAGGTAGCTGAAACCGAAACGAACGGCAAATCCGCAGGAAGGGTTCTCAACCAGACAGCCGGAAAACTCCGTCAACAGGGGCTTCGTCATGCACTCGCTCATGTCTTTCGCCTTTCGCATATAAGATCCGGATCAGAGGCCCCAGGGAAGGGGTGGTTGCGATACTACACCGGATACTTATCGGAATCGTGAAGATCAGGATAAAAGTAGGTGAATTTTCCTACTCTGAGCGGAGGTATATGGCCGGTTCGTTGTGGAAAGTGATGCAGGAGGTATTGAAGGTGCAATGCGGCTGACCGAATGGACAGCCGCCCCCCGAGAGAAACGCGGAAACAGCGGCAATTCGTTCAGGCCGAGAGCCGCGCCAGATCAAGGACCGCGCCGGACGTGGCACAGCAGACCTGTGCCGCGAAATCGAGGTTCAGGGTATCCAGGGTGTCGGTCGGCCGATGGTAGTGGGGATTGCGGAAGTTGGTGGTGTCGGTCAGCATGAGCGCCTTGAAGCCAGCATCCCAGAAGGGGGCGTGATCCGAGCGCCGGGTATCCGGGAGCAGCTCCCCGTTGCCCGGAACCGCCAGAGCGATATGGGGCAGATCGGCGCGATACCGCTCCAGTGACTGCACAAACCCCTCCAGCAGACCCTGTGAATGCGCGTTCCCCACCACCGCAATGAAATCGCCCTGCTGCGGCACCGGAATCGGGACCCCTGGCGGAAGGCTCTGCACGGCCTTATCCCCGGCGTATGCCACCGATTCCAGTACGAACACCCCCTCCAGGTCCCAGCCGTTTTCTCGGGCATGGGCTGCCAGGGCGCCGCTCCCCCGCGTCCCGGAGCAGGGGTCGTGGTCGCTGCGGTTTTCCTCCAGATTGACCCCGATAAAATGGACCGTCCGCTCGAAGTGGAACCGTGACAGGACCCGGGCCGCTTCGAGCAGCACCGCCACCCCGCTGGCATTGTCGTCGGCGCCCGGCGTTCCCGCGACAGTGTCGTAATGGGCCAGGACGGCAACGCACCGATCGGGAGAAACAAGGCCGCGGCGAGTGGCAATGATGTTGCGGAACGGATGACCGTTATCCCGAAAGTGATGATCGGACATCTCGTAGCCGAGGGCAGCCAGCGATTCGGCGATGTAACCGGCGGCACGCTCCAGGCCCTCGGGCGCTGTCGTTGGATGCCGCTCCCCTTCCAGGGCCCGGATATGGCTGCGAATGCGGTCGATGGAGACCGCCTCTCTGAAGAATTCTGCAGAAATCATAGCTCACTCCTCAAAAGAACACTCATGCGGCATGCCGCAATTCTAGCACAGAGCAGGAGGAAACCGAACGGCAATGGACCCAAGGGTCTGAAGAACACGGAAACGGCGGTAACGGCGGATAAAGTCAGATCTTGGAAAACAACCATTCTGATTTGGCAACTAATCCGCCTTTTCCTGTTTTTTCCGCTTCTTCCACGTTCCATTGAAAGCTTTCCTCTGTGAGATTATTTACCGCACTATCACCTGCGCGCCACGTATCCGTAACATCCGCATGCTAGATTGTTCCCATGGAAAAGGGTATCCGGGAAAATCTCCCTTCTCTGGCCGAAGTGACCAGAAACGTGCCGGCCATTCCCGCGACCACACAGGTCAAGGATGTCGTGGCCATGTTCCAGGGAGACGGCAACCTGCTTATGCTGCCGGTCTGCGGAACATCCGGAATGGAGGGGGTCATCAGCCGCCGCGAGCTGTTCTCGACCCATCTGGCCAGAAATTACGCTCTGGAGCTGTACCGCAGGAAGCCGATCAGCATGCTGATGGACGAGTCCCCCCTGACAATGTCGCCGCATCTCGACATCAATCAGGCCCTGTCCCGCCTGCTGGATCATGACCCTGACCTGGTGACCGATTCTTTTCCGGTCTTGGAGGGCGACCGCTACATCGGAGTGGTCCACGTAGCCGAGATGATCATGTCCATCTCGCGGGCCCAGGCGGCCCTGCTGGACACCCTGGAACTGCTGAGCGCCCGGATACGCTCCGAGGTGGAGCAGGCCCGCCAGGTCCAGCAACGGCTGCTGCCCCCGGTCCCTTTCAGACATGCAGGCCTGCTGCTTGATGCGGTGCTGATCAACTCCACCGAAATCAGCGGCGACTTCTATGACTACTTCGCCATCGACCAGAACCGCCTGGGAGTGCTGGTAGCCGATGTGAGCGGCCACGGGGTGCAATCGGGCATGGTGGCCACCGCTGCCAAGGCCGGGCTGCAGATGCTGCTCGACAGAGGCGTGCATGCCGCCGGCGAGTTGCTGGCAGGTATCAACTCAGCCGTCCTGGCCACGTCATCCAACGCCATGATGATGACCGCCGTGGTTGCGGTTTTCGATCGCTCCACCCATGCCGTGTCACTGGCCAATGCCGGGCACCCCTATCCCTATCGCTATTGCGCCGCGGATGGCGGTGTCTCCATGCTGGAGGGGGTCGGGGGGTTTCCGCTGGGATTCGACAGCGACAGCGAGTATGTGGAGCTGACCGTTGATTTCCGATGCGGCGACCGCCTGCTGCTGTTCAGTGACGGCATTGTCGAGGCGCTCAACGAAGCGGGCGAAGAGTTCGGTTATGCACGCTTCGAAGCGGCCATCGAACAGGGAATTTCCGGCGGGCCAGGAGAGTTCCGGCAGGGGCTGGTGCGGGCGGCGCTGCAATTCGGCAATGCGGACGGCTTTGACGATGATGTCACCATCGTGGTGGTGGCCGGCGAATGACGGAAAAAACAGGAGTCTTACACGTGAGCAATGCCCCCCGCCCGGTCAATTCCTTTGCGATTGCCCGCACCGGAGAAGTCGTCTGCCTGACGCAAACCAAGACGCTGTTGAGGGACAGCCCCTGCCGCCACCGTTGGGAGCTTTCCTCGTCGCAGGAAAAGGAATGGGTGATCTCCCAGCTGGAACAGTCCCTGCCGGGGGATGGTGAGGCGCATGTTTTTTTACGGCAGAGGGCCGCGCTGATGGCCGATGAAATGCTGGAAAACGCCCTTTTCGCCGCCCCGCGTGACTCCCACGGCAAACCGATCTACCGCAAGGGGGAGAAGAGAGTCCTGCTGCCGGGGGAATGCATCACATTCTGCTCGCTGTACGATGGCCATACCCTGGCCCTGGAGGTGACCGACACCTGGGGCAGGCTCACCTCGGAAACGGTGCGGGCCTTCCTCGATATGAACCTGGCCGGAGAAGACACGAAAGAACACCGCTCAGGACGGGGGCTGTATTTCATGTGGTGCTTCCTGAAGGACTTCTACCTGAGCGTTGTCCCGGGTGTGGAAACCACGATAGGCGGTCTGCTTCAGCTGAATACCGCACGTTGAAAAAATCAAAGGAGCATACGGTAATGGAAGAATCGTTCAAAATCGAAGTCAGAAGAAATGCCAACGGTGAAACGGTGGAGTTTTACGGCACCATCGACGCCCGGGCCGAGCAGCAGTTCGACGACCTGTTTTGCAGGCTTTCAGCCTCCAGGCTGGTCTTTGATTTCAGCCGCGCCGGCAGGATCAACTCCATGGGCATTGCCTTCCTGCTGCGTTCCATCAAACGGATCAAGGTCGAAAAAAATGCCGCTGTTTCCGTCAGCGGCCTGAACCAGGTCAATGCCATGCTTTTCAAAATGACCGGCATTTTCATGCTGGCACCGGAAGTCAAATCCGCCAACAGTTAGGAGGAGATCATGCGACTGCTCGGCAGGTTGTGGAGGCTGTTCGACTATTCGGACATCGACGCCCAGATTGAGAAGTTCCGGCAACTGGCGAACGAATACAAGGAAAGCAACCGCGCCTATTACGGAGAATACCTTTCCAGCATCCTCTTCAACGATTAAGCCCCCAGCAGGCACACATCCGGATAGGTCTCATCCAGCCTGCGGTTGATCACCACCGACGATCCCGGCAGTTTCTTGGCGGCCCGCTTGACCTCCGTAGAAATCGAGGCCAGTTGGGCATAGGAGCTGACCGGCGTCAAGCGGGTGTTGACGATGCCGATCGAGATCGACAGCAGCCTGAATGTTTCCAGCTCCCCCTTGCGGTTGATCGCGCTGTAGCACGCTTCTGAAAAATCCTTTTCGCCGTGAAACAGGGGCAAACGTTCTTCAAGCGCTGCAATGATCTGCGACGCGATCTGCTCGGCCTGGTGCGGGCCGGTTATGACGATGAAGTCGTCTCCGCCGATATGCCCGCAAAAGCAGCGCAACGGGTCCCCTGTGCACGCCGCGGCGGAGATGATCTCGCCGATGGCCTTGATGACCACATCCCCCTTCTGAAACCCGTAGTAGTCGTTGAACGGCTTGAAATTGTCGATGTCTATGTAGGCGATGTCGAAATCCTCTCCTGCCAGAAGCCGGTCGTTGATCTCGCGCTGGATGCTCTCGTTGCCCGGCAGCCCGGTCAAGGGATTGGCCCCTTTGGCAAGCGTCAGATTGATGTCGGTTATGGCGCTGATGAAGCGGTTGACATCCACCACCCCGTGATAGGCGCCGTTGCGGGTAACGCAGATGTTGTCCACCCGCACGTCGATCCCCCGGCACTGGATCGTCCGGGCAGCATCCCTGATGGTGACGCGGGCCTCGAATTCCAGCCTCAGCGGCTGCATCAGGTCGCGCATTTTCTTGGCATGGTTGATATGGAAGGCAAAGCCGTTCATGCCGATCACATGATCTTCCAGAAAGGTGGAACGGTTGATGATGCCGACCGTATGGCCGTCATCGACCACCGGCAGCACCTGCAGGCCGGAGTCGCCCTGAAAGCGCTTCAGAACCGTGGCCAGATTGTCTCCGGGATGTGCCGGCAGGACCTGGTTGGCGATATCGCCGATGCATTCGGCATTGACGACGGCAGCCGGGCCGCAGCCGACCGCGTTTTCCGGGGTGACGCCCCTGACAGGGGCCGGTTCCGGGGCACCCCCGGCGGGAGATACGTCGGGCGTCGACACCGACAGGTCTCCGGCTGGCATGCCCTGGGCCAGGAAGGCCTCGAATTGCAAGGGGTCGAGCGGCCTGGCGAAATAATAGCCCTGGGCCTGCTGGCATTTGCGCTGCTGCAGAAATTCAAGCTGATCGCGCGTTTCCACCCCCTCGGCTATCACGTTCAGTTTGAGCGAGTGGGCCATGGCAACGATGGCGTCCACAATGGCGGCGTCATCGGGATCATTGACGATGTCGCGCACAAAGGAACGGTCCACCTTGATCGTATCGATCGGCAGATGCTTGAGATAGGAGAGCGAGGAATAGCCGGTGCCGAAGTCATCCACTGAAATGCTGATGCCGGCCTCCTTCAGGCGCAGCAGTTTGCAGACCGTATCCCCCGCATCCCCCATCAAAGCGCTTTCGGTCAGCTCCAGCTCGAGGTAGCACGGTTCCAGTCCGGTTTCTTCGAGAATCTGCAGCACCAGCGGTACAAAGGAATGATCGCGCAATTGCCGGGCTGAGAGATTGACCGCCACCCGCAGTTTCGGCAGCCCGGCGTCCTGCCAGGCCTTGTTCTGCCGGCAGGCCTCCTTCAGCACATAGGTGCCCAGCCGCATGATCAGGCCGTTCTCCTCCGCCACCGGAATGAAACTGTCGGGCGGAATGCCCCCCTGGCCGGGCCGCTGCCAGCGTACAAGCGCCTCCATGCCGGTGATGTCCCTGCCGTTGATATCCATCTTGGGCTGGTAATTGAGATGGAATTCCCCCTCCTCCAGGGCCCGCAGGAGCCCGGTCTCGATACTGAGGCGCTCCACCGCCTTCTGATTGAGCGCCTCGGAATAATACTGGAAGACTGCGCCGTGCTGTCGCGCCTGGTTCATGGCGATGTGGGCGTTTTGCAGCAGCAGTTCACTGGTCATGCCGTCGGCGGGAAAACAGGCTACTCCGAAGCAGGCCTGGATGACCGCCTCATCCGTGCCCAGTCTGAGCGGTTCGGCAAAGACGGCCTGCAGTTTGTTCAGGATCAGGGCGATATCCCCCTCCAGGACAGTGCCCCCCAGCACGAGTACGAATTCGTCGCGATGGATGCGGGCAACCGTATCGTACTGGCGCAGGGTGGAAACCAGCCGCTCGGCGATGGCGCAGACCGCCTGGCCCCCGCCGCTGTGTCCGCAGGCATCGACCACCGCCTTGAAACCGGTCAGGCTGATGTAGATCACCGCCGTATTTTTCCGCTTGCGGCTGTTGAAGGCGATCACCTGGTTCAAGCGGTCCAGCAGCAGGTTGTGATTGGGCAAGCCGGTTTCCCGGTCGTAGTAGGCCAGCTTTTGGATCTCGTTCTCGGCCAGATGGAAGGTTTCCCTGGAATAGCGCAGCTGCCGGACGTAATGGCTGATCAGCAGGTACAGCAGAACAGCGGTGGCAATGACGAAGAAGACCCCTTTGAGAATGGCAACATTCTGAAGCTGGTCAGGATTCGTGACAAACGCAGCCAGGACGGCATCGGAGAACAGGATCCACATGATACCGACACCGGTATACAGCAGCACGATCCTGGTCGGGGAAAGATTGTTGTCAGGGGGCAGCATGCCTCTGTCTGGTGGCTGCATGCCTCAACCTCCTTTGTTTGCGGAACGGGTAACGGGCGGACAGGAGTTCCGATCACAACCGGATTCTATACTGCTTCGAGGGACAGGGGGCGTTACAAGTGGGTAAAGAGATCGTGACGGCTCGACGAACCTGCCGGAAAGGATGGCGTCATGACGTTGCAAAGACGACTGTGCTGCCGAAGGCCTTTTCGAACAGGTCCTTCTTGGCATTGGCGCCGAAAATCTCCACTGAAATATCCTCTGCGGCAGACAGCTCCATCGTGATGGTCGTGCCGCCGAACAGGCAGGAAACATCGCGGATCAGGGCGCTCCTGCGGCGATCGAGCCCGTCCGCCAGGCGCAGAATGCCCCCCAGGCGGGTCACAGTGATCTGATCGCTTTCTTTCAGCTTCTGGAAAGGCGCATGCTTCCGTTTGGGGAGAGATTTGCGGTGGTAGCGTGCAATCTGTGCGACCAGTTCCCGCTCGCGCGGGCTGAACCCGAACAGTTCCGCATGCCGGATCAGATGGTATGAATGTTTGTGATGACTGCCGTAGCTGATGAAATAACCGCAATCGTGCAGCATGGCAGCCGCTTCGAGCAGCTTTCTCTCCGACTCCGTCAGCCGGAAGGGAACTGCCAGCGCATCGAACATCGCCAAGGCCAGAGCTGCCACATGGGCGGCATGCGGCTCGTCGACCTGACAGGAGCGCGCCAACTCGCCGACGGCATCCCTCCAGGTAGGCGGAGTGCTGCCAGCAGTTCCCAGCCCGAGCTTTTTCAGGGCTTTGAGAAGCAGGCCTTCGCGAATGCCACGTTCGTTGACCACCACCCGGTTGGTGCCGAGAAAGCGCATCAGCTCGTCGACCACCACCACACCGGCCACGATGATGTCGGCCCGGTCCTGGTTGAGCCCCGGCACGGTACGGCGCCCTTTCAGGTCCTTGCGGCTCAGCATGGCCAGCAGGTGGACCACTTCGGAACGCAGCACCTCGTAGCCATGTACGGACACGTAATTGTCGTTGCGCATCTGCATGGCCATGCAGCCGAGTGCCGTCAGTGTGCCCCCCGACCCGATCAGGGTGTCGATCGCCGTTATCCTATCGGTGAAGGCCCGCTTGAAGCTGCCGCGAATGTGGCGCCGCAGCTTCCGCACTTCCTGTTCGTTGATCGGGTCGCTCTTCAGGAAAAGATCGGTCATGACGACCGCACCCAGGTCAAGGGAATGGAATTCTTCCACATGGTTACCGCAAGCGGTCACTATTTCGACGCTTCCCCCGCCGATATCGACCATGGCGTAGCGCTTCCCGTTCATGTCGAAGTTGGAGATGGCAGAGGCGGCTGTCAGCTCCGCTTCCTCCTCACCCGAGATAACGCTGATCTCGTGCCCCAGTGCTTCGGAAAGCCGCGCAACCAGGTGCCGGCCATTGTCCGCAGTCCTGACGGCGCTGGTAGCTACCGCCTCCACCGCCTGCACCTTCAGCCCGTTGAGAAGTTTCCGAAAACGCTCGATCACCTCCACCGCCCGCTCCGCAGCGGCGTCCGAGATCATTCCGGTGGTTGCCAGCCCTTCTCCCAGCCGCACGGTTGCCTTCTCATCATCCAGAATCCTGAATTTGCCCTCTCCGCAGGCTTCTGCGATGAGGCAGCGGATGGAATTGGTGCCGATATCGATGACGGCAATGCGCGTCCGTTTCATGTGACCTCTTATATCAGAAAGGTATAGGCAAGCGGCCTTTGCTCCACAAGCTCGGTGAAGCCCGCCATCAAGCGGGCCTCCTCCGCCGCGAGCGTCGCTGCCGCATACTCTTTTGCCTCGTTGGACAATGCCTGTTTGCGGAGCAGCACCCCGAATTCGGCCATATCGTTCATACGCCCCAGCAGGGCCTGGTATTCCTTCAACAGGCCCAGAACCGGCGCATAATCACGGTCCAGAACCGGTTGGACAAGCTCCAGGAAATAGCGCCACTTTTTGACCGCGATCCGCAGGGCATGCCGGGATGTGCGGCTTTCGGGGGCATGGCAGACCGATAGCAGCTGGTGTATCGGCAGATAGCGCCTAATAGAGACATCGGAGAGATAAGCCAGCAGAGAGAATCGGTTGCGGTGTGCGATGAAATCGTCATTCAGGCTTGCCGCGGTTTCGCGCACGATCCGTTCGAGACTGCGGTGGTCGAATGCCTTGAGGGTCTTGCGAACGTGCTTCAATTCTGCGGGGCGCAGTTGTTCAAGCAGTGTGCACAGCCCGGCCGCCACGGCATCGCAATCGGCCTGCTGCCGGAAAAACACCAGCGCCTCATCGATGTTGCGCAGGTCGCCCAGAATATGGGTCAACCTGCGGATATCCTTTTTCAGCTCCGTTTTAGCGCCCGGCGGCGCCAGCGGATAGTACAGCTCGAAGGCAGCCCTGAAACGGCGCGATGCGACCCGCAGGTCATGGATATCCTCCAGGTCGGAAGTCTTCAATACGGCGAGCCTGAGACGGAGCACCTCCTGCCACCGGGCGAAGATCACTCCCCGCGACCGCTCCAGGATGGTTGCCGAATCAGGGGGCAGTCGTTCCGGCTTGCGAGTCATGTGGGTCGGGGCGCTTATCGGCAAAGGCCTTTTTAAGGGAGGTGATCAACTTCTTGCCCGGTGCCAGATACCAGAGAAAGCCGGCCGGCTTGTCCCTGTCCGGATCGAACTCCAAAGCAATGCACGCCCCTTTTTTGGGTGAAATGACCCTTTCCCTGCGATCGAGCAGCGCGGCCACCAGCAAACCGAGCTGGGGTTCGTGGCCCACCAGCATGACCCGTTTGGCCTGACACTCCTTGAGGTGCGCGATCAGTTCGTTGATGTCGGCTCCGGGAGCAAGCAGTTCGCTGGCAACGATCACATTTCTGCGGCAGGCCTTTTCAGCCGCGATCTCGGCCGTCTGTACCGCACGGGTGAGCGGACTGGTGATGGTCAGCCGTGGCTTGGGCCCCAGCTTGGCGATTGCCGCGCTCATCTTCCCCGCCACGGAACGCCCCTTTTCTGTCAGGTAGCGCCATTCGTCCCGCAACGTTTCGCTTTCTTCCACTGCTTCGGCATGCCTCACAACGTACAGGACCATGGTTCCACCTCCCGAGACCGTTAATGTGCGCCGCAGTATAATCCCGATTACGGTTATTGCAATACCTGCCGGAATTGTTAACAGAATTGTAACATTCGGGTGGTTTTTCGCACGGGCGCTCGGCCATCTGATACCGCCAGAGGCGTCAGCGGAGCGGCTGGCTGCTGTGCGTGTCCGCCTGCAGATGGAAATTGCACAGGCTGGCGATCATGGAGGAGTCGGGGGTCGGATCGATGTGCGGTATCTTGGTCTGCCCTCCCAGCTTGCCCCGTTCCACCCGGGACCAGCGGTAAATGCCGTCTTCGGGGGTCAGCAGCACCTCCGGCGCCTGAATGCGCCCCTGGCTTCTGAAGGTGGCGTAATCGGCGTTCAGGCCGCACAGGGTCCCGTCCAGGATGCGGATGGCGGCATCGATCCCCTCCCGGTCCCGATTCCGAACCGCCAGGACCCACTGGTGCCGGCGGTTTGGCACATCCGCACCCACCATGAATTCTCCCACCTGCCAGTCGGTTTCCCGGTTGAGCCGGGCAATGGCCTGTTCGACCTCTCCCTGGGTGACCTTTTCCTCAAGCTTGTCCAGAAAGCGGTCCCGGCCGGTGAACTCGATGAAGTGCGGCGACAGGGAGGTGAAGCGGATCGTATCGCCGATATGATAGCGCCACAGCCCCGAGCAGGTACTGAGGATGACCGCGTAGCGCTGTCCGAGCTCCACCTGTTCCAGGGGCACCGCCTCGGCATGGGGAGCGGGCCGGCCCTGAGCGTCCAAGTCCTCGAAGCGGACGAACTCGAAGAAAGTGCCGTAGTAAGGCGCCAACCGCATGCGCTCCTCACCGGGCTGCTGAAAGGCCATGAAAGCCTCGGAAGATGGCAGCAGCTCCAGCAGGTGCGGCAGGTCGCCGCCGAACAGCTGCTCGAATTCGTGCCGGTAGGGGGCGAGGCTGGTGCCGCCGTGGATGATCAGTTCGAGATTCGGCAGCAGTTCCCGCAGGGGCTTACCGCCAATCTCGGCGCAGTGTTTGAACAGGAGAATCATCCAGGGGGGCACTCCCGAGATGACCCGGATGCGGTCGTCAGCCAGCAGCAGTTCCGCCATGGCCTCCAGCTTCGCCTCCCAGGGGAGGGCCGAGACGGCCGGAGGCGGTTCCACGAAGGACGTCAGGTACCAGGGACGGAAACGGAGCGTCAGGGCGCTCATGTCGCCGGACCAGGTTCCGCGCTCCACTTCGGTCAAGCTGGTGGACCCGGACATGTAGAGGATCTTCCCGGACAGGATCCGCGACCGGGGGTGGGCAGCCAGATAGCACGAGATCAGGTCAAGGGCGGCGCAACGATTGGCAGCGAACATCTCCTCCGAAAAGGGGATGAATTTGGTGGGCGCCGTTGTGCCGGATGTCTCGCAGAACATCCTGATGGTGCCGGGCCAGGTAACATTGTCCAGGCCCGGTGCCGAGAGGCCGGCACCAGAGGCGGGGCGGCCGCGATAAAAGTAATCGCGCGCGAACTCCCCGTACGATCGGATCGGCACCTGCTTCCGGTAGAGCCGGTACGCAACGTCGAAGGGCAGATAGTGCAAAGCGCCGAAGTCATGGTCGCTGCCGAAGCGGGTGGCTGCCGCCGTTTCCAGCAGCGTGCGAAAGATTCGACGCTGCGCTTCCAGCGGATCCAGGCGGTTGAAACGATCGGCCCGCCGTGTGGCCTGTTCCCGCAACAGCTTCTGCAGCCAGGCGCTGTCCTGAATTCTTGTGACCAATGACATCTATACCGCCAGGTGCAGCCGCGGATAGAGCAGTTTGTCGCACCAGCTCTCCAGCAGTCTGTTATAGGCTTCATGGTGGAAAATCAACGATGCGTGGGCGACACTGTCACCTTCAACAGGCGATTTTACCGTTTTTACCCGGCAGTAGGGGAATATGCGGGTGAAAAGCGCCGCCTCGCTGAATAGCTGCAAAGTTGGCGACGACGGCACCAGGATATCTGATTCGTTCTGCGCCATGAGCACCAGCACCGGGCCGGAAAAGAGCGTGCTTGTCAGGAGCGGAAAGCGGAAATCCCGCAATGCCGCCACCCTTTCGAATCCGCCCCGCGCCGTCGTATATTCGATCACGTCGTTGATCTTCTTCCTGATTGCAAGGTGACGGACGCTGAGGGTGCGGTTCTCGGCCCCGGCGTTGAACAGCGCCTGGAAGCAGCGCCGCGAACGCTCGATATGTCTGTCCACGTCGCTCCCGTTAGCCGGATCGGCTGCTACGATCTTCTTGAGGTTGCTTTCCAGCATCCTCACGCCGTCGTGCTTCCGGTCACCCGGCCTGATCAGGTCAGCGGTGGTGATCACCGGGCTCACCAGGATCAGGCCGCGGATGCTTCCATGCACCTGCTCGTCGGCCTGCCGCAGAAAGTTGGAGAGCAGACCGCAGCCGAAACTGACTGCCATGATCAGCGGCTTCTGTCCTTTGTGTGCCAATTCCTCGATCAGATCGGTGAGCTGCGCGGTGAACATCTCCAGGCAGAATCCGTTGCGGGAATAGTTCAGGTAGTAGATCGATCCGTGCTGCCGCAGCAATTTGCGCTGGAACTCGACGGTTTCGGTTGCATCCGGTACGAATCCCCCCAGTACGATGGTCGGCACGCTACCGGCGCCCTTTTCACGGAACAGCTGGCAGCGCGTGCGGTGGGCATCCTGATTTCGAGCAAGCTCCGCAAACTCGCGCCGGCGATTTCCGGGTGCAAACGGTTTGATCGAGATGCCGCGCATGAAACCTGCAGCAGCCGTAAACGCGGATACCACCGGACGAATGTCCTTCACAGCCCCAAGCTTTGCCCCCCTGCCGCCCATATGCCCTCCCATCCTGGTTTGGAAGGCAGCCTAGCACGGCAGGGCTACAGTCATATTGCAGCCAGGTGAAAGCTGTGAAAATTATGCCGCATCATGCAGTTGCCATAAAAGCCTTCTTGACCGATTTCAGCGGCTTCTTTCCGGGGGTGACGTAGGAGTAAAAAGCAGCCGGATTTTCTGGTCTGGTCTGGTTGACCTCCAGCACGACACAACCGGCCTTTTTGAGCTGGATCTCCTCGTGCTGCAGCAGCCGGGCCACAAGTGCGCTGAGCTGCGGCTCGTGCCCCACTACCATGATGCTTCTGGTGCCGCTGCCGCGCTCCAGCAGGAACCGGACCAGTTGCTCGACGGCGGCATTCGGCAGCAGCAGCCCACTGATTTCCAGCGAGCATTTGCGCCCGCACTTTTCCGCCACGATCTGGGCCGTCTGTACCGCCCGTACCAGGGGACTGCTGATGATGGTGCAGGACTTGCCGCTTTCGGGCAGTCGCCTGGCCACCCCCTCGATCGTCTCTCTCCCCTTGTCGGTCAAGTAACGCCATTCCTCGGGCAAGGTCGCGCTCGCCTCGACCGCTTCGGCATGCCTGATGATATATAACACCATCGCATCCTCCATTTGCGCCGTAATGTGCTGATACCAGGCCCTCTGCCGCCCGCCCTGGAATGATTGCCCTTTCCCGGTTCGGCATCTGCGGCAGATTATTCAAAGTATAACGCATCTGCGGCAGCATGCAGGAAAGCGCCGCATGACACATGTGCCACTGCGGTGGGCGTAAAAAATTATCTTGTTTGAGTCTGAAAATGATTTGAGGTATCATGCCTCTCCAATCGATCCGCACCCATCAGACAGCACCTGATGTGCACCATAAAAAAGGAGTTCACCCTATGGCAAGTCTTAACAAAGTCATGTTGATCGGAAATCTCGGCAAGGATCCGGAAGTGCGCTACACCGCCTCGGGACAAGCCGTAGCAGGTTTTTCACTCGCCACCAGCGAGAAGTTCAAAAGCAAGTCAGGTGACTGGGAGGAGCGCACCGAGTGGCACAACATCACTCTGTGGGGCAAACTGGCGGAGATTGCCGGCGAATATCTCTCCAAGGGCAAGACGGTCTACATCGAGGGGCGCCTGCAGACCCGCAAGTGGCAGGACAAAAGCGGCAACGACCGCTACACGACCGAGATCGTCGGCGACAAGATGCAGATGCTCTCCGGCAAAGGGGAACGGCGCAGCGAGACCTCTTCCGCTCCTTCAGCCGGCGGCAGTTACGACGAGCCCCCCTTCCAGGACGACGACATCCCGTTCTAGGGACCGGTGGAACAGACAAAGGATTGATCCATAATTTCGGCCGCAAATCTCAGGGTTTACGGCCATTTTTTCTGTCCTTACTCGGCAGAAGCCGGCATGCCGTCCCCGCGGCACCTATGAGTACGCCGGCAAACAATTATTTTTTACCAATCATTGTAACCTTTTGTGCCGCAGCACCGTTTTTCATGCAGAAAGCCACCTGTTCGGCCGACACCGGCAGAACCGCCACGGCGCCCAAATCGGGGAACAACTCCGGTTTTTGACAGTAGATGGGGGGATAAGAACATGAGATACACCTATAAATTGACGCCATTTTTCATGCTGTTGGCACTGAATGGTTGCGCAACCCTTCCGACGGGTCCGAGCGTAAACGTTCTGCCTACCAGCGGAAAATCGTTCGATGTATTCCGGGCTGAAGACGCGACCTGCAGACAATGGGCGGACCAGCAGATTGGCGGGCCGGCCCAGCAGACCTATGAAAAGAATGTCGCTACCGGAGCCGTCGCAGGTACCGCCATCGGAACGGGACTGGGGGCGGCCATAGGTTCAGGCTCCGGTCACACCGGCGCAGGTGCCCTGATCGGAGCTGCCAGCGGTCTTCTGGTCGGATCGGCTGTCGGTTCCGATTCGGGCCGTGTTTATGGCATGGAAGCCCAGCGGCGGTACGACAACAGCTACATCCAGTGCATGTACTCCTATGGGAATCAGGTACCCGGCTACCGGCCCACTGTCGTCGTTCATCAGCCCGCTGTCATCGCTCCTCCCCCTCCGCCTCCTGCGCCCGTTGCCGTCACTCCTCCGCCTCCTCCCCCCACGGTCGTGACGCAGGCCACCATACCTCCCGTTGAAACCCCGCTTCCACCTCCCCCCGAAGTGCTGCCGGATCCGCAACTGTATCCGCCTGCACCGGAGATCTACGTCGAACGTGCGCCGCAGTTCATCTACTCCCCTGCATTGGGGCTGTACGTGGCGGTCGGGGTGCCGTACGACCTGGTCTATACCGGAGCCGAGTACTTTTATTTCTACGGTGGGCGCTGGTATCGGGGCCCTTATTACAACGGTCCCTGGGTGCTTGCCGTCCGGAGATACTACCCGCCGGTCCTGCTCCGGTATAATATCGGCAGAATCCACCATTTCCGCGATCTGGAATTCAGGCGTTACGAACACGACAAAGCCCATTATGACGGGCGGTTCCACTACCCCGAATTTCGGCGCAGATAGTAGGTCGTCACCATCGATGCGGAACCGGGCAGCATCCGAGCACCTATTTTTCAGGGGGGATGGCCATACATGCGAGATTCCGGAACGTACCGCAGGTCCTATTTTATAAAGGCGCTGATACTTACCACGATCATCGTTTCGATCTTGGGATACGTCGACTTCATCACCGGTGAGATCTCGATAGACATACTGTACATATTCTGTCTGTGCGCAGTTACCTGGTATACAAACAGACTGATAGGCATGATCTGCATCCTGGAATTCATTTTGGCCAAAACAACGGCCGATTATTACGATCAGGTAAAAATCGGCTCTCACCTTTATGAATGGAACACCTTCAACTACGTTGTCATGTACGTCGTAATCTGCCTGTGCGTCGGAAAACTGAAAAAATCCCTTTACCGATAGCCTGAGTCCCGCCCGCCGCGATCTCGGAAGCGGCGGGCATTCGGAGGCTCGGAATCTGTTGCAGGCCTGCGACTCCCTGGTGTAAGATTCCAGTCATACCGCGTTCGCGGTTGAAATCCACACGTCCCGGTCGAGGTTCCGTATCAAAGATCTTTCCCGGCTGATCGCCTACATCCGGTCACTCGCCTGGCGCTATGCAGGCGGAGCCCTCTTCCTTCTCGCCACCAACGCCTTCAGTCTGCTGATCCCCTGGTTCATGAAGCTGGCAGTGGAAGCGCTGCAGAACCCGGCCAAGGCTCCCTACTCACCGACCGCATGCGCCATGATCATCGTGGCCCTGGCTACTGTTCACTGCATCACCCGCATCTTCTCCCGTACATTGATCCTGAACGCCGCCCGGATCATCGAATTCAGGATCCGCGACGACCTGTTCCGGCGGCTGCTGCTCCTGGACCAGCATTTCTTCTCGGGCAGCAGGACCGGCGACATCCTCTCCCGCTTTTCGAACGACCTGACCAACGTGCGCATGCTGACCGGCTTCGGCGTGATGAGCACGGTCAATACACTGATCCTGTACCTGGCTGCCGTTACGCTGATGGCCCGCATCCATCCCTGGCTGACCGTCTGCGCCATTGCCCCCTTTCCGGTGGTGGTGCTGGTGGTCAAAAAGGTAAGCCACCACATGTTCAGGCGTTCGCTACAATCCCAGGAGGAACTGGCCCGGCTGACTAGCATGGCGGAAGAGTCGATTTCATCGGTACGGCTGATCAGATCCTACTGCCGGGAAGAGCATTTCGAAGGGCTGTTCGGCGAACTCGGCAACCGATATCTGGCCCACAACCTCGGCATCGCCCGTCTGCGCGGGCTGGTCATCCCGATCATGGCCCTGGGCACCGGGGCCGGCACTTTGGTGGTGCTCTTCATGGGGGGGCGCCTTGTCATCGACGGCGCAATTACACTGGGCGACTTCGTGGCCTTCAGCGGATATCTGGCGATGCTGGTCTGGCCCACCGTCATGATGGGCTGGATTCTGACCCTGGTGCAGCGTGGAGCTGCCTCGATGTCGCGCCTGGCTACGATCATGGAGGCCGATCCGGCCGTGGCCGATGCTCCCGGGGCGATCGAGGTGCCGGAGATCCGGGGAGCCATCGAGCTGCGCAGCCTCAGCTTCGCCTACGGCGACACCCGGGTCCTGGACGGCATCTCCTGTTCCATTGCAGCAGGGGAGCGCATCGGCATCACCGGTGCGGTGGGCAGCGGCAAGTCCACCCTGCTCAGGCTGATTCCGCGCCTGCTGCAGGTTGAAAACGGCATGATCCTGATCGACGGACACGATATCAACCAGGTCAGCCTGATGAGCCTGCGCGGCCAGATAGGCTATGTGCCGCAGGAAAGCTTCCTGTTCTCACGTAGCATCCGCGATAATATCACCTATGGTTACGAGGGAACGGGCGATGTCGAGCAGGTGGCCCGCACGGCAGGCCTGATGGAGGATCTGGAGAAATTCAGGGAGGGGCTGGACACGCTCGTGGGAGAAAAAGGGGTTGCCCTGTCAGGCGGGCAGAAGCAGCGGCTGTCGATCGCCCGGGCCCTTTTGCCCGACCCGCGCATCCTGCTTCTGGACGATCCGCTCTCTGCCGTGGATGCCGGACGGGAAGAGGAGATCCTCGCTGAATTGGGACGTTTTTACAGCAACCGCACCGTGCTGATCGTCTCTCAGCGGGTCTCGGCCTTTAGAGATTGCGACCGGGTGCTGGTGCTGAAAAACGGCAGGATTGCCGAGCAGGGGAGTCCGGCCCACCTGCTGTCCCTGGGGGGGATATATGCCGATATGCACCGCATGCAGCGGCTGGAAGAAGAGCTGGGAAGCGGGTAGAACCAGGGATCGGGGACCGGTGATCAGGGACCGGTGAAACCTTCACCTGTCACTGGTTTCCGGTTTTCCCGATCCCTGATCACCGGTCCCTGGTCCCTGATTAAAACGGATAACCGAGCCCGACGAACAGCGCCGGGCCGCTCTGCCCGATGCCCAGGTCCACCCGGCCGACGATGTTGGGACGGACAATGGCGCGGAAGCCGATACCGGGATTGAATTCGAAATTGCTCAGAGATGCCTTGTCCAGGGATTCCATCACTGCCCCCACGTCCATGAAAGGGGCCACTTCCCAGTCGGCGGTCACGTTGAAGATCTCCCAGCGGAACAGGCGGATACGCTGCTCCAGGTTGAGCAGCATGAAACTGTTGTCGATGAAGCGGTTGCGCCCGTAACCACGCAAGGTGTTCTCCCCCCCCAGGATACTCTGTTCGAGAAAGGGGACGTTATTGCCCAGGGTCTGGTTGTACATCAGCCGGAACACGCTGATATAGCGGGCCTTGTCGAACGGGATGAAGCCTTTCATCTCAGCTTCGTAATGGCGGTAATCACCCGCCCCACCCAGGGCCGAAATCGTCGGCTCAAAGGTGACACGGGCATACCCGCCGTAGGTGGGAGTATCCTGTTGGTCAAGGGTACTGTAGACCAGCGACAGGCGCAGGGCATGGGTCTGGAAACCGTTCAGTCCCGGCACTTCGGATACCGAGAAGACATCCGTGGTGGCGGGAACCTTGGTGACCGCCCCGCGCCCGATGGTGACGTCACGGAAACGGTCCCCCACCACGACCTGGAAGTGCCGGGAGATGGGATAGCCGACCGACAGGTTATAGCCGATCTCTTGGTCGGTGTAGTTGGTTTCCATCTGCTGCGAGCTCTTGGCGTTGAATCCGTAGAAGCGGGCCGATCCGTCGGCCAAGGCAAATCCGAACAGGTTCAGATCCAGTTTTTGGTCCAACAGCGTCGAATCCTTCAGCCTTACCTCGTAGTCGTAGTTGATCTTGGTCGACTGGGACAGGTTGAATTCGATATTGCGGCGGGGAGCTGGGTAGACGGAGCCGTACAGGGACGCGGTAACACCGAAATTCTCATTGTGGTTCACCTGGGGGGCCAACAGGGTGGCGATATCGTCGTTTCGGTCATGGATCAGGAAAGCGGTCAGTGCGCCTGCGGTGATGCCTTCGTTGGGGCTGGAGGCGATAACCGGCAAGGGGATGGATACCACCTTGACCGTCTCGTCGCAATTGTCGCATTCCAGGAGCACCGGAAAGGCGTCCCGCTTCACATGGCTGGTGCACCCGCCAAGCAGGCCGGCCAGCCCCAGGAGGCACAGACCCAGACGTAACAGGTACCGGATTCGGTTGATATTTTCAGGAGGCGGACACATAGTCGCAGTTATGTAACATTGACCCCGCCGGGTGTCAACAGCGCACTTGCGGGGGGCGAACCGCCGCCTGATAGTGCTTGTTTCCCCTATTTCCCTGGTCTATAATCCGATACCTGACTCCGTAAAAGCGTGGAAAACCGAAGGGGCGCCCTGCCAGGGCTCGCTCCGTTTCGCACCCGCGGCGTTCCGTGCCGGAGATATACGAGCGGAGGCACGGCATGGACCCAGGTGAAATTCTCAAATGCCGCACTGTCATTTCCTGCCGATAAGGTCGCCATGAAGCTTAATGCCAAGTTGGTCATCATCATGGTCTCGCTTTTGGTCCTGGCCATGCTGACCCTCTTCATCCTCAACCAGTACGCCCAAAACGATCTGGTCACCGAGATACAGGAGAGCTCCCAGGAAATCTCCAAGGCGGTCCAGATGAGCATCGCCGACCTTACCTCCGAAACCGAGACCTCAAGGCTGACCGAGTATCTCCACAGCGCCCGCGAAAAGGGCATCAACGAGATCAACATCATAGACAACGAAGGGGAGATCGTCGATTCTTCCGATCCGGAGAAGATCGGCAAGCGGCGCGAGCTGAAGAAGCTGGAGAAAGGCATTCACCAAGCCGCTCCCCGATCCGGCGGTGCCACGATTCTCTCCCAGAAGCCGTACGAGGTGCTGGTGCCGGTGATCGTGGGTGACGAACACCTGGGCTACGTCCAGATCAACATGCTGCTGGACAATATCCGCGACCTGCAGCATGCCAACTTCATCCGCCGCCTGTTCGCCACCTGCATGGTCTTCACGGTCGGCATTGCCTTGACCATTTTTCTCGCCCGGCGCTATACCGAACCGATCCACAACCTGGTGGACCATTTCAAGCGGGTTTCGGCCGGAGATCTTTCGGTCACGCTTCCGGTGGAGAGCGAGGACGAGATCGGCGAGCTCTCGGCGGGCTTCAACAACATGGTCGAAAAACTGCGCGAACGCGAGGCCCTGGAGAAGCGCCTTTACGAAGCGGAGCATCTCTCGCGGGTAGGCCAGCTGGCATCGGGGATCGCCCACGAGATTCGCAACCCGCTCAACTACATCAGCCTGGCGATCGATCACCTGAGGACCGAAATGCTGCCCACCTGCGGCGACAGGTCCGGCGAATTGAAGGAATTGACCGACAACATCAAGGAAGAACTCCGTCGCGCCAATTACATGGTCGTGAATTTCATGAACTATGGCCGTCCGCTCAAGCTCCGCCGGGCACGGGTATCCTATGACGACATTCTCGCCAAGGTACTGCCGCTCATGGAGGCGCGATTTTCCGAGCAGCGCATCCGGGTCGAGCTGGCCATGCAGGAAGATCTTCCCCCCCTGTGGGTGGACCAGGAACTGCTGAGAAACTGCATTCTCAACTTCATCACCAATGCCGGCCAGGCCATGCCCGATGGTGGCACGATCACCCTGGGCGCAACTGTCGATCAGGACAGGCCGCTGGCGATACTGACCTTTCAGGATCAAGGAATCGGCATCCGTGAGGAAGACATCGCCAAGATCTTCCAGCCATACTTCACCACCAAGGATGTCGGGATCGGCCTGGGCCTGGCGATCACCGAGCGGATCATCAAGGAGCATGGCGGCGAAATCAAAGTCGCGAGTGCTCCGGATCAAGGCACCACCTTTACCGTGCTGCTGCCACTCAAAGAACAAGGCTAAGGTTGAGGGAATATCATGGACCAGATAAAAAACAGAGGCAGCATCCTCATCGTTGACGACGAGAAGGGGCAACGCGACATCCTCAAGGTCATTCTCAAAAAGGAGGGCTATGATGTCGTCGATGTGCCGGGTGTGCGCGAAGCCTTGGAGCAGCTCGGACGGCAGGAATTCGATCTTATCTTGACCGACCTGAAGATGCAGGGACAGAGCGGACTGGATCTGCTCGAAACGGTGCTCGGCGACGACCCTCATCAGTGCATTATCCTGATGACCGCCCACGGTTCGGTCGATTCTGCCGTGGAGGCCATGAAAAAGGGGGCTTTCGACTACCTGGAAAAGCCTCTGGAGCGCGATAATCTCATTCTGACGCTCAGGCGGGCCTTCGAACGCATCAACCTGATGCACGAAAACCGGGTGCTGCAGAAACGGGTAGCCTCGACACAAACCATCCCAAACATGCTGGGAGAGCATCCCAAGATGAGGGAGGTTGCCCGGGTTGTCGCCAAGATCGCTGCCACGACATCCACCGTGCTGATCGTGGGCGAATCCGGTACCGGCAAGGAGCTGGTGGCTCGTGCCATCCACGAGGGAAGTCAACGCCGCGACAAGCCTTTCATGGCGATCAACTGCGCGGCCATTCCGGATACGCTGATCGAAAGCGAGCTGTTCGGGCATGAAAAGGGGAGCTTCACCGGGGCGAATGCCCGTGAAATGGGCATTTTCGAAGCGGCCAACGGCGGCACTGTTTTCCTGGACGAGATCGGTGAAATGAATGTATCGATGCAGGCCAAGCTGCTGCGGGCCATCCAGGAAAAGGAAATCCGCCGGGTAGGAGGTAAGGTCAACATCTCCCTGGACGTTCGCATCATCTCGGCCACCAACAAGGAACTCGAACAGGAGATCAAGCGCGGCAGCTTCCGCGAGGACCTGTTCTATCGCCTCAATGTGATCCGCATCAATCTGCCCCCCCTGCGGGAGCGCGGCAATGATGTCAAAACTTTGGCAGAATTCTTCGTCAAAAAATACAGCCAGGCCGCCGGCATCGCCATGGACGGCATCTCCAAATTGGCATTGAAATTGCTAATGAATTACACCTGGCCCGGCAATGTGCGTCAGCTGGAATCGGTCATCGAGCGCTCAGTACTGATGGCCGAGAGCAACTACATAGAGCCGGGAGATTTGCCCGGCGAAATCACGGCCACCTCCCTGCTGGCCGGCGGCGTTCCCTTCGATCTGCCACCGGAAGGAATCAACATCGAGGAACTGGAAAAGCGACTGATAGTCAAAGCCATGGAACGGGCAGATTGGGTCATCGGAAGGGCTGCCCCTCTCCTGGGAATGAGCTACAAAACGCTGCAATACCGGCTGGAGAAGTTTGAAATCGAGCGGCCGGAAAAACGGACCAGATAAAACGTGCAACCTGCCGATGTAAACACCCCTGTTGTACCCCCTCCCGGAGTCAGGAGTGAAATAGCCCGGGAGCTCTATGAGCTCGGTCTGGGTCTGTTGCAAGCGGATAACCTCAAGGCGGCGCGCCTGCAGTTCCACAAGGCGCGGACCATGGCCCCCGATTTCCATGATGCCTCCCTGGCCCTCGGTCATTGCCTGCACGAATTGGGGGAGTACAAACAGGCCCTTGCTGTTTACGACCAGGTGCTGATAGACATGCCGCAGCTCTACGCCGGCTGGAACAACCGGGGCAACACCCTGCTGGCGTTATGCCGCCACGATGAGGCGGCCGTCAGCTATGCCCGCGCCCTGGAGCTGGCCCCCAAGCTGCACGATGCGCGGGTGGCGCTGGCAACCTGCCATCAGGCAATGGGCAGGATCAAGGAGGCGCTGGCTGCCTGCGAAGAAGTGCTCGCTGCTGCTCCGGAGCATGCCGAAGCCCACTGGAACAGGAGCTTGTTGCTCCTCCTGACGGGCGAGTACCGGGAGGGATGGCGGGAGTACGAATGGCGCTGGAAAAAAAGGGGCTTTACTTCTCCGCGACGGGACTTCCTCCAGCCGCGCTGGCACGGTGAACCGGCCTCTGGCAAGACAATCCTGATCCATGCGGAACAGGGCTTCGGCGACACGCTGCAGTTCTGCCGGTATGTCCAGCTGGTGGCAGCCCGGGGGCTGCGGGTCATTTTTGAATGCCACCCGCCGCTGGTGACGCTGATGGAGAGCTTGGCCGGCGGGAAGGTAAGCGTGGTTGCCATGGGTGAGCCGCTGCCCTCCTTCTTCGACCTGCAGGTGCCGCTCATGAGCCTGCCGCTGATCTTTGATACGACATTGGAAACCATTCCCGAAACAGTTCCGTATCTTACTCCTTCTCGGGAGCGTTTACCGCACTGGCAGTGTCAAATTCCTGAGAAAGATAGTCTCAAGATCGGGCTCTGCTGGGCTGGGAAGTCATATCCCGATCCGGGGAGGAGTTGTCCTGTCGAACTTCTGGCGCCGCTGGCAGAAACGAGAGGGGTCTCGTGGTATTCCCTGCAGACCGGATGGAAAGATGCACTGCCCTTTCCGATGATCGATCTGACCTGCCATATTCGGGATTTTGGCGACACGGCCGCCCTGATATCTCAACTTGATCTGGTCATCACGGTAGACACGGCCGTGGCGCATTTGGCCGGAGCACTGGGCAAGCCGGCCTGCCTCATGCTACCTTATGCGCCGGACTGGCGCTGGATGCTGGAGCGCGAGGATTCTCCCTGGTATCCGACAATGCGGCTGTTCCGGCAACAGAAGGCGGGGGACTGGGAGAGCGTTATACAACGAATTGCAGGCTTCCTACAGCCGAAAATACTAATGTGAAGGCAGTTTACACTCCCCCAGGACTAACCGAAGGGGAACCACTGCACTAACGAGCCGTGAAACCAGGCAGCTTCCCCGCCAGGACAAAGTACAAAAACTCGATCTTCAGGGTGACATGATGCGGAAAAGGCGAGAGTCAAACTGACTCCCCCTGCTGTTAGACGTATATATGAGGATTCTTTTTCTATGAGTCACGCGAGAAACCAGCTTTTAGACATCACTGGAGAATCAAGGGTAATTGAACGCTTCATCAGATCACATGACATTGTGTTCGACGTCGGCGCCAACACAGGCGACTGGACGCGGCAGGTACTTGAAACGCATTCCGATGTTAGCACCCATCTTTTCGAACCAGTACCAACTCTCATTGAAAGCCTCAAGAACCACTTGGCCGGCCATAGCGGCTCTGGCAAGATATTCCCCAATTGCTGCAGCATCGATCAGCAGGAGGGGTCCCGCCTGTTTTTCCATTACCCTGACGCTCCTTCCTTGAGCGCCTTCCACAGGAGAGTTGATCTGGAAGCCCAGAACGGACTCCAGGAGCCCCGGCAGGGAATCGTTTCTGCCACCACCCTCGATGCTTATTGCCTCACAAAGCAAATCAAGAGAATAAATTTCCTGAAGATAGATACCGAGGGGAGCGAGCTGGACGTGCTCAAGGGATCACATCAACTCCTGCAGCATGGCCACATCGACTATATCCAGTTCAAATATGGCGGGACATACAAAGATGCAGGGATTACTCTGGGTGAAGTTTACACCTTGCTCGAATCGTACCGTTACGGAATCTTCAGGATTACTCCGGAAGGGCTGGAATACCTGCCGGTGTTTGGCCCACATCAGGAGACATATGCGTTCAGTAATTTTCTGGCGGTGAATGAACGGTTTCTATCGACCGTACTCGGGCTCCCGCCGCGGATGCTCAACCTGCGGCAGCAATGCGTGAAGCACCGCATAACTCCCCGTGGTGTGATTCATATCGGCGCGCATGAAGGCTCCGAACTGAAAACCTACCTCGATATGGGCATCCAACAGGTAGTATTCATCGAAGCCAACCCGGATATATACCAGAAGCTTTCGGCAAACGTGAAGGAAGTTCCCGGTGTAATCGCCGTACACTGCGCCATCAGTGATCAAAACGGCACCGTTGACCTTCGTGTCACCTCCATGGATCAGAGCAGTTCCATCCTTCCGTTAAAAGATCACCAGAAGATATACCCGGGTATCCATGAAGTCCGATTGGTGACGGTACCTTCGAGAACCATCGATAGCCTCCTTGCCGAGTTGGATCTCGATCCGGCCGGCTATAACCTGATGAACATCGACATTCAGGGGGCCGAACTGCTGGCACTTAAAGGCGCCACCAACACCTTGAAACACATCGATGCCATCAATACCGAAGTAAACTATGAGGAACTGTACGAAGGGTGCGTTTTCATCGATGAGCTTGACAGGTATCTCGACACCTTCGGCTTTGAGAGAAAAGCAACCACAACCCCCCACCATCCCTCATGGGGTGATGCCCTCTTTGTCAAACGGCCGCTTATTACCATGTCGACACTTGGCTCCAATGGACGTTTCGGAAACCAGGTGTTTCAGTATGCCTTCCTGCGGATTTTTGCACGGCAGCACGGCTACGAACTGGAAACCTCCGACTGGATCGGCCAATGGCTCTTCGATCATCACGATCCAGCGGTCACACGACAGTTGCCATTGGTGAAGGAGAAAAGCAATATTCTTTCCGAAGCACTCATTCCCGCTTCGCAAGAGTCGTTCAGGTATTCGGATTTTGTGGGGTTTTTCCAGTACCATACCAGCTATTACGCCCCGCATCGCGACTTTTTTCACTCTCTGTTCCGGCCGGCTCCCGCCTTGGAAACGACCATGAATGCTGCCGTTCAAAAGCTTCGTGCTCTGGGCAAAACCGTCGTCGGGCTCCATTTGAGGCGCGGAGATTACGGCTACGACTACTTCTTCGTCACCCCGAATCAATGGTATCTTGACTGGTTGCAGAAAATCTGGCCTACGCTGGAGGAGCCTGTTCTCTTTATCGCCAGTGACGAACCGGACAAGGTTTTGGCCGATTTTGCAGACTATCGGCCGATCACATCACAGAGCCTGGGAATCACGCTGGCGGGGGCCGATTATTTTCCTGACTTCTACCTGCTTTCCAGATGCGATCTCGTCGCCATCTCCAACAGCTCGTTTTCATTTGCGGCAAGCATGCTGAATGCCGAAGGGAGACTCTTTTTACGCCCGGACCTCACTCAAAAGAAGCTCATAGAATTTGATCCCTGGAATGACGAAGTAATCCTGCGAAACGCTGTCGTCGAAACCAGTCACAACATTGAAGCAGCTGATACGCGGCGTGCCATTGTATTTGTGAACAATTACTATCCAGCTTTTCTGCACTACCTCTATGAGAAAAAATTCCCTCGGTTTGCTGAGCAGCCCTACGCGGTCCAGCATCAGCACCTGATTGATGAACTTTTTGGCGATAGTGATTTTTATTCCCACAATATACGTGGCGCCGGATGGAGAGCGCACGACATCGTTATGAATGCGGCCCCTGCCCAAATGGCGTGGGCACGGGACCGCGGCCTTTCAGGGCAGATGTGGGACATTCTCTTCGAGCAGATCGCTCAACTTAAAGCCGACGTGCTCTACATACAGGACATGCATGCTTTTCCGGCGGATTTCCTGAAACGGATCAGGAGCGTGGTACGGCGGATCGTGGGGCAGATTGCATCCCCGATCGCTCCCGGTACACCACTGGAACTGTATGATCTGATCATCAGCTCTTTCCCGCATTTTGTGGATCGTTTCAGCACTATGGGGATCAGATCGGTGTATCAGCTTTTGTCGTTCGAGCCGCGTGTCCTGTCGCACATACCCCGCTGTGAATACTCGGAACGCCCCATTCCGTGCTCGTTTGTAGGGGGTATTTCCCCGCTTCACCACAAAGGCAATCAGATGCTGGAGGCACTGATCGCGAGCAGTCCATTGCAAATCTGGGGTTACGGTCGACAGAGCCTCCCCCTTGACTCTCCCATACATGGGCGGCATCACGGCGAAGCGTGGGGCCGGTCAATGTACGAAATCATGGCTTCTTCCCGAATAACCATCAACCGGCACATCGATGTCGCCGAGAACTATGCCAACAACCTGCGACTGTATGAAGCGACCGGCTGCGGGGCTTTGCTGATTACCGATTACCGGGACAATCTCAACGATTTGTTCGAGATCGGCAAGGAGATCGTAGCGTATCGATCGGCCGAAGAATGTGCCGAGCTGATCGACCATTACATCAATCATCCTGCCGAGGCCGAAACGATCGCGGCGGCAGGCCAGCGGCGAACTCTGCGCGATCACACGTATGCGCACCGGATGCACAGACTAGGTTCGTTGTTGGAACTGTATCTTCAATAAACTCCCGCGAGGACATACATGGATTCATTGATCGAACACATCACTTGGAACGAGCAGCATATTGCCACCATAATTCGGCGCGATTTCATGCCCGAATCCACCGTATTCATCTCTCCGGACAGTTACTACCAGCAGCTCGGCTTCGTGTGCTATCCAGCCGGCGGAGAAGTTCCCCGCCACTCCCACCTGCCTCTGCAGCGGCATCTGGTCGGGACCCCGGAAACACTGCTTATCAGGAAGGGAAGTGCCTTTGTCGAACTGTATGCTCTGGACAAGAGCCCACTCGGCACCTGGTTGCTCGAACAGGGAGATATCATTCAGCTGGTTTCAGGCGGCCATTGCTTCAAGTGCCAGGAAGATACCATCTTTTTGGAGATTAAGCAGGGGCCCTATACCGGACTGATCGAAAAGGAGCGTTTCTGATGATTCCCGTAGCCGAGCCCTACCTGAGCGAGCATGACATCGCGCTGGTCAACGAGGCGCTCCGGTCCGGCTGGATATCGTCGGCCGGAAAATTTCTCGACCTGTTCGAAGAGCGCTGGTCGGCATATTGCGACATGCCGTTCGGCATTGCAGTCAGCAACGGATCGGTGGCATTGGATGTGGCGGTCGGCTTGCTGGACCTGCAGCCGGGAGATGAAGTGATCATGCCGACCTTCACGATTATTTCACCGGCCCAGTCCATTGTCAGGGCCGGAGGGGTACCGGTTCTCGTCGACAGCGATCCCTCTAACTTACAGATGGATGTTACTCAGATTGAAGGCAAAATTACCGGGAGAACCAAGGCTATACTGGTAGTGCATATCTATGGCCATCCGGCCGATATGGATCCGATTCTTGAAATTGCCCGAAAATATGGCCTGAAGATCATCGAAGACGCCGCTGAAGTACATGGGGCAGAATACAAAGGGAAACGCTGCGGTAGTTTTGGCGACATCAGTACATTCAGTTTTTACGCCAACAAGCTGGTAACCACCGGCGAGGGGGGCATGGTGCTGGTACGCACGCCTGAACTCGCCGAACGCGCCCGGTCACTGCGCAATCTCTGTTTCCAAAAACAACAGCGCTTTCTGCACGACGAACTGGGCTTCAACTTCCGGCTCACCAATGTCCAAGCCGCCATGGGGGTGGGCCAGATTGAACGGATCGAAGAAATTGTGGCACGAAAGCGGGCTATTGCCGCTGCTTACCATACACTGCTGGGAGGCCTCCCCACAATCACCCTGCAGCGAGAGGAGACCTGGGCCAAAAACGTGTACTGGGTCTATGCGTTGCTGATCGAAGAATCAACAGGTTTGACCGCAGCGCAGCTGTCATCCAGGCTGAGAGAGCATGGGATCGAGACGCGCCCGTTCTTTCTGGGCATGCATCAGCAACCCGCATTCCATCGCATGGGGCTCTTTCACGGCGAGTCGTATCCCGTTGCCGAACGTTTGGCCCTTCAGGGGCTCTACATTCCCAGCGGGCTCACTCTCAGTGATAGCCAGATCACCCAAGTGGCCGATGCGGTAAAGGTGTGCCTGTCATGAAAGTTTTCGATCATTATGCCCGCTATTACGATTTGCTGTATCGCGATAAAGATTATGAGAGTGAAACCGAGTACATTCATGCGCTGATCCAGAACCTGGTCCCCGGTGCCCGCACCGTTCTAAATCTTGGATGCGGCTCCGGCCGTCACGATCGTTTGCTTGCCAAGCATGGATATACCGTTACCGGTGTGGATCTGTCTGCGGAGATGCTTTCTCTCGCAACTGCTTCTGCCATCGATGACGGTGCATTGGAGTATATCCGGGGAGATGTGCGCACCATCACCTTGGGCAGGCAGTTCGATGTCGTAGTGTCGCTTTTTCATGTCATGAGCTATCAAACGGCGAATGAAGATCTATTAGCGGCGTTCACAACGGCATATAAACATGTAAAGCCCGCTGGCGGCTTCATATTTGACTGCTGGTATGGGCCGGGAGTGCTGACGGACCGGCCAGCGGTCCGGGTAAAGAAGCTCGAGGATGCCGACCTTGATGTTACTCGCATTGCAAGCCCAATGATGCATCCACAGAACAATTTGGTCGATGTTGACTACCTGATCTTTATCAGGAACAAGATCAACGGAAGAGCGAATGAGATCAGGGAAACACATCATATGCGCTATCTGTTCGAACCGGAACTGCGACTGATGCTTAAAGCAGCAGGGTTCGATACGCTGCATTTTGCGGAATGGATGACGAATGCGGAACTGGACTTCAATAGCTGGAACGCGGTTGTCACCGCAAAAGCCTCTTCAATTCAGGAGCAACGTACGTGATTACTGGAATACATGTGGCATCTCCAAGCAAACAGATCGGAGGGGGCTATGTCTACCAGAAATGCCTCCTGCAAAGCATCATGAATCAGTACCTGGCTGCGAATTCAGCACAAAAGATAATTTTTTTTCATTCCGGGGATAACCTACTGATTCAAGAGCTGCAGATTCCCTCAGTTGACTATGGAAACTATCAGGGCGGCCTTAACGAGGCAGTCTTGCGTCATGGTGTGGATATTCTGTGGTTTCTCTCGATCTTCTATGAACAGGTGGATATCCCTTACATTGTCCCTGTATGGGATCTGCAACACCGCCTTCAGCCTTTCTTCCCGGAGGTAAGTGCAGGCCAGGAGCACAATGTCAGAGAGCATATATACAGTCATGTATTACCACGGGCGACATTCATACTGACCGGCACGGAAACGGGTAAGCAGGAAATCTCTTTTTTCTACAGAGTCCCGCCCGAGAGGATCATCGTTAACCCAATGCCATTGCCCCAGTACATCTCAGATGAGCGTATCGAACAACCCAGTGAGTTGTTGGACAGTGGCCTGGAAAGCGGCAAGTTTATTTTTTATCCCGCCCAGTTCTGGCCACACAAGAACCAGATTGTGCTCCTTAAGGCGCTAAAAATCCTGATCGAGCAGAACCTTGGGTTCAGGCTGGTCCTGACAGGTTCTGACCAGGGAAACCTGGATTATATAAAGGAGACAATTTCGGCGATGGGCCTTGATCAGGAGGTCCTGCTGCTGGGATTCGTTTCCGATCAGGCTCTCCTTTGGCTCTACCAGAATGCGGCTGCCTTGACGTATGCCAGCTTTTTCGGACCAGATAACATACCGCCTCTTGAGGCATTCTCGGCAGGATGCCCGGTCATTGCGGCAAATGCAGCTGGCATCTACGAGCAACTTGGCGATGCCGCGATTCTTGTTGACCCTCGGGATGAGCGGGCCTTCGCAACGGCAGTCATGGAACTGAGCGATAACACTGCTTTAAGGCATTCATTGATCGCCAAGGGGCGTACGCTCGTTAAAACAAGAACAGCAGACCACTATGTTCAGAGGGTACTCGCGCTTATTGATGAATTTGCGACAATCCGCAGGTGCTGGGGATCTTCCTGTCTGTCAAAATACACTCCCTCCTTGATTGAATGGTGTGAAAAATACATCACAAAAAAAGAGATCTACGCATTAATCACACTGCTTTCCGTGTGTCAGGATGCACACTTGAAGAAGATGTACGATGAGCTATTGCCGCTATTTAACAACATCACAGACCTGAACAGCAGGGCCGAAGCCGAACTGGCCGCAAACCGTCATCATATGGCCCAGGAACTGCTGAACAATGCACTTGATCTATGCGTCGATTATCCACCGATTTACCTCAATCTTGCCAAAGCCTCTTATAAGTGTTCTGAAATTGACGGGGCAACCGAATTTATTGATAAAGCCCGTTATTACGAAAAAAGATCACTGAAGCCACTCGATCATCATTGAGCCTCCAAGCATGCATCCTCCAACCATTTCCATCGTCACCCCTTCCTATAATCAAGCCCAATATCTGGAAGAGTGCATAGAGTCGGTGCTTGGCCAGGGATATCCAAACCTGGAATACGTCATTATGGATGGCGGCAGCACCGATGGCTCGGTCGAGATCATCAGGAAATATGAAAAACACCTGACCTATTGGCAGTCACAGCCGGACGGTGGCCAATACCAAGCCATCACCGAGGGTTTTCGCCATACCACGGGCGAAATCATGGCCTGGCTCAATTCGGACGACAAATACCATCCGCTGGCCCTTGCCAAGGCGGCCTGCATCTTTTCCAACCATCCCCATATACGCTGGTTGACAGGGCGCATGAGCTACTGGGATGCCGACGGCAATCTGGACAGCATCTCCGCCAACCTGCCGATCTTCTCCCGTTCGAAAAACCTGGAGGGCAATTTCAACAAGCCATATGTCCAGCAGGAGAGCACCTTCTGGCACCGCTCTCTTTGGGAGCAGTCAAGAGGCGGACTATCGACCTCCTTTGACCTTGCCGGCGACTTTGAATTGTGGATGCGCTTCTTCCGTCATGATTCACTCTTTACCGCCGATACCTTGCTCGGCGGTTATCGCTACCATGGCGATCAGCGCGGAATTGCGCACGCAGATGCCTACCAGCAGGAGGCCCGGAATATCGTCGTACGGGAACTGGAAGTCCGTGAGGGACAAATTCTTCCCTTGCCACCTGCCCCTGTTTCCCTCAGCCGCGGTCGCCTAGCAGCGTTCATCGCGGAAAACGGTATTGCTCCCGAGATGCCTTCCCTTCGCTCCTGCTGGCGCCATTATACCGAAAACCTGATCGGCCTCACCAATGTCCAGGCCCGAGAGAAGCGGCTTGAGCTTGAGCAGTTTTTTCAGAACGAAATCATGCTGTTCGGACTGGTCAAGCCGAGCGCCATTGCACTTATGGCGGACCGGTTGGAGGAGCTGAAAGAGCTTTCCCGGCGGATCGACGAAATGAATCGCCAGGGCGAGGAGTATGCCGCTCAGGGCTGCTACGAGGGGGCGCTGGTCCTCTTCCGGAAAGCCTTCGAAATAGCCCCCTCATGCCCCCGAACCGCCGTGAACCTCGTGACGTGCCTTTGGCGGTATGGAGAACGGGAGGCCGCATTGAATCAACTGGTGCCTCTACTTGCCGCGCACTCCCACGACCGGGGCGCAGTGCTGGCAGCCGCCGAGATTCTCCAATGCTGCCACGCCCGCCAACAGGCACTAATGGTTTGTGAAGAATATCTGACTATCAATCCTCACGATGACGACGTCCGGAGCATATGGGCCAGGCTTGCGGAGAGATGAAGGCCGGGAATCTCAAGCCATTGTGACCACATTGTTTCCGAAATATTCAGCGAATACCTGGATGACCGGGGGAAGGCAGGCAATCACCGATCAGTTGGAGATTGTGGATTTGTCCTATCCCCCGAATGGGAGCTATTATTGAAATTCCGGCAATGCCACGACAATATCACCTGCATTCGTACCCTGAATGGACCGGCGAGTACTATTGTGGCGTATGGCGAAAATAGCCCGTTCAGATCACGTAAAAAATTGCGCGAGCCGTTAAAACGATTGCATATTATGACGATATGAGTAACTATTGACCGTATTAATTTCTCAGGAGCACTGTAATATGAGTACATCACTTGCCCCCTATAACATGTACGAGGCCCAGAACGCCTATCAGCGTTTGCAGGCCACGCTGTCCGGCGATTCGGTCGAGGCCGCCATCGCTGAAATAAAGACATTCCTGAAGATGTTCCCCGATGTAGCGCTGGCCCATAATGATCTGGGAGTGCTGTTCAGCAAGGCGGAGAACTCTCTGCTCGCACTGGCCCATTATGAAAAGGCCAACCGCCTTCAACCCAATAACCCTACCATCATAAAAAACATCGCCGAGTTTTATTTTGTTGTGCTGGGATGGGTGGATGATGCCATTGACTTATTGACGGGGCTTCTGAATACCTATCCACAGGACTTCGAAGTTCTGACAGCCTTGGCAAACATAAGTTCAAAGGTGGGCCGGCCCGAGGAGGCGCGCATCTTCTATCGCAGGGCCCTGCAGATTGACCCGGACAACCAGGAACTCAGGGAACTGCTTGCCCATCTGGAAGGACCGGTTTCAGCCGCTGAGTATCGTTCCGCCAGCACAATGCCACTGACCGTCTCTTACGATGCCGCACCAGTGGTCGAAGAAGACGAAACTGCCGCTTCTCTCCTGAAATTGATTGAACGAAATCCTCAAGATGCCGTGGCGCACAATAACCTGGGGATCGTCCGCTTCCGTCAGGGATGTTTGAATGAGGCCGCTGGCCATTACCAGAAGGCAGTTGATAGTGACCCTACCAATCCAATCTACCGAAAGAATTTGGCAGACCTCTGGTACACGCATCTGGGACGCACCGACGATGCTATCGAGCTGTATACTTCGCTTTTGAAAGAATATCCCAAGGATATCGAAGTATTGACAGCGCTGGCCATCGTTTCCAAGGCAAACCAGCTCAAGGAGCAAGCCCGCACCTTCATCCAAAAAGTGCTGGAACTGGAGCCGTGGAACAATGAAGCAAGAGACTTTCTTGCTGCTTTGTGATCATTTTTAAGACGTCGTTGTCAGACAGACAGATTGGGGCTCCTGAAAAAGTATGAAAGCGGTTATTTTCGCCGGGGGGTTGGGGACACGCATATCTGAAGAATCGTATCTCAAACCAAAACCGATGATTGAGGTTGGAGAGAGGCCCATTCTGTGGCATCTGATGAAAATCTTTGAGGCACAGGGCATCACTGACTTCATTATCTGCCTCGGTTATAAGGGCCACGTCATAAAGGAGTATTTTTTAAATTACTATGTCTACAACTCCGATGTAACCATCAACTTGCAGACCAACAGCTTCGAAGTCCATCGCACAAATTCCGAAAATTTCAGGGTAACCCTCGTTGATACCGGTCTGCACACCTGCACCTCCGGTCGCCTCAGAAGAATCCAGCATTACATCGGCAACGAAGAGTTCATGTTGACGTATGGGGACGGGCTATCCGATGTCCCGATCGCTGAGTTGATCAGTTATCACAGGGCGCACGGAAAGATTGCCACAGTGACGGCGGTACAACCTGCAGGGCGTTTTGGCCTGATGGGATTGGAGCACGATGATCTGGTCTCCAGCTTTCAGGAAAAGCCGGTTGGTGACGGAGGGTGGATCAATGGTGGATTCTTTGTCCTGAAACCGGAGGTATTTTCTTATCTGCCGGAGAATGCTGATGCTGTCATGTGGGAAGAATATCCGCTAAAAGCCCTGTCGCACGAGGGGCAGCTTATTGCATACAAGCATCACGGTTTTTGGAAGTGCATGGATGCAATGCGCGACAAGGACGAACTGGAGACCCTGTGGAGGAACGGGCAGGCGAAGTGGAAGGTATGGTAGATCACTCCAAGACCCTGTCTTGGCCTAAAAGAAATTTTTGGAAGGGAAAGTCGGTGCTTCTTACCGGCCATACCGGCTTCAAGGGGGCATGGCTGGCAATTTGGCTTCATGCAATGGGTGCCCGCGTCTTTGGATATGCTCTCGATCCTCCAACTACACCTAACCTATTCCAGGCGGCAACCGTAGAAAACAGGGTAACCTCTTACCGTAATGACATAAGGGATGCTCAACGGCTGCAGCAGGCTGTTGAGTGTATAGAGCCTGAGATTGTCATGCATCTGGCCGCCCAGTCCTTGGTGCGGGAATCGTACAACTCCCCCGTCGATACCTATACAACGAATGTGATCGGTACAGTTAACCTGCTGGAAGCCCTCCGTTACAGCCGCTCGGTCAGAGCAGTTGTCATTGTGACCACTGATAAATGTTACGCAAACAGAGAGCATGGTACGCCTTTTACGGAAAATGAACCGCTGGGAGGGCAGGACCCGTATTCGAGCAGCAAAGCCTGCGCCGAGTTAGCGACTGCCGCTTGGCGTGCATCTTATTTTGATACTGGGCAACAGCGGGTGGCAGTAGCGACTGCTCGGGCCGGAAATGTGATCGGCGGGGGGGATTGGGCCGCTGACCGTCTTATTCCCGATTTTTTCAGGTCCTTATCGGCGGGAATGCCCATTCGCCTTAGGAACCCCCATGCCGTTCGTCCTTGGCAGCATGTCCTGGAGCCGCTCTCCGGCTATCTGCTTCTCGCCCAACTCCTCTTTGAGGACGGCTGTCAGTACGCTGAAGCATGGAACTTCGGCCCTGCCGAGGAGGATGCGGTGACGGTAGCCCGTGTCGCGCATCTTCTCTGCGAGAAATGGGGCAATGGTGCCCGTTACGAGCAGGAAACGGCTAACCATCCCCATGAGGCGGGCATTCTGATGCTCGATAGCGACAAGTCCAGATCCCGCTTGGGGTGGCGACCACGATGGGGACTCGATAAAGCGCTTGATACCACGGTGACATGGATGCAAGCTTTCCAAGCCGGTGAAAATCTTTTGGAGTTGACCTTGCAACAAATCGCCGACTACGAGGCAACGGAACTCCCGTAAGATAGGGTTGCTCAATGCACACAAGTAGTGAACAATTGCTGCGGCAGCAGGTCATGGATGCCGTTATCGCTTACTATCAGGCATGTCATGTCCCATCAGGGCAGTTCGCACCTGGTGACCGTATTCCCTATGCCGGCAGGGTATTTGACGAGCGGGAGGTGTCGGCACTGGTCGATGCCTCCCTTGATTTCTGGCTGACCAGCGGACGGTATGCCGAACGGTTTGAGCGGGAGTTCGCCGCGCTTCTGGATATACGTCACTGCTCTCTGGCCAATTCCGGCTCATCCGCCAATCTGCTTGCCTTTATGGCCCTCACCGCGCCTACCTTGGGAGAGCGTCGCATCCGGCGGGGCGATGAGGTTATCACAGTGGCTGCCGGCTTTCCCACTACCGTAGCCCCTCTCGTCCAGTACGGAGCAATTCCCGTTTTCGTTGATGTGGAACTGCCATCATACAATATCGATTGCCGCTACCTCGAAGAGGCGCTGTCGCCCCGCACCAAGGCGGTAATGCTTGCACATACCCTGGGCAATCCCTTCGATCTGGCACAGGTGAAAGATTTTTGCAACCGTCATGAGCTGTGGCTGATCGAGGATAACTGCGACGCACTCGGCTCCCGCTACCGTCTGAACGGCACGTGGCGTTCCACCGGCACCATCGGACACATGGGGACCGCCAGTTTTTATCCGCCGCACCATATCACCATGGGTGAGGGGGGCGCTGTCCTTACCAACGATACGCAGCTCAAACGGCTTGTCGAGTCTTTCCGTGACTGGGGACGGGACTGTTGGTGTCCTTCTGGGCATGACAACAGCTGTGGCCGGCGCTTCGAGCAGCAGTTCGGCCAGCTTCCTCCCGGTTATGATCATAAGTACGTTTACTCCCATTTCGGTTACAACCTGAAAGTCACCGATATGCAGGCGGCTGTCGGGTGTGCACAATTGGAAAAACTTCCCGGTTTCATCGAGGCACGCAAGCGGAACTGGCGCAGACTACGCGATGGTCTGGCCGGGCAGGAAGAGTTCTTTATCCTGCCCGAGTCAGGGCCGGACAGCGACCCATCCTGGTTCGGGTTTTTGCTGACCGTACACCGGGGAGCGGGGATCACCCGGGATCGGATCGTTGCCCACCTTGAGGGGCGCGGCATCCAGACCCGCATGTTGTTTGCCGGCAACCTGATCAAGCACCCCTGTTTTGACGAGTTTCGGCAGGCAGACACCGGCTACCGTGTTGTCGGGGCGCTGGAACAGACCGACAGGATCATGCACGACACCTTCTGGGTCGGTGTCTATCCCGGCATGACCGATGCCATGCTGGACTATGTGATAGAGAGCCTGCTGGATGCCACCAGAGGCAGCAATCGGAAAGGTCGTACCCTATGACGCAGAAGATTCCGCAGCCGCTGTTCGTGCTGGAAATGGCCAATAACCATATGGGTGACCTTCAGCATGGTCTTGAGGTCATCCGGCGCTTTGGCCAGGTGTGCAGGAGCCATCCCCGGTTCAGTTTTGCCTTCAAGTTGCAGTACCGGGATCTGGACACCTTCATCCATCCCTCGAAGCAGGGGCGGGACGACATCAAGTACATCAAGCGATTTTCGGAAACACGCCTCAGCCGCGAGCAGTTCGACCTGTTGATCGCCGAGATGCGCAGCAATGGCTTCATCACCATGGCAACACCATTCGACGAGCCGTCCGTTGACGTGATCACCTCGCAGCAGTTGGACATCATCAAGATTGCCAGCTGTTCCTTCACAGACTGGCCCTTGTTGGAGAAAATCGCCGGCACCTGCCTGCCGATCGTGGCCTCGACCGCAGGAGCCGGCCTTGATGAGATAGACAAGGTAATCAGTTTCTTTGTGCACAGGAACAAGGAGTTCGCCATCATGCACTGCGTCGGGGAGTATCCGACCCCGGATGAGCATCTGCACCTGTCGCAGCTCGATTTCCTCAGAACCCGCTACCCAGGCGTTCGCATCGGGTTTTCCACCCACGAAAACCCTGATCACACCGATATCGTCAAGTTGGCCATCGCCAAAGGGGCATCCATCTTCGAGAAACATGTCGGTGTTGCCACGGAGCGTTGGCCTCTCAATGCCTACTCCGCGTCGCCTGAACAGGTCGACAAGTGGCTTGCGGCGGCAGAACAGACCTATGCGTTGTGCGGTATCGGCGAAGAACGCCTTCCGGAAAATCCTGTCGAAATTGCCAGTCTTCGTTCACTGCGGCGCGGGGTTTTTGCCAGAAGGGATATTGCCGCCAGTGAGCAGATCAGGACGGAGGACGTTTACTTTGCCTTCCCGCCCGAAGAGGGACAGATTACGGCCAATGAATGGTCGAAATATTGTCAATGCACCGCCCGGCAGAAGATAGGGACCGATGGCGCCATAACCGGCACGAATGCCGATCTGGTGGACCAGCAGAAGAAAGTGCTGCACATTGTGCAACACGTGAGAAAACTTCTGCGTGACAGCGGCATCACCTTCCCGGGATGCTCCGATCTGGAGATCTCCCACCATTACGGCATAGATCGCTTTTGGGAATGCGGCCTGACCATGCTGACCGTCGTTAACCGATCCTATTGCAAGAAATTGCTGATCGTCATGCCAGGGCAGCGGCACCCGGAGCAGCACCACACCCAGAAGGAAGAAACGTTCCATGTGCTCTACGGCACGATTGAACTGGAACTCGACGGTTCGGTGCAGATCTGCCGGCCCGGGGACGTTGCTACGGTCAGTCCCGGCGTCCGCCATGCCTTCAGCTCGCCGGACGGTGCGATTATCGAGGAAATATCCAGTACCCATTACCAGGATGACTCTTTCTACACGGACCCGTTGATCAGCCAGAATAAAGGTCGCAAAACCATGATCAGTTTCTGGATGGAATGATGGACACCTATCGCATTTCCGACTACATCGCCGATTTTGTGGCAGATCTCGGGGTCAGCCACGTCTTTTTATTGCCAGGCGGCGGAGCCATGCATCTGGTGGATGCAATGGGGAAATGCCCCCGCCTCACGGCCGTCCCCTGCTTGCATGAACAGGCCTGCGCCATTGCCGCCGAGGCCTATTCCCGCATCAACGAGCACATTGGCGTAGCGGTCGTGACAACCGGCCCTGGCGCAACCAATGCCATCACCGGTGTTGCGGGCGCATGGATCGAATCCGTGCCGATGCTGGTGATCTCGGGACAGGTCAAGCGGTCCGACATGCTGGATGGTGCTCCTCTCCGCCAGAAAGGTGTGCAAGAGGTCGACATCATCAGCATGGTCAGGCCCATCACCAAGTACGCCGTCACCATCCGGCATCCTGAAGATATCCGCAGGGAGCTGGAAACGGCGGTGCATTGCGCGACCACCGGGAGAAAGGGGCCGGTCTGGATTGATGTGCCCCTGGATATCCAGGGGGCGCCGGTTGTGCCGACGACCCTGCCTAAGTGTGCAGAACCGTTGCCGAAAGCGCCCTTCTCCCCCACCGGTGAGATCATCGACAAGACCCTTTCATTGCTCGCCCGGGCGGAGCGGCCGCTCATTCTGGCCGGTCACGGCATCCGGCTTGCCGGCGCTGCCGGGCAGTTCCGGGAACTGGTCGAGAGACTGGGAGTTCCGGTCGTAACCACCTGGAATGCCCTTGACCTCCTCCCTTACGATCATCCCCTGCTGGTGGGGAGGCCCGGCGTTGTCGCCTTACGCGCACCGAACTTTGCGGTACAGAATTGTGATCTGCTGCTCTCCATCGGCAGCCGGCTTGACAACATCATTACCGCATACAATCCCCGGGGGTTTGCCCGCGCCGCTAAAAAGATCGTGGTAGATGCGGACATTCACGAGATTCAAAAGCTGGACATGAATGTGGAGTTGCCGATCGTGGCAGATGCAGCCATCTTTCTCCGTGAGCTCGACGCCCAAACGGCCGGCCACTCCTCGCTTGCCGTCTCTGACTGGCGTGACCGCTGCAAGGGCTGGAAACTGCGCTATGGAATCGAGGAAGAGGTGAGCTTTGCCGCGGAAGGGGAAATCACCCATTTCCAGGCCATGGATGCCTTGTCCGAAGCCATCCCGGCAGACACTCTGGTCAGCACCGGCAGTTCCGGCTTGGCGGTGGAGGTCTTCTACACCATCTTCCGCAATAAACCGGGGCAGCGGGTTTTTCTTACCTCCGGGCTCGGTTCGATGGGGTACGGCCTGCCGGCCGCCATCGGCGCCTGCTTTGCCAACGGTTGCCGGCCCATGGTCGCCATAGAAAGCGACGGCAGCCTCCAACTCAACATTCAGGAGCTGGCCACCCTGCGGGCCTTTAATCTCCCTATCTGCCTGATCGTCCTGAACAATGCCGGCTATGCCTCCATCCGCAACACCATGCGCAACTACTTTGACGGCCGCTACGTCGGCACCGGCCCCGAGGCCGGTCTGTGGCTGCCCGACCTTGAAGCGCTGGCCCGAACCTACGACATTCCCTTCCGTCGCATCAGCGATGCAGCGGAACTGGGCGCGCTGCACGAACTGATGGCCCTGCCCCGCCCGCTGCTGATTGACCTGCGACTTGTCTCCAACGAGGTCCTGGCGCCCAAGGTCGCCGCCCTGCCGCAGCCTGACGGTTCCATGCTCTCCATGCCGCTGGAGGATATGAGCCCGCTGCTGTCGCTCGACGTGCTCACGTCCGAGATGCTCATCCCCCTGAGCGAAGCCTCGTTGCGCTGTTCCCGCCGATGATGCACTCCGGCTCCCCATATCAAGCGGTAATCTTCGATCTGGACGGCACCCTGATCGACTCTTCCCCCAGCATTCTGAAATGCTTTGGCCGGACGCTTGCCGCGGCAGGATTGCAGCCACTGGTTCCGCTCAGCGATTCGCTCATCGGCCCACCGCTGCGTCAAACATTGATAAACCTGACGGGATTGGCCGACACTGCCCACCTGGACCGGCTGGTTGACGATTTCAAGCAATGCTACGATACGGAAGGCTACAAAGCGACGCGAGTGTATGACGGCATCGGGGAATTGCTCTCGCAGATGCACGCACTCCATATCCCCCTGGCTATCGCCACCAACAAGCGCCGCATCCCGACCATGAAGATTCTCGAACATCTCGGTTGGCGCGACTACTTCCATATTGTGGGCACCCTCGATACGCCCACTCCTCCTCACGCAAATAAAGCTACGCTTATTAGCTACTTGCTAAAGGAACTGGGGGTTTATGCCGAAAAGTCGTTGTATGTGGGAGACAAATGGGAGGACGGCGAGGCCGCTGCTGCCAACGGCATGCGTTTCTGTGCCGCAGGATGGGGGTATGGGGCGTGGGATAGGGATAGAATGCCGCAGGACTGGCTCTTCATCCCCGATGCCGGGGAATTGGGGTGTAGATCAAGCACCCTGACGGTAGCACAGAGGGATTGATCGAAGTATAGAGCCGGAACACATTCAAAAGGAGCATCAGAGCCATGCCTGATACGCAGTTGAACCCCCAGGAAACAAACAACAGGAATAAGCTCAAGGCCGAGAAACCGTATGTCTATGAGAAGATCATCAGGTTCGACGAGAAATACAGGCGGGGCGAAAGCATCGCCATTATCCAGTTTCAATACAACTATACCTGTAACTTCACCTGCGAACACTGCTCGATCAAACGCTTCCAGGGCAAGGAAGACAAGCGTTCCTTCACCATTCCGGATGTCAGGGAACTCTTCCGCCAAGCCGATGAACTGGGCTTGGCACGGGTCACCATCACCGGCGGAGAGCCCTTGGTATTCAAGGACTTTGACGATCTGGTCGCCGCTATCGACCCGCAGAAATTCTATATCAATTGCGATACAAACGGCTGGCTGCTGGATGACAGCCGCGCACGGCATCTGAAGGAAATCGGCGTCGACCGGATTCAGTTGAGCATCGACAGCCTCAATGCCGAGGAGCACGACAGATTCCGCCAGGTAAAAGGTTCCTTTGACCGGGCCATCAAATCAATTGATTCCGCCATTGGAGCGGGATTGGCCATTTTCGTCCAAACGGTTGTTACCAAGCAGCGGCTGCACTCAAAAGAATTTCTGGAGTTTCTCGAATATTTCAATGGCAGGGGGATCGGTGTGTTTGTTACCTATGCCAAGCCGGTTGGAGCCTGGGAGGGGAACTTCGATTCGATGGTCGACCGTGCTGACATGGAGTACATGAAAGAACTGGAAAAAAAACACAACGTTTTTACGCACCTGACTCCGGCCTACGGGCTTGACATGGGATGCATCGCCGTCAAGGGGATGTTCTCGGTCACCCAGTACGGCGATGTCCTGCCATGCCCCTATATTCATGCATCCATAGGCAACGTTTTTAAAGAGCCGTTAAAAGATATCCTAAAGCGGGGTATGAGTATCAAATACTTCGGGGAACACGTAGACACATGCATGATTGCCGAAGACCGCGAGTTCATAGATAAATATGTCGTGAACCGAATTTATGGCAAACCACTACCTGTATCCTGCTCAGAGGTTTTTAACGACGAGGATGAAACAATCAAACCATTCCACCAGGAGATATAGGATTGGATACTATTCTCTTCATAGTGCCACCCAATATCAGTTTTAACAGTTTCATGCATCCGGCCGCGAATGAACGGGTGGTAGCTAAAAAATCAGGGAATTATGGTAGCATCGTTAACGAGATACCGATCGGATTGCTTGCCCTCAGTGCCTTCATAAAAGAAAAAATAGAGGTTCGAGCGAAGCTTATCGATTTCAATATCATTATTAACAAGTTAGATGAATTCGTCTGGGATTCCTTCGCCTCATTATTCCATGAGGTTCTCTCCTCCAAAGAAGTAACTGATTTTGCGCCAACTCTCATAGGAATTTCCGCACTGTTTACACCTTCATATCAAAGCATGCTGGACATCGCCCAATGCAGCAAAGAACTGTATCCGCACGCTCTTGTTGTTGCGGGTGGCGGCGTACCGACGAATATGTACGATGCCATTTTCAAAGACAGTCCATACTTCGATGCATTATGCTACGGCGAAGGCGAATTGCCGATGCTGGGACTGTTGCAGTCAGATGACAGGCACCGATACCTGGGTGAGAGCCCATCATGGATCACACGGGAAAAGGTGGCAGCTACTAGTAAGTTCACCCTTGATCTTATTGAAGATATTGACGATATACCGTTTCTTGATTTCGGTCTCCTCCGGATAGATGATTATATATCGAACTCCATCAATGCGCTCTTTCCCCTCGCGCAGAAGCAATTGAAGAATATCGGATACATGACTTCCAGGGGATGTGTGCACAGATGCTGTTTCTGCTCGTCGCATACCGTGCATGGCAGAAAAATGCGTTACCATAGTGTGCAAAGGGTGCAGGCCGAGCTTGAACACCTGAAAAATACCTACGGAATCGGAAATATTATCTTCTACGATGATCACTTCATGGCAGACAAGCAACGTGTTCTGAATATCATCGAGATCATGAAGTCGCAGAGTCTGACAGCCTTTTTTCCGAACTCGCTGGCTCTGTATGCTCTTGACAAAAATATCCTTGAGGCGCTCAAGGGCATTGGCGTCGATCACCTTGTACTGTCTGTTGAATCCGGCAGTGGTCGTGTCTTGAAGGAGATCATGCACAAGCCGCTCAACCCCGCCATCATAAAACGGGTAGTCGATGATTGCCGCGATCTCGGCATCGCCACGGATCTCTCCATCCTGATCGGACTTCCAGGAGAGACGAAACAGGATATTGAAGATGCGAGAATATTTTTGCGGTCACTCATGCCGAACTGGTTCAGAATCAGCATTGCAACGCCATTGGCAGGAAGTGAAATGCTGGATATATGTCTCAAAAATGATTATCTACGGGGAGATTACCTCAGTTGTGACTTTAAAAAGGCCATCATTGAAACCGATGATTTTACCCCTGAATATATCGTCGAAAAGGCCTACGAACTGAATCTTGAGCTCAATTTTGTCGCTAACAGCGATTTCAGGCTGGGTCAATACTCTGTCGCGCTAAAAGGATTTGAAAACACTATCCGCGTAAAAAACGACCACGCCCTTGCCCATTATTATGCCGCGCAATGTTGCAAGCAGCTTCATATGGATAGCGAATATCAGAATCATAGAGAAATATATTATCAGATAATTAGTGCATCGGAATACTGGGCCAGCTACGTTCACCACTTCAAGTTGGCAGATTTGGAGTGATCTGAATCCAATGAACCTTTTCCAGGCACTCGAGTGTCTCGAACAGCATATACCAGCCCCCTCAGAGGGCTTGCCCGACGACGTCTTCTACTTCATCAGCAGGATGACACCGCTCGTGAATGTGGATTTGCTGCTCAAGGATGAACAGGGACGGACCTTGCTCGCATGGCGTGACGACCCGTATGCAGGACAGGGATGGCACATACCGGGCGGGATCGTCAGATTCAAGGAAACCTTCGCGGAGAGAATCTGTAAAGTGGCCCAATCGGAGCTGGGATGCACCATTGAATTCGACCCCGAGCCAGTTGCCATTAATCAGCTTATTCACAAGGAGCGAGATACCAGAGGGCATTTCATATCCCTGCTCTACCGGTGCCGCATCCCTGCCGCTTATATCCCGCAGAACGCACAATACCTGCCCGGTGAGCGCGGCTACCTCCAGTGGCATGATACCTGCCCTGACAATCTGATCGTGTACCACGAGATATATCGGGATTACATCTAATGGAAACTGTTCCGGCCAGAGCTAAGATCATCAGCGGTACAGCTCCGGGGGGAGTGCGAACCAGACTTGCCGATGCCCTCCCCCTGGACACTCCGTTCGTTGTGCAGATATTCCCGGTCTATGCCTGCAACTTCAAGTGCGGCTACTGCATCTTTCCGGTGCCGGCTGAAAAGCGCGGTTTCATATCAGACCGGACAGTCATGGATTCCGGACTCTTTGCCCGCTGCATGGAGGATCTCACCAGGTTCCCCCGAAAGGTCAAGGTGCTGCGCTTCGTCGGGATCGGCGAGCCGCTGCTCCACCGAGACATTGCAGACATGGTGCGTTGCGCCGTTTCAAACGACATAGCCGACGTTATTGAAATCCTCACCAATGGCGCCCTACTCACCCCGGCCATGTCCGACGCGCTCATCGCCGCAGGCCTTACAAGACTGGTGGTGTCTCTCCAAGGCACCTCCCGGAAAAAGTACCGTCAGGTGTGCGGGACCGATATCGATTTCGAGCAGTTCCGCGCCAACCTGAAGTATTTCCATGACCACAAAGGCAGTGCGCAGATGTATGTCAAGATAATCGACTGCGCCCTGGACGGAGAAGATGACCGGCAGCGGTTCTACGACCTGTTCGGCGACCGATGCGATACCATGGCCATCGAACATGCCGTTCCCATCCATTCTGGCGTCGATTACGACCATCTGCCGGGAGTCAAGGAACAGGAAGTCACCCAATTCGGCCTGCCGGTGTCGAACGTCAAAGTATGTCCGCAACCCTTCTTCACCATGCAGATCAACCCGGATGGCAAGGTTGTTCCCTGTTATTCGTTTGAGTATCCCGGCATCATGGGTGATTGCAATACCAATTCGGTTTGCGATATCTGGAACGGTGAAACCTTTCGGAAGTTCCGACGCAAGATGCTGGAAGGTATCAACGGGGCGGGTGAACCGTGTGAAACTTGCAGTATTATCAAGTACAGATTGTTTCCCGAAGATGATTTGAAAGATTCCGTGGAAAAATTAAAACCGTTCTACGATCCTTATACAGGTGAGAAATGACCCGATTCTGCCCGATTTGTTTCAGCAGATATTCCAGGCATATGTTTACGCAACGTTTCGGTAAGAACAGCGCCATTTCTGTCATGGAGTCTTATGATGTTGTCGTCTGCTGCACGTGTGGGTTTGTATATGCCGATAACATTCCGTCACAGGAAGAGTTCAGCGCCTACTATGCTCTGATGTCCAAGTATGAATTCGAGTACAAGGATGGCATTGTCGCACAGGACTACATGACGCAATATGCGAAGATCGTCGACTTCATTATTCCACACGTGGGTACTAGGGAGGCGAGAATACTCGATATCGGCTGTTCGACTGGCGCCCTGCTGTCCATCTTTGAGAAGAGAGGCTACCATCATCTGTTGGGGTTGGATCCATCACCAAACTGTACGCACGTGGCGGAAAAAATTTATGGTATTCGCGCGATTACGGGAGATATTTCGTCCCTCAATGACGTGGGGAAATTCGATGCCATCATATTGTCTGCCGTGCTTGAACATCTCGTGGATTTCGAGTATTCCATGAACAAAATCAAAGCGCTCCTATCCGACGGGGGGTTACTGTTTATAGAAGTTCCCGATGCGGAGAGATTTCATGAATTCATCTTTGCACCATTTCAACAATTCAGCGTTGAACATATTAACTATTTTTCCAGAACCTCCATATTGAATTTATTGTCTGCCTACTCTTTCAAGATACTGGAAATGAAACAGAATGAAAGTAGTCTTAATTTAACTGTAGATCCAGACCTATTCGTTTTATCGGTAAAAACAGCTATTCCAGAAGAGCCTGAGATCGTTCCCGATGTAGTAAGCGAACCGACGCTCCTCAAATATATCCATGATTGTAGCGGGATTGATCAGAAAATACGAACTATTATTAGTGAGAAGCTACTAGAACTTGATAGATTTATTGTCTGGGGAGCGGGCACGCATACACAACGACTTATAGGCGCAGGCCTGGATACTTCAAAAATATTATATATAGTTGATTCGAACAAAAGATATGCGGGCAAGAAACTTGATCACATCGACATCAGACTGCCGCAAGAAATTTCCGATGATGTCCCAATCCTGATATCAACATATTCATACCAGTCAGAGATAATGAACATGATCAGAAATAACCTGCGTCTCAGTAATGAAATAGTGGCATTATATGAATAGGTTACCTATATGAGAGATTACATGAGAACCGTAAAGCCTTTGGTTAGCATTATGATTCCCAATAGGAACCACTCAAAATTTCTGGGAACATGTATCGAAAGTGCCTTGAATCAAACATACCCGAACTTGGAAATAGTTGTTCTCGACAATTGCTCCGATGACAACTCTTTGAAAGTCGCTTCAAGATATGTCAACAGAGGTGTGAGAGTCTGTAAGAACCCTATAAATATTGGAAATAAGAACTTTAATCTGTTGACAGTGCTCACAGAAGGCGAATACATGATTCTGCTGTGCGCCGATGATGTGATACAGCCGACTTTTATCGAAAAAAGTGTAGCTATCATGGAACAAAACCCTAACGTAGGATATGTCCATTGTGAGAGAGATTATATTGATGGAGATGATGTCATCACCGAACTTGATCCCTTCTACAACTGTAATTTTATCTGTCCTGGTGAATCAGTACTGCCCATATACATGCTTACTGATGTCGCGCAGCCATCGCAATGCGTCATACGGAGAAGTATATTCCAGAAAGTTCTTGGCTATAATACGGAATTCGATCACAGCAATGCGGATAAGGCGTTGTGGTTTAGACTTTCGCTTGTCTCTGATTATGCATATATTCGGGAAAAATTAGCTCTTATTAGAGTCCACAGTGCACGAGAAACTGTGATCGCATTCAGAAGTTTTTATCATTCAATAGCACTCTATCTGACACTAATGAATCAGGTAGAACTTGGTGGACAACTAAAAGGACATCGTAATGTGTATGAGAAACTTCCCGCCGCCTTTAGAAAGCTTGCTGATGAAACATTGCAAATTGCTCTATTTTGTATCCATGAAGACAATTTAAAACTAGCTAAACAGTATTTAGTTTTTGCAAAAATAATGGATAATTCAATCGTCGAAAGTGAAAATTATATCTTAATAAGTAATATTTATGACAGCTTACAATGTAAAAACGATTCTGAAAAAGAAAAAATAGAACTTTCAATGTTTGGAAAGCGTACTAGAAATTACGAACCACCAGAGAATTATATCAAAATTGAGATAAAACCATGACACTTGATAATTTTAATATTATAGTGCTAATACCAACAGAAGATTGCATCAATTACATTGATGCAAGCATTAATAGTGTTCTTATTCAGACTTACAATAGGAATAATATAAAAATTGTTGCTATTGATAATTGTTCAACGGATGGCACTTATGAAAAATTGTTGAATTATTCGATTAATCACGGAATATCTGTCTATAGGTTAAAAGAAAAATGTTCCCGAGCAATGTTACTGTATGAATCAATTTCGTATATAGAGCCTGTCAATTATAAATATATTACCGTTTTATCCCCTGGTGATATATTTTATTCTAATTTTATAGAAGATTCTGTTAAAGTTATGGAAAAATATTCAAACGCAAAGAGGAGAATGCTCATTTGCGAGGTTAGTATTATCGACAGCAATGCCAGAATATCGTCACAATTACCGATTTTTACTGACAGCTGTATTCTAAAAAGTAGCTGGAGTTTATTACAATTTTTTACATTCGGTTTTGATCATAGAGTGCAGTGGATTTGCCTTAAAGATACTCTTCCGTCTGATTTAGCAGATTTAGTATTCTGCGTCGACAACACAGATTGGTTCAACAAGGCATTATTCTCATTTAATTCAGAAATTATCTATCTAGATAAACCGCTTGCGTCTGCCGTATTATCGTATCCCGATGACAGATTATATAAACTAATGTTAAAGCTGTCTCTGGTAACAAGATTTAAGTTGATACGCGGAACTATGGATAACAAAAATTTTGAAGACTTAGATGAGCTTGAAGATCAAAAACTATCTAATTATAAATTATCATTATTAGCACTTAAATACGCTTATGATGATTTAATCGAAATTAAAATAGATTCTGCACGTAAAATTTTACTATTTGCAGAAATGGTCTTCTCTGATATAGTCGAAACTGAGTTGTATTCAACTATTTGCAATTTAATAGAAAAACCAGAGTATTGTTCGGTAGTGCTGGATCAGCATTTTGATTTTTTATTAAGGCCATCAAACCCACCAACTAATTCAATTTCAATGAATTTGATAGCAACTGATATCCAGGTATGAGCACAGTAAATATTACAATATTAGGCGCGTGTTCCCATATTGCAAAAGGTCTTATATATAATTTAAAGCCATCGGCAAAATCCAAACTCCATCTTTACACAACATCTCCACAACAATCCTACATCTTTGCCCACGACATTTGTAGATTGCCAGAACATGCTTATTCTATCAATGAGGGATATCATAGCTTCATGTCGAAAAAACATGATGTAATTATAAATTGCATTGGTGTTGGCACTCAGAGAAAAATACGCGGTGATTATACTAAATATTTCATTGTAGGTGAAAAATTTGACAACATGATTATTGAATACCTACAAAATTATTCACCAGAGACGTTATATATAAATATTAGTAGCGGTGCCGTATATGGCCGTTCATTTACAGGGCCAGTGTCAGAATGGAGTGAAAATGCTCTCACCGTGAATCATATAATGCAAGAAGATTATTATTCTATTTGCAAATTGAATTCAGAAGCGAAACACCGCGCCTTTAGTCATTTAAAAATAGTTGATCTAAGATTGTTTTCATATTTCAGTAGATTCGCAGATATATCAGATGGATATTTTATTACCGATATCATTGACAGTATAAAAAGCAATAAAAAGCTTAAGACAAATACCACTAATATTATTAGAGATTATGTACATCCGGTAGATCTGTGTTCAATTGTTCATATATGTATCCAAATAAATAATATAAACGATGCATATGATGTAATGAGTACAAAACCTGTAAACAAAACGGAAATATTAGACTATTTTTCAAAAAATTATGGCCTAAAATATTCAATAGATAGTTCTATTGTTGAACAGACTCCGACAGGGGTGAAGGATATATATTATTCTAAATACTTTAAAATTGCAAAAATAGGCTATATCCCGTCGTATAGTTCTCTGGACACTGTGATACAAGAAGCAAGTTATTTATTAGAGGATAAAAAGTAAATGAATTTGCTGTTTGTCCAACCAAAAGCTCGCGATATTGCTGGTATTGCAACTGGTATCTGTTATGTTGCTACAGCCACTAAAGAGGCTGGATACAACATATTCGGGGTGAATCTTAATTACTTTAGTTCATCAGGGTATCGAGACATACTTGCAAGTGCTATCAATACGAATAACATCGATGTGGTATTTATTGGTGGTACTTCCGGTGATTTTAACGAAATTAAAAGAATAATCTCAATTTTGAAAGGCCTTAATAATGAGTTGGTTTTAGTACTTGGTGGCTATTTAGTTTCGACAGAGCCAGAATTAGTTATTAGAAATACAGGCGCTGATTTTGGGGTAATTGGACTGGGCGAAACAGCGTCTGTAGAATTGTTAAATCTGTTGAGTCAAAAATGCGCTAAATCATCGTATTCCACGATTTCTGGATTGGTTTATATTGATGATAATAATGATCTTGTAATAACGTCTAACAGAAAGGCATGCTCATTCAATTTTAATAGGATACCGGCTCTTGACCTTTTATTTGATGATTATATAAGAAACAATAAGCACATTGACCTTGTAGGAAGTATTGGTTGCCCGTTCAGTTGTACCTTTTGTTCACGTCCTGTTGGAACAAAAAAGTACGATCAACGCCCTTTGGATTCTCTTTTTTATGAATTAGATTATTGGCTAACTGTCTATGATATAAAAACTATTGGTATTAATGACGAATTGTTTTCGTTGGATGAAGAGCGCGTTCGTGAATTTTGCTCTCGTATTCGAAAATATCAAATCGGTTTTGGACTTCAAGGTAGAGTAGATACTATTACTGAAGAAATACTTACCATGCTTAAAGATGCGGGATGCTATTCTATCAGTTATGGTCTTGAAAGTGCTAATAATTCAATTCTGGCAAGTATGAAAAAGGGGATTACAATAGAACAAATTGAAAAGGCACTGTCTGCAACACGTCAACATGGAATATCCATTATTGGGAACTTCATTTTTGGAGATATTCAAGAAACTTATGAAACAGCAAACGACACCTTGAATTGGTGGACTAACCACATGTCAGAGTATGACATACATTTAACCATGATCGTGCCATTTCCGGGCTCATATATCTATGATTATGCTGTGCAGAAGGGGATGATATCAGATAAGCTTAAATTTCTAAATGATGGCTGCCCTCCGGTAAACTGTTCAAAGATGTCAGAAAGCGAGATATTACGGTTAAAGCGAAGAATAAACAGCTTATTACAAATTAAATCCAGGGCATCAACTATATCAATAAAATATATCCATCCAGACAATACCATTGATCTAACGTTGGAGTGCGGGCACTGTTTTAAAAAGTTTAACGTATTTAAAAAAGATCTGGCAAATGACTCACGATGGTCGTTCGACCGCTGTCCCTCATGCGGTGGACATAACTCCCTTTCCCCCACTGATATATTCAAACCTTCCTTGTACAAACAAGTGCTTGACCATATGTCCGAACAATATTTCAAAACATTTCAGATGAAAAATAAGAAAATTGTAATGTGGGGCGCTAAAGAACGTGGTCAACTTTTGATTGCTTCATCGGAAAATTTGCGGAAATGCCTTGTTAAAGTAGTTGATAGTGCCCATGAAGAATATCACGACAAACTACTGCTCGGTATTATTAGAGTTGATCCACCTGAAACACTTAAAGATCTGGATTTTGATTATTTAATAATAGCTTCTACCAACTATAGGGACGAGATTAAATCTATCATTAGAGATAAATTCCAATTAAATATTGAAATATTAGACATTTAATTTCATCTCCAGATGGCTTGAGGAGAGATGATTTATCAGTTGAGATACTATGAGATATGTGATTATAGCACCTACTTATAACGAGCGATCAGCTGGAATAAGAGTACTTCAGGAACTCCAGAAGTGGCTTATTCGATTTGGTAAAGAGGCAATTATTCCAAACATCGACGTAAATGCACCTTATCGTATTGAAGATGACGATATCGTTGTATACCCGGAAATCATTAAGGGTAATCCTCTCAAGGCGAAAAGGGTCGTCAGATATATTCTTAATGATCCTGGCAAATTAGGTGGTGACAGAGAATACGATAGAAATGAAATTTTGTTCGCCTACGATGGTGAGCTCAGTCGTTATTGCAAGAGCTCGAATAATGTGCTGCGTCTACCATGCACAGAAGATTTTTTTACCAACACTGGTAGGTCGCGCGCAGTTGATTGCTTTTGGATCGGCAAAGGCCGGTTCACTCCACATCCAGCTATCAGAAACGCCCTCGAGATAAGCTATACATGGCCGGCAAAACGTAAGGAGCTCGCTGAACTCCTGAATCGGACAAAAACGTTTTATACGTATGACGACCGTACGGCCCTCACACTAGAGGCTTCTCTCTGTGGTTGCGAGATCAAGGAAATAAGGAATGGCGAAATAATCGACATCCGCCCAATGCTTTCCGTTGACCAAGAAAGTCTTAATATTCAACTTAACAACTTCATTCAGATGACCTGGTATCCGGAAATGGATGCCGACGCCAAGGCAACCGAATACATCGAGTCGATAGTTTCGAACCACACCACCGAGCTTGCCACCAAAGATCTGACCTCAATCATCATCCTCACCTGGAACCAGTTGCACTGCACCCGGGAGTGTCTGGCGTCCATCGCGGCGCATACGCTCGAACCATACGAACTCATCGTCGTAGATAACGGCTCCACTGACGGCACCGTGGCGTGGTTGCACGAGCAGACGTGCCGGGATGATCGTATCCGGCTCATCGAGAACCCATCCAACCACGGTTTCGCCGCCGGCTGCAACCAGGGGTTGTCAGTTGCCCGGGGCAATTATCTGGTGCTGCTGAACAACGACGTAGTGGTCACGCCCGAATGGCTTTCCGGATTGCTGGAGTGCCACCGACTGGATCCCTTTGCCGGGATTGTGGGACCAATGACCAATAACGCCAGCGGCATCCAGGGGCTGGGCAACCCAATATACGACCCCGGCGGTCTTGACGGCTTCGCCCGCCAGTTCCGTGACCGCAACCGGCATCGCCGCGTCGCCAGCCGACGACTGGTGGGGTTCTGCATGCTGCTCACCCGGCAGTTGTATGTCGAAATCGGCGGGCTGGACGAGCGGTTCGGCAGCGGGAACTTCGAAGACGATGATTTCTGTCTGCGAGCTGCCATTGTCGGTCGCCGCAACATGATCGCTGCTGACGTCTACGTGCACCACTATGGAGGGGCTTCCTTCGCCGCTGGCGGTATCGATTACCGTGCTGCTATTGGCGGCAACTGGGCCTTGTTCCGTGACAAATGGAGCGCTCCCGTGGCTATGCCTGCAGAGGCGGAACTGATTGCACGCTGCCGTCTCAGGGAGGAACTGGAACGGCTGATCATGGAGGAACGCCCTGTTGAAGCGCTGCAGCGGCTGGCCCAGGCGGGAGGGGTGATGGAGCGCGACCCGCTGGTTACGGAACTGCGGGCCCAGGCCCTCTGGTCCATGGGACGTGAGCAGGAGGCAGCCTCGCTGCTTGGAAGTGACAGTACGTTCCAGTCCATTTTAGAGGGTCGACTCGCTCTGGAGTCGGGCGATCTGGAAACAGCCGGTATCCAGTTTCAGACCGCCCGTTCCCGCCTTCCGGGGTGTGGTCTCCCGTATCTCCATCTTGCGCTCTTGGCCCGGCAGCAAGGAGAAATGGGCCGCGCCGTGGCCCTGCTGTTGAAGGGGATTAATCTCTCGCCAACCATGCCCGGATACGAACCGCTACTGGACACGCTCATTGCAACGGACCAGTGTGGCGAATTGGTGCGCATCCTTAAGGAAGCGGCACATCTCTATCCGGACAGTCGCCAGGTCGGCCGCCTGCTGGTTGCGTGGGCGAATCGGGCAGGACAGTGCGAGGAGGTCGTGGCCGCTGCAGAACGCTTCTGCATACGTTTCGGACCTGATGAACAGGTACTTGCATTCGGCTTGTCAGCTCGCCGTCGTCTGGGTGAATACCGTTCAGCTGCTCCTCAGGGAAGGCGGATATCGCTCTGTATGATCGTCAGAGACGAGGAACTGCATATCGCACGCTGCCTGACCTCCTGCCGGCCGCTGGTACATGAGATGGTCGTAGTGGATACCGGCTCCAATGACAGAACTCCCGAGCTGGCGGAATTGCTGGGGGCACGCCTGATCCGCCATCAGTGGCGGGATGACTTCTCCGAGGCGCGCAATGCCTCCTTGGAAGCCGCCACTGGCGACTGGCTTCTGGTAATGGATGGAGACGAGGCTCTTTCACCGCGGGATTATTCCGCTTTCCAGAAAGCCCTGGAAGGAGCTGCCTGTCCTGCCGCCTTCACCATCCTCACCCGTAACTACACCAATGTGGCCACACTTGATGGCTTCACCCCGCTGGATAGCTCCTATCCTGAGGAGGAGGCAGGCTCCGGTTGGACCCCCAGCGTCAAGGTCCGTCTCTTTCCCAATCATTGCGGGATTCATTTTGAGGGAGTAGTACACGAAATGGTGGAAGGGACGATCGCCCAAGCCGGCTTGCCTCTACGAGAGCACCCGGTACCGATCCACCACTATGGAGGGTTGGAGAACCAGCGCCTGAACCGTAAGCGGACTCTCTACTATACCTTGGGGCAACAAAAATTACAGGTGGGAAACCGGGACCCGAAAGCCCTATACGAACTGGCGGTCCAGGCGGCTGAGCTTGAACGCTTTATCGAGGCGGAGGAGTTGTGGCTGACCTTGCTGGAGCAGGAGCCAGAATTTTCCGTTGCCTGGTTCAACCTCGGCTACATCTATCTGAAAATAAACCGTCTGAGGGAGGCCATGGCAGCTACCGAACGCGCCCTGGTGCTTGATCCGGGCTACAAGGCCGCTCTGCTCAACCTGACGTTGTGCCGCTTCTGCCTGTTACCGGCGCCGGAAGCTCTTGCAGCCGTAGACGGGGTAGCCGCGCTCCATCCTGAAGATCGCAGCATCCGCATCCTCCGTCATGTTGCGCTATGCCTCAGCGGACGCCTGCAGGAGGGGATTGAAGGGCTGCGCATGTTGGCTGCCGACGGATGCGGTATGACAGACTTTCTGAAATCCGTCGCGAGACTGTTGTACGCGGTTGAAAGGCCCGAGGAGGGAAAGATTCTGGAGGCGTTGTCGGGTGTGTTTGCTTAGCCTTCTGTGGGATCAGGTATCCGGGATACCAGGCACTTCTCATATTCCATGAGCCTGCGGGCAGCCTTGAGGGCGTGGTAGTAATCCTGCTCGAGAATGAGCGAGCTGATCTCCTCCAGGTACTGACGGGTACTGGCGGCCGCCGAGACTATTTGCTTCACCTGCTCCCAGTAGGTGTGGTGGTATTTTACAAGATTATCCCCGTCGATATACATCAGCTGGATGAGGAAATAGAGCCGTTCTCCCGGCGTGGAGGCATCTTCCTCCTTCATGATGTCCTTTTCGCGCAGGATGGCTATCTTGTTTTCGATGTGGAACTCACTCGTCTTATCGCCGTTGCGCAGAACTGCGTGCCCGATGAGTACCTTTTCGTGAGGCTTCAGACGGATCTTGAGAGACATATGGCTATCGCTGGAGCAACATCTGAGTGATGTCGGAACTGAGGCTTGCCAGCGTTTCTCCAGTACTGTCAAGCTGTGTTGCAGCGGCCTTCACATGACTGTCGGGGCTGGCTGGGCCGAGATCGGGGACGGAGTCATTCAGCATCTGACCGCTGGTATCGAACAGGGATGACCAAGTACTTTTTACCTTCTCATAGACAGGCTGCGGAGGAGCTGGAACAGTCATTTTAAGGATTTCTTTTCTGATGGAGGCGTAGCTCATCAGGATTTCCTTCCGCCTCTCGCTATCTGCCGAGAAGGGGGGGAAATTCTTGACAATGGCCGTCACTGCCGACGTCATGTCGCTCACTTGATCCGCGAACCGCCCCAGTTCCTCGTTGGTTTTCCGGACGCCCTTAGCCAATTGGTTCAGCCTGGCGTGTTCCTGCTCGATGGCGCTCACCATATCCAGGTTTTTCCGGATAACAGGAGAAGTTGCCAAGCGCACCTGATCGGTAACCTTCGTCCTCCCCTGGCTGTCGGCATCCGGAGGAGTCGGGTTCTGTTCGTTTCCGGTCGCGTTTGACTGACTGGTGAACTGTTGTTGTAATGTGAAATATGCAGTGGACGCGATTGCGTTTATTTTATCGACTTCCATTGCCGGTCCCCCGTCGGGTTAACTAGGTCGAAGCGGGTAAAATAATGGGGAGATGGTAACCCATCTCCCCATTATCACATCTGTTCGCTAGAAGCGAAATCCCTCTTAGAACAGTCTCAGAACTGCCTGGGCAGCCTGGGAGGCCATGCTCAGAGAGGAGATGCCCAGATTCTGACGGGTCTGCAGCATCAGCATGTTGGCACCTTCCTGGTTCATATCGGCCAGTGTCAGGTTGTCCGCACCAGTGGTCAGTGTGCTGATCATGGAATCGGTGAAGTCCTGACGGGTGGTAACAACGCTCAGGTTGGAGGAAAGCGCTGCAGACTGAGTACGCAGTGTGCTGAGGGCCGATTCAAGCTGGCCACTGGCGGTGCTGATCTGAGCGGTGCTGGTCCAGTCCGTGGAGCTGACGGTGCCCAGCGAGAGACCGGATGAGGTAGCGTCGAAACCGGTTACCTGCAGGGTAGCGGCGTTGGTACGCTGACCGAATTCAACGGTCTGAGAGCCGTTGGTCAGGAAGTTGGTCCCTTTGTAGCCGGAATCACTGGCCAGCTGGGAGATCTGCGACAACAGGGTCGAGTAGGTGGCAGAGTAGGCGGAACGCTCGACCGTGTCGGCGGTGCCCAGTGCGGCGGCAGCAACACCTTGTGCAGACTGGATCAGGGAGGTGATGCCTTTGATGCCGGCGGTGGCTGCGCTCAGCATCTGGACAGCCTCGGACATGCCGTCTTTGCGGGTGTCGAGATCGTTGGCGCGTGCAACGGCGTTCTGGGCGGCAAAATAGTTGGTCGGATTGTCCAACGGGGTGTTGACCTTTTTGCCTGTGGAAAGACGATTTTGCGTCGTGGTGATGCCCTTTGATGTCTGGGACAGGGAGAGCAGGTTGTTTCTCATACCTGCCGTAAGGGAGATGTCGCTGAGTGCCATGGTTAAGCTCCTTTCTGGATTAAGGCGTGCGGGCTTCTGCCGCACTTTGTATTGTTACTATCTTTTTCGGCTGGAATGGTGGTAACTTTAGAAAAAAAAAAACAGAGGTGCTTTTATACATGCATGGCGCATCCAAGCTCGCACTGGAGCACGCCGAACAGCTTTGCACAGAAGGGCGGGACCTAGAGGCGGCAGCGCTGTGCCGGGACCTGCTGTCACGTGATCCCGAAAATCTTGAAGCCCACTTTCTTCTCGGCAACATGGCCTTTCGCGCCAGAGACTGGAAAATTGCAATTTTCCACTTCCGCGAGGCCTGCTGTTTGGGCGGCGAAAATCCCGTGCTATTCAACAACCTGGGACTGGCCCTGTTGGAAGGAGCTCAAAATAGCGCCCCCGTTGCCGACGCCTCGCTGGAGGAGGCCCGCCATGTGCTGAAAAAGGCTTTGGCCATTCGACCGGACTATGTGGCTGCCTGGAAAAACCTTGGCCTCCTTCTGCGTGAACAAGGAGACACTGCCGGGGCCCATCACTGCTTTGACCAAGCCCTCGCCATCGCCCCTGATGATTTTTCCCTCTGGCTGCACAAGGGGGCGCTTTATACTTCAAGTTACCATTTCGACCTGGCGGTTGGATGTTACCAACGGGTACTTGCACTCAGTCCCGATGATCCGGCCGAAATGCTGAACCGGTTGGCTACGCTGCGCTGCTATCTGGGTGAAATTGCCGATGCGGTCGTTACCTTTGAGCAGGCCATCTCGCACGCCCCCATCAGAGAACAACAGATATGCTATGCCAGCAATCGGCTCTTCACATTACACTATGTGCCGGATATGCCTCCCCCTGAAATTGCCCGCGCGCACCGCGAGTGGGGAACGACATATTTCCCTGTTGCCCCTCCTCCTCGCTTTGCAAACAGTCTTGATCCACATCGCCGGCTCCGGGTGGGCTACGTTTCTCCTGATCTGCGCATGAATGCCGTATCATTTTTCATCCAACCGGTACTGGCAGCCCATGACCCTGCCCAGGTGGAAGTGTTCTGTTACGCCAACGTGAAAAAACCGGACATAGTGACTGCACAGTTGCAGGAGGGATGCCGGGTGATCTGGCGCGACATCGTCAGCCTGAGCGACGACGAGACACTACGCCTGATCCGTAACGACCGCATCGATATCCTGGTGGACTTGACCGGTCATGGGGGAGAAAATCGACTGCCCCTTTTCGGGCTATGCCCCGCTCCGGTGCAGGTCACCTGGATCGGATATCCCGATACGACCGGTCTGCCTGCCATGGACTACCGTATCACCGATGCCAAAGCCGATCCGCCGGGCATGACCGAGCACCTGCATACCGAGGAACTGGTTCGCCTCCCCCACTCCTTCCTCTGCTATAGTCCCGGTGGCGACTTTCCCCCCGAGGGACCCTTGCCGCTCTTGACAAACCGGTACGTGACCTTCGGCACCATGAGCAATTTCAGTAAGATCAATGCACCACTCATGGACATCTGGTGCAACATTCTGGCACAGGTGCCCTTCTCACGGCTGGTACTGCGCTATCGCGGCCAGGAACGGGACCGGATCTACGGAGAGCTGAGCAGGCATCTGGCCAACAGGGGAATCGAACCGGGGCGGCTTCTGCTTCTGGGGCACGCCCGTTCGGTGGTGGAGCAGATGCGGGCATACCACCTGCTGGATGTCAGTCTGGACACCTTCCCCTACAATGGGACCACCACCACCTGCGAGGCGCTGTATATGGGGGTGCCGGTCATTACTCTGGCTGGCCGTTCGCATATGGCACGTGTCGGGGCGAGCCTGCTGGAAACCGTCGGGCTGGAGGATCTGGTGGCCGAATCAGCCGAAGAATATGTCGAAAAAGCCGTCAGATTGGCAGGAGATCTGAGGCGGCTTCTGGAACTGCGCAAAGGACTGCGCGGGATGCTGATGGCCAGCCCTTTGACGGACAGGGTCACATTTACGGCTCAGGTGGAGCAGGCCTATCGCCGGATGTGGCACCGCTGGTGCCGGATACATGGTAACGGTGACATCTGCCGAGAGAAGACCCACCCATGACTAGGCAATGCGTGCCGGAACACGGCCACCAGGGAAATGATTTCTCCTCATTCCTGATTGGTGAAGCAACTTCCTGCATCACGCAGCACCGCCACGTCCAGGCCTTGATGCTCCTGACCAAAGCATTTCTCACGGATCCGTCCTCACCGCAAGGGTTCGCCCCTTTAGCGGGAGTCTGCCAATTCCTGCGGCGCTGGGACGACCTGGAGCGTTTCTGCCGCCTGCGTCTGTCCCACTGTCCAGATGACGATCACGCCTGGTATCATCTGGCCGGAGCCGAACTCTCCCGCCGGCGTTTTCTGGCAGGGGTGTGGGCGCTCCGCGAGGCGGTAACGCGCAATCCGCGGCATGTGGATGCCTGGATCGATCTCGGATGTGCCTGGAAAAAGCTACGTGAAATCCAGCAGGCCATCGACTGCTTCCAGCGGGCAGTAGACCTGAATCCCCAGTCATGCATCGCCCATGACAACCTGATTTTCACCATGCTGTTCAGCGACCGCATCTCTCCGGACGAGATATTCGCAGCGCATAAGAATTGGGGTATCCTGCATGACGTGGCGCCTCTTCCGCATCCACCGGCACCGCTCCGCACAGGACGGCTGCGCATTGGCTACCTGTCCCCCGATTTCCGGGAGCACTCGGTGGCATCGTTCATCGAGCCGGTACTGGCCTCCCATGACCGTTCCCGATTCGAGATCTTCTGTTATCACTGCCATCAAGACCATGACCGCGTCACTGCCCGCATTCAGACACTGACCGATGGCTGGCGCGAACTGAACGATGTGAGCGATGATGTGGCAGCAGAGCTCATCCGCAACGATGGCATTCATATCCTAGTGGAACTGGCTGGCCACACCGCCTTCAACAGATTGCCTCTTCTGGCCCGGCGCCCGGCCCCGATCCAGGTCACCTGGCTCGGTTATCCCCACTCTACGGGGTTACCGGCCATCGACTACCGTCTTACCGATGCCGTCGCCGACCCCCCCGGCATAAGCGAACAGTGGCACAGCGAACGCCCTGTCCGCCTGCCCGGGCCGTTTCTCTGTTTCCACCCCCCCGAAGCTCCCGATCCTCCCGAAGCCCTTCCCTGCAGCAAAAACGGGTTCATTACCCTGGCCTCCTTCAACAATCTGGCCAAGGCAAGCCCGACCATTTTGCGGTGCTGGCGGCACATTCTGGCTGCCATACCCGACGCCAGACTTTTGATCAAGTCGGAGATTTTCAGCGACCGGGAGTCGTCCGATTGGGCGGCAGAACGGCTCCAACTTCCCACTGACAGGCTTCTGTTCCTGGGCAAGACCCCGGACCGCACGTCGCATCTCGCCTTGTACAGCCAGGCAGACCTTGCCCTGGACACATTCCCCTACAACGGCACCACCACTACCTGCGAGTCACTGTACATGGGGGTACCGGTAGTCTCGCTGGCAGGACGGCGCCATGCGTCGCGGGTGGGTGCTACGATTCTCGAGGCTGTGGGACTTGGTGACCTGGTGACCTGGACGGAGGAGCAGTACGTTGCAACTGCTGTAAAGCTGGCTAAGGACTTGCCGCGCCTGTCCAGCCTGAGACGCAATCTGCGCGGCATGATGGCGGCATCTCCCCTGATGGATCGGCAGCGGTTTACCGACGGCCTGGAGGCGGAGTACCGGCTGATGTGGGAGCGATTCGCCTCTTCCAGGTAGCCTGCGAGAAGAATACAGCCGCAAATCCGACGGAAAAAGATTTACAGATCCGCTCCCCTTTGGGTTAGTAAAAAAGGTGGCGGGCTGTCACTACAATGTGGAAACTGGATGGGGACGGCTTACAAGCGCCCGGCCGATGGCATGGAATCGCCGGGCCGCCTCCCGCCAGGATAGACGCGCCATGTCCGTCACGGCCCGCAGCCCCTTCAGGCGCAGTTCGCGTCGATGACGGTAGGCATGTTCAAGCAGTTCGATAACCTCCGCCACATCCGGCTCGAACCAGATCCCTTCGGCATAATGCCGGTAGTGGTGCGGAGCATACCGAGTGAGGGGCAGCGCATTGTCCGCCGTGATGACATCGGCATGACCCGTCAGGTTCGAGGCAATCACGGTTCTGCCGCAGGCCATGTACTCACACATCACCATATTGTTGCCTCCTTCGCATCGATTGGGAAAGAGGCCGATGTCGGTGTTGACGTAGACCTGGCGCATCAGGCTGTTGTCCATGGGAGGGTACAGCACCACACGCTCCAGAGGAATTGAGTTATTGGCAAGAGTCTCTGCCAGGAGGTTCTGGCACGGCAGTTCATGATATTTAAAGGTCACATGCGGGGACATCTCCATAGTGGTCAGGGAAAACGGCCACTGGTTATGCCATGCGCAGGCGAGAATCGCATCCTCGTGCCGGGCCATGAATGTCTTCATGGCAGCGATCACCACGTCCTGGCCTTTCCGGATCTCGAACTTTCCCCCTGAAAATACGACGAACTCCTCCTGATGGGCGTTTTTTGCGCCAGGGTAGAACTGATCAGGATCCACTCCCTGCAGAATGGTGGTGCAATTGCGGACGCCGCCGATACGCAGCTGATATTCACACCAGCGGGAACCAGTCACGATCATGTCCCAGCGCCGGCCCGCTGCGGCGGCATGCTCGAGCACCGAAATGGCATCCTCGAAGAAGCAGTAGCCGATATTGACGCGATCCCAGTGAGCCGGCTCGAAAGGCTGCAGATCGTTGCCGCGCATACAGTGCAAGGTCACCCCCTCAATGGGGGGGAGGAGGGCGATCTCCCGGCTGAGGTATTCACCGGCTATCCCCCAGCCATGGGCCCGCCCCCGGGGCATTGAAACATTCATCGCAATCCTCGTCTATGGTTTCCGTATCCGGCTGCAATCGCAACCGGCCGATTCCTGTTGGTGTTGTACGGCTTCGGAAATTTCTCTTTATACCACATGGTCAGATCCAGCCTTATAGGTCAATTGCACCCCTAGTACTGTACAACATTCCTTCTCCTGGTGGAAAAGGGCTGTTACTAACTCCTGGTACCACCGCCCCGAATCCCATCAAGCGATGAACTAGATGAGGGCAGGTAGGCTATCAGAGCGTTGGCATTTCTGCCGGGTGCGCCCGGACAAAGAATTGAAGGGCGATCAGCTCGAGAATATCGATGGCAGTCAGGCCATTCAGTTGCAAAGGACCGGCCTCAAGGGCGTTGATGGTGTTAATATCTTTGCCTTGATAAACGGCGGACAGTTGAGGGTCCGGATTGATGCGGATCTCATCCACAATCCAGCCGGTCTGAGTGAACATATCGATGATTTGGGCCCGGGTAAAAAATCGAAGGTGGCTTATATCCAAAATCCCCGCCCCTTCATAAAGCCATTTCCCTTCGGCAAGTCCCTGCAGCACGCGCAGATTACGCACATTGGGGATACTGGCATAGATTGCCCCGCCCGGCATGAGCAGCTGTCCGAGCCGCTCCAGGGACGCCCAGGGGTTAACCATATGTTCGAGTACGTCAGCTGCAATGATGGTGTCGAAACGTCCCTGATCGATACCCTCCCCCTTGAAGTCGATCTGCTCCAAAGGTTTATTGATGATCCGCTCATAGATTACGGCCGCTTGTTCGGCGGCAGCAGACAGCGGCTCGATTCCCACCACCTCGCAACCGGCGTATTTCATTTTGAGCCAACGGCCGCTACCGCCGCAGAAGCAACCCACATCGAGCACGCGGCAAGGATGACCCTGGATCATCTCAAGCAGACCGACAGGAGCGTACTCATGATTGAGGGTATGCATGTGAAGGTCAGCATCCAGCAAGCGCCAAACAGGGGGTGGGTGCATAAATTTCATTCTTCCTTTTTGGACGTACCGTTATCCGCCATGTCCTTAAAACATCCTACGCAGCAGGCCGAGCGAGGCTTGGGTCACGGCATCCTAATCATTCGGGCGCCTCGGCGCGCCATTTCTATGTCATGCGCCACATTGGCAGGCAAGGCTTCAAGGCTCCAGCTTGTCGCCCCCGGCAGCGTATGAGCACGGTAATACTCCAACTCAGTACTCGGATGGTCGGAATCAATATACCAGTCAAGGTGGCGCGCCAGATACGGTGCGCCAGTGCGGACGGCATTATGTTTTGCGGCCTCGAACGTCGGCTGGTCCCAGATGATGTTGCCGCCCCGGTAAAGCGCGAATGTGGTATCTATCGGCGCTAAATACTCGTCAGTGGCAACCCGGATGTCCCAGAACTGCTTTTCCCATGCCTGTACTTCATTCCTGAAACGATAACAGTCGGGCAGGTCATCGATGATCAGTCCGAATCCTGCTTTCATTATTGTCGGATGCCGACCCAGAATGGTCGCAAACCTGCCGATGAAATCCTTCGGACAATTGTCGTCGGGCAGCACGTCCGGGTCGGTATAGACGTACGGTTGAGACCAGTTGAGACGATGCAGGATGCCGCATGCCCACAATGATACATGACCGAAGTTCAGCGGAAGCCGCACCACCGTCACACGGGGCTCACTGCCCAACTCTTCGTAATAGCGCAATAACGGCGGATAGGTGGAGACATTATCGAGTAATACGATCCGCTGCTGGCCGGCGTGGAGCAGCCAATCGACCAAACGCCGCAACGGAGTCACCCGGTTGAAACAGTTGATGAAGATCGGGGTCGACATCGCGGTGAGCGGCTCTGTGGCCGCCGCAACGGCATTGAACCGCGCGATCAATGCCGGATCTTCAAGGTTGATCATAATTGCCTCTAAAGTGGAACGATCCTATTTCCAGGACCGTTATCGATCTGCCCGTTTCAAAGGATTTTGTCCTGCTATTTGGCCACATGGCCTGCTGTGAAGCCCGAACCCACCTTACGCTCAATCAAAGCGTTCATGACAATTGCTTCAAAGGTCCGTACCACACGTATGTCCCCGTCTGCCTGCGAAACGGCTCCCGGCAGATGGGCACGTAACGCTTTCCGACATTCGGGGTCATTGGCAAGAGCAGCCGCCTTATTCACATATCCTGCCACATCGGCGGCGATGGTCTCTGTAAAACCGATCCTGCGCAACAGCCCCGCCGCCAGCCGCTGGCGCATGAATCTTCCCTCGAGCGTCACGACCGGCAATCCCCGGTGCAGTGCCTGCCATGCGGTAGTATACCCGGAGAAGGCAGGGGTATCGAGGTAAATATCCATCATGTCGAGGAGGCCCCAAAACTGATCGCCAGGCAGCCAGTCGATAAACCGCACGTAATCCGCCGGATCAAACCCGCCCGCCTGGAAAGCGGCTTTGATTCGCCTCTCGACAACTGTCGTTGCCCAGGGGTACTTTGCATCCCTCACGAACCAAAACCGGCACGGACCAGCCGCACTGGCAATACGCGGATATATCTCGTCAAAGGCCGGGTCAAACTTCAGCGCCTGCTGACAGACCAGGAAGCGGGTAATGTTTCGATCCCCAGGCACATTGATTATGGCAGGATAAGGCGCAACCGCCTCGACCCCCATGAGAATGGTGCATGCCCCCGTACCGGGAAGCCGTACCAGCTGTTCGCAATAATCGGCGTCAGCATCCTCCCGCTCTATCAGCTCACCCGAGACGTAAAGGTCGATGGTCGGCAGGCCGGTCGTGACGGGATGCCCCCAGCAGGCTACCTGCAGCGGCGCCAGGCGCAGCGTGGCCAGCTTGAGAGTGGCCGGATCCATGGCGATCTCCGGATAGAAGATGATATCAGGCATATCGGCTTGGACCTGCTCAAGCCAGTCCACATTCCCCTGCACCAGGCGATCCACCAGCGTCCGGGCGTAATCAGCCTCAACGCTTGGTCTGGCGCCGGTATGATAGAGAATCACTTCGAAACGACTGCGGTCCAGGTGGCGCAGCAAGCCGTGCAGGATAACATTCCACACCGAGTGCTGACTCACCTGCCCGGAAACGATCACCATCCGCACGCGGTCTCTCGCAGGTATCACAGTGGCAGGAACACAGTAACGACTCGCCTTCATCCATGCCGCGCGGGCGCGACAGATAATGGCGCCGTAGCGGGCAAGTGAAGCGGTATGACTTCCCAGGCGATAGGCGAGGTTGAAGGGTTGGGCAACTCCCACCACCGCCCCCAGGCCGGGCCAGCCGGCAAAGCCCGTCCCCTGCTCCAAAGTGTCGAGGGCGCGACCGAAGGAGAGCAAGACCTCGTCCCCCTGCCGGGTGGATTCCACCACTGCCGGGAGCAGCGTGGCCAGCTTCAGACGGCATTCGTGCAAGTCGGGTTTGAGGGACAATGCCTGAAGGTAGGCCCGCTCCGCCTCTCCAAGCAGCCCCAACTCCTTCAAGGCAGTACCAAGGCCGCTGTATGTCGGAGCGGATCCGGGGGCAAGTTCGATCGCCCGCCGGTATGCCGCCACAGCCTCCTCAAGCCGTCCCTGCTCCTTCAGCGCAATGCCCAGGTTGCATTGGGCAGATGCAAAGCCAGGATTAAGCATGATGGCCTGACGGCAGGCCTGTTCCGCCTCGTGCGATCGTCCCAGATCGTTGAGCGCCACGCCGAGATTGCTGTAGGCTGCCGCAAAATCGGGCTTGAGCGTGATGGCCCGCTGACAGGACAGTACTGACTCCTCAAGCCTGCCGAGGCTTTGGAGCGCATTCCCCAGGTTGCCATGGGCCTCGGCAAAGTCCGGCTTGATGGCCAGAGCGCGCCGATAGGCCTGTTCCGCTTCTGCGGCGCGCCCGAGGTCGTCGAGCATGATGCCGAGATTGTTGTATGCCTCGGCGTAATCCGGTTTGAGGGCAATGGCCCGTTGGTAGCACTGTTCCGCATCACCGAACCGCTGAAGCGCCCGCAGTGCCTCTCCCAGGTTGATGAAGGCTGCCGGGGAAGCGGCATTTTTCTGCACCGCCGTGCCGATCAACTCCACTGCCACGTCATGTTTTCCGACCTGATGTGCCAGGACCCCCAGCAGATGCAGTGCATCGAAGTTTTCAGGATCGATGTCCAGGATACGACGGTAGATCGCCTCGGCCTCCTGGAGCTGTCCGGACTGGTGGTGCTTAATGGCGACGGCCACTGCCTGGGTGGAGGAAATTCCCGATGCTATGGAAGGTTTCATTCAGAGGGCCTTTTTTATTGCCGGACTTCGGGACGGCTGCAGCAACAGATATCGACAGACGACTCCTAAAAAGTACCTCGCGCGGGCAGTTGTCGTGTGATATTTCAAATAGTGGTCATAGCCATTCGATGCAATCTGCGCCGCCTCGTCCGGCCGCCTTGCGTAGTAATCCAGCTTGGCTTCCATCTCGGCAAGATCTTCGAAGAAGACAGCCGATACGTTATCTGTAAAATTGTTGGGAATATGGATAGGAGGTCGCTCTGCCAGCAGCATGACGCCATTGGCGGGTAACTCCCAATAGCGGACCGTGTCGAAGCCCACGCCGAAAAAGCTGAGTCCGATCAGACTGCAGCGAAGTTTTTGTTGATACTCGGCCTGGCTAAAACGAACGCTCAGCGAATGACCGGTGATTTTTTCCAAACTGCGTACATAGAGCGGCCTTAAACCGAACTCGTTTCGGCCCGCCCAGAAGGGCACGCGGCTTTTATGCTCTCTATGACGCGTGGCGGTGCAGCTGAAGGTTTCCGGGTAACCGAACGGCAACGGATGGGTGTGTTCATCGTACTCGACACCTTCCAGCATTTCACGTTTGAAGACAAGCTCTGCCCTTGGCCGGTCGATATATTTCAATATCTTGCCCATCGGAGTGTAACAATCGTCCCAGGGATCGTACACCACTACCGGCAGTTGTGGTACGGCGTTTACCAGGCGCCGTACATCCTCCCGGTGTGCCATGCCTATTACGTCGGCATACACGATAACATCAAAACGACCCGCCCGTAACTGGGTCACCAGATCATCGGCAGTCGCAGGTGCACCAGGATAATTGAACACGCAGGGATAGTTATTGGCAGACTCGACATCGCAGCCGTGCAAGGTGGGCTTCCAGGGATACTCGACGACATTGTCCTTTCCCAGGAGCGTGCACAGTCCATGGTAGAGGGTATCCTGGCCGTAATCGCTACCGCCGTGGGTGATGAACAAAATCCGTAGGAGTGGCCATCCATCCTGCCATTCGACACTTTCCTGCCCAGTAGTGCCTGATATGTCCGCTTTATCATCCTTGTGCTGGAGTATCTGCAACATATGCCGGGTTGAGGCGTCCGGGCATATATGTTCAATGGATCGCAAAGTACGCAGTGCCATGTCATTCCGGCCGATATGCGACCAGAATCGGCTATGGATGCGATAGCTTTCCGCTACATCAGGGCAGATTGACGTGACCTGGGCAAATTCGCGTCGTTCTTTACTGAAATATGAATGAGCAGGCACGCGCCCGTGCAGTATTTGCTGCCATTTCAAATAGTGCCGCTGCTTTTCCACAGCCAATCTGGCCACAGCGGCTTCGGTAGCAACCAGTTGTTCGGGAATTTCGTTCAAAATCGAGATTGAGCAATCAGGTCTGCCGAGATCGGCGAGCGCTTGAGCATGACGAACAGGATTGTACATCTGCCGGACGATAACGATTCCCCATGCTGACGACGCTTCGCTGGCGGAATGTACTATCCCGGAATGATATCGAATATAACCGCACCCTGACAGAAAGAGATCCCATTGCTCATCCGCCCAGGGTGATTGTTCAGTGCCTTGGAAGATAAGGGCGATTCGAGCGTTGGCATCCAATACCAGTTGAAGATGCTCGAGCGAGGTTTTAAGCCGCGAAAATTCCCATATGGTTGGCGCAAATACCGCTCCATCGAATCTTTCCTCAGCGTTCCCCGGGGGTGACAGTACTTCGGCATCCTGCGAACACCATGTTTGTACGCCCCCCTCATGGCACGCAGCATGGATTGATGGCGGTATTACGCCAAACAGCGCCAGCCGCTGGACAAAGAGGGGTACGATCCGCCGTGTTTCAAGGAATGTCATTGCCGGTACACCTCGGTAATGGGGACGACTATATGCCTTTGGATTGGTGGTTATTGATGGCTTTCATCGAAGGACATGTTCAGGACCGCATCTCTTCCAACTCAACCACAAGCCCGTTCACTAACCCTTCTACATCGAACGAACCATCCAGCCGCACTGTCTGCTTGAGATATGGAAGCGCCTCCACTGCCCGCCCGAGATGCCCCAGGACAAAACCTGCCATTCCCTGGAGATCTGCCCGGTAAGGGGCGGCCGCGGCAAGGTTCAGGATGGCCTGTTCAGCCTCTGTCCCCCGCCCCGATTGCAGCAGCTTCAGGATCAGTTGCCGGCCGTAGTGCCCGATGCCGCTCTCCAGCAGCAGATCGGTTCCCTCTCCCCGGCCTATTTCACGCCACTTTGCCAGAAACAGGAGCCTGTTTCGCCCCAGAATCTCCTGGGGAGTCTCGCTGCGTCCCATGCAGGCGATTTCGCGCCTGGCGGCGATCGAACCGCTCCAGTGATGCGTGTAGGCACTGGTCGGGACAACGTAGCTCTTGAGGCCCGCGCGTCTGATCTGCAATCCCAGGTCCCATTCTTCGAAATAACAAGGAGTATAGGCATCTTCGAAACGAAGGCCGGCCGGACCAAAATGTTCGCGCTTGACGGCAAACAGGAACCCGGAGACCGCATCCACCTCCACCGGTGCATCGAATTCACCCTGCCCGAAGTAGAGGTAGTCCCTGGTCAGACGAAGGTTGACGAACGATCCCTGAGGACCGACACAGGCCGCCCGCTCCAGGGTGCGCAGTCCCTGCTCCATCACCTCGACCGCTTCACGCTCCACATGCAGATCGGCATTGAGGATGAAGACAAAGGGGGTCGCCGCCATCTCGATCCCTACGTTCCAGGCCCTGGCCACGCCGATATTTTCGGTCATGACTGCAGCGCGTGTAATGCGGGGATGCCCCTTAAGCTCGGCTGCGACCGCTTCATCGTTGAAAACCACCAGCACGTCGCCGGGTATGTTTTCCAGATCCTTTAAGAGGGTAGTTATATTGAACTCACTGGCCGGCGAGTAGTCCAGTACCGGGATGACGAAACTCCGACTCTGGCCGCTGAAATCGATCCGGGGAGTGACAGCGGTGCCGAAAAGCGTACCCAGACCGCCAGTGGAACGTTCACGCAACTCGCCGGCGGAGCAGGTCGTCGGTTTGCTCCCTTGGGCCACGGCCACGAGATCGGCAACGCGATGATCATAGGTGTGGGCCTTCAGCACCACCTCTCTCCCCCGTGCGGCAACCAGCTCCCTCAATTCAGGATTGTTCAGATAGAACCGGACCACATCCTCCACCTCGGCATCACAACGGTAGAGGGCAAGTTCCTCTCCATCCCGGAACAGTTCCTCAAGACCGCTTTGCCGTGCCCTGTCGGTAAGCAGCAGGGTACCGGTCGCCATGACCTCGAAAACCCGCATGTTGAGATCATGGTTGACGGCGTTGTTGAAGACGATCCGGGAGGCGGAAAAAACACGGGCCATTTCATCCCAGAAGCATCGTTCGTAGTGGAGTTGTACCTTTTCTTCAAGGCTCTGCAGCAACTGCTGCCGGCGCGGATTAAGAACAAGACTCCCGACAAAGCCGACATCATGACATTTGGGCAGATCGAGTTTTGCATGAATTCCGGGATCGCACGCCAGGGGCAGCCAATGGACATTGGGGTGTACCTGCCTGAAGCGGGGGAGGTACTCGCGTTGGGCGATGAAAACGCAGTCGAAGCGTTGCGCCCATTCCAGGTGCCATGAGATGTTGTCCAGGTGGGAGTCGATCAGGTAACAGGCCCGGGGGCAGGGAAGCGCCTCCAGATTTGTAGGGTAATGCCCTCCCACCGATTCTATCCAGAGGTAGAGGTCAGGTTGCTCCCCTGCCGGAATTGAAGCCAGAACAGCCCCCATGTCCGGGGTGAAGTCCGTGGGGATATCGTGGTCGGTCAGCGCCAGCTTCATATTCTGGAGTTGCCAACGATCGATCAGCTCATGGGGAAAGCGCGGGCCGATGGTGGTGACCCGGTATTGTCGCCGCAGCGCCCGCTCAAAATAAACGGCAGTGGTGATCGGATAGTTGACGTAGGAAAGCCAGATATTCATGAAATACCTCGGAAAGCCTATTTTCTAAATTTTCATTGCCAGAGAAAACATCCAATTCACGGGATGGATCTCATGTCACCATGCATCTCACCCGGAATTCGCAGACGTTTCGGTTTTCATTGCCGCTCCGCTTCCGGATTAAGACAGAAAAAACCCCAATATTCGTCAGCCATGCCATCGGCGACCTTCAGGAAGTAGCTCATCCTCTCCCTGACACTGAAGCCACTGCGTTCCAGTAACGCCAGCCACATTTCCTGACCAAGCACACTGTAGTGGTTCCGGTTGTGCTCGTGCTTGACGGCGGTGACTCCCGGAACCTCAAGGTACAAAAAGCCACCGGGCCGCAGAACGCGCCGGAACTCCACGAGTGTGTAATAAGGCATGATACTGTGCTCCACCACGTGCCGTGCCCATACCACATCAAAGGAGCCGTCCCCGAACTCCAGGAAAGATTGGTCCATCTTACGGACATCGAACCCCTGTGCACGGCAAGCCGCCAGATCGGTATCATTGAGGGTCACGCCCGTTGCAATGCATCCCCGCTGCCGAAAGGGGATCAACGCAACCCCCTGACCACAGCCCACGTCTAGAACTCGGGCGCGGGGAGGAATGGCGCAGGTGGCAAAAAGATGCTCCATTGCCTGTTTGCTGACGTTCTCGTGTAAAGGAGATGGCGCTTCGGCGTACGTCTCTCCTTCGAGGCTATCCAGGAAATTCAGAAAACGGCTCAGTGAACGGAGTGAAAAGTCCATGGGGTCTCCCGACGCCAAATGGGCTAGTGGTGCTCGGTTTTATACAACTCCAATTTCAAATTGGAAATTATATTCGGCAGCTCATCGTTTTTGTATGCGGTATTGGCTTTCAGTGCGACCTGTAAAGCCCCGGATATGTCACCGGAGTCATGGAGACTGTAAATTTCAGCTATCATATGTTCATACTGTGGCTCGTCAATTACCGCAAACCACAGAGTGGTTTCCTTTATGCAACCTTTAATGGGTATGGTTTCTGCGGATACAATAACTTTATTCACCGCTTCTCGGACACCATGTCCCATGTTGTGGTAATCGTGTCCACACAGGAATCCGCCCGGCTTCAAAGCAGAGAAGGCAATTCTGATATCTTTTGCCACCGATTCATAATCATGGGCTCCGTCTATAAAAATAAAATCGAACATTTGCCCTTTGAGCATCTGTTCAAAATCTTTGGATTCCCCCCGTAACATGCGAAGCTGCTTATCAATAAACAGGGTATTGGCGATAAAGTTTCTCATTATCTTCATATCGTCAGCAATACGCTCTCGCCCGAAATCCTGAAAATCCTTCTGCTGGAGATAATCTGCCCATTTATCAATGCAGAATATATTCGTATTTTTGCCCAGAATGGCATGTCCCAAGGCAACCGTGGAAGCGCCCTGGAATGACCCTATCTCCAGCAGTTGCGCAGGCTCCGAGAGTCTTCTGCAAAGCCTGAACAGCGCAAGCGCTTCTTTCGGTTGAATCAGACTGTCAATGCGGGCCAGCCGGTCAAGCATCTGCCGTTCTTCAGGATTGGCAGGAGCTGATGTTATGGCGATGATGTCATCCAATTCCAGATCTATTGTTCTCATAATCCACTCCTTGTCGCCGCTGCTTCATGCTCCAGGACCTTCAACAGTTCGGCAAGTCTCGATAGCCCATCACTTCCCACCTCTGTCTTGATCCGGTACATGGCGGCATCGAACTCCAAATAAGCCAGGATCGATTCCAGCAGTGCCTGATTATGGTCCCGGTGCCTCAGGTACAGTTCGTAGCCCGGTGGTATCTGCTTCAGGACCATCCCTTCATCCATGAGCACATAGCTGAAGAGCCGCTCGCAGACTTCTCCGGCCTTATAGTCATTCGTATGAGTATGCGGTACGCCATCGCGCTGCAGAAGTCTCCTGATCGCCCTTCCCCGGTATATCCCTGCCATTCCCTGCAGGAAATGGGGAAACATCTCTGCAGAATACCTGCTGTCATTCATGATGACCCTGCAGAACTGCTCGAACGACGACTCGAACGATCCCGAGCCATAGGGACAGGTGGTTATCAGGTTGCCATAGGCATCGACGGAATCGTCCTCATCCAGCAGCCGGATCAGGTAATCGAGCCAGTGTGGTACATGAAACCAGTGATCGTCATGCAGGACAAGGTAATACTCGTACTGCGGGAGCGTTTTCAAGGCAAAATCCAAAGCTGCCGGGTCTCGCCCCACATTCGGACGCTGGAGCAGATATTCGGGGTCCAGCAGGGCCGCTTGCGAAAGAGATATACTGACATTGCCATTGAAAACGATGCACAGATCCACTCTGTCCCGGCTGGCACGGAAATGTCCGTTGAAACAGTACCGAGCCAGGTTGTGCCAAGTGCGTTCCGAGGTAATGACAACCACGACGACGTTATTGTGTGTTTTTCGATCCATTGATACCCTGAATTCGTGAAATGCTATGGTGTCTCCCTGCCGTCGTGCGAAACTACGGCATGCGACGCAGCATATGCGAGTTCACGCCGCACTCTTTCCAGGACAGGGGGCCATTCTTGTGACCGATCCTGCCGGAAGAGGCGCATGGAAGGATACCAGGGGGTGTCCTCACGGTCCCGCATCCAGCGCCATTCGGGAGGATCGTATGCCAGGACCCATACCGGTTTTCCCAACGCTCCCGCCAGATGTGCGGTAGCCGTATCGACCGATATGACCAGGTCTAGATTGGCAATAAACGCGGCAGTATCGCTGAAATCATGGATATACGGGGTCAAATCCGTAATGGAATTGCCGCTGATCCGGGCACCTTCGGGGGTGAGGGCATCGGGACCGATCTGGAGGCTGAAGAAGGTAACTCCCTGGACATCCAGGAGTGCACCGAACTGCCGGAAAGGAATCGAACGCTTCTTATCGGCTTTCAATGTCCTGCTGCCCGCCCAGACCAGGCCGATCTTAAGGCCCCGGTAGGATTCCAGGCGTTCCCGCCAGCGATCTGACTTTTCCTCATCCGGTGTGCAGTAGGATGCCGAGGGGATGGTTTCCGACACAGTGCCGAAGACGTGCGCCAAGCTTATCATCGGTATCTGAAAATCTGTTGCCGGGCAAGACTCGCCCCGGATAATCACTCGCTCCACGCCACGCACGCTGTTAGCCAGCCCCCTCAGACGCTCGTCCTGCACCTCGACGGAGACCCGGGTGCCCCGCTCTGCCAGGAGCGGCACATAACGGAGGAACTGGATGGTATCGCCATAGCCCTGCTCGGCATGAACCAGCAAAGTTTTTCCGCGGATATCCTCCCCATTCCAGCAGGGCAGATCGGCATGACGCAGGGAGATGGGATCGGTCTTGCGGAACCTCGCCTCGATATTTTTGAAGCCCTCACGGTATTCCCCCAGCAGCAATTGCAGCAGGCCCAGATTCCAGAGAGCCGTGTCATAACCGGGTCGCAAGCTCAGGGCGCGGCGGAAGCAGATGTAGGCTTCGGCCAGTTCCCCGAGGGCTTGGTGCAAGAGCCCCAGGTTCTGGTAGGCCTCCGGGTAGGCAGGATCAAGCGCCACAGCCCGTTTCAGGGCGTCCCGTCCCTCGGCGGTCCGGCCTTCGGCATCCAGATAAATCCCCAGGTTGAGCCATGCCGCGGCCGAAGGGTCGGGAACGGCAGCCGCCTCCTGGAACAGTTCGATGGCCTCCTGTCGGCGTCCCTGGCTCCCCAGCTCATTGCCGCGCCGGATAAGAATTTCCGGCTTCAAGGCAGCGCAGAGATCTGACACAACCCCGCCCCATTCGCCAGGGGCTGCCTGACGGAAGAGACGCAGCGAGGGATACCATCCGCTTTGTTTCCGGTCGAACGGATGCCAGCGCCAGTCCGGAGCGTGGAGCAGCGCTACCCAGCAGGCCCGGCCCAGCGCTCCGGCCAGATGGGCAACGGCGGTGTCAATGGTGATCACGAGGTCGAGATTGGCGATCAGAGCCGCGGTATCGGCGAAATCGCCGAGGTACGGGGAACAGTCGCAGATGGTGCCATAAGCGGCGGCTTCGGCCGAGCTCCCCGGCAGCAGGGTGACGAAGGAACAGCCCGGCATGGCCAGCAGGGGAGCCAGTTGTTCCAGCGAAAGGGAGCGGCGATAACCGCTCTTGTTCATGTCGCGTCCCTGCCAGGCCAGGCCGATTCTCACGCCTTCCAGCCCTTCCAGCCGGCATCGCCACTCCTCCACCATCTGCGGTTCGGCAGCAAGATACGGTACGTCGGTCGCCTCCGGTTGGGCAACTGCGGCCATCAGATGGGGCAGGCTCATCAACAGCGTTTGGAAGTCCGTGGCAGGCAGATGCTCTCCGTGGGGGACGATCAGCTCTATTCCGGCGCAGGAGTGGAACAACCGCACAAGCTCCTGCGGCACGGAGAGGACGACCCGGCCACCCAACCCGGCCAGCAACGGAACATAGCGTACAAACTGCAGCATGTCACCGAAGCCCTGCTCCATATGCACGAGAATGGTAGCCCCTTCCAGGCGTTCTCCCGGCTTGAGCGGGGGAAGTTCCGGGATGGAGGGAATGGAGCCGCCGATGTAGCGCCTGCGCCATTCGAACTCCTCCCACCCCTCGCGCAGGCAGCCGGTAGCCAGATGGGCGATGGCCAAGTTGACATGGGCATCGGCCTCTTCAGGGGCCAGTTCGATGGCCCGTTGCAAATGCACCTTGGCTTCGGCATGGCGGTTGAGAAAAATCAGCGAGGCGCCTGCGCGGAGGCAGGCCAGCCAATCCAGCGGATCCCGGGCCAGAGCCAGAAGGTACCACCGGTGCGCCTCTTCCCAGGCCTCCTCCTGCCGGCAGGAGTCGCCCCGTTCCAGGCAAACCGCGACCTCGGGGTTTCCTCGGCGCGCTGCGATCATCTCCAGCTCCCGTGACAACCGATCAATGACCTGCTCCCAGCCACCGTCCACTTCCTGGCGCAGCAGGCGCATGGTCGGATACCAAGGGGAATCCTCCCGTCCGGTCAGCCAGCGCCAGTCGGCCGCCACCGGCAGCAGCACGATGACCGGTTTGCCCATGGCACCGGCCAGATGGGCCACCGAGGTGTCGATCGTGACGATCAGGTCCAGACGTTCCATGATGGCCGCCGTATCGGCGAAATCGGCGATATGCGGGGTCAGGTCCCGCAAGGCCATTCCAGGCGGGGGTGTGGCTGCCTCCACGGCCTGGTCCCCCACCTGAAGGCTGTACCAGGTAATGCCGGCCAGTCTTCCCAAGGGGGCAAAATCGTCCAGGCGGCAGCTACGGCGCCGGTTGCGCAGAGTCTGACGCCCCCCCCAGACCAGCCCTGCCCGGAAATGTTCCCCCGCCGGGATCAGGTTTGCCCACCGCCTGCGCCGCCCCTCCGGTGTACCCAGATAAGGGATCGATGACGGGAGCGTTTCCAGGGTTATTCCCAGCAGGCGAGGCAACGAAAGCAGAGGAGCCTGGCAGTCCACGTCAGGCAACGGTTCTCCGCGGGCAATCACCGCCCCGGCTCCGACGGCGGATTCGAGCAGAAGAGTCAATGCAGAAGACTGACATTCGATGACGACGCGCTCCGCCTGCTTCGCCACCAGCGAGACGAAACGGATAAACTGGATGGTGTCCCCGAATCCCTGTTCGGCCCAAAGCAGGATGGTGCGGCCGGCAAGAGGGGAGCCGTCCCAGAGGGGGATGTGTCGGTGCCGCTCCTGGATGGGACTGTGCTTGCGCCAGCGCCATTCGTATTCCCCCCACCCTTCCCGGTAGCGGCCGCAAGCCAGCAGACAGCAGGACAGGTTCCAGTGACCATCGGCATAATCGGGCGTCAGCGCCACAAGCCGCTGCAGATGTTCGATCCCTTCCTCCGGCCGCCCCAGGGAAAGGCAGACCGCCCCCAGGTTGTTGAGGGCGTGCAGGTGGTCAGGATCGTGCTCCAGCGCCTGACGGTAACAGATCTCTGCCTCACGGTCATGCTCCGCGCTTTGATAGACGATGCCGAGAGAATTCCAGGTCCTGGCCCCCCGGGGATTGATCCGTAATGCAGCCTGAAAGGCCTCAACCGCCTCCTCGAACCGTTCCTCCGCCTGCAGCAGCTCTCCCCGGGTGTGAAGAGCATCGGAAAAGCGGGGGCGCAGTTCCAGAGCCAGATCGATCCGACGGTGCGCCTTCTGCAGCTCGCCCAGCTCTTGATGAATGATCGCCAGATTGTGATGCGCCTCCGGTATGCGGGGATCCAGCTCCAGCGCGCGCTCGTAGGCGTGCTGGGCCTGGTCGATGTGCTTCAGGTTCTTGAGTGTGTTGCCCATGTTGTAATGGGCTATTGCCATGTCCCCGTCGCGGGCGATGGCCGCCTGATAGCAGGCCAGGGCTTCCTCGTGGCGACCACGGTTGTCCAGAGCCGCCCCCAGATTTATGAGAGCCTGGACAGCCTGGGGGAGGCGCCCGGCCAATTCCCGCCCCACTTCGGAGAGCGGCGTTTCCCAGTCCCCCGCGTGGGGCTGACGCAACAGACGCATGGATGGATACCAGGGAGAATCTTCGCACTCCAGCAACCAGCGCCAGTCCGGCACAAAGGGGAGCAACAGCCAGGTCGGCTTCCCCAGGGTACCAGCCAGGTGGGCGACAGCGGTATCGATGGTCACCACCAGATCGAGATTGGCAATCAGAGCGGCGGTATGGTGGAAATCATGGAGTTCCCCCTCCAGATTGAGCAGCCGGGGATCCACCAAGCTGAATTGCTCGGGAGTTTCCTGATGCAGACTCACAAAGGTGATGTCCGGAATGTCCAGGAGCGTGGCGATCAGAGGAGCGGGACAGCTCCTCTTGCGGTTGACGGGCAGATCGAGCCGGCCCGCCCAGGCCAAGCCCACCCGCAGAGCGCCCCCCGCCGGCAGCAACTCCGCCATGCGGTCCACCAGTTCCTCGTCTGGCTCAAGCTGCGGCAAGGGAGGAATTGTCTCCAGGGTGGTCCTCATGAGTCCCGGCAGGCTCATGATAGGGACCTGGGCATCCACCGGCGGCAGGGGCACTCCGCGCAGCAGGCAGCCCTCCAGGCCCGGAAGCCGCTCCAGCAGGGGAGCGAGCGGGGTGCTGGTTTCCAGCCAGATACGCAGACCGGCGCGTGTGAGCAGTGGCAGATAGCGGATCATCTGCAGGGCATCGCCGTATCCCTGTTCGGTGTGCACCAGCAACCGCAGACCCGGACAGATGATGCCGTCCCAGCGGGGGATGGCGGCATGGCGATTCATAACTGGCTGTTGGGTGAAAAAACGGAGTTCGTAGTCACTCCATCCGCCCGGCAACTCTCCGTTCAAGAGACGCAGGCAGGCCAAGTTGAAGCGCGGATCAGGAAGTTCAGGATGCTGGCGGACCAATTCACCGCAAGCGGCGATAGATTCACTGATCCTGCCCTGTTCCTGCAGGCAGAAGGCCTGATTCAGCGCTGCCTCGACAAGGTCCGGTTCCGCAGCCAGAGCTTTGCAAAACCATTCCTCCGCCTCAGCGTATTGTTCCTGATCCTTGAGGATATTTCCCAAGTTATAGGCGGTACGGGAGAGGCGGGGATTTTCGGCCAGGATAGCCCGATAAAGGCTGGCGGCGCGCAGATGGTCTCCGGCGGCGTGGAAACTCTCTGCCTCCCTCAGGATATTCTCCAGGGTTCGCGCCTCCCTCTCGTCGGGGAATTGTGGAATTGACTTCAACTATTGCTCCAGGAACCGATAGATAACTCAGGAGTAAAAAATGTACCATTTCACCCCGGACTATGGCAATATTTTGCGATCGATATCCGGCAGGCAATCAGGAGGTTAATACCATGGCAACCGGCTGGACAACTGGCGGAACCGATGCGTTCACTGCACTCTCGCTCCAGGAAAGCGTCCGTGAGGGTGTTGCCAATTCCGCCCTTTCCGCAGGCATCACTTACTACTCTCAGAAAAAGTACGCTCTGGCCGAACGGGCCTTCAAACAGGCGTCGGCCTTGAATCCTGCTATGCCGCAGGCCTACACCTATCTTGGATATGCCCAGAGAGAGCAGGGAAAACGGCAGGATGCAGTAAAGTCCCTGACCCTGTCGCTCAAGGTCGATAAAACACAGGATCAGGTTTACACCGATCTTGCCAATCTCTACATCGATTTGAAGAAGCCCGCGGACGCAGAAAAAACCCTGCAGAACGCCGTAAAGGAAAATGACCAGCATACTCCGGCATACTATATCCTGGGGCAGTTACAGGCACAACGGAAGGACTACGTTGATGCCGAAAAACAATTCCGCAAGGTCATCAAGCTCGAGCCTAAGGACGGCAACGGTTACTATGCCTTGGGAATGGCATTGAACGGCCAGGGACGCTCCAGCGATGCGATCAGTGTTCTGAAAAAGGCAATTTCACTGAAAAAAAATTTTGTCCCCGCACTTTCCGAGTTGGGAATGGCCTATGCCGCAACCGGGGATACGACAAATGCCAAGAAACAGGTCGATCTGCTGAACAAGATCAGCACCTCCGATGCCCGGCTTGCTGCCATGAATCTTACCAATACACTTACGAAACCGGGCATTTCCTATATCAATCAATCGGGCACCACATTGCCGATGGCATTACCCACCATGTCCCTTGCCCTTCTTGATGCGACAAAATTGAACATGGCCGGCACAAGCATGGACTTTTCGGTGAAGATTGCATTCAACAGCGACATGGATGCCGATTCTGTGAAAAATATAGCCAATTGGGTAATTTCAAAGGCTTCTGGAGGGACGGGAGGGCTGTACAACAACGGCATTTACAGGTCTACCGACGTTGCAATCCCCGTCCTGCCCAAGATGGTTACGTACGATCCGGTCAACAGAGAAGCTCGCTTGGTATTCACACTGAACCAGCATTCCTCGATCCTTACCAATGATACGGTCTACAACAGGGCCGTCTTTGTGAACGGTCAGCCCGTTGCGGCCGGAACAACCATTCCGGCGGGAACCACTGTGGTCGACGGAACCATTGACCCTTCTCATCTTGTGTTCAAGTTCAACGGCACGGATGCTAATGGCGATGCAATGGATCCGGATGCCGATGAGATCAACGGCTTTAGCGGAAGCCCATTCTGATGCCATCATAAAATGGTCTTGCTTTTCTTGCCGAAGACGTTACTATGGTTGGCGAAATTTGTATTTCGTGCTTAAGGAGCACCAAAGGTTATGCAACAACACGCTCTGAATACCTACAATACCATGCAGAAAGAGAACTTGTCCGGCCGCGAGTTGGAGGCCTCGGTTCTGAGCCGCGCCGGCCTGATGCTGAAGCAGGTACAGGACAATTGGGATGCACCCGATATGCATCAAAAATTGATGGAAGCCATCAAATTCAACCAGAAGGTCTGGAGCTTTTTCCAGGCTGAATTGTCCGATCCGGAGAACCCCCTCCCCAGGAACATCAGGCAAGACATCCTCAATCTCAGCATCTTCATCGACAAGCGACTCTTCGAGGTCATGGCTGTTCCTGACCGCGAAAAGCTGTCCATCGTCGTAGACATCAATTTCAATCTCGCCGCAGGCCTGCGAACCAAACCGGAATAACGAAATTCACTCGACCTTAAGGCTGTACCCCTTCCTCTCCAGTTCCTGCACTATTTCGCGGATGTGCTCGTAGCCCCGTGTCTCCAATTCCAGTGACACATCCGTCCTGCCCAGGGGGAGAGATTTCGACCTGCGGTCATGGTTGATCAGGAAGATATTGGCCCGCGTGGCGGCGATATCAGCCGACAGCGTGGCCAGCGCTCCGGGAAGGTCGTCCAGCTCTATCGACAGCTTCAAGTAGCGACCGGCGGCCAGCAGACCACGCTCAACGACCAGGGCAATGGTCTTGACATCGATATTGCCGCCGGACAACAGGCACACCGTCTTGCCGGACAATCCCTGAATCCGGTCATGCAGAACGGCTGCCAGCGGCACCGCGCCAGCCCCCTCCACCAGGAGTTTCGTCTTTTCCAGCAAAGAAACAATCGCCTGCGCTATCTCCTCTTCTTCAACCAGCACAATCTCATCTACCGATCCTCGTATCACCGGAACAGTCAACGCTCCCGGTCGCTTTACCGCAATGCCGTCGGCCAATGTCACGCTGACCGGAGTTTCGCATGGCTTTCCGGCCTTAAATGAAGCCGACATGGATGGCGCTGCCATCGACTCGACACCTATTATCCGCACATGAGGCGCAATGACTCGCACCGCTGCAGCGATGCCGGCAATCAGCCCGCCGCCGCCTACCGGAACAATCAGGTTCTTGAGATCGGGCAGGTCTTCCAGAATCTCCAGGGCAATCGTACCTTGTCCGGCCATTACAAGCGGGTCGTCGAAAGGGTGTACGAACAGGGCACCAGTCGAATGTTGGGCCTGCAAGGCTGCCTGGCAGGCCTCGTCGAAATTCCTGCCGGTCAACACGACTTCGGCCCCGTAGTCTCTGGTCGATTGCACCTTTTGCGGTGGGGTGATCTCAGGCATGTAGATGCTCGCCTTCACCCCCAGCAGGTCCGCCGAGAATGCCACCCCTTGGGCATGATTTCCCGCAGAAGCGGTAATTACGCCATGCTTCAAGGCCTCCCTGGACTGGGCAGTCATGAAATTAAGGGCGCCCCTGATCTTGAAGGAGCCGGTTCGCTGCAGGTTTTCACACTTGAAAAGCAGAGGCGCTCCCAGTTTCTCACTGTAGTAGTGGGAATGGATCAGCTCCGTGCGACGGATGCGTTTTTTAAGGCGTTCATGGGCCTCCAGGATTAGTTCGTACAGTTGCATGTCAGCTCCGCTCCTTGTGAAGATGCCCGCCATACTACCAAAGTGGCCTGTGCAGGTCAAATGGGAGCACCATAACGACTTGGCAACCGGCACGTTTGCTGCTACATTCGGGCATTATTCGAGCGGAGGATTACATGGAACCAGTACATCACAGGCTAATCATCATGGGTGCCGGACCAGCCGGCTATACGGCCGCCATCTATGCTGCGCGGGCCAATCTGAACCCCGTTGTCATCACCGGTCTGCAGCCAGGGGGACAACTGACCACCACCACCGAGGTAGACAATTGGCCGGGTGACCATGCCGGCGTTCTCGGGCCAGACCTGATGGAACGCATGCGGCTGCATGCCGAGCGCTTCGACACGCAGATGATCCATGATTCCATTAAGGCCGTGGACCTGAATCGCCGCCCTTTCCTGCTGGAAGGCGATTCCTCATCCTACAGCTGCGACGCATTGATTATCGCTACCGGGGCCTCGGCCAAATATCTGGGGCTGCCTTCCGAACATGCCTTCAAGGGCAAGGGCGTTTCGGCCTGCGCCACCTGCGACGGCTTCTTCTATCGCGGCAAGGAAGTGGCTGTCATAGGAGGGGGCAGTACCGCCGTTGAGGAAGCACTCTACCTTTCCAATATTGCCAGCCATGTCACGGTGGTCCATCGCCGCAACCAGTTCCGTTCCGAAAAGATCCTGTCCGACCGTCTCATCGAGCGGACAAAAAAAGGCAACGTGAGCATCGAGTGGCTCCATGTTCTCGATGAAGTGATCGGCGACGCCAACGGCGTTACCGGTATCCGCATCCGTCATACCAGCGGATCGACCAAGGAAATTCCGGTACACGGCGTGTTCATTGCCATCGGCCACACTCCCAACACGACCATGTTCGAGGGCCAGCTTGATATGGAAAACGGTTACATCCGAACCCGCTGCGGTGGCGAGGAGGACAGCGCTACCGCCACCAGTGTGCCGGGAGTATTCGCTGCCGGTGACGTACAGGATTTCATGTACCGCCAGGCGATCACCTCTGCCGGGACGGGATGCATGGCGGCATTGGACGCCGAGCGCTACCTCGAATCGCTGCTTCCGTAAAGGAGCGTGGCATGACGGCCGTCACCGACGATCTCGAGAAACTGCTTGCCGAAGTGCGTAGTACCATCCGGGACAACGAAAAATTTCTGAAGTCTCTTGGTGACGACAGCGCTGATCCTGATGATCCGGCAGAGGAAGCCGAAGAGGAAAAGGCCCTGGAGGAGGGGGATTTCGAGGAGCTATAAAACCGGCGTCCATATACCCGGACGCCGGGGCAGAGCCCAGCGCGCGAAATTCTTTTCAGACAAGCGCGGTAGCAACCGATTTCAGACATATAAAACAAGAGCCCCCGGAGATTTCTCCGGGGGCTCTTTTACTTCAGCCACACAGGTGGGACTTAGTGCTTGCCCCCGCCCGCCACGTCGTGCCCACCGGCAGAGTGGCACTCACTGCAGTTCGTCTTGAACAATTCATCGCCAATGTCGACCGGATGGACGAAATCGGTCACCTTCTGTCCTGCCGGAATGTTTTCCTGGGTCTGTTTCAGGACATCGTGGCAAAGCTTGCAGTCCTTGGAAATGACCCTGCCTTCCGGAGACTTGTGTTTGCCGTCATGGCAACGGAAGCAACCAGGCGTGTAGAAGTGGCCGATATGGTTGGGATAGGTGTTCCATTTCACCTTCATCTTCGGGAAGTAATTGCGCTTGTAGATCGCCTGGATACGCTCCGAGGCCTGAGCGATGGCATCAGCCTTTTTAGAGGCTACCTCAGGATAATTCTTGGCGTAATAATCCTTGATACCGGCATCGATGGCCTTTACCGCTTCCTCGGTCGAGGTGTAGGGCTTCTCAAGCAACTCCACCGCTACCTTCTTCACAAAGGGGAGACTGCGGTCGATGGTATTGGATGCGAAATTCCGGTCCATTTCCTCGCCCGGCGAATAATAGATATGGGTCGGCTTGTTGTGGCAATCGGTACAGTCCATCAGCCGCTTTTCAGCCTTGCCGATCTCCTCGCGGGTCAACGGCTTGCTCGAATCCATATACTCGGTAATTTTTCCATCTGCGCCTTTGACGGCAACATAAGGGATGGTAAGCCGCTGCTTATCGCCGGCAATGAAATGTACCTCACGCCCGATGTGCCAGTGAATTCCCATGGCATTCGGGGTCTTCGGCGTCCCGCCGATCTTGATCAGCATGTCGATTTCACGCGGGGTATTGGTCTCGTTGGGTGCGTAGTGATAGAAGATCTTCTGCCGTCCGGCATAGAATTTCTGCGGCCAGTGACAGTGTTCGCAGGTGCCGCGGGACGGGCGCAGGTTCTCGATCGGGGTGTGGATCGGGGTCGGCCATGAGTGGGTGGCGACGGCCCAGAGTTGGCGCATACCGGAGATCTTGGCTTTGACATACCAGGCGGCGCCGGGACCAACGTGGCATTCGACGCACTTGACATTGGCGTGGGGAGAATTCTTCCAGGCGGTGTATTCCGGCTGCATCACCGTATGGCACAGTTCGCCGCAGAAGGTCGGAGATTCGGTGAACTCAAACCCCTTGATGGAAGCGACACCGATAACGGCGAAAAATACCACCGTTGCAAAGGCAAAGAAAACGGTAAGGCGCAGTTTCTGGGGGTCGTTAAAGTCCAAACGGGGCAGCGGAGGCAGCTCCACGTCCGGATGCATGCGCTCCTGCTTGCGCACCCGCCAGGCTCCCAGATACGTCAGCACGCCGCCCAAAATAATGCCGCCGGGCAGCGCCAGATAGGTAAACATTTCAAGGTACGGGTTCTCCACACCCATGAAAGCCTGCAGGGCCAGCACAAGAACGATCACCAGGGCCGAAACCGCGGAAATCAGCATGCCGATCAGACTGATCGGATTCATGTAATACTTGAAAATACCTCTCTTCGCCTTACTCATTGCTCCTCCAAACCATACCGATTATTTTGCACGAGGGAACCGACGCTTAAGCTCCCCATCTCCCTTTTGCAAACGAAGTCTTTTATCATGCCATAGGGCCTTTTGCAACCCAAATTAAACCGCATAGCTCAGGGAAAATTTCGACATTTAATTGAGGCTTTGGAATCCCAACCCTCAATTGCTCCAACCTCCGACCCACTCTACCTAATTCCCATATAACTCCTTTCTACAAAACAGCTTATTAAATATACACAAGGACAACAGGCCTGAATTATTGTATAAATAAGTGAGTACCTCTGAATTTTTAATTGACAAACCAACATCGTCACTATTAATTTAACATTGTTTTATTTATCAAATCATTGCTTGCAGCACCGGTGGCGAATCAACCTGTTAAGGGGGTGGGGAGATTGAAAAATCATGTTTTGCGTCCGTTGTACGTTGCCCTGGCCTTGGTGGGGTTCATCCTTTTTGTGAGGAAGCTGTTGGTCCCTGTTGATTTCGGCATCTACGAGCGGGGATACATGTACGGCTGGCACCGCAAGTCCAATGAGGCAGAGTGGAAAGGGGTCAGGATCAAGTACAAGACTGACAAGGGGTGCCGTGACTGTCATCGGGACAAGTACGAGGAAATCTCGAAATCGGGCCACAGCATCATCAGCTGCGAAAACTGCCACGGCCCCAGATATGAGCACCCCAAAGATCCGCCGGGCCTGACTGTCGACCGCAGCAGAGGGCTGTGTGTCCGCTGCCACGCCCACATCCCGTACATGACCGGCGGCAGGGGTGATATTCCGGGGATCGACCCGGAGAAACACTACCCCCAGGCGGAATGCGTCATGTGCCACTTGTCCCATAATCCAAAACCGATGAATCAGAAGCGGGAGGCCAGATCATGATCAATCGCCGCCAATTCTGCAAACGTGCCATCATCGCCGTCGGAGGGCTGATGCTGCCGCTGGCCGCTCTGGAGATATTCGATCCCCGCACCCTTCAGGCCGAGAAAGAGACAGGCAACAAAACTCGCTGGGGTTTTCTGGTGGACACCCGCAAGTGCGTCGGATGCGGCTTCTGCGTCAAGGCCTGCAAGATCGAAAACGAAGTTCCGTACGATGCCAATGTCACTAGAACCTGGGTGGAGCGCTACGTCGTCACCCGGGACGGCAAGACCTACATCGACTCCCCCAAGGGAGCCCGCGACGGCTTCACGTCCCCGAAGATCGACCAGAACCATCACGGTATGCATGAAATCCCCCCCCAGGAGGTAACCAAGGCTTTTTTTGTCCCCAAGTTGTGCAACCAGTGTGAAAATCCCCCCTGCGTGCAGGTCTGCCCGGTGGGGGCCACGTACCAGACCGAGGATGGTGTGGTTCTGATCGACCGTACGTGGTGCATCGGCTGTGGCTACTGCATCATGGGGTGCCCCTACAGCGTCCGCTTCTTTCACCCGGTCCACCACGTGGCCGAGAAGTGCAACTTTTGCTACCACCGCATCTCACAGGGGATGAAAACCGCCTGCGTCGACGCCTGCCCATTCGGCGCCCGCAGCGTTGGCAACTTGAAGGACCCGGATGATCCGGTCACAAGGATCATAATGACCGAACGGGTCAGCGTGCTCAAAGAGGAGTACGGCACCAAGCCACAGGTGTTCTACCTGGGATTATCCAAGGAGGTGAAATAGCATGGGACACGGCGAGGTCTGGACCCTGAAGGAATTTTTCGTCTACCCCAACGAGTATATCTACTGGTCGATCCAGATCGTGATGTACCCGTTTATGACCGGTCTCGTGGCCGGTGCGTTCGTGCTCTCTTCTCTCTACCACGTCTTCGGCCTGAAGCAGCTAAAGGACATCGCACGCTTCTCGCTGGTCTTTTCGCTGGCGCTGCTGCCGGTGGCGATGATGCCGCTCATGCTGCACCTGCAGCAGCCCCTGCGGGGCATCAACGTCATGATGACCCCGCATTTCACCTCCGCCATCGCTGCCTTCGGCATTGTCTTCACCACCTATGGCCTGATCGTGGCCTCGGAGATCTGGTTTGTCTACCGGCGGTTCATCGTGGAAAGCGTTCTGGAATTGCGTGCCAAGGGCGAAAAGACATCGGCCGAATGGCTGAAGTTGACCATCTATTCGGTCCTGTCCATGGGGGCCATGGACCTGAGCCCCGAAGCCCTGAACAAGGATGAGCGTGCAGTGACCATACTGGCTGGCGTGGGAATCCCGGTGGCCTGCTTCCTTCATGGTTATGCGGGCTTCATCTTCGGGTCGGTCAAGGCCAATGCCCTTTGGATGACACCGCTGATGCCGGTCATCTTCATCTGCTCCGCCGTGGTCTCCGGCATTGCCTTATGCCTGCTGACCTACATCCTGACCATGGAAATTCGCAAGCTGATCGCCGCCTACAATCGCAAGACCTACCCCAAGGAGCAACATCCCTCTCCCGAAGAATTGGGGAGTGTTGAACTGCACGTGGTGAAGACAACCGCAAAGTACCTGGTCATGTTCCTGGTGCTGGCGATTACGCTGGAGCTGCTGGATCTGATCTTCAGGGGCTATACGGCAGTCAGGTCGTGGGACATCCTGCGGCGGGTGATTTATGAAAAGGACTTCGTCAAGATCTTCGTACTTCAGTACGGCATGGGCAACCTGATCCCCTTCCTCCTCTTCCTCGTACCGGGGCTCACGGTCAGGCGGGCCGCTGTCGGCTGCGCCCTCTGTCTGGTCGGCATCTTCATGATGCGCTGGAACGTGGTCATCGGAGGCCAGGCATTTTCGGGGTCTTTTGCCGGATTCATGGAGTACAAACTGCCGCTGTGGCCCGATGACCTGGAGACCTTCAAAGAGGGGCTGATGGGCGCACTGATGGTGGCCGCGACCCCCTTTGTACTATTTTACACGATCACCAGAATCCTGCCGGTATTCGGTGTAAAGGATTCCCACTGATGGATCCTCGGGAGAAATCCAAATATCCAGGACTGGAGTGTCATCAGATGACCTGAGTCACAATCGAGCTGCAGGCCCGTCCTTGCGGGCCTGTCCGCCGGGAGGTGCGCATGTCTCATACAGCGGAAACCCCTGAAGAAAAGGTCGACGAACTTTCCGCCCGGATACGGGCTCTGGAACGCCAGCTGGAGGCCATGACCGAGCGGACAGGATCGGGTGAGGCGGCCAAAACCGCGTCACCGGATTCTCACCCCCCGGCGACGACCAGCACACTACATTCCGACGAAGAGTCACCCGATTTTTCGGAGGAGGTTCTGTCATGGGTTCGTCGCGCTGCTCTTCTGCCGCGCCTCTCAACCCTGTGCTTCATGCTGGTGGTGGCACTCATCCTGCGCACCATCACCGACAGCGGCCTGATCGCCAGATCGGCCGGGGTCAGCCTCGGCATGTTCTATGCCGCCGGACTGATCGCCTTCGGCTACTACAAGTATGGCAGAAGCAGTCCCCTGGCGCCGGTACTCACCGCCTGCGGCGCACTGCTGATGCCGGTCATCGTGGTCGAGACCCACACGCATTTCCAGTCGCTTCCACTGGTGCCTGCCTATCTGGCCCTGATCGGCACCGGCATCGGCACGGCATACATCAGCCGGCGGTTCAACGTCTTCACCCCCATTTCGGTCGGCATTCTCGGCATGGCCCTGGGAGGGGCCGCCATAGACTACCCCCACCCCTATTTCCCGTATCTCTGCATGGTACTCATCACTGCAAATGTCATGGGGTATTATGCCGCCGGCCTGAAGCAATGTTCATGGCTGCGCTGGACCACGCTCGTGGTCACCATGCTCATGCTCCTGCTCTGGGGATTACGGCTTGGTCAGGGATTGAGTCAGGGGGAGACTCCTACACCGGATCTGGCAGTCGCCTGGTTCCTCCCGGTTCTGACCGTCTTTGCCCTGACCTTCCCGGTTCTCGGCCTGCTCGGCATCATTCGCAGCAAATCGTCAAAGACCTCGCGATTCGACCTCATGCTTCCTATACTCAACGCCGCCTGGGCATTTACCGTGGCATACCATGCGATCGAGGCGCCTGGAAAACGAATAGTCGGGATAATCGGAATCATTGCGGCCATCGCTCATCTGGCCCTATCCTTCTGGCTGGCGCGACGAAATGTTATGGGTGCTCCGGGAACCGGTTCCTTCGCCTTTGCCGGCGGAATACTGTTGGCACTGGCACTTCCGGCCGCCACGGGCATGTTTACCCTTTCGCTGGCAGCCATCTCACTCGTAGCCATTTTCCTGGCGGTCATGTCACGTGTATGGAAAAACGGCGGGGTCAGGCTGTGCACCTACCTGTTTCATATCTACAGCTGCACCGCACTCGTGATAATGCTCCGCGGCGAAGGTGCCGCCGCGACCGATCTCATCAACATACTTCCAGCCGGTTTGCTCGCCATCGTCATCCTGTACCAGTACCAGTGGTGCCGCCGGAATCCTCCGCCCGCCGGTCATATATTCTTTTCCAGTATTGACGACAAGGACCGCAGTGCCGCGCTGCTCCTCGTTGCTGCATTGCTGTGCGGTTATTATGCCATGCGAATCGGCATGTATCACGGCGTGCACCTGCTCGCAGCAGACGCGCGACACGAGGCCTTCCGGTGCGGGGAGTCAGTACTGATCAATCTTTCGGCGGCGGGATTGATGCTGTTCGCCTACCTGCGGGCTAACCGGGAGATCCGGAACATCGCCGTTCTGGTCACCATTACAGGGGGGCTCAAGGTCTTCCTGTCCGACCTTATCGGTGCCCATGGACTCCCGCTGGTGCTGAGCGTGTTCTCATTCGGACTGACTGCGGCCATCGAATCGGTTGCCCTGGGCAAATGGCCGAAACATGCGGTAGAAAGAGAAGAGGAACCGGAGCTGCCGTCCCAGGCAGCGGTCCCTCTGGTGTCATCTTCGGAAGGGATGGGTTGAGTATGCAATTCCATGCATCAAAAAGAAGGCAAACGCCGTAACAAGACAAGCCACTTTCAATCGTTATATTCCCGAAATTCCACAAAAAAAAGGGGGGGCTCACAAGCCCCCCCAAGGTTTTCACTGCTGTGGATTGTCAGTGCCCGCCGCCGCTCAGGAAGGCCATGATCATCAGAGCCAGCAGCCCCAGGCCGATCGCTACGGCCGTGAAGCCGAAGCCCTTCAGGAAGAAGTCATAGATGACCCCGCTGGTTTTACGGCAGGCGAACTGCTCGGTGATGCCGGCCTCTTCATAACGCTTCCACTGATCGCCACGCTCCTCGATCATCTCTTCCTTGCCGATCTGGCCGTTGAAGATGACGAAATCCATCGGGAACTTCTCGGGCCTTCCATGGGTGTTGAAGAAATGGACCGAGAATATGAACCCTGTCGCCAGAAGCGCTTCGTCCGAGTGGATGATGGTGGCCACGTTAAAGGCCCAGCCAGGCAGGAAGAGGCCGAAGAATTCGGGGAACCAGAGCATCAGGCCGGATCCTCCGATGGCAAACATACCCCAGAAGACCGCGATGAAGTCGAATTTCTCCCAATAGGTCCAGCGCTCGAAGGTCGGTTTCGGTCCTTTGAAGAGGAACCACTTGACCATGCCGATCACGTCCTTGATATCGCGGAGGTTCGGACAGAGTGAATCAGGGCCGAACAGCCGCTGCAGGAAGTTGCCCGGGATGTCTTTCCTGATGAAGAGGAAGTGAATGCTCATGGCCAGCGCAGAACCGAAATAGACGAAGGTAATTCCGGCGCAGATACGGTGGATCAGGCCGGCATTGGCCGAACCGCCATACATCTTCATCATGGCCACCGCCCATGGCTGTCCGGCGAATTTGAGCGGCAGACCGGTCAGCGAGAGTCCCAGGAAACTGGTGATCACCAGGAAGTGCAGGAAGATGTGGATCCGGTTGAAACGGCGGTACTGCTTATGGGCATCGGGCATGACATGATGATGTTCGCCCCTTTGCAGGAGTGCTGCTTTCTCCCTGTTCTCCACGAAACCGCGGAACATCCACAACAGGGTGTGGACCCAGAAAACGGCGAAGGTACTGACCAGCAGCCCGGTCATGCTGATAAAGGTGTAGTACAGGATCGGGTATTTTTCCCGGTCGGTCATTTCGCCGTGGGCGTAGAACTTGGTGAACAGCCCGCTCGCATTGGCGTGACAGCGGCCGCAGACCTTGGTCAGATTATTCGGATTGACGCTGGACTGGGGGTCTGCTTTGGGAAGCACCGAATGGGCCGTGTGGCAGTCAGCGCATCCGGCCACCTTCTCAGGGAAACCGAGGCGATAGTTCTTGCCGTGGTAGCTTTCCATGTAGGATTTGACCGCCACGGTGGTGACCTTGTTCTTGGCCATCAGCTTCTCGTCGCTGTGGCACTTCATGCACACCTTGGTATGAAACTCGCGGTTGGCGCGGCTGTTTGGATCGCCCAGCGGCTTGATATCGTGCAGGTTGTGGCAGTCATGGCAGGCTGCCGAATCCATGTTGCCCGCGGCAACACCTTTGCCATGAACCGATTTCCGATATACCGATTCCTTGTCGTGGCACTGGATACATTTGGCAACCGCAATGCGTTTGTCGTTTTTCCAGTAGGTGTGAGTATGGATGTCGGTGTGGCACTGCGCGCAGGTGACCCCTTTTTCGGCGTGGATGCTGGCGAAGTGTTCGGAGTTCTGCTTCTTGTGACAGCGCTCGCACTGCACTTTCTCGACCTTGATCTCCTTCTTCATGTGCTTGAGGAGATCGGTGATGTCCACATGACAGCTGGTGCAGGCGTTCTTGCCATGAACAGAGGAGGCAAAGGCCTGAACGGAGATCTTGTCAGAATGACAACCAAGGCAGGTGGCGGGGTCGATGGCCATGCCCTGTTCGGAACGGGCCGGGCCGGCCCAGAGGACAACGAGGAACAAAAGCGGCAGGGTGCGACGGAATAACACAAACATAAACCTACTCCCTCCTTGAAAGAAAGATTAACAGATCATGTGTGCATGCGATCGATACGTACTAACTACACAAGAGAGAGTGGAAATGCAATGTAAAACTGAATACAGCATACAGATTTAACGACGTTTTATTCCTGTGTTTTTGATGACTTATAAAGCTGTCCCTGCCCCAAACCAGAAAACATTCCGCCAGCTTGGAGCATTCAGGGAGTCTATCTTGACTTTAGATAGCCCTTTTGCTAGCTTTTAACACTGATTGAGAAACACTATCAACGGCAGTAAGTTAAGAGCCCGAGCCGCAGGAGCAGGTATGTCGAAAAGATTGTTCATTCCCGGTCCCGTCCCTGTCCACCCCGAGATACTCGCAGCCATGGCCACCCCCATGATCGGGCACCGCATGAAGGAATACGCTCAGTTGCACGAGCGGGTCACTACCGGCCTTAAAAAGGTGCTCTTCACCAGCGACAGGGTTTTCCTGGCCACCTCCAGCGCCTTCGGGGTCATGGAAGGTGCCGTCCGCAACTTGGTCGGGACCCGCTGCGCCAACTTCTGCAATGGCGCCTTCTCCGACAAATGGCATGACGTTACAGTGCGTTGCGGTAAACAGGCAGACGCCTTCCGGTTCGACTGGGGCACGCCGGTTACGCCCGAAGCTGTCGAAAAGGCGCTCTCCACCGGCAAATACGACAGCATGACTCTGATCCACAATGAAACATCCACCGGCGTCATGTCCCCCTTGCCAGAGATCGCCGCCGTGATGCGCACGTTCCCGGAGGTCATGTTCATTGTCGATACGGTTTCATCCATGAGCGCCCTCAAACTCCCCGTGGATGAACTGGGGATCGACTGCTGCATTTTTGGCGTCCAGAAAGCCTTTGCGCTTCCGCCGGGCCTGACCGTATTCACTGCCAGCGACAAGGCGCTGCAACGTGCCGCTGCCATTGAAGGACGCGGATATTACTTCGACTTCCTCGAATTTGCCGCCAATGACGATAAACACAATACCCCCTCGACCCCCTGCATTTCGCAGATTTATGCCATGGACCGCCAACTGGAGCGGATGTTCGAGGAAGGGCTGGAACAGCGCTGGGCACGGCACCGCGACCTGGCGGCTTACGTGCGCGACTGGCTGACCTCCCGCGGATTCGAGCTGTTTCCCCAGGCTGGCGCACAGTCCCTCACCCTGACCTGTGCACGCAACACTCGCGGCGTAGACCTGGCCTCACTCAAGAAACAATTGGGAGAGGCGGGTTTCGCTTTTGACGATGGTTATGGCAAGATCAAAGGGCAGACTTTCAGGATCGCTCACATGGGTGATATGACCCGTTCCGATCTGGACGAGCTGTTTGCGGCGATGGTTGCCATCATGCCAGAACTGGCCTGACTCCACATCAGAGAAGATTCACCTCAACAAGGAGTAACATTATGAAATGCCCAAACTGTGGAGACAGGACATCAGTGGATCTTGACATGCATTCCAACGGCTTTACCTCCGAAGAATCGCCGGTCAAGGAGTGCGGTTCCTGCGGCCTGGTCTGGCGGGTCAAGATCGAAGCCGGCCACCCCAGAATCGATATCATCAAGGCCGCCGATACCAAAAAATAAAGAAGCCCCTGCAGTGTGCAGGGGCTTCTGGATCCTTCGAAGGTTCTCGGATCACTCCTTCTCGAACATGTCCTTGCCGACGCCGCACAATGGGCAGCGCCAGTCATCCGGCAACGATTCGAAGGAAGTACCGGCCGGAATACCATGTTCCGGATCACCTTCGGCAGGGTCGTAAACGTACTGGCAGATGGTGCAGATCCAACGTTCCATTTTTCATCTCCTTTGTTTCAGTCGTTTTCCCAGATGATACACTGCACGGGACAGCCGTCGATGGCGGCCTGAATATCCTGTTCCGGAGCCCCGGCGGGATCATGGCACTCGGATTTTCCTGCATCGTTGAAGCGAAAAACACCGGGACAGGTCGCAATACAGAGACCGCAGCTGATGCAGCTTTCCTGATCGACCCATGGCTTTTTCATGTGTTCCCCTCTTTGCGAATTTGCAGAAAAATGTATACCAGCCAAAACCTTCTGTCAACAGAGCCTGTTGTAATTGTTTTCAAGGGAGTGATTGTCGATGATATTTGAAATAGTTGTTGTGGGCCCCTTGGCTGTCAACTGTTACCTCCTGGGATGCGAAGAGACCGGTGAAGGGTTGATCGTGGATGCCGGAGGCGATGCCGACCGAATCATCGCCGCAGTGAACAAACATGGCCTGCGCATCGGCCAGATCATCAACACCCACGGCCACTTCGACCATGTCGGTGCCAATCGTGCGCTCCTGGATCACTTCGGCGCCCGCCTGCTGATTCATGGCGCCGATGCCCCGATGCTTGACCGTGCCGCCGATGTTGCCCGCGCCTATGGCATGTCAGGAGAAAACTCGCCCAAACCGGACGCGCTGCTGGAGGATGGCCTGCAGCTTGCCTTCGGTAATTGCCGTCTGACGGTGCTGCACACCCCCGGACATACCCAGGGGGGCTGCTGCCTTTACTTGGCGGACCAGAAAAAGGTCATCACCGGGGATACGCTCTTCGCCGATTCCATCGGCCGCACCGACCTGCCCGGCGGTTCCCATGCCATGCTGCTGGAATCGATCCGCAGCAAGCTTTTCACTCTGCCGGACGATGTCGACGCCTATCCCGGACACGGCCCCGCCACCACCATCGGACACGAAAAGCAGCACAACCCCTATTTCTAACAAAACATCATACCGGCGGCATCGGCACGGTAATCGGGCAAGGAGAGCGGCAGCATGCTACGAGACAAGCGGATCATCCTGGGGGTCACCGGCGGCATCGCCGCCTACAAGGCGGTGGAACTGCTGCGGCTCCTGACAAAGGCAGACGCCGAGGTGCACGTCATCATGACCCGCGCTGCCCAGGAATTCGTCACCCCGCTCACCTTTCAGACCCTCTCCTGCAATCCGGTGCATACCGAACTGTTCAATCTGATCTCCGAACAGGAGATCGGCCACATCTCGCTGGCGGATCGCGCCGATCTCTTTGTCATTGCCCCGGCTACCGCCAACTTTGTCGGCAAGATAGCCAACGGCATTGCCGACGACATGCTGACCACTACGGTGATGGCCACCAAGGCGCCGGTGCTGATCTCCCCGGCCATGAACGTCAACATGTACACCAACCCCGTCTATAAGGAGAACGAGGCAAAGCTGCGCGCTCTCGGCTATGCCTTTGTGGCCCCTGAAAAGGGACTCCTGGCCTGCGGTTGGGAGGGAGACGGCAAGCTGGCGGCTCCGGAAACGATCTTCGAAGCGGTGGTGGCGGCGCTCACGCCGCAGGATTTGAAAGGGCAGACCATTCTGGTGACGGCCGGCCCGACCCGGGAGGAGATCGACCCGGTACGCTACGTCAGCAACCACTCCTCCGGCAAGATGGGATATGCCCTGGCACGGACGGCCAGCCGCCGTGGGGCGCGGGTGATCCTGGTCAGCGGCCCGGTCCGGCTTGCCGCGCCGGCCGGCGTCGAACTGGTACCGGTCGAGAGCGCCCGGGAGATGCGCGAGGCGGTCCTGGCGCGGGTTCCGGAATGCACGGCCATCATCAAGGCCGCAGCGGTGGCCGATTACCGCCCGGCAGAGCGCCGTGATGTAAAAATCAAAAAGAAAGCCGAGACACTCTCGCTCGATCTGGTCAAAAACCCGGATATCCTGGCTGAACTGGGCGCGCTGAAAAAACGGCCGTTTCTGGTGGGATTCGCTGCCGAAACCGGCAATCTGAAGGAGTTCGCCGCAAAGAAGCTGCGCGAGAAGCAGGCCGATCTGATCGTGGCCAATGACGTCAGCCAGGCGGACGCCGGCTTCAACGTGGAAACCAACCGGGCATTGCTGCTGTTCCGGGATGGCCGTGAGATGGAGTGCCCGCTGATGTCGAAGGACGAACTGGCAGGGGTGATCCTGAATCAGATGGCGGCACACCTGCCATAATCAGCCCTTTGTGAGGCCCTTCTGCCTGACAGGGACCGCCCCGGTGTTCCTCACCCGTTCAACAATTCCCCCAGCAGTTCCGGCTTGAACAGTGCCTGCCGCAGTTTCACCCGCAGCACCTCCACCTGCTCCAGCCCCTCTGCCTTGGTCATCCTGCCGCTCTTGTACAGCAGGCGCATGTTCCGGCGCACTGCGGCGGCCACGGCCAAGGCCCGCTCGCCGGTCGGGTCGGCCTTTTGCAAACGCGACTCATCCTGATGGCAGAGAAAATCGAACACGGCCTCCTGGGTCAGCTCGAAAAATTCGTCCCGGTCCTCTTCAGCCAGCTCATAGCGGGAATTGTCCGACAGGGTCTGCATGACGCGCTGCCATTTGTCCAGCCGGGAAAGCAGCATGATCGAGTTGAAGATGCGCTTGTTGGTACCGAAGGAGAACAGGGTCGGGGCCACCACGCTGCGCAACAGGGCGTCGTTGGCACGCTGGTCGGTGGTGCAGACCTCCCGGGCCCGTTCCCAGACCTCCCTGCCGATGAAGGTTTCGAAGCGCATTTCCCAGTAGGTGTGCTTCATCGTGATCGTGGCAAAGGAACGCATGATCTTGTAGGGCACATAGTAGTTATGCGCAATGGCATCGGCCGCCAGATGGGAGAGATAGCCATAGGCACAGGCGCGCTCTCCGTCACTGTGGGCCGTTTGCAGCACTTTTCGGCCAATGCCCCAGCGATGGCAATGGAGTAGATAGTGGGTGTATTTTTTTCCCAGGATTATATCGGCCGCAATGCAGCCGTACAGGTAATCCAATGGGTGGGCGGCCAGCACCGCGCTGACACCGGCAGGCAGTGCCGCCAGATTGCCGAGCACGTTCAACCCGATCTGGAGGTGCATGCCCCCTCCCCAGGCCAAGACCTGCTGAGGTATGACCAGCGCTGCCAGAACGGCAAGGATGATGATCATCGTGGTCCACTCTTTTTTTGACAGTGACGGGAACTTGCTGCTAGACTTCATGTTTCACTGTACTCCAGTTCACGCAACGACACAACAGGAGCCTGTTTCGTGAGGCAACCCGCCACCTCGCAACTGATGATCGCCGCATCCCTCGAAGCCTACCTGCAGTCACTGCAGGAGAGCGGCCTGGACGGCATCCCTGCCGGCCTGGCCGGAGAGATCGCCATTGCCCCATCGCCGGCGGCCACACAGACGGCAGTCAGGCCCGAACCCGGGCCGGAGCCGGAGACGAGTGCTGCTGCAATCGTTGAGCGGGAAACCCTGGAAACTGTTGGCAAGGATCTGGGGAACTGCCTGCGCTGCGGTCTGGGGCAGACCAGGAAGAATCTCGTTTTCGGCATGGGCAACCCACAGGCGCGGCTGGTTTTTGTCGGGGAGGGCCCGGGAGCTGACGAGGATCTTCAGGGGCAGCCCTTCGTGGGGGAGGCGGGGCAGGTGCTCAACCGCATCATTTCTGCCATGGGATTGAAACGGGAAGAGGTCTACATCTGCAATGTGGTCAAGTGCCGCCCACCCGGCAACCGCGACCCGCTGCCGGATGAGATCGCGGCTTGCTCGCCGTTCCTGCTGCGGCAGTTGCAGTCGATCCGGCCGGAGGCGGTCGTGGCACTGGGCAAGTTCGCCGCCCAGACACTGCTGGAGACGAAAGAACCGATCTCGCGGATACGCGGGCGGTTTCGCGATTATCATGGTATTCCGCTGATGCCGACCTACCACCCTTCGTTTCTCATGCGCCGTCAGAAGGAGGGCAGCCTGGATGCCTTCTGGGAGGTCTGGGACGACATGGCCCAGGTACTGCGGCTTCTGAAACTGCCGGTGCCGGAGAAGAGCAGGAAACGCTGACAACCCGGATGGTCATGCTGTCCATCCCGAGTACCGGCAATAAATATCCCGCCGTCAGCTATTCCCGAACCAGCGCCGTACCACGAACATTCCCCGCTGTTTCCCCTCCGGCCAGGCATCGGCAGGCCGACGGTTGCGCATGATCTCCTGAATCCGCTGTTTGAGCGGCGTCGCCACCACACCGCCGTTGCCGGGCCGGCCGCATTCCAGCCTGCTCTCGATGACGGTCTCGCTGTCCAGCACGATCACCACATGTCCGTTCCATACGATCAGGTCCAGCGGCTGCAGCATGGCCGCCAGTTCCGCCGCCCCCCTGCCCGCAACGGCCACACCTCGGCCGAATGCGACCAGGTCGGAGGTATTGCGGGGGGTCCAGCCATTGGTAGCCCAATACAACAATCCCGAACAATCGAGTCCGGCCAAGGCCAGACGCTCCCGCTCCTGCTCCGGGAATTGTCCGCGGTAGTACAGCCCCAGCATCCCGGGCACCCCCTGGGGCAGGTTGCCACCCCAGACATAGGGGCTGCCGAGGGCCGTCTTCATGGTCACGATGATCTCCTCCCGTGCCGGCAAATGACGGGGCCGCGGCGGGGGTGGGGTACTCGACCGCTCGATCAGGCGGCTGTCCACATACAGCGCCGTGCCCGCAGGCACGGGGTAATCGTCGGTTTCGACACGGTATACCCTGTTTTCTCCCCGCTTCACCTCTGCCAACAGTCTGAAAGGGGTACCGGGCAGGGCAATGAATTCCAGCGCACGCACCTGGCCGCAACGGTCGGTCTGCAGGCTCCTGCCGTCCCGGCTGCCGAACACGGCATCGATCTCCGGCGTATTCAGCACCGGTGCGGCACTGCGGGCAGTGCCATAGCCTGCGGCGCCTTCGGCCGTGAATGGACGCGCGCAGCTCAGGGCAACAATCAGAATGATCAAGTACTTTATCATGCGGTTTTCCTGACAATCCTTGGGGAATGCGGCCGATCCCAGCCCAACCGCCCAACCCAAATACGTCTTTCATCCTACCACCTGTCCTCGGCTAATTCCATACGGAAAGCAGCCATGATCCCGATGCCTACGGCGATCCAGACGATTGAGAGCCATGGGGCTCTCCGCAATTCTACCTTCCCAGCCAGGCCTGCTCCAGCTCCTGCCGCAGTTCATGCTCCTGTCCCATGTAGCGGGGTGAAAAGTGAAACGGTATCATCCTGGCGACACCGGCCGCACGGCCCAGTTCGCCGGCCTGCCGCGCGGTCAGGTGGTGCCGCTCGGCAGCCCGCACCACATCCCGATGCAGGAAAGGGGTTTCGATGAAGAGGTAGTCAGCCCCCCTGGCCAGGGCCACGATCCTGGCCGCATTGTCGGGAGTGAAACCGGCGTCGGTGACATAGCAGATCTTCTGCCCGGCCGCTACCCTGACCGCCTGTTCCCGCACTTCGCCCAGGGGTATGACCGTTACCCTCTCCTGTCCGCCTGCTGTCAGCGCGGCAATGGGGGTCTCATCCGGCTCGCCGCGCTGAATTGCCGACTTGAGCTCCTTGAGCCACGGTCCGACCGCCAGCCCCAGCGCTTCCAGCCGGTTTTTCATGATGTTGACATGCCGCTTTTCTTCCAGGCAGTAGGCCAGGCTGGTGATCTGGTGGTCCAGGGGCGCGGCCCGGACCAGGAGGTTCTCCTCGCTGTGTACGACACCGTCGTCGAAGCGGCAGTCTTCGATCCCTTCCGGCTGAAAGCGGCGCAGACAATGATATTCGCAGGTGCAACCGCTGCCGTCGGAGGCGATCTCAGTTACGACCAGGGTGAAGTCGGTCCCGTAGCTGGAGACCAGGTTCCAGGTGTAGGCGGCCAGACGATGTCCGACCTGGCTCGCAAATCCGGGAGGCCCGTACAGATGGAGCCGGATGTCCCGCCCGAGACAGAGCCGGACGAGATGGTCAAAGCCGATGAAATGGTCGATGTGGGTATGGGAGACAAAGACATGGCTGATGCGGAGCAGCTTGCGCGCCGGAAGACGCTCAAGCCGGCCCAGGTCGAACAGGATCGCCCTTCGGCTGAACAGGAAATCCACAAACAGCCCGGGATCCTCGAAGGGGGGGTTGATCAGGAACGGATGGAATATGGGGGTCACCGGCACCTCCCTGCCTTCATACACCGCAAAGCGCGCCGGAACCCCGCGCCGGCGCTGCACTGGCAGCGGTTGCACCCCTATGGTAGAATAACGGTAGTTTGCCATCGAGGGTGCCATCACAGGGAATGTTGTACCCTCCCTTTTCGGGAGGAATGGCAGAGGCCGGATATGAGCCTTTGAGACCGGGGTAATCCGTGATAATCGCGAAGCTTGCAGCGCTGGTAGAAAAGATGAGAAGTCTGAAAGACCTCGGCAACAATCTCGGCTGCCTGCTGCTGATGGGGCTTGTTTTCTATGTCGATCTGAAATTGCCGTCCGGCGTTTCCTTCGGCTCCCTGTATATCGTGGCAGTTCTCTTCGCCTTCTGGTCTCAGCGCACCCGCTTCGTCCTGGTGGTGGCCATCATTTCCTCGGTACTGGTCGTAGCCGCCTTTTTGTACAAGCCTCCCGTGGAAACCATGTGGAAGGTATATTTCAACCGCAGCTTGTCACTCTTTATCATCTGGGTGACTGCACTGTTATGCCTCAGAATCAAAATGGCCGCCCTGGAACTGACCCGCATCGCCAGCCATGATTTCCTGACCGGCCTGCTCAACCGGCGCGAGATCTTCAAACGGCTCCACATCGAGATGTGCCGGGTGGACCGCATCGACAAACCGTTTTCAGTGATCATGCTGGACATCGATCATTTCAAGGTCGTCAACGACACCTACGGCCACCAGACCGGCGACCTGCTCCTCAAGGAAACGGCCCGCATCCTGAGGGAGCACCTGCGGGAATATGACTACATTTGCCGCTACGGCGGAGAAGAGTTTCTGGTGGTAGCGCCGGAAACCCCGCTGCAGGTCGCGCAGGAACTGGCCGAACGCCTGCGGCGGATTCTGATGGAAACGCACTTCAGTTTTCCGGCATTGCCGTCGATCACGGTCACGGTCAGTGCCGGCGTTGCCCAGCGCATAAAGGGGGAGACCATCGGAGCGCTCATCTCCCGCGCCGATGCCGCCCTGTATCAGGCCAAGAACTCGGGGCGCAACCGCGTGGCAGTTTCAGGGCCGTCTGATTTACAGTAATACCCATAGACCAAGCCTCTGATACCCGGAATCAAGACCACTCCCTTCCCAGGGCATCAAGCTCGGACCGGCGCAGCTCGTCGGGCGTCATTGCGATACTGAATCTCACTTCCGCATTGAACGTCAAGAACCACGGTTCCGCCAGGGCCGGTATCTGGGCAGGATTTTCCAGATTGACAATCATGATCGCGCTCCGCCGCCCGTCCTGTTCGGTAAAATATACCGCTTCCGGCCTGAGCTGTTCCAGGATACGCTCAAGTTTCCTGCCGGCGGTGCCGTCCTTGACTGCCACATTGAAGTGTGCCGTTGGAAGTTCGACCGTCATCAGCATGCGCATGGGTTGACTCCTTTCGTCACTTGCGAGTTTTCATCCCTGAACAATCACTGGCTGTTGCAGAAGCGCGGGAACAGTGCGAAACCCTTTCTTCTCATCGCACGTCTCCGCATCCCGGCCCTCTCTCCGGCAGACATTCACTCGATCTGACGGCGCTCGATGTTCTCCCTGATCCGCTCGCTCTTGGAACGGCCGGGAGGCGTCTCACCCGGAACAGGGGCCGGACGTTCGAACTGTGGGGGCGTCGGAGTGGGGGGTGCCACATTCGGAGATGGCTGGATGCGGGGCGAATTCAGTTCATCCTGCCGCGCTCTGCGCTCCTGCTCCAGCAGCTCCTGGCGAACCTTTGGATCGCGGGTGGTGATGTCATCCCGCTTTTTCACTGTGCTGCGATATTTGCTGGGTACCGAATTGAGGTCGTCGGTGTAGTTGATCACCCCTTTGTCGTCGGTCCACTGGTAGGTTGCACCAACGGCCGTTGTAACGCCACACAGGATCAGGTATAGCACGACCGTTGTCCGCTTCATGATGCACCTCCGCTCCCGGGAAAGGGCAGCTCCGCCTCTGCGGGCCGCGATATTTCCAGTATATCCCGGCGCCGTCCCTCCGCAACCGCCGCATCCACTGCCTCCGGCTTGCGCAAAAGCAAGTGGTTGCTATCCTTTAAAGGAACCCCGGCATCATCAAATCGGATCCAGAGGGAGGAAATCATGGCGTGCGATCTGGAAGCCCACAAAAAGCACATGTGCACTCTCAAGGCAGAAGACAACAAGGAATGCATCGCCAGTCTGTCCGACAATCCAACCGTGGAATGCACCATCTGCGGCGCCAAGGCTAACGATTCGAAGAACCTGTGCGCTCCTGAACCGCTCCCGGTCGTATAGCACAGGGGCAGTAGTTTCAGAGCTCTCAGAGCCCCGGGGTATGACCGCACCGGTCCTCTACCGAAGACCGACTGCGGCCATGTCCCCGGCCATTTGTCAGCCTTTGACCTCGAAGGCCACCTTGATCACGACCTGGTATTCCGCAATGGAGCCATCAGCTCCGATATGCCCCCGGACACTTTCGACCTCGAACCATGACAGCCCTTCCAGAGTAGACTGCGCCTTGGACACGGCCGCCTGTATGGCAGCCTCGACCCCTTTGCCGGAAACCCCGATTATCTCAACTTTCTTGTAAATCCGGTCGACTCCGTACATGCGTGTCTCCTTTCGAATCAGGCATGGAATCCTGCATCAACCATAGCATGCCTTCACCCCGGCGCAAGCCGTCCGTCCGGGCACTACCAGGAGCACCCCGACGGGCCGCACCCTGCCGTTCTTGTCCCGGTTGTCTCTTGTCCTAACCTTCCATCTCTGATAGGCTCGATACTCCTGCTGCGATCACCGATCAGTGACGGGCTCGGCACAGGACGCATATGCGAGCAAAGATTAACAGTCTGTTGAACTTCCAAGGTTGTTCAAAAATGGGCAGATCGTCGCTCCCGCACAAAGGGCTTTCGCGGAGAACGGCGAGATGCCCGTTGTTCAACAACCTTCCAAAGAGGTGTATATCAAGATGCCGCCGGGACACCGGGTCATCGGACCCGAAACGATACGGATGCTGGAACTGGGGCATCCCTGGATCATCGCCGATAGCCACACCAAGCGCTGGCCCGCCGGCCGGCCTGGCCAAGTGGTCGATCTGACGGACAGCCGCGGGGTTTTCGTGGCCACTGCCCTGCTGGATCCGTCGGAACGGGTCGTGGCCCGGGTGCTGTCGCGGGAACGAATCACGCTGGGAACAGCCTGGCTGAAGCAGCGCTTGCAGACCGCCATCAGCCTGCGTCACGAGCATACCGACCTGGGCGACACCACGGCGTATCGCCTGGTGAACGCCGAAGGGGATGGTCTGCCCGGCCTGACGGTCGACCGCTACGGCGATTACCTGATGGTGCAGCTCTACTGCACCGGCTGGCAACCTCACCTGAAACTGGTCGTCCAGGCGCTGCAGGAGTTGCTCCGACCAGCCGGTATTTACGAAAAGAGCCGCCCCCGGAACACCCGCGAGTTGGAGACCTGTGCCGACAAACACTACGGCCGTCTGCTGGCAGGCTCCGCCGCGCCGCGGCTGCTGGAAGTGCGCGAAAACGGACTGACCTTCCTGGTCAGCCTGGAACATGGCCTGGACACCGGCCTGTTCCTGGACCAGCGCAAAAACCGGCGCGATCTGATGACGCGCGTGTCAGGCAAACGGGTGCTGAATCTGTTCGCCTATACCGGGGCCTTCTCCGTCGCGGCCGCCGCGGCCCAGGCCGAGCGAGTCACCGGCGTCGACATCTCCAGCCCTTACACCGATTGGGCCCGGGCCAACTTCGGCGTCAACCGCTTGAATCCGAAACGGCACGAATTCATCGTCGGCGACTGCCTGCAGGTACTGACCGGTCTCGGCCAGCAGGGGCGACAGTTCGACGTGGCCCTGATGGACCCACCCTCCTTCTCCACCACCGCCAAAAGCCGCTTCACCACCCGCGGCGGCACATCGGACCTGGTGGCGGCCATCCTGCCGCTCCTGCCTCCCGGGGGACTCCTGATCGCCTCCTCCAACCACCAGAAACTGGATCTGGCCGACTATCTCAAGGAGTTGCGGCGCGGCGCCCTGCAGGCGGGCAGCGATCTGCAGGTAATTTCCCTGTCCGGCCAGCCGGAGGATTTTCCCTATCCGGTCACCTTTCCGGAAGGGCGCTATCTCAAGTACGTATTGTGTGTGAAGGCGTCATGAAGATCTGGATCGATGCCGATGCCTGTCCGCGGGTAATCAAGGAGATCGTATTCCGGGCCTCGGAGCGGCTTGAGCTGCCGGTCTGCCTGGTGGCCAATACCTCACTTGCCAAGCACCACTCCCGGCTGATAACTTCAGTAGTGGTGGCTGACGGCTTTGACGCGGCCGATGACTTCATTGCCCAGCATGCCACGGATCAGGACGTGGTCATCACGGCCGACATCCCCTTGGCGGCCCGGATCGTCGCCAAGGGCGCAACCGGGCTTGACCCGCGCGGCGAACTCTATACCGAGGAGAATGTGGGCGAGCGGCTGTCAATGCGTGATCTGCTGCAGGAACTGCGCGAGACAGGCATGATCCAGGGAGGCCCCGCCCAGTTCGGGCACACCGACCGGCAGCGTTTCGCCTCTTCGCTGGACAGTCTGCTGACCCGCCTGATCAGGGGAAAACGGTAAGCATGGCGGCCGAACTTACGGCGCCAGACGAGGATCATGGGCGATGACAGTCGAGATCAGGGAAGCCGATATCAGGATCGAGTTCTATCGCGGTTCCGGGCCCGGGGGCCAGCACCGCAACACCACCGACTCGGCCGTACGTATCCGCCATCTGCCCACCGGCATTGTGGCCCAAGCCTCGGAGAGCCGGTCGCAACTGCAGAATCGCGAGATGGCCATGATCCGCCTTCAGGCTGCGCTGGAAAAACGTGAACGCATCGTCAGGAAGCGCATTGCCACCAAGGTGCCGAAAAAAGCGCGGGAAAAGCGTCTGACCGAGAAAAAGATCGTCTCCCAACGCAAGAAACTGCGCTCCTCGCTGGAGTGACGCCTCACCTCAGGCAGCAGTCCCGCCCCTTTCGAGGGTGCGAGCCTGTTTCCTATCACATCCGGCATACCCCATGCCATCCGAGGAGCGCAAAACGGTGAAATCGACCTCCCGTCTCTGTATCACCTGGGTCAGACCCGAACTGGAGGGGGAACACTGGGAATTTTTCCACCATCCGGCCAAGCAGGATTTCTACCGTCGTAACGGCATCGCCTGGGACAACCTTGTGTGCGTCTTCGAGAACGGCCGGCTGGAACCTTACCCCCGCGACGGCCATCTCGGCGGTGTAACGGTGGAACTCAGCTACCACCGCTATGAGGATTACTCGCGATTTCTGGCCCGCTCCAAACGCGGCTACCGACTGCCGTACACCCGGATGGAAACCGCCCTGCAGCAGGAGGGGCACCTGACCCTGCCGGCCCCCATCATCCTGCAGTGCAGCGATCGGGCGCTGCTGTTTTCCGGCTACCGGCGGCTCTGCCTGGCCTGGAATTACGGCATGGTCCCGGCCGTCTGGCTGGTGACGGTAGCCTCCCTCTGATGCCAAAACCCGGCAAATATCCGTCCGGTCCCCTACTATATTCCGTGATGCGTGTCACACCTGTTTTCCGGCTGTTGTCCTATCATCCTGCTCTGTGCTGTTCGCTTGGTTCGAAAACGGTTTTATGATACTTTGAAAACCATGCCCACACCGCCCCCCCACAGCAGGCTCGAACTCCTGCTGCTGCGTTTCGCCACCGCAGCCAGAGCGCATCACGAGGCGCTCGAGGAAATGGATGCCGGGCACGCCAATGCCCATGCCCGCGTAATTGCCGGACTGCACGCAGCCCTGCTGCGCGAGGGGCAAGCCGGGCGTGACGGGCTGCTGGCGCTGACCGATGCCGATTCGCCGGCAGTGGCCGGCATGGCTGCGGTATATGCCATCAGGCTCGACCCGCCGCGCTGTCTGGCCGCACTGCACCGGGTAGCGGCAGAACCGGGCCTGCTCGGCTTCAGGGCCAGCGTGGCCATCCAACGCTGGGAAACGGGCGAGTGGGAAGATCCTGCCTGAGAATTTCTCCCGGACCAGCGGACATCAGAAAGGGACATACTTATGTCACTCAAGAAGAAGCATATGATATACAGCCCCGGTCTGACCGAACTCCCGCCGCTCCCGAACGACATTGCCAGCCTGACCAGTGAATTCCGCCATTACTATACCCACAACCTCGGGCGCGACAAATATTGCCGCTCGCTGCACTACGCCTACAAGGCACTGGCCCTGACCGTCCGCGACCGCCTGATGGAGCGCTGGAAACAGACCCGCTACGCCTACCTCGATTCCGACTGCAAGCAGACCTATTATCTGTCGCTGGAGTTCCTGATGGGACGTGCCCTCGGCAATGCCATGCTCAACCTCGGCATCACCGACCATGTCTCCCAGGCCCTGCTCGATCTGGGACTTCAGCTGGAAGATCTGGTGGAGGCTGAGATCGATGCCGGGCTGGGCAACGGCGGCCTGGGGCGCCTGGCGGCCTGTTTCCTCGACAGCTGTGCCACGCTGCAACTGCCGGTGATGGGGTATGGCATCCGCTACGAATACGGCATGTTCCGGCAACGCATCGTTGACGGCAGGCAGGTGGAGGAGCCGGACCACTGGCTCAGGGAGGGGCACCCGTGGGAAGTGGAACGGCCCGAATATACCCAGCGCATCCGCTTCGGCGGCAAGAGCGAATTCTTCCGGACAGCCGCAGGAGAACTGGCCGGCCGCTGGGTCGATACCAGCGATGTCCTGGCAGTGCCCTATGATATCCCCATACCGGGCTATAAAAACGGTACGGTCAATACCCTGAGGCTCTGGAAGGCAGCTGCCACGGACGAGTTCAACCTGGGCGAGTTCAATGCCGGCAGCTACACCGAATCGGTGGCAGCCAAGAACGCCGCCGAAAATATCACCATGGTGCTCTACCCCAATGACGCCAGCGAAAACGGCAAGGAGTTGCGCCTGCGCCAGCAGTACTTCCTCGCCTCCGCCAGTCTGCAGGACATCATCGCCCGCTGGCGGGCCCTCTATAAAGGGGATTTCGGAACCTTTGCCGACAAGAACTGTTTTCAGCTCAACGATACCCACCCTAGTTGCGCAGTCCCCGAGTTGATGCGGCTCCTGATGGACGAACAGGGCATGGCCTGGGACCAGGCCTGGGACATCACCACCCGCACCATGGCCTACACCAACCACACGCTCCTACCCGAGGCGCTGGAGAAATGGCCCGTGCAGCTGTTCCGGAATCTGCTGCCCCGCATCCTGGACATCATCTTCGAAATCAATGCCCGCTTCCTGAAACTGGTCGCCGACCGCTGGCCCGGCGACAGCGAGCGTCTGCGGCGGATGTCGCTGATCGAGGAGGGGGCGGTGCCCCAGGTGCGGATGGCATACCTGGCGATCGTTGCCTCCTTTTCCGTGAACGGTGTGGCGGAACTTCATTCGCAATTACTGGTCCAGGGACTGTTCCGCGACTTCTTCGAACTCTGGCCGCACAAGTTCAATAACAAGACCAACGGCGTAACCCCCCGCCGCTGGATCGCCTGGTGCAACCCCGCCATGAGCCGGCTGATCAGCGAAGCGATCGGCGACGGCTGGACCTCCGACCTACAGCAGATCCGGCAACTCGTCCCCCTGGCCGAGGACCCCGCCTTTCGCGAGCGCTGGCACGCGGTCAAACTGATCAACAAACAGCGCATGGCCGACATGGTGGAAGCCCAGTGCGGCGTGACCTTCGACCCGAACGGGCTGTTCGATGTCCAGGTCAAGCGCATCCACGAATACAAACGCCAACTGCTCAACCTGCTGCACGTGATCCATCTGTACAACCGCATCAAGCGCGGCGACACCGCCACCTGGACCAACCGCTGCGTACTGATCGGCGGCAAGGCCGCGCCGGGCTATTACATGGCCAAGCTGACCATTAAACTGATCAACAATGTAGCCCAGGTGATCAATAATGACCCGCTGGTCGGCGACTTGCTTAAAGTGGCTTTTCTCCCCAACTACCGGGTCACCGCCATGGAGGTGGTCTGCCCGGGCACCGATCTGTCCGAGCAGATATCCACTGCCGGCAAGGAGGCTTCCGGAACCGGCAATATGAAGTTCATGATGAACGGCGCCGTGACGATCGGTACCCTGGACGGTGCCAATATCGAAATCCGCCAGGAGGTAGGCGACGACAATTTCTTCATGTTCGGGCTGACCGCCGAAGAGGTGGAGGCACTCCGGCCGCAGTACGATCCGGCAGCGATCATCGATGCGGATCCCGACCTGAACCGGGTCATGCAACTGCTTTACAGCGGTCACTTCAACATGTTCGAGCCGGGCATCTTTGATCCGGTCATCAATGCCATTACCAGCCCCACCGATCCCTGGATGGTGGCCGCCGATTTCCGGAGCTTCGTGGATGCGCAGGCCCGGGTGGCCGAGGCCTACCGGGACCGCGAGCGCTGGACACGCATGAGCATCATCAACAGTGCCCTGAGCACCAAGTTCTCCACCGACCGCACCATCCTGGACTATAATCGGGAGATATGGAACCTGCAGCCGGTACGGCTCGATATGAAGCAGGGGTAAACGCTGCCTCAAAACGCAATTTTAATTAATGCTTGAAAAATCACCACCTATGGCACACAATAGCTGTCGCAGACATACCATGCCCTGAAGAAAGGGAAAGCATCCATGCAGACGCTCCAACACTTCTATTTCAGCCTCTCCATCAAAACCAGAATCGGCCTGCTCTGTTTCTGCTACAGCCTGTGCATCCTTGCCACCACCATTCTCGGGAGATCCGCGTCCGCAACGATCAGCTACTGCACCATGGGGCTCTTCATCCTGCTGGGCGCCTTCTTCGGCTGGATCAACATATGGGGCATCGGATCTTCCATCAGGCGCGTGCTGGCCACGTTGCAGACCATGGCCCAAGGAGACCTGAGCCAGGAGATCGCTGTCCGGAACAAGAACGAGATCAGCGCCGTGCTGATCTCGATCAGAGAAGTACAAACCTCCATGCGCTCCATCATTTCCGGCATGCAGGCCACATCCAGCGACCTGACCGCCGCCGCCGGCACCCTCAAACAGACCTCGGAACGCATGGCCGCCGGCGCCGAACAAGCCGTTGGGCAAACCGGTTCCGCCGTACAGGCTGTTGAGGAGCTTTCCTCGGTCAGCTCCGACATCTCCAGGAACTGCCAGTTGATGGCCGACAAGGCTTCCGAGACCCGGCAGGCGACCAGCGCAGGTGAGCGCACCATCGCGGATATGTCACACCTGATGGGCGAAATCGGACGACTGGTCAGCGATACCACACTGGCCGTGCAATCGCTCGGCAACAATTCCAGCGAGATCGGGGAGATCGTCGGCACCATCGAGGATATCGCCGACCAGACCAACCTGCTGGCCCTGAACGCCGCCATTGAGGCTGCCCGGGCCGGCGAGCAGGGGCGCGGGTTCGCGGTGGTGGCGGACGAGGTCAGGAGCCTGGCCGAGCGGACCACGCAGGCCACTCGGGAGATCCAGAAGATCATTGGTACGCTGCAGGGAGATGTCAAGAACGTGATCGGTTCCATGGAACAGAGCGCCGCGAGCGTCGAGAATGGTGCCCGCGGAGTTCAGCTTTCCAATCAGGCCATCTCCGAGATCAAGTCCCATATCGAAGTGCTGACCGACAGCGTCGCCCAGGTGGCGACCGCCATCGAACAGCAGACCGCCACCACAGCCGGGGTGATGAACAACATCCACGCCATCACTGCCATCATCGAAGACGTATCCCGCGGCACCCACCAGACCGACACAGCGGCTGCCAATCTCAGCGGTTCCGCTGGAGAGCTGATGTCCACCACCCGGCGGTTCAGGGTCTAGAAGGTTATTGAAAACGGACATCTCGCCGCCGTCCTCGTCAGCCCTCTTGTGACTTCGGCCTGCAGCCTCACAACCTGGGAATTTCAACAGCCTGCTAGGCATGCCGTCAGGCTTCCGTTGTTGAATTAAGGATTGCCGCCCGGTCACCGTAAGTGCTATAGTCGAGATTGTCTGAACCACAGGGGCCGCATCCCTGTGGTTTTTATTTTGTCGCACAGGAGTTTTGAACACATGATTTCCGCCAGTAATGTCACCTTGTCCTTTGGCAAGCGCGTCCTCTTCAAGGACGTCAACATCAAATTCACTCCGGGCAACTGCTACGGCCTGATCGGCGCCAACGGTGCCGGCAAATCCACCTTTCTGAAGATTCTCTCCGGCGAGATCGAACCCGACAAAGGAGAGATCAGCCTCGGCGCGCGGGAGCGCATTGCCGTGCTACGGCAGGACCATTTCGCCTTTGACGAAGAGACGGTTTTTAACACCGTGATCATGGGGCATAAGCGTCTGTTCGAGATCATGGCCGAACGCGAGGCGATTTACGCCAAGGCCGATTTCAGCGAGGAGGACGGCGTCCGCTCGGCTGAACTGGAGGGTGAGTTCGCCGAAATGAACGGTTACGAGGCGGAGTCCGAGGCGGCTGTGCTTCTGAACGGCCTCGGCATCCCCGAGGAACTGCGCGGCAGGAAGATGAAGGAACTGGAAGGGGGGGACAAGGTGCGGGTGCTGCTGGCACAGGCACTGTTCGGCAATCCGGACGTGCTGCTCCTAGACGAACCGACCAACAACCTGGACCTCAAATCGATCTCCTGGCTGGAGGAGTTCCTCTATCGCTTCCCCAACACGGTCATCGTGGTATCCCATGACCGCCATTTCCTGAATCAGGTCTGCACGCATACGGCAGACATCGACTTCGGCCGGATCCAGGTCTATGTGGGCAACTACGACTTCTGGTACCATGCCAGCCAGCTGAACCTGAAGCAGCGCCAGAACGAGAACCGCAAGATCACCGAAAAGGCCGAAGAGTTGAAGGCATTTATCCAGCGCTTCAGCTCCAACGCCTCCAAGGCCAAGCAGGCCACTTCGCGTAAGAAACTGCTCGACAAGCTCACCCTGGAGGACATGCCGGTCTCGTCGCGCAAGTATCCGCATGTGGCATTCAAGCCGGAGCGCCCCTGCGGCGACATCATCCTCGAAATCAAGGGCCTGTCGAAGACCATCGACGGGGTACCGGTGCTGAACAACTTCGATCTGATAGTATCCAAGGGTGACAAGATCGCCTTTGTGGGGGGCAACGGTCTGGCCAAGACCACCCTGTTCCAGATTCTGGCTGGTGAACTGGAGCCGGACAGCGGCAGTTTCCGTTGGGGAGTGACCATTACCAGCACGTACTTCCCCAAGGAGAACAGTGCGTACTTCGAGAACGACCTGACCCTGGTGGACTGGCTCGGACAGTACTCACCGCCGACGGAGGGGGAAACCTTTGCCCGCGGTTTCCTCGGCCGCATGCTCTTTTCCGGCGAGGAGGCCATGAAACGGACCGGCGTCCTCTCCGGCGGCGAGCGGGTCCGCTGCATGCTGGCGCGCATGATGCTCACCGGTGCCAATGCGCTGATCCTGGATGAACCGACCAACCACCTGGATCTGGAGTCGATCACCGCCCTGAACGACGGGCTGATCGCCTTCCCGGAGGTGATCCTGTTCGCCTCCCATGACCACGAGTTCGTTTCCACCATTGCCAACCGGATTGTCGAAATTACCTCCGGAGGAGTCATCGATCGCGTGATGGGCTTTGAGGAGTATCTGGAAAATGCGGACGTGGCGCGGGAGCGTGACGAGCTGTACCACGGCCACGCGGAGTTCTCGCTGTAGCCGCCGGTCTCACGTACTCCATTGCCGCTGCAAAAAGCGAAGCGCCGTTCTCCCTCGGGAGAACGGCGCTTTTTCATGTCATGGCTGGGCTGAGCTTATGCCGGTGATGTAGACTGTCAGATCTCCGGTCGGTCGCCGGATGACCACCTCGTCGTCGATCCTTTTGCCCAGGAGCGCCTGGCCCACTGGCGAATCGATACTGATCCGGCCGGAGGACACATCGAACTCATCCGGTCCCACCAGTTGGTAGCAGCGCGCAGCGCCATCCTCATCCTCGTAGGACACCCAGCAGCCAAAGCTCACCGATTGCGGGTTCGCCGGTACCGAGGCCACCTTCAGCACTTTCAGGCGGCTGCCGAGATGCTTCAGCTTGCGGTCGATCTCCCGCAGGCGCTTCTTGCCGTAGATGTATTCCGCGTTCTCGGAACGATCCCCCTCCGCCGCCGCATCGGCAACCCCCTGCACAACCTTGGGACGCTCCACACGCCACAGATAATGGTATTCATCCTCCAGTTTCTTCATGCCTGCAGCGGTAATCAGGTTTGTCATAATCATCCATTGAAGTTGAGGTTGGTCGAGGGGGCAGTCGTCCTGTGTGCGCCCGGGGGAGGATACTGCTGTGGTTGGAAACCGGGGAAAGGGATCAGACCTGGCGGTCCATGATCTCCTTGACGTTGGTGACAAGATTGAGCAGCCGCGGACCGATATCGTCCTCCAGCATATGTCGCCGCAGCTGAAAGGCTGCTCCTGCGCAGCTGAAGACAAGGACACGGGAACCGTCGGACGGTATCAGGGGAGCGGCAACGGCATGCACATCCTTTTTCCAGTCCCCCAGCGAAAGGCAGAAGCCGCGCTCGGCATAGTCCTGCAGCGATTGGTCGATGCCGGCCTTGATCCGTGGCCATTCCCCCTCGTTGCGCGTCTTGACCTGATCGAGAATCGCCTCACGTTCCGCATCGGACAGGGCGCACAAAAGCGCCCGCCCCATCGAGGTGGTGGCGATGGGGATCTGGGAGCCGACATCCAGCGTCAGGGTGACCGTTGCGCTGCTGCGATAGGCCTCGATGTACAGCATGCTGAGCCGGTCCTGCACCCCCAGGGCGACCGAAGCCTGGGCATATTCGGCCAAGTCCCTCATCAGGGGGCGGGCGATGCGGCGCACGTCCATGTTGACCAGAAAAGAGTATCCGAGAGCCAGGACAGCAGAATCGAGATGATATTTGCCGAACTTCTCCGAATAGGCCAGGTATCCCAGCCGGGTCAAGGTATGGGTCAGACGGGAGATGGTCGGTTTGGGCAAGCCGGTACGCTGGGCAAGCTCCTGGTTGCCAAGGAACCGGTCTCCCGGCTTGAAACTGCGCAGGACCTCAAGTCCTCGCTCCAGAGCGCGCACCGATTGGCGGTCGTTGTCCTTTTCCGTCTCGATCATAGATCCCTTGCCTTGATTCAGACTGCAAGCTGTTCCGTTGTGCGAAACTACCATAGCCCGCGGTTCACGTCAATGGCATAAAAATGTAAAATATTGTTCTGCAGAATGAAATCAAACGCCTGATCGGTATTTTCTGGAAGGTGTGAACGCGGCAGACACTGGTTGCTTCTTTAGTGCTGCAATGCCCGCTAACACAAACATCGTATTGAAAATTTATGTTTACATCGAAATATGTTTACGCTAAGTTAAAACAATAAAAAGAAACATGATTTCACTGTGCGAAACCACAAAGGGAGTATGGAACGATGGGATCCTTGAAGGCACATCCGCGTTATCATGTTGTCAGTCTGCGTATCAGCGATGAAGAACGCGCAGCGCTGGATGCGTTTGCACGGCGCACCAGCCGGAGCGTTTCTTCGGTAATGCGCGAGGCCATGGGCATCTGCCTCGATTCCCGCTGGAAGAGCCTGATCAAGCCCGACTGACTGGCGCACCGCGCCCCGCACCACTACACTGATTTACGGAGACGAGAATGCTTAAGGGAAAGAGCCTGGATGCGGTTCAGGCCATGGAAAAGACACTGGAACTGCTGGAACTTCTTGCAAACTGCAAAGAACGCCTGAGCATTTGCGAAATTGCCGATAAATTGTGTCTGAATCGCAGAGAGGTGCTGTTCATGCTGGTAACGCTGGAAACCCGCGAACTGGTACGCTGGGACGATGTGGCAAGAGTATATCGCCCCGGGCAGACGGCACTGGAATTTGCAAAGAGCTTCCGACGTCCGGCACCGTCACTGCCGGCCAAAGGGGCCGGTCGGACCCGCTCGGCCCTCCCCGGCAAGCACACCCCTCGCCCGGACCGCCGCCTCGCTACCGGGGCAATGGCCTGAGCCTCTGTGCAGAGAGTTCGGAAACGCACCTCATTCAGGGAGAAACCTGTCTCAGCAGGGACGACTCGATAGTCTCTCCGTTTTGCTCAAGATAGAGGGTATCCTCGGTGATGGTGAGCGACCAGTTGATCGATTTCTGCAGACCGGCTGCCAGATGCGTCAGCAGGTGCTGCTCCAAGATGAAAATCTCGATATTGGCAATACCGCTCAATTTTGGCAGCTGCTGACGCTCCCAGGCGGACCGCGACCCACCGCAGGCGAACAGAATGACTCGCTCCGCATGGCGACCAGCCTTGATCAGCCGCTCCGCATCCGGCAGACCCACTTCGATCCACAGCCGCACCCGTCCATCCGGGCCAAGCACCCACAGATCCGGTTCGTCTCCTGCGGCGATGCCCTTGGTGAAAAGAAGTTCCTCTTCATAACGGATGGCATAGGCTAAAAGCCGGGCCACCAGGCGTTCCGCGGTTTCCGAGGGATGTTGTGCAACCGTGACGTTCAGTGTCCGGTAGATGGTGCGACCGATGTCGGACAGCTCGATGGCGGCACGATAAATAGTTGATGGAAGAGCCATATCTCTCCTGACGATTTCTCTCGCATGTCATTGACAAAAAAAAGCCCCGGATTGCTCCGGGGCTTTTTTAATCCAGATTCTATGTGACTACTGTTTGGTCACATTGGCGGCCTGCAGACCTTTGGGGCCTTTGACCAGTTCGAATGTCACGCTATCGCCTTCAGCAAGTGATTTGAAGCCTTCACCGTTGATAGCGGAGAAATGAACGAATACATCTTCGCCGTTCTCCTGCTCCAGAAAACCAAACCCTTTGCTGTCGTTGAACCATTTTACTGTTCCGTTTACCATTTGCTTACCTTCTCCTGATACTACCTTTTAATGTTCCGGGATAACCCGGATATCAGTTAGTAACAGCTTGTGTGCGTGATGTCAATCATTTAAATGGCAGGAGCGTTTTCGCACACGACAGCGTCAGCACTGTCCGTGGTGCACCTTGCTCAGGTAATATTCGTAATTGCCCTCATAAACCCGCATTTCACCATGGTCCAGCTCGAAAACCCTGTCCACCAGCTGGCGCAGGAAATGCCGGTCATGGCTGACCAGCATGACCGTGCCGCTGAAATTTTGGAGCGCATCCAACAGGATCTCCCGGGATCGAATATCGAGGTGGTTGGTCGGCTCGTCCAGCACCAGGAAATTCACCGGCCGCGCCAGGAGCGTGGCCAGCACCACCCGACTCTTTTCACCGCCGGAGAGATTTTCGATGCGCTTGTCGATGGCATCGCCCGAGAACAGGAACGCACCCAGCAGATTGCGGATCACACCGATGGTGGCCTGCGGCATGGCGTCCTGCAGCGTTTCGAAAATGGTTTTGCCCGGATCGAGCAGTTCCATGGCATGCTGGCTGAAATAGCCCAGCTCCACATTGGCCCCCAGATTGAAGCTGCCTGCGCTGGCTTCGGTCTCTCCGGCCAGCACCTTGAGCAGCGACGACTTGCCGGCCCCGTTGACCCCCACCACAGCAATCTTGTTCTGGCGGCGGATCACCCCCGAAACGCCGCTGAACACCTTGTGTTCACCGCCGTGGGTCTGCCAAGCCTTTGCCAGATCCGTCATGACCACCACATCGTCGCCGCTGCGGGGGGGCTCGCTGAACTCGAACCGTACAGTCCGCTCTTCGGGCGGAATCTCGATCCGCTCGATCTTGTCGATCTTTTTGACCCGCGACTGCACCTGGGCCGCATGGGAGGCGCGGGCGGCAAAGCGGGCAATGAATTCCTCCTCCTTGGCCAGCATCTCCTGCTGGCGCTTGTAACTGGCCAGGAGCTGTTCGCGGCGGATTTCCCGTTCCCGCTCGTAAAAATCATAGTTGCCGCCATAGGTGGTGACGGTCTTGTTGGCCACCTCGATGATGCGGGTCACAATGCGGTTCATGAAATCGCGGTCATGGCTGGTCATCAGCAGGGCACCGTCGAACTCATTGGCCAGCCACTCTTCCAGCCAGACGATCGATTCCACATCCAGATGGTTGGTCGGCTCGTCCAGCAGGAGCACATCGGGTTTCAGGGTCAGAATCTTGGCCAGGGCGATGCGCATCTTCCAACCGCCGCTGAAGGACTCCACCGGGTGATGGAAGCGGTCCGGTCCGATACCGAGTCCGGTCAGCACCGTCTGGGCGCGGGTATCGAGATCATAGCCGCCGCGATGTTCGAATTCCTCCTGCGCAGAGCCGTAGCGCTCCAGCAGTGCCGTCATGGCATCGTCCGACTGCGGCTCGCACATGGCCGCTTCCATCTCCTTCAGCTCGGCCGCCAGCCGCACCGTTTCGGCCGAGCCGGCCATGACCTCTTCAAGGGCCGAACGTCCGGCCATGTCGCCCACGTCCTGCGAAAAGTAGCCGATGGAGGTCTTGCGGGCGCAGGTGATTTCGCCGGCGTCAACCTCCTCTTCGCCGATGATGATCCGGAAAATGGAAGTTTTCCCGGCACCGTTGGGGCCGACCAGGCCGCTGCGGGTGCCGGGCAGGATCTGGAAGCTGGCCTCTCGGAACAGTATCTGCGAGCCGTGTTGCTTGGTGATATTGGAGAGATGGATCACGGTATCAGGCCACCACGATGCGGGCGAAGCGCCGCTTGCCGATCTGCACGACATACTCGCCGGCCGCGGCCAGCTCCAGGTTGGTGTCGCTGACCTTCTCGCCGTTCAGCTTGACCCCGCCGCCGTCGATGGAGCGGCGCCCCTCGCCGTTGGACTTGGTCAATCCCGCCTCGGTCATGGCCTTTGCCAAAAGAACGCTGCCGTCTGCCAGACGGTAACTGACCTGCGGCATCTCATCGGGGATCTCGTTTTCCTTGAAGCGTTTGACGAAATTCTCCTCGGCCGCCTCCCCGGCACCCGCTCCGTGAAAGCGGGAGACGATCTCGCGTCCCAAGGCCTTTTTGGCCGCCATGGGGTGCAGGGACTTGTCCTTCAGGCCGGCCTTGAGCCTGTCCAGTTCGGCCAGCGGCATGTCCGAGAGCAGTTCGTAGTAGCGCACCATCAACTCGTCCGAGATCGACATGATCTTGCCGAAGATATCGTCCGGTGCCTCAGTAATCCCGATGTAGTTGCCCAGGGATTTGGACATCTTGTTGACCCCGTCCAGCCCCTCCAGAAGCGGCATGGTCAGGATGCACTGGGGAGCTTGGCCCCACTCGCGCTGCAATTCGCGCCCCATCAGCAGGTTGAATTTCTGGTCGGTGCCCCCCAGCTCCACGTCGGATTTGAGCGCCACGGAATCGTAGCCCTGAACCAGCGGGTACAGGAACTCATGGATGGCAATCGGCTGCTGGCTGTTGAAGCGTTTGTGGAAGTCGTCACGCTCCAGCATGCGCGCCACGGTGTACTTGGAAGCCAGGGCGATCATGCCGCCCGAACCGAGCTCGTTCAGCCAGGTGGAGTTGAACACCACCTTGGTCTTCTCCGGATCGAGGATCTTGAACACCTGCTGCTTGTAGGTTTCGGCGTTTCTGAGCACATCCTCGCGGGTCAGTACCTTGCGGGTCTCGGACTTGCCGGTCGGGTCGCCGATCATGCCGGTGAAATCGCCGATCAGGAAATTGATCTCGTGCCCCAGCTGCTGAAACTGCCGCAGCTTGTGGATCAGCACGGTGTGTCCCAGGTGCAGGTCAGGCGCGGTCGGATCGAAACCGGCCTTGATCTTCAACGGGACCCCGGTCTTGAGCGAGTTGGCCAGTTTCTCCTCCAACTCCTTCTCGATCAGTACCTCAACGGCGCCGCGCTTGATAACGGCCATCTGTTCGGCAACGGACATGTTCAACTCCTAACATCAAGATTTGGCCATAAAGGGCACAGAGTTCACAGAGGAAACTGGCTGGGCAGGATGGAGGTAAAGCGGGATCAATGCGCTTGAGGGACCTGCTTATCGTAAACCATGATGTTCTCTGTGACCGCAGTGACCTCTGTGGCAAATATTTTTGTGATTAACAGCTCACGGCGATACGCTCGATGCCGAGCGCCCGGCCGCTTTCCTCGTCGACCGATACCACCACGCCGTTGATGCGGATATCCTTCTTGGGTATTTCGAATTTGACCGGCAACTGGGTCAGGAACTTGTGGATGGCCTCTTCCTTGCCGATCCCGATTACCGAGTCGAAGCTGCCGGTCATGCCGGCGTCGGACAGGTAGGCCGTACCGCGGGTCAAAATACGCTCGTCCGCGGTCTGCACATGGGTATGGGTGCCGACCACGGCGCTGACTCTGCCGTCCAGGTACCAGCCCAGGGCAGATTTTTCGGAAGTGGCCTCGGCATGAAAATCGACGAAAATCACCGGCGTCTCCTGCCGCAGAAGCTCGATCTCACGATCGGCCGTGCGGAAGGGGCACTCCAGATTCTTCATGTAGACGCGCCCTTCCAGATTGAGCACTCCTACCTTGATCCCTCCCGGGGTAGTCAGGATCATACCCCCCCGGCCAGTGGTCCCTTCGGGGTAGTTGGCAGGACGGACAATGCGCGGATTGGCCAGCACCAGCGCTACCTGTTCCTTTTTGTCCCAGATATGGTTACCGCTGGTGATGCCGTGCACCCCCAGGTCGAACAGTTCTTTGGCGGTTTCGGTTGTCAGGCCGAAGCCTCCCGAAGCGTTTTCGCCATTGACCAGGACCAGATCGACGCGATGCCGGTCCACCAGGCGATCCAGCTCCCGGGAAAGTGCCTGGCGACCGGGCTTGCCGATGATGTCACCTATGAAAAGAATTTTGACGGGCATCTGATAGTCAGTTTCTAACCTCCCCCGTCCCCCTCCTAAATCAGGAGGGGTGCCGAAGGCGGGGGTGGTATGATTTTATCGCGCGTACTCTACGGCGCGGGTTTCGCGGATGACGTTGACTTTGATCTGGCCGGGGTAGGTCATCTCCGCCTCGATCTTTTTGGCGATGTCACGGGCCATGATCACCGACTGTTCGTCCGTGATCTGGTCGCTGGACACCATTACGCGGATCTCGCGGCCGGCCTGAATGGCAAAGGAGTTGGTCACGCCGCCAAAGGAGGTGGCGATACGCTCCAGGTCTTCCAGCCGTTTGACGTAGGTTTCCATCATTTCGCGCCGCGCACCGGGGCGGGCGCCGGAAAGGGCATCGGCCGCCTGTACCAGTACTGCCAGCACGGTCGACGGTTTTTCATCCTCGTGATGGGCCATGATAGCATGCACGATTTTGGGGGATTCGCCATACTTGCGGGCCAGTTCGGCGCCGATCACCGCGTGGGAACCCTCCACCTCGTGATCGACCGCCTTGCCCAGGTCATGAAGCAGCCCGGCGCGTTTGGCCTGTTTGACGTTGATGCCCAGCTCGGCAGCCATGATGCCGCACAGGAAGGCCACCTCCAGCGAATGCTGGTACACGTTCTGGGTATAGGAGGTACGGTATTTGAGACGCCCGATCAGCTTGAGCACCTCCGGGTGGATGCCGTGAACACCCAGGTCGAAGGCAGCCTGTTCCCCGGCCTCCTTGATGGTTTGATCGACCTCCTCGGTGGACTTGGCCACCACCTCCTCGATCCGGCCGGGATGGATGCGGCCGTCGCTGATCAGCTTCTCCAGCGAAAGCCGGGCCACTTCGCGGCGGACCGGGTTGAAACCGGACAGAATAACCGCCTCCGGGGTGTCGTCGATGATCAGATCGATGCCGGTGGCAGCTTCCAGAGCGCGGATATTGCGCCCTTCGCGGCCGATGATGCGCCCCTTCATCTCATCGGAGGGAAGCGGCACGACCGAAACGGTCTTTTCCGCCACATACTCCCCTGCATAACGCTGAACAGCCAGGGAGATGATCTCTTTGGCCTTCTTGTCGGCTGTTTCGCGGGCCTCTTCCTCGATGACCTTGATCAGTTTGGCGGCATCGTGCTTGGCCTCGTCCTCCATGGCGTCCATCAGTTCTTTTTTGGCTTCCGAGGCAGACATGCCGGAAATCGTTTCTAGCTTGGCCCGTTGAACATCAGTCGCCTTTTTCAACTCTTCGTCACGCAGTGAAAGCGCCTGCTCCTTCTGGGTCAGGACCTGTTCCTTCTTGAGGATGTCCAGCTCCTTCTGGTCGAACAGAGACACCTTCTTGTCGAGATTTTCCTCTTTCTGCTGCAACCGCTTCTCAAGATTCTGGAGATCCTTCTTTTTCTCCGACATCTCCCGCTCGTGCCCGGTCTTAGCCTCAAGAGCCGCATCCTTGGCCTTGAGTTCAGCCTCCTTGGTGATGGTCTCCGCCTCCCGGCGGGCATCATCGATCACCTTGCTGGCCAATTCCTCGGCCTGCCTGACGATGGAAGTCGAGTCCTTCTTGTTCGACCTGCTGCCTGCCAGATAGGCGCCCGCGGCAACAGCAATTGCGATCACTATCACAATCAGCATTTCCATTATGAACAACCTCCTCTATATAAATCCGGGCCGGAACGGCACCGGTTACCTCCACTCCCGTTTAGCGGGATGTTTGATCGACTTGTTCGATGACTCCGCGATCCTTCGACCGGATCATGCGTCGGTCGGTGACAATGATCTCCATTTGGATATCGTGACCATCTGCCGGTATGTCGCCGTCAATCAACTGGAAATCGTGGCAGAGCCCGACCAGATGTGCCGTGCGGCCGGGATGCCGAAGAAAGCGATCGTAAAACCCTTTGCCGTAACCGATGCGATGCCCGCGACGATCGAATACCACCCCCGGAACAACGAACAGATCGGCTTGATCGGCCAGATGATCCTCGCCGGTCGGGCAGGGTTCGAGAATACCGAAGCAGCCCCGCTGGAGGCATTCCAGCCCCGTGACATGACGGAGCACCATCTCCTGGCCGCAGACGGCCGGGTACAGTACCTTTTTACCTGCCGCAAAGGCATCTGCCAGGATCAGGGCCGTGTCAATCTCGTTATGGGCCGGGGCATACAGGGCGATGCAGCCTGCCCGGGCATATTCCGCAAGGGTGAGGAGCTGCAGCTGGGCCGACCGGCTGGCCTCCTGCCATTCCTCGTGGCTGATGGCCCGGCGCCGTGCCAGCATCTGCTGGCGGAGCGATCGCTTCGGCATGACATCCTCTTGCCTCCCCGCAGACGCCTTGACAGCCCGGAAACGGGGCCTTTCAAGCCGGCAAAGACTGCGGGTGTTACGGATTCTGGGGCTATGGTATGCGCGCAACAGTGATGATGCCAAGTGGATTGGCGAAGGGTCGATCAGGGGAGGGAAAGGAGGGGGAATGGCTCACAGTGCCGTGGAATGAGGTAGTTGCTCTGGTTCCTTTGCTTCGAGGAGCGATTCCTTCCTTTCGTTTCGAGGATATATTCTGGTATCAGCAAAACAGGTGAGGACGTCTGGCACCTGCCGGGACTGATGGATGCATTGCGAATATATAATCAAGTCTCCCTGAGAGACCTTGCTCTCCGGCTGCGCCGGAGCCAATCGTCATAGGGGGCCGGTTCCTGCTACCGCTGCCATACCGTTTTCAGGCCGATTCCAGCTTTGCCAGGAGCCCCTGCAGCCTGTTCTCCAGAAGCACATCAGCCTCCCGATCGGACCGCAGATCAAGCAGTTCCTCAGCCGTGTTGAGCAGTGCCAGCATCAGTATCAGCGATGCGTCGCCGCTCTTCAAGGCGGATCCTATGTCATGCAGCCTTTCGTTGACAAAGGCCTCGACCGCCTGGACCTTTTCTGCAGGGGCCGAACTCCTGACCGAGAGTTCGCGGCCGAGCACCGTGACCAGGTGGGTGGTTTTCATGCAAACTTCCCTTTATGCACAAAGGTCGCTGCCCCCCACCCTGCTGCCACGGCAAGAGGCGCCCGAATACTCCGCTAAAGTCCTTCCAACTTGCCGAGAATCGCGTCGACACGGGCTGTCAGCCCCTCGCGCTCGGACAGCAGGCGCTGATTTTCTTCAGCCAGACGTGCGTTTTCCTCTTTCAGCGACGCGTATTTTTCAACCAGCTCCGTGATTCTGCTATCGAGTCTTTCGAAAAGTTCCTGATTCATTCCTCTATCTTCCTTTCGGGGAGCCTGACTATAACCGTCAGAAGGGCGGAAGTCAAGTCCTAATTGTCTGAAATCGCTGGATTCAGTAGCTTGACAGCCCCCTTCCGGAACGGTTTTGTCAGGCCTGGAAGAGGGCATCCGTAAACTCCTGCGGATCGAAGTCGCGCAGGTCTTCCACCGTCTCGCCCACACCGATGTATCGGACCGGCAGGGCGAACTCGTGGCTGACCGCCACTACGATGCCCCCCTTGGCCGTACCATCCAGTTTCGTCAGGGCCAGGCCGGTGACACCGGCCGCCTCCTTGAAAAGCCGTGCCTGGGAAACGGCATTCTGGCCGGTGGCGGCATCCACCACCAGCAGCGTTTCATGGGGCGCCCCGGGTATCTCCCGCTCGATCACCCGGCGGATCTTTTTCATTTCCTCCATCAGATTGACCTTGGTATGCAAACGCCCGGCCGTATCGATGATCAGCAGATCGACTCCGCGGGCAACGGCTGCCTTGCAGGCATCGAACACCACGGCTGAGGGATCGGCACCTTCCTTGTGGCGGACCACATCCACGCCGCACCGTTCGCCCCACATGGTCAGCTGCTCGGCTGCAGCCGCCCGGAAGGTATCGGCCGCAGCCAGAAGCACCCGCCGCCCCTCGCCGGTAAAGCGCGCAGCCAGCTTGCCGATGGTGGTGGTCTTGCCGACGCCGTTCACGCCGATCACCAGCAGCACAAAGGGCGTGCGGCTGGAGATGTCCAAACGCGCATGATGGGCGGTCAGGCGCTGCAGGATCTCTTCTTTGAGCGCTGCCCGCAGGGCCTCGCCGTCTTTCAGTTCATTGCGCCCCAGACGCTGTTCCAGGGTGCGGACCAGTTCGACGGTCGTCTTGACGCCAATGTCGGAGGTGATCAGGATTTCCTCGAGTTCCTCCAGGGTTTCGGCATCGATCTCCTTCTTGCCCAGTACCAGGGCATCGATACGCCCTACCAGTCCCTCTTTGGTCTTTTGCAGACCGTCTCTCAGTTTTTTATAGGCGTCAACAACGCCGAACGGATTGAGAGCCGGGGCAGCCTCGCCCCCTTCCTCTTTCGGCTCGGCCTCCTTGCGGGATGGGAAGACCTCCATATTGGCAACGGTGATGATCTTGTCCATCCACCCGCGCAAGCCTTTTTTCTCCTGTTGCTGCTCCTTTTCCTGCTTTTCCTGCTGCTCCATCATATCTCCTTCCCGAGCTCCTCGATCGCGATGCGAAAATGATGCAGGGCCAGCCCCATCGGACAGGAACGGCCGACATTCATCGCCAGTGCGTATTCCTGATCGATGCATCCGATGATCAGGCGCTCCGTGGTGGTGGTTATCACCAGATCCTCGACCATTCCCTGGCTGGCATGCATGGCCTTGAAACGGGAGAGGATTATGCCCTGGTGTGCGGCGGTGAAACGCATTTGGTACGGCTCACAGTGACAGTACTCCTGAACCGCCTCACCCTCCCAGTCTACCATAATGGCACCGATGGCATCCGGTGTACTGGCCACAAGTTTCTTCAGAATGCTTTGATAGGGCATAAGAACTCCTCAGGGACCAGGGACCGGGGACCGGTAAAACCCGAGACATCAAAAGACGTTACCGGTCCCAGATCCCCGGTCCCCGCCTTAATGCAACCGCACCGACACCACCCGGGAGGCGCCCGGCGATTCCATAGTGATGCCGTAGAGCGTGTCGGCCACCTGCATGGTGGCCTTGTTGTGGGTAATGATGATGAACTGGGAAATGGCGCTCATCTCCCGCACCATGTCGTTAAAGCGGCCGATGTTGGCGTCGTCCAGCGGCGCGTCCACCTCGTCCAGCAGACAGAAGGGGGTCGGCTTGATCAGGAAGATGGCAAAGATCAGCGCCACCGCGGTCAGCGCCTTTTCACCCCCGGAGAGCAGGGTCACGTTCTGGAGTTTCTTGCCCGGCGGCTGCACGATGATGTCGATGCCGGTCTCCAGCAGATCCTCCTCGTTGGTCAGGCGCAGCTCGGCCCGGCCACCGCAGAACAGCCGCGGAAAGACCTCCTGGAACTTGGCATTGACCAGATTGTAGGTTTCGAGAAAACGCTGGCGGGTGGTACGGTTGATGCGCTGGATAGCCTGTTGCAGCCCGCGCAGCGACTCCTCGAGGTCCTCTTTCTGGGAGGTGAGGAAGGTGAAGCGCTCCTCCATGCCGGCGCATTCCTCGATAGCCATCAGGTTGACCTCGCCGATCTCGTCCAGCAGGCGCTGCAGCTCCACCTGACGCCCCCGCCGGGCCGCCTCGTCAAACTCGACCTCCGCCAGCCTGGCCAGGGCCTCATCCATGGTGATGCGGCTCTTTTCCAGCAGTCCGCGCTCCAGGTGTTCGGCCTGCATGTTCAGAGTCGAGAAGCGCAGGTTCAGATCGGCCTGGGTCTGGCGCACCCCGTCGCTGTCCTCGCGGGCCTGCTTTACCCGGGCCTCGGTAGCGGCCATTGCCGCACCGGCGGTCTCATAGTCCGCCCGAACCACCTCGAGCTGCCGGGCAGCCTTGGACTGGCGCAGGATCAGCTCTTCCACCCGCTCGGTCCCCGCGGCGATGGCGGCCTCGAGCTGCGTCCTTTCTCCGGCGCCGCGCGCGATTTCTTCCCGGTCACCGGTCATGCGGCGGGTCAGTTCCTGGGTCTGTCGCTCCAAGTCGGCAATGCCGCGCTGATGCGCCTCGTGCTGCTCCCTGAGCGTCGCCACCCGTACCCGCAGGGCCGAGACCTGTTCCCGACCGGCTGCCAGCTGGCTGCGCCCCACATCCAAGGCCTCCTTGAGCCGCGCCACCTCCTGCTCCAGCTCCTGGGAAAAACCACCGGTTTCCTCCAGCCGGGCCAGACACAGTTTCCGCTCGACCTCCAGGGCATCGCGCTCCTCATGCAGGGTTTCCGTCTCCATGGCCTGCACGGCCAGGCGCTCCTCGATGCGGCTGATCTCGTCGGTCGCCTGCTGGCGGTCCTTGGCCAACCCGGCCAGCCTGAGCTCCCCCTGGTGCACCTGTTTGCCGATCTCCTTCAGGTGCTCGGCAACCTCCTGAGCCTGGCGGCGCACCTGCTCGCGTTCGCTCCCCAGGGAGGAAACCTCCTGCTCCAGCACTGCCACCCGTTCTTCCAGTTCCCTGATCTCGCGTTTCTTGTGGATCAGACCCTGCTGCACCTGATCGGCCGAGCCGCCGCTGATAACCCCACCCTGGGAAACCAGATCCCCCTCGCGGGTGACAAAAGAGAATTCAGGATGGCGGCGGGCCAGCGCAATGGCCTGTGCAATGCCGTCCACCAGCAGGACGGACGCCAGCATGCGCCGGATCAGCCCTTGGTGGGGGCCGGACACCTGCACCAGTCCCTCCAGAGCATGCGCACCATCCGGAGGGGCAACCGGCGGTGCTGCGAATTCCAGAGGCAAGGCCAATCCGACCCGGCCGCCGCTGCTTCGCTTGAGGAATTCCAGGGCAGCCATGGCATCGTCGTCGCCGTCACACAGCACGCACTGCAGCCGGTCCGCCAGAGCCGCTTCCAGCGGCGCTTCCAGTTCGGCCGGCGCAACCACCGCATCGGCCAGAAAGCCCCGGAAGCGCGGCTTGAGCTCGGCCGATTTCATCAGGTTCTTGACCCCCTGGCCATAACCGGCCAACTTGGCCTCCAGCTCGCGCAGCGAGTGCAGGCGCGAAGCGCTGCGGTTCAACTCGTCCCGGCGGGTCTGCCACTCCTTCTCCACCACCGGCAGGCGGGCTTTCAACTCTTCCTCACGCTTCAGCAGGGCGGCCTGTTCGACCCTGAGCTCCTCCTGCTCCTGCCGGACCTGCTCCAAATTCCGGTCCACATCAACTGCCCGACGGCGGGCATCCTCCAGACGTTCCGCCTGTTGGATCCCTTCGCGGCTATGGCGTTCCAGGCGCTCGGACAGGCTGGCCAAACGTTTGACCGCCTGCTCGTAACGGCTCTTGAACTGAGCCGATTCGGACATGGCCGCGAACAGCTCCTTGCGGCGCCCCTCCAGCAGACGGTTCGACTCCTCCTCGGCCTGCTGCTGGCCGGCCAGCGCTTCCTCCGCCTGCCGCAATTCAGCCTGCAGCCCGGCACTCTCGGTGGTCGAGGCATCCCGGCGCACTTCCAGCAAGTTGCGCTGCTCGATGCACTCTGCCAGACGCGCGTCGAGTTCGCCCGCCTCGGCCTCAAGCCGTACCAGACGCCCGGTCAGTCCTGTCAGTTCCTTGCACTGGAACTCCAGGCCGCTTTCCGCTGTGCTGAACTCGCTCTTGATGCGGTAGATATCCTCCTGAGCCGCGTTCAAGCGCTTCTCGGCCTCCACCAGGGCCAGCCGCCCCTCCTCCAACTGCGACTCTCCCACGGCCGAGGCGACAAACACCTCGCGTATGCGCTGGTTGAGCGCGGACAGTTCCCGTTCGGCCTCAGCACGCATACGCTGAGTCTCCCGGTATTCCCGGGCAGTGAACAGCAGCTCGATCTCACGCAGCTCATCCCGGTATTCCCGAAACTTCTCGGCCTTCCGGGCCTGGCGCTGCAGCGAGCCCAACTGCCGGCGGATCTCCCCCAGCACATCCGCCAACCGGGCCAGGTTGAGACGGGTGGCCTCGATCTTCTTCAGTGCCAGATGCTTGCGGGACTTGAACTTGGTGACCCCGGCCGCCTCCTCGATCAGGAAGCGCCGTTCCTCGGGACGGGAATGCAGGATCTGGCCGATCTTGCCCTGCTCGATGATCGAATAGGCGCGGGTGCCGACCCCGGTATCCATGAACAGCTCGGTGATGTCCATCAGCCGGCAGGGGGTCTTGTTGATCAGGTAATCGCTCTCGCCGTCGCGGTACAGACGGCGGGTCAGCTGGATCTCGGCATACTCCAGGTATTTGGCAGGTGCCCGGCCATCCTCGGTGGAAAAGACCAGCGACACCTCGGCCATGCCGAGCGCCTTGCGCGTCTCGCTGCCGGCAAAGATCACATCCTCCATTGCCTTGCCACGCAGGTTTTTGGCGGACTGCTCCCCCATGCACCAGCGGATGGCGTCCACAATGTTGGACTTGCCACAGCCATTGGGGCCGACCACGCCGGTCACTCCCTGCTGGAAATCAAGCACGATCTTGTCGGCAAAGGATTTAAAGCCTGATATTTCGAGACGTTTGATTTTCATGGAGTTGCGTACTGTATCAGAGGGTGGGAAGCGCTGTCCAGCGGGATTTCGGCAGAAGCCGGAGGAGAGGGAGAGCTTCTGCGCCGGAAGCGATGGCCGGTTTAACCTGCGCAGAAGTGGTCTGCTGGTGGGGGTTATTTTAAAGCTTCTCCTTGACGCTCCTTACCTTGTCCTCCATCGTCTGCTCGCGGTCGGTCCGGGTGCCCAGCTTGATGGTGGTGGTGATGCGCGGCGCCCCCATCTCATGTACCACCTCGTGGCATCGCCTGACCGCAGCAAACACGGCGTCCCATTCCCCCTCTATGTTGGTGCCGTAGGAATGCAAAGCGGTCTTCAGCCCCGCCTCGGTCAGCACCTTTTCACAGGCCGCAATGTACGGGGAAAGCGACACCCCCACGCCGAGCGGCACAATGCATAAATCTATCAGGACTTTCATGCTGTCCTCCTTTCATAATTGCTGTCTGCACTCCAGGACGTGCAATTGTAACGTTCACCGCCGATATTGCAAGCGGTCAAGCAACACAAGCGGCCAAAGCCGCCTTTACTGCTGCAGGGCATCCCCCGAAGCCACTTCCACATCACGCGGCAGGGCCTGGACTTGCCTCTTCGGGGTTGTACAATTTTTATAGGAACAACTCCAATCAAGGGGGTTCGCCATGAAGGGACGCACGGTGATCAAACGGGTGGCTTCGGGCATAGTGGCCGGGCTGGCCGGGACTGCAGTGATCCAGGCCATGCAGGCAGCGGGACAGAAGGCGGTGCCTGAGGAGATGCCGCCGATAAAGCAGCATCCGGGAGAATTTATGGTCGAGCAGGCGGAAGAGCTTCTGTCGCCCCAAACGCGGGAAAGGATCCCGCAGACCCTGGAAAAAGCCTCGGCTCAGGTGCTCGGTTTCGGATATGGGCTCACCTTCGCTGTATTGTACGAGTTGCTGCACCGCAAGGAGACCAACCTGATCATGGAAGGAACGGCACTTGGACTGGCCACCTGGGCCGCCGGGTATCTGGGATGGCTGCCGGCGACCGGGTTGATGCCGCGCGTTACCCGGCAAAAACCGGGACAGGTAGCCGGGGCCATCCTGAGCCCACTTGGTCTATGGCCTGTCCACGGCCAGCACCCTCAGAATGCTGCGCGCAGATCTCAGGCCGGCTAGCGGCCTAAGCCTGAACCGATCAGATCTGACCGCGCACGTAGTCGATCCGTGCTCCGCTGCCGTTGATTGCGCTCAAAGTCGCGACTGTTGTGGTCCTAAAAGATCAATAAAAAGTAGTCCGCGTCAGGTGCCGGGGACGGGCGCGGTAGGCTGTTCCCTGCCCCCGGTGCCAGAGGAAGTTGTCGAGCGTCATGGCATTGACCCGCACCCCCCGCCGTTGCAGCGCCTCGACCAGCAGCTCTCCCGCATACACGCTGCAGGTGCGGATCTCCACCTCCTCGGGCGAGCCCGCAGCCAGCGGTTCTCCCCGGTCGATCCGTTCCGCCAGATCGTCCCGGTAACGCAGAATCCCATCCTGGCGCAACACATGCGGCACGAGATTGTCGGCGCAGATCGTCAGCCGGTCGATGTCATCGAAACGCCCCACCCCCTGTCCGGCAAAAGCGATGCATAGATCGGCCGCGTTCAGTTGGGCCCGTTTGTAAAAGGGCACCGTCATCCCACGGTAGTGCGCCCGGTCATCCAGCAGCGGCATGGAGGCCAGCAGCTGCACCAGCCGCTCCACCGACCGGCCGGCCGCTTCCACCACACCGGAGAAATCACCATCGAAGCGGTCGCAGACAAAGCCGCCCAGGTCGTTCAGCGCACGGGTGTAGAGCTTCATCAATTCCTGGACGGCGTGGTTGGTGAATTTCAGGCGGAAGAGCCGGGTGCAGTCGGCCAGGGACATGCGCCGCAGATTTTCTGGAGGTATCGGGCCATAGCCGGCGAAGTGCCGCGTGAGCGCCGCGGCAATCAGGCGATACCCGGATTTGCGGTGATTGGTCAGGATCTCGGGGAAATAGCCGGAACCGAAATTGACCGCACCGAGCGTGAAATAATAGGCCACCGTCTCACGGCCGTGCCACAGGTAATGGACAGCGGGTTCCATCTCCGGCTGGAGCAGCCGGTCCGGCGGAAGGGCAGCGGCATAGCTGTCAATGGCCGCAGTATCTATTTCGACCGAGTCCGCCTGCTCGGCCACCTGCCGGCAGGCCCGGCGCACTTCTTCCAGAAGAGGCAGCTTCAACGTTCCTCGGGACAGATTCGTCGTTCCTTGGGACTGGGGCATTGTTCCTCCTTTTCCGGTCACCGGTTCACACCAGTTCCTTATCCTCCGGCAGAGGCTTCAGCGGATGTTTTCGCCGGTCCAGCTTCAGGTCATGGAAGATGTCGGCAGAGGCTTCGGTCGCATGCTCGGCATGCAGCGTTATGTCCAACTACCGGGAAGGGTCCCGCAGCAAATTTCAGCAGCCTGCTAAAAGTGTAACGTGGCGAAAGGGCAAGTCAACGCGAGGGGAATGGGGACAGGGCAACCGCCGGGCTGCGGAATCACGCAGCCGGCAGGATAAAAAAAGGCCCCTTGGATCGTCTCCAAGGGGCCTTCATGCTCGTGGGTAGTTCTGGATCAGACCTGAACCACTTCCTTGACGCCCGGAACCTGCTCCTTCATGGCGCGCTCGATACCCATCTTGAGGGTCATGGTGGACATGGGGCAGCTGCCGCAGGCACCTTTCAGCCGCACCTTGACGACGCCATCCTCCGTCACCTCCACCAGTTCGACATCGCCGCCGTCGGCCTGCAGGCCGGGGCGCACCATTTCCAATACCCTTTCGACTTCCGCTTTCATCTCGTTCTCCTTTAAAAACAGTATGGTGTCAAAGAATCAAAGAATTCCTTCCCTGCTTCTTTGAGTGAAGCTTATTTCTCCAGCGGCAGTCCCGGTTCGGTCAGGTATTCCGGCCGCATGGCCTCTTCCAGATCCGCTTCCGGCATCAGACCGCGGCTCAGCACGATTTCGCGGATCGAGCGCCCGCTGGCGATCGATTCCTTGGCCACTTCGGCTGCTGCGTTGTAGCCGATATACGGCGCCAGCACCGTCACCAGCCCCAGCGAATCCTCCAGGTAGCGCCGGCAGCGCTCCTGATTTGCTACGATTCCGATGATACATGATTGGGTGAATTTCTGCACGCAGTTCCTGAGAATCTCCAGCGAGAAGGTCAGGTTGTAGGCGATCAGCGGCATCATCACGTTCAATTCCAGTTGGCCGGCCTGGGCTGCCTGCATGACCGCCTGATCGCAGCCGATCACCTGGAAGCAGACCATGTTGGCCATCTCGGCCATGGATGGGTTGATCTTGCCCGGCATGATCGACGAGCCGGGCTGCACCGCCGGCAGGCGAATCTCGTCCAGACCGGTACGCGGGCCGGACGACAGGAGCCGCAGGTCGTTGGCGATGCGCCCCAGGGTGACCGCAGTGCGGCGCAGGGCCGAAGAGAGCGCCAGGAAAGGATCCATGTTCTGCATGGCCTCGAACAGGTCGGCGCTGGCCACCAGCGGGAAACCGGTTGCCAGGGCCAGTTCTTCCACGATCTTCCCTATGAATGCCGGCTCGGCGTTCAGTCCGGTGCCGACCGCGGTGCCGCCGATGCCGAGTTCCAGCAGGGCCGGGATGCAGGCCTCCAGCCCCTCGCGGTTCTTGCGGATCGCCATGCCATAGGCGCCGAACTCCTGCCCCAGCCGGATCGGGACCGCATCCTGCAGATGGGTCCGCCCCGATTTGAGGATGCCGTCGAACTCGCGCCCCTTGTCCGCCAGCGCCTGCTCCAGTTCCTCCAGCACCTCCAGCAGGGGATCGAGCAGTTCCAGGGCAGCCAGCCTGATGGCGGTCGGAATGACGTCGTTGGTGGACTGGGCCATGTTGACGTGATCATTGGGGTGCAGGGCCGAGAAATCCCCCCGCTGGCGGCCGAGCAGTTCCAGGGCGCGGTTGGCCAGCACCTCATTGACGTTCATATTATGGGAAGTACCAGCGCCGGCCTGGAAGGGGTCCACTACGAATTGGTCGTTCAGCCGGCCCGCCAGCACTTCGTCAGCCGCCGCCACGATCGCCCCTCCCAGTTCCGCCGGAAGCCGGCCGGTGGCCATGTTGGCCATTGCCGCGCATTTCTTGATGATTACCGTGGCCCACACAAAGGAGGGGTGCGGTTTCAGCCCGGAAATGGGAAAGTTGCGAACTGCCCGTGCGGTCTGGGCTCCATAGTAGGCCTGGGCAGGGACTGCCATCTCTCCCAGGGTATCCTTTTCGATACGTGTGCTCATCGCCGTTCCTCTCAGAAACATGAAATTAACGCATGTACACCATAAAACAGGATCGTACCGGTGTCAAACCCAAGCTCAAGGCAATTTAAACACCGTAGATATGGATCACGCAGCAAAAAAAACTATTCTCTGAAACCTGAATCCGTGAAGCCTGGAAGCCGAAATGAGCGCCATGCCGGGGCTCGATCGTCGCTGGCTCCGCTTCATATCGGCAATACCGCCTCACCTACGAGGAAATGCTTCTGATACCGGAAACGCAAGAGCAGAGGCATGGGTAGCGAATGAAGGCTGGAAGGCTTCACGGATTCATATTTTCGGAATGACATTACCGAGGGTAGCCCTATTTCCGTATCATTTCGGCATTTACGAGTAAAGCACCTGCTCATCGGTGAAGTAGGTCTTCTTCGACGAAACCGTCTCCACCCGGATCGACCGTCCTCCGGGAGATTCCCTGCGGTCGGGATTGTGCACGGCCAGGAATTCCCGGAACTCGCCGGCGATCATATCGGGATGCCGTTTCCGCAGCTGCTGCGCGGCATCCAGCAGCACCGAGCTGATCGCGGCTGCCAGCGCCTCCACCGCCTCATCCGGCAGCTTGCCCGCTGACGAGCGGGGTGAGATGCGGGCTTGCCACAGGATCTCGTCGGCATAGGCGTTGCCGATACCCCGGATGATCTTCTGGTCGATCAGCAGCGCTTTGATCAGTGTCCGCGGCTTGCCGGCGATCAGCCGCTTCAGCAGTCCGGCATCCACATCCAGGGCGTCCGGCACTCCCTGGTCCCGTGGGGGATCCAACGATACCGTTGCCAGCCCTTTGGGATCGTGCAGACTCAGGCAGACCCCTTGCTCGAAGTCGATGCTGATGATGGCATCCCCGGCAGAGCGCTGGAGCGGCTGGGCTGCAAGACGGAAGCCGCCATTCAGCATCAGGTGGATGTACAGCAGCCGGCCGTTGCCGATCCGGAAACAAAGCTCCTTGCCGGCCCGCTCGACCCGCTCGATGGTGGCGCCGCTCAGGGCGCGGGACAGCTCTGCGGGGGACACGTTCAGCCGTCCGCCGCTGCCGTGCCTATGCACTGCGGTAATGCGGCCGCCGGCCAGGCGGCGGTGGAGATTTTCAGCGAATACCGTCAGGTCGGGCAGTTCCGGCATGGGTTCCTCCTTGTGGCCCGTTATCGGCACATGGCCGTTTGTTCGCGTCAGGCGCGTCTTGACACCGTTATCAACCATTATATCATTTAACTAGTTTCCGCCCGGAAAGGCTGCTTTTCCAGGCGGGGGGAGGAACCATGGAAGCCGACGAGGGCAAGAAGGTTACCATCCGCTTCATCTGCCGGTACGAAGACGACACCATCTACGATTATGCCGAGCGGGACCAGCTCGAATTCATCATCGGCGAGGGGTACACCATCCCCAGCCTGGAAAAGGGAGTGATCGGGATGCATCCCGGAGACTTCCGCACCATCAGGATCACGGCGGCCGAACTGGCCGAATACCCTTTTGAACTGGACGAGGCCCCCACCGGGCCGGGATATGCGGCCGGCATGGCCGGAGACGGATATGCGGACGAACCCGGAGCAGGTCAGGACGACGAGATCGTATTCCAGAACGACCTGCCGGTCAAGCCGGTGGGCCAGGCTCCCGAACCCGGAGCAGACCTGTTTTTCGAAGTCGAGATGATCGATGTGGAAGATACGGAGGTCGAGCTGGGAGAGCCGTGATTCCCTCGTGCCTTACCAAAGGAGGCGTCCATGGCGGTGGTGATTTTCGATCTGGTGGGAACCCTGCTCTCGATCGACCCGATCACGGAGCGGCTGGAAAAAGAAGGGCTCCGGGGCGACTGCTGGTTTCATGAGATTCTGACAGCAACCATGGCGGCGACATTGGCTGAACGGTATCTTCCGTTCCGGGATGCGGCGGAACTCTCGCTGACCAATCTGACTGAAATTCAGGCCCTGAACGATGTTTCGATCCCCGCGCTGCTGGAACTCCTCAAGCAGTTGCCCCCCATGGAGGATGCCCGGGCATGCCTTAAAAAACTGGCCTCCAAAGGGGTGCGCCTGGCGGTCCTGACCAACAGCGCCCGACCGGCTGCCATGTCCCTGCTCCAGCGCGCCGAGCTGTCCGACTTCTTCGAGGCGGTCATTTCCGCGGATGAAGTCGAAAAATGCAAGCCGCACCCCGCACCCTACCGCTATACCCTCGACCGCCTCCACATCGAGCCGGAAGAGGCCTGGATGGTTGCCTGCCACAGCTGGGATATCTGCGGCGCCTCTGCCGCCGGTCTGCACACCGTCTGGGTGATGAGGCGCGACCGGCTCTGGCCTTTTGCCGGACTGCTACCCGAGAACGTGGTTTCCTCCCTGCAGGAAATTCCGGCGCTCTTCAACTGAACGCGGAGATTACCAATCTGCACACCCTCCATCCACCGTGCCGCGGACTTGCGGCGCTACCACCCCGCACTATACTTGAAGGCAGATGCACCGCACCACAGGGATCCGAGGAGGTAGTGCGATGGAAGCCATGAAAATTTCCAGCCCGGCCTTTGCCCACAATCAACAGATCCCGTCCCGCTATACCTGCGACGGAGACGACATCAACCCGCCGCTGCACATCGAGAACATCCCGGCCGGCACCAAATCGCTTGCCCTGATCGTCGAAGACCCCGATGCTCCCTCCGGGTTGTGGGTGCACTGGCTACTGTGGAACATCGCTCCTCATCAGGCTGAAATCGGGGAGAATTCCTCCCCCAAAGAAGCGATGGCAGGGAGAAACGATTTCCGTAGGACCGCTTACGGCGGCCCCTGCCCACCGTCAGGAAGCCACCGCTATATCTTCAGGCTGTTTGCACTGGACCGGCTGCTGCCGCTGGCGGGGGGATCGTCCAAACAGCAGCTCGAAGCGGCCATGGAAGGGCACGTTCTCGGAAGTGCCCAGCTGATTGGACTGTACAGCCGGCAGTAACGCACTTTACACGGAATCATCGGGCACGAATAAAGGGGCCGGATCGCATGATCGGCCCCCTTTCTTTGTGTCAGTGCTTTCCGGAATGCGTCGAAGAACTCCTGCCTTTACCCGCTTCCCGCTGTTCCTTGCCATACCCTTTCATCACATCGGTGATGCTTTGGTATTCGCGATCCTCCAGGTTCTGCAGCTTGCTCATGACCACCGATTCGGCCTTCTCGTGCTGGGCATGCTGGATCAGATCCTTCTTGCTGGCGGGGAAATGCATCCCTTTCAGGTTCTTGGTAACGTTGGCCGGGGATTCGCCGGTACCACGCCCACCACCACGTGAAATCGCCATAATCTGCCTCCCGTGTTGCAAAATAGTCGCTATCACGACTTATGTAAATACTATCACCCATTTATCGATTAACAACACACAAGTGGCACTTTAATTATGCTATTAATCAACAAATACGTTTTAATGTGCAAATTGCAATAGCAACTTGTGCTGTTACACTTATTGTAAGTAGCTTGACCTCATCACATAAGTATTTGGAGGTACTTCATGAAAGCAGTCGTATGGCAGGGAGTGGGCGATATCAGAATCGAAGATGTGGCTGAGCCCATGATCGAAGCGCCGGGTGATGCCATTGTAAGACTTACGGCCAGCGCCATCTGCGGGACCGATCTCCACATGGTGCGCGGCACCATGAGCGGCATGAAACCGGGCACGATCCTGGGGCATGAAGGGGTGGGAGTGGTGGAACAGGTGGGTCCGGAGGTGCGCAATCTGAAAGCGGGGGACCGGGTGCTGATTCCTTCGACCGTGGCCTGCGGCTACTGCTCATACTGTCGGGCAGGCTACTATGCCCAATGCGACAATGCCAACCCCAACGGGCCGCAAGCCGGCACCTGCTTTTTCGGCGGCCCGGAAAAATCGGGGGGACTGCACGGCCTGCAGGCCGAGAAGGCTCGCATTCCCTTTGCCAGCGTCGGACTGGTCAAGATCCCCGAGGGGGTCAGCGACGACCAGGCCATCCTGGTCTCGGATATCTTTCCCACCGGTTATATGGCGGCGGAGCTGGCGGAAATCAAGCCGGGCAATACCGTGGCCATATTCGGCTGCGGTCCGGTGGGGCAGTTTGCCATTGCCAGTGCGCAACTCTTTCAGGCCGGGCGCATCTTTGCCGTCGACTGCATCCCGTCGCGGCTGGAAGCGGCCCAGCAGCAGGGGGCCGAGGTAATCGATTTTTCGAAGGAAGATCCGGTGCAGATGATAAAGCAGCTCACCGGCGGAATCGGCTGCGACCGGGCCATCGACGCGGTGGGGGTCGATGCCGAGGCGCCCCGTTCCGGGCCGGGCGCGGCCCAGTTCCGGGAGCACGAGCAGGAGTTCCAGCAGGAGCTGGCCCAGGTGGCGCCACAAACGCATTTCGAGGGTGACAACTGGCATCCCGGGACCGCCCCCTCCATGGCACTGATGTGGGGGGTGGAAGCCCTGGCCAAGGCGGGAACCTTTTCCATCGTCGGCGTATATCCGGAATCGGTGCATCTCTTCCCCATCGGACAGGCCATGGGCAAGAACCTGACTCTCAAGATGGGCAACTGCAACCACCGCAAATACATTCCCTTCCTGCTGGACCTGATTGCCGGCGGCACCATCGATCCGCTCAAGATCCTCTCCCGGCGCGAGTCGCTCAATGCAGCCATCGACGCCTACCGCGCCTTTGATCTGCGCCAGTCCGGCTGGCTCAAGGTCGAGCTGAAGGCGACGGTGCACTGAGGCGCTGCGGCTTCTGAATGTTTCGGCCCGGAGGCTGTTCCTGTCGCCTCCGGGCATGCCCTTTCCCCGCCTGACCACGAACCGTCAACCGGTCTTCCCCTTCTGCCCAAAGAATCTCAACCGTTTCCAGGATAGCGACCTCACAGCATGGCCGGTTCGTCACACCTCGTTGTTGCGTCGGCTGGCCAGATCCCCCAGACGGGTCAGGATGGAGGGTGAAACCGCCGAGGTGCTTTCCAGCCCACTGTGCAGCCTGTTTCCACCGGCAGCCGGTCCCGGCATGACCCTGGCCGCCAGACGTGCACCGCTGGCGAACAGGCCGGGCAGGGCCGCGTTGGTCAGGTTGAGCAGCTTGGCCGGCAGCGATATGATCAGGCGCGATTTCCCGTAGCGGCAGGCCGCGACGATTTCGCGCGCCGCCCGCCGGGAGTTGGCCGAGAAGAGCGGATTGGTTCCGGAGAGGGAGAACCAGCCGAATTCCTTCCGGTATTGCCCCTTGAAATCGGCCCGCACGTGCGATCCGGTACGCATCAGTCCCGGCGCCACGGTGGTGACCCGGATGCCGTAGCGGGCCAGTTCGGCCCGCATGCCGTCCGAGAGGGCGGTCAGGGCGAACTTGCTCATGCAGTAGGGCAGGAGGTGCGGCACCGATACGAGCCCTCCGATGGAGGAGATGTTGACGATCCGCCCGCCCCGCTGCCGTTTCATGTGGGGGGTAACGGCCAGGATCGTGTACAGCGGCCCCCAGGTATGGATCTTCATGGCGGCGTCATAATCATTCAGGTCCATGTTTTCGGCCGGGGCCACCTGGATGATGCCGGCATTGTTGACCAGCACGTCGATCCGCCCGCGCGCCGCAGCAATCGCCGCCACTGTCTGTTCCACCTCCCGGCGATCGGCCACGTCGCAGCGATAGACCTGCACGTCCGCCCCCTGCTGTTCCAGCTCCAGTCCGGCCCGCTCCAGTTCGTCCACATCCCGGGCCAGCAGGGACAATTTGGCTCCTTCCGCGGCAAACAGCCGGGCCAGCTCCAGCCCCAGTCCGCGCGAGCCGCCGGTGATGACCACCGAAGCGCCCTTGAAATCCATCCGCCGCATCTGGCGGGAGATCCCGGCAGCCACCAGTGCCGCTCCAGCCAGACCACAACCGATCGTGCAGAATTTCAACCTCTTCATCATGTGACCTCGTTTCCCGCGGCTCGGCGCCCTGCATCGAAAGAGAACCGAGCTTGTGGAGTTATCGCAGTAGTTATCTAAAGTATAGCAGGTGGGGATGAGGTATGTGGGAAGGCGCGGCGCGAGCGGAAAATTGAAAAGGCGACTATCTGGCCGCCTTAAAAATCAAGCATAACGTTTCCTCGGAATCCCAGCCGCATCAGTTCGCTGGTGTTTTTGAGTAGCTTTCGGCCGCCATACCGTCCGACTTTCCGGGGGAGGCGGCATTCGGATATAACAGTTTGACGAGCATATCCGTCGGGTCCAACAGATTATCGGGCTGTTTCCCGTACCATTGCAGCCAATCGGTGGTGCCTTTCGTATAGAGTTCAAAATGAAGTTGCCTGGTGCCGCTTACCCTGCCGATTGCCTCCCCTTGCTTGATAGCCGCTGAAACCGTGATCTCGGGTTTCTCAAGCTCGGCATAATTGGCGACAAAATCGGCATGATCCACCAGCACCCCGTAGGTAACTTCACCGTTTGCCCGGGTATAGAAGGGGGCGATTTTGAGTATGACCCCGTCGGCCAGGGCCTTGACCGGCGAACCGGCGCCTCCCGCAGGGTATATGTCTACTCCGGCATGATTACGGGTGTTGCGGGACCGTGGAGCGCCAAAATAAGGATAATCCTGGGAATTTTTATCCCAGTGGCCACAGGCTATCGATTCCGTCCTGGTCAGGGGGTATTGCGGCCGGCCATCCACTGGTGCTACAAGTGCTGTTATGGGAGTTACAAGCGGTTCAGCTACAGCAGACAACGGACTCAGGGCGATGCCTGAAATGAGGCAAGTATGGAATATTCTATTGAGGAAGTGCATCATGTGCGGTAATCCGATGAGTGGAAACAGGAATTGTGGAACCAGTTTAGCCGCTAATCCTATCGGTTCCACAAGCGCCAGAATCCAAGCCGGCATTAAAGGGTAACGAGGTGCACCAGCGTAACGAAGCCCGTCGGTCTCTTTCATAATTAGGTGCCCGCCCCTTTATTGCTCTTCATGGCATCCCACGATCGCACACCCAGACCCGATTTTCGCTCCTCGCGCAGATAGAGAACATGTCCCGGCAGATATTCCGGGACATGTTTTATCTCCAGAACTATTCTTCAGTGGCGTTTCTCTGTCACATAAGCCTGCATGGCGATCCAAGAGAGTCAAGCGAATCGAGTAACAGTGAGCCCTCTCTCACCTTGGCAATGAATTAACTATTTTAGCTACCTCCTTGGAGCTGACAGCAAAATTTAGCCCTTGAGCTTGCTGGTTACGAAAAAGAGTAAATGCATTTACTCCAAGTACTTTACCGCTGCTTAAAGAAATAAGCGGTCCCCCTGAGTTACCAGCATTAATGGCAGCATCGGTCTGGACGACATTTATGCCACGCACCTCTTTTCGGTTTGCACTTACGATACCTTTGGTTACTGTCCATTCAAGTCCCTTTGGCGTACCGATTGTAATAACATCTGTACCCACAGGAGCTTCATCGGCATCTTCAATCATTAACCAAGTAAAACCGCTCCCTTTAACCTTAACGATAGCTAAGTCGAAAGCTTCTGTACGCCTAACTACGTCTCCTAATAACGTCCGACCATCCCGGAGCTTCACCGATACATTACCATTATTACCAACGACATGAGCGTTAGTAACAATAAGACCATCTTTGGAAATAAAAAATCCAGAGCCAAATCCACTACTTGTTCGGATAATTGTAACTGCATCCATAAGATCATCATATTTTGAGGAAACATGCTGGCTGGCAGAATCCGGGGTATTGTTACTCCAGTTCTTTACAGAGAATTCTTTAAGAGATGGCTCGAGTACCACCTTCTCACCGATTTGTGAAATTTGTCTTTTTAATGTTTCTTCTAAAACCTGCTCAGCATGTTCTCCTATTACATTTGTTATTGCTGGTATAGTGATTGGCGATAGGGCGAACAATGTGAACCCGGTTATAAAGCCCAATGCATGAACCGAACCCGGTGTGTTATACATAGCGGTATCTGTTGCAACAAAATTATGAATTGTTGTATTTTTTGCATCTGTAAAATTTACCTTCAATGCCGTATCAAAAGTAAGGTTACCACTCGTAGTATTTATTAAAGTATTTTTCCATATAGATTCATAAGTTACATTAAGGTCACAAAAACTACATCTTTTACCATCTGTCAGTATAACTTTTTCAAATATGGTAGAAAGTTCTGATTGTAATCCATTTGCTATAGCTCCAAGTTTAATATCGACTGAATAGCCGCCACCACCGAAAATAAAAGCCTTATTTTTGTTCTTTGAGGTGTCGACAACCCCAACTGTCAAATTAATCTTCGCACTCTCTTTTTGAGTGGCGGCATAGAAATCATCTCTAATGGCGCCCGTGTAAGTACAACCGGTGATCAAAAAAATCATGACAATCAATGATAAAAACATAATCCTCATTTTATCCCCCACACAGAGCAATAATCAGTTAATGCCGAGCAGAATCTATATTACAAAATTCAAAGTAATGTAAACACAATCTACTCTGAGATAAATATCCACCCTAGCTCAGCATGCTTCTCGCGCGCAACGCCTGGTCGCTGCCTCAAGGTTTTCCGATAATCGTCTCAGCCAGCCGTTTCAAGCGGCAGCTCTGTCTTGCTCAAAACCGTCCGCAGCGCAAAGGACGACTGTACCCGTAATACCCCCGGCAGACCAGTGAGCTTGTTGTGCAGGCGGACGTAATCGTCGGTATCCCGCACAATGACCCGCAGCAGGTAATCCACGTCTCCGGACATCAGGTAGCATTCCATCACCTCGGGAACCGTGCAGATAGCCTCTTCGAAGGTACTCAGCTTCTCCCGCTGCTGGCCGTCCAGGGTCACCCTGACGAATACATTGCCAGCTTTCCCTATGGCGCTCTGGTTCACCAGCATGACATAGCGGTCAATGATGCCGCTCTGCTCCAGCATGCGAACCCTGCGCAGGCAGGCCGACTCCGACAGCCCGACCATCTCCGCAAGCTGCACGTTTGACAGACGTCCGTCCTTTTGCAGTACCGACAGAATGGTTCGATCGATCCTGTCGATGCCCGTAATATCAAGATTCTGCATCAAAACGCCTTTCTTGCGAAATATTCCGTGAAATATTACTTACTTTAAAATGCATTCACAAGAAAATACCACTCACTTTCTGATAAACTGCGAAGCGCAGATTCTTCTGGAAAGCGGCCGGCCCCCGACTCTGCCATGCCTGGCAGAAAGCGAGAATCCCGTAGCGAGCCCGGAAAAGAGCAATCAACCAGAAAGGAAGCCACAATGATCGTAGGGATTCTGAAGGAAATCAAAATCGAGGAGAACCGGGTCTCCATGACGCCGGCCGGCGTGGAGGTCATGAAGAGCAACGGGCACACCGTGCTGGTGGAGAAGTCCGCCGGTACCGGCAGCGGATTCAGCGACGAGGCCTACGAGCAGGCCGGTGCCGTCATGGTGGAGACCCCGGCGGAAATTTACGGCAGCGCCGATATGGTCATGCACGTCAAGGAGCCGCAACCCTCCGAATATGACCTGATCCGCCCGGGTCAGATACTGTTTACCTACTTCCATTTTGCCGCAGACGAAGCGCTCACCCGGGCGATCATCAAGAGCAAGGCTATTGCCGTGGCCTATGAAACCATCACCGGCCCGGGCAATTCCCTGCCGCTCCTGACCCCGATGAGCGAGGTGGCAGGCAGGATGGCTGCCCAGCAGGCCGCCAAATATGCGGAACGGGCCCAGGGGGGACGCGGCATCCTGCTGGGCGGGGTCCCCGGGGTACTGCCGGCCACCGTGCTGGTGCTGGGGGGCGGGGTGGTCGGCACCCACGCGGCCCAGATGGCCTGCGGACTGGGGGCCAAGGTCTACCTCCTCGATAGCAGCCTGGAGCGGCTGCGCCATCTCTCCGAAACCATGCCCAAGAACTGTTTCCCGGTCATGTCGTCGCCCGCCACGATCCGCGAACTGGTACAGGAGGCCGATGCCGTCATCGGTGCGGTACTGGTGGCAGGCGCCAAGGCTCCCAAACTGGTAACCCGCGAGATGCTCAAGACCATGAAGCCCGGTTCGGTCATGGTGGATGTCGCCATCGACCAGGGTGGATGCTTCGAAACATCCCGCCCCACGACGCACACGGAGCCGACCTACCAGGTGGACGGCATCCTGCACTACTGCGTCGCCAACATGCCCGGCGCAGTGCCCCTGACCTCCACGGTGGCGCTCACCAACGCGACGTTACCCTATGCGGTGGCGTTGGCGAACAAGGGATGGCAGGGGGTGGCTCGTGAGAATCCGGCGATCAAGGCGGGTATCAACATAGCCAACGGCAAGGTGACCTATTGCGGGGTGGCCGAGGCCTTTGGCCTGGAGTGCACGCCAGTGGACTCGATCCTTTCATAACAGGCAAACTATCCGGGGTCGGGCCTACACATGTCCATTGTGTAGATCCGACCCCTCGAGGTCTCTCCCAACCTTTTCTACGTCAACTACCCCACCTCAAGTGCCGATTTGCTGCCGCTCATGGCTCAACTCAGCGCAACGAAGACTGTTATTTCTTTTTCCGGTGCGTTTCGAGATTGAAGAACCAACCTGCCCGCCCGTGCTCAATGAATGTCTGGATAAAGCCCGGCACGGTTTCGATGCGATTCCAATCACGCTGCAACTCGCAGTGAACCGAGTTCCACGTTGTCGGTCGTGCTCCCGCTTGAACCATGCGCTCCAGGGCGGCGCGGTGTGCTTCGGGTGACGTACCGCCGACCGCATCGGTCACGGGATATACTTCAAAGCCTTCATTCAGTGCATCAAGGGTGGGGAATAAGAGACACGCCTCCGTCCAGAGTGCGCACATAATGAGCTTTTTACGGCCGGTGGCTTTCACCGCGTCCACAAACTCCTGGTCTTCCCACGAATTGATGCTCGTGCGGTCAATAGGCTCCACCCCCTGAAGCACTTCAGCCAGCTGTGGAATCGTGTCTTCGTTCACGCCGTTGCTGACGTTGACCGTCGAAAGGATAATGGGGAGCTTATACAACTGTGCGGTCTTGGCAAGCGCCACAACGTTGTTGATGAGCATCAACCTGTCCATTGACTCAACGGTAGAAACTTGCGGCGGTTGATAGTCGATCAGGATCAGAGCTGCGTTTCCCGGCGAGAGCATGATATCGTTTTCAGGTTTTCTGATAGGTGTGCTTTTCATGACGCATCCTCCTTTCTTATAAATACTAACGTAGTATTAGGTCTCAGCAATGCATGGTGATTTGCGCGGTCTGGTTTATGAATTAGTATTATTAAAAGGTTACCCAACCAATCTGTGTCAGGTATTCGATGCCTCATTAATGACAATCTTGAGCCGTAAGCGATGAGTCAGTAGAAGAATAATTGTCAGGCATCAAAAAAGGACCTATGGCCACTGCCATAGATCCTCTCGTCATATCCTGCAAAATGCACCGCGGCTGGGTTAATACTACCCCGACAACTCCTCCCACTCACCATACAACGCTTCCAGGCGCAGGTTCAGCTCGGCATGCTGCTCCCCGGCTACGGCACCGCGCTCGGGGTCGTCGAAGAAACCGGGGGCATTCATCTCTTCTTCCAGTTTTGCAACAGCCTTCTCGGTGCGGGCAATCTCCTGTTCGACCTCTCCCAGCCGTTTCTGACGCTTGTCGTCCTCGCGCTTGCGGCGCTTCTGCTCCTCGCGGTCGCGCAGGCGCTCCTCCTTCGTGACCGGCGGCAGCGGGGCCGGGTCGGCGGAGCGGGCTACCGTTTTGGCTATCTCGGCCTGAGGTGACTCAGAGACGGACGACCGCAGCGGCCGGGCCCCGGCCGCCGGTTCGCCGGCTGTCTGGGCCTTTTTCTCCAGATAGTACTCGTAATCACCGTAGTAATCGGTCAACCCGCCCCCCTCCACCTCGATGATGCGGGTAGCCAGGCCATTGACGAAATAGCGGTCGTGAGACACGAACACAACCGTGCCGTCGAAGGAGCGCAGGGCATCCAGCAGCACCTCCTTGCTGAACAGGTCCAGGTGGTTGGTCGGTTCGTCCATCAGCAGCAGGTTGGAGGGGCGCAGAAGCATCTTGGCCAGGGCCAGGCGGTTGCGCTCGCCCCCGGACAGCACGCCCACCCGCTTGTGGATGTCGTCTCCGGCGAACAGGAAGGCGGCCAGGATGTCCCGCAGCCGGGGCACCATCTCGTAGGGGGCGTCAGCGTAGATCTCGTCCCACACACTGCGCTCGAAGTCGAGCACGTTGGCCTGATCCTGGGCGAAATAGTCCATATGGACGTTGTGGCCCGGCAACCGCTCCCCACCCTGGAACGGGGCGCCTGCCAGCACCGACATCAGGGTCGATTTGCCGGCCCCGTTATGGCCGACCAGGGCGACCCGCTCACCCTTCTCGATCACCAGGTCGACGCCGTTGAGCACAATTTTAGTGTCGTAGCCCTTGGTCAGGCGTTTCAGCTCCATCACGACCTTGCCGCTCTTGGGGGCGTCCGGGAACTGGAAACGGATGCGCTTGCGCTCGGGCGGGATCACGATGCGCTCGACCTTTTCCAACTGCTTGATGCGCGACTGGACCAGGGAAGCCTTGTTGGCCTGGTAGCGGAAGCGGCGGATGAAATCCTCGGTCTTCTGCACCTCTTCATCCTGGAGGCGCTTGGCTTCGCGCAAGGCTGCCACGCGCTCCTCGCGCTGGTTCAGATAGCGGGTATAGCTGCAGTGGTAATCGGTGATGGTGTTGTTCCAGATCTCGGCGATGCGGCTGCAGACCTGGTCCATGAAGAAGCGGTCGTGTGAGACCAGGATCACCGAGCCGGGATAGCTGCAGAGATACTCTTCCAGCCAGTTGCGGGCCTCAATGTCCAGGTGGTTGGTCGGCTCGTCCAAGAGCAGCACGTCCGGCCGCTGCAGGAGCAGCCGGGCCAGGGCGATCCGCATCTGCCAGCCGCCGGAGAACTCGCCGCAATCGCGGTACCAGTCCTCCTGGGCAAACCCGAGCCCTTTCAGCACTGTGCCGATCTCGGCCTCCATGGTGTAGCCGCCGCGATGACGAAACTGCTCCTGCAGCTCGCCGTAGCGGTGGAGCGTCTGTTCGTGCTCGACCGAATCGTGGGGCTGCCGTTCCAGCTCCTGGCCCAGTCGGTGCAGTTCCTCTTCCATGGCCAGCAGCTCCCCGAAGGCGGAGCGCGCCTCGTGGAACAGCATTACGCCCGAGGTGACGATGCCGTCCTGGGGCAGGTACGAGGCCCGCGCACCGCGGGCGAATTGGATCTCACCGCTGGAAGGTTCCGACTGGCCTGCGATAATCTTCATCAGGGTCGATTTGCCGGCGCCGTTTTCCCCTACCAGGGCGACCCGCTCGCCCTTTTTGAGGTGCCAGGAGATTTCGGTGAAAAGGGGGTTACCGGCGAAGTCTTTTGAAAGTTGTTTGAGATGGAGCATAGGGGTTCTTGTATCATCGGCGGGAAATGGCGGCAAGCAGAAGATGGCGGTTCCAGGAAGCACATCATGGCAGGGATTGATCTCAGGCCACCGCGATTCCCATTTCATCCGCCACTTCGCGGTAGATTCTGAGCGCCTCGGCATTGAAGGGCACGAAGATGATCCGCTCCAGATAATCCGCTTCGGCTTCCGCGCGCGCCACCGACAGGGCGATGCGGGTGGCCTTCAGCAGGGGATAGCCGTACACGCCGCAGCTGATGGCAGGGAAGGCGATGCTCTTCAGGTCGTTGACGCGCGCCAGCAGGAACGAGTTCAGGTAACAGGAGCGCAACAGTTCCGACTCACACCGGGTGCCGTCATGCCAGACCGGCCCCACGGTATGGATCACGTACCGGGCCGGCAGGCGGTAGCCCTTGGTGATCTTGGCATCGCCGGTCTCGCAGCCGTGCAGGGTGCGGCACTCGGCCAGCAGTTCCGGCCCGGCCGCCCAATGGATGGCCCCGTCCACACCGCTACCCCCCAGTAGCGACGTATTGGCGGCATTGACGATGGCATCCACTCGGAAGGTGGTGATGTCGCCGTGTGTGATGCTGATCCGTGCGCCCATGGTGGTACCTCCGGCTCGATATGCTCTCTGAATCCGCCTTCATCTATCCAGCCGAAAACCGTCTGCGGGCCTTTCCGCCGCAGAACGTTCAGCGGTTCAAGACCAATTCTGGCACATTTTTGCCGGAATGCATACGTGCGGTTGGGAATATCTTGCACTTTACCGGTGGAATGCTACTATTCGGTCATCCTCGCGCCACCTTCCACCCCCACTGCATTCCGGCTTCCGTTGCAGACTGCCGCCCTGCGGCACCAGGAGGGCATCATGCCCTTTCCCCGCCGAAAAACCAAGCTTCACGGGATACTGCTCGAACACCCGTCCGACGGCGACGAGCGCTGCCAGGCCTGTGGCGGCGCCTGCTGCCGCTCCTTTTCGGATGTAGAGGTCACCTGGGAGGAATTCCAGCGTCTCCGCAGCCTCGGCGCCAGAGGTCTGCAGCTTTCCCTGTCCGGCCCCCACCGCCTGATTATCGACTACAACTGCGAATTCCTGATCGAAGGGCGCTGCTCGATCTACGCCGCCCGGCCCGAAATCTGCCGTCGCTTTACCTGCGCCGAGGCCTCCGGAACGGCAAAGGCCCATCAGAACGAATCCGATGGGCCTTCGACAGGTTCACCATACCGGCCGGCAGTGATCGATCAGCCTTTGATCGCCCCCTGAATGCCGATGGTCACCTCGTTGTAGGGAATCTGCTTGCCGCTGGCTGCCAGGGCCTGGCGGGCAGCCATGGCAATGCCGCCACAGCAGGGCACTTCCATCTTCAGGACCGTAATGCTTTTGATGTCCGACTTGGTGAAAAGCTCGGTCAGTTTCTGCACATAGAAGTTGTTATCGTCCAGTTTGGGACAGCCCATTACGACCGCCTTCCCCTTCAGGAAGTCCTCGTGGTAGCCGGCATAGGCCACCGGGACGCAGTCGGCGGTGATCAGCAGGTCGGCCCCCTGGAAGTAAGGTGCGGTCGTCGGCACCAGGTGCAGCTGCACCGGCCACTGGGCCAGCTGGCTCTGGCGGCTGCCGGCGGGCTGATCGGCCGGGGCCTGCTGCGGCCGGGCAAAGCTCATGGCGCGGGAACCGGGACAACCGCCACCGCCGTGGTGATGCGGGGCCGGGGCAGCGGGTGCCGGCTGGTGATGCACCGAGGCGGGTTTACCCTGCGCAGCCAGATGCTGTTCCACCGCGGCCTCGTCAAAGGCATCGGCCTCGCGCTCCTCAACGGTGATCGCATCCTGGGGGCATTCCCCCAGACAGGCGCCCAGACCGTCGCAGAGATTGTCCGCTGCCAGCACCGCTTTGCCATTGACGATCGTAATAGCCCCTTCGGCGCAGGACGGCACGCACAGTCCGCACCCGTCGCATTTTTCCTGATCGATTTTTACGATTTTCCTCAACATTAATTCGTTCTCCTCTTCTTTTTTATAATTAAGCTGAAACTTTTTCTCTGTGTTTCTCTGTGGCAGATGTTCTTTCGTTTTCAGAAAAAGTAATGCCAGACGTAATCCAGCCGGCCCCGCAGCATCAGCTTCATGCCGGAATAGGCCATGATCTCCTTGACCTTCGCCAAGTTGGCCTTGTTGTAGCAATGGGTCTTGCAGTGCTTGCAGGTCGGTTTGTTGGCTTCCAGGGGGCATTTGATCCGCCTGGTGACGGCGTACTGCATGAAGGTGGAGCATTCGGGGCAGAGGCGACGCTCCCCCAGACCTGCCGGCAGGCTGAACGGAGCCCGTTCGACCACACCATGTTTGCCCTTGCAGTAAACCTCGACAAACTTACCGATCAGCTTGATATCCTTTTTTTGAAGCTTCGTGAGCGTTTCCATGGTTGTGATCATGCCCGGTTTCCCGGAAATCTTACATGACTCAGGTCAAAAACCAGTTTTTTCATCTGGGGTGGGGGCTTGGAATGAAATAAAGAAGGTATCGGACACACAGCATGCGATGATATGAGCGACGGCCTATTTGTCTGCCCGACAATTTACAGCGAGAGGGAGAACAGCGGCAGTTAGCGAGAATGGATTGTTTCGTAGGATTCCCCGGCCTTCTTCTGCATGTCGATTTGTCGCAGGATTATTTTTTCCAGTTGGACAACGGAGAGATGTCCCAATATTTTATCCCGGATGACGCCATGCGCATCGATGACATAAATGGTCGGGAAACCCCGAACCCGATATCGCTCAAGCAGTGCCGCCTGCTCGTCCGCAACCATGGGGAAGGTCAGCCCGTTACTTCGGGCATAAGCGCCGGCAACCTCTTTGCTATCGCCACAATTTACAGCCAACACCTCTAGTTTTTTGTCGTATGCACGGTATAACGGTTCGACGAGTTTCAGGCTGTCTCCGCAACAGGAATTCGTCCAGAAATAGAGGATCGTTATTTTTCCTTTGTTCCGGCTGAGACTGATTGGCCTCCCGGAGAGGTCGGAGACGGAGAACTCGGGAGCGGCATCGCCCTTTTGTAAAGCCTGTTTAGAATTGCAACCGCCAAAAAACAGGACACAAAAAACTATCAACACTATCGTACTATATCGCATCCAATTGACTCTCCTGAGGGACTTTGCGCGGGCTCCCGGGAAATGCACGTATTTTGACAACGACTACGTTATAGGATGGAGCATGCGCCGTCAAGGAAGTCCCTTGCCCGCCAAAAACGGCTAAAGCTATCAATTCCAGCCTTCAGTGGATCAACCCACAGCGCCCCATTGGCCTTCGTTTTCCACATCATATGTTGACAGGAAGCCGGGATTAATGCTGCAATTGAAACGCGGCCGATGTCGGTGGAGGACGCCCATTACCAGACACACTTCTGCAGCAACAGCAACCGCGTCACCCTCAACCGCGCACAGGGCAATATCGAAAAATTTAATCATTTCACAGCAGGAGAACGAAGATGGCTCAGGTAGTGGCGGTCTGCATCAGCGAGAAAAAAGGGGAACGCAAAAAGCCGGTCAAATCGGTGGAACTGCGTGAAAATCACGGCATCGTCGGCGATGCCCATGCCGGCGAATGGCACCGCCAGGTTAGCCTGCTTGCCCAGGAGAGCATCGACAAGATGCGTGCGCTCGGCCTGGATGTGGATGCCGGTGATTTCGCCGAAAACATCACCACACAGGGTATCGAGCTGGTTTCACTGCCGATCGGCGCGCGGCTGGAGGTGGGTGGGACACTGCTGGAGGTTACCCAGATCGGCAAGGAATGCCATACCCGCTGCGCGATCTACTACCAGGCCGGCGACTGCGTCATGCCCAAGGAGGGCATCTTTGCCCGGGTGATCACCGGCGGGATTATTCGGCCGGGAGATCAGGTGCAGGCTGCGTAAATTCCTGAGTCCGGATACCGGAGCAGCTCCGCGGTTCGGGAACATGCGGCCCGGCAGACGACGAAATCATTCGAAAGCCGAATTTTCGAGACCCCTTAACTGTAAGGACGGCCGGCCATCTTCCGAGCAGTCTGCAAGAGAACCTCTGATCATATCGTAACATTTTTTCCTTTGCCTCCCCTCTTCCTTTACGGGTAAGATAGCGACATTTATCCGCCTGCCGAGGAACACCAAAACCTATTATGACCGCCAAAGAACAGCAGAAAGAAAAACTCACCAAGGAACTGCAGGGCATGGGGCTCACGACCGTCGGCGCCTTTATCCTGCTGTCGTTTTTGACCTTCAATGCCGCGGACGTTTCCTGGAACAGTTACTCCAACGAAGGGGGCATCCATAACCTGGGGGGACGCCTGGGCGCCCAGGTGGCGGATCTGTTCTTCATCTGCTTCGGTCTGGCTTCCTACCTGATCCCACTGGCGCTGCTGTACATGGCTTACACCCTGTTCCGCTTCAAGGAGATCCGCTTGCGGCGCTACAAGCTCCTGGCCTTTGCCGGGTTGACCTTCTGTCTCTGCACCCTGTTCGCCTTCTTCCGCGGCACCACCGAATTCCTGGGCCAGCAGGTGGCCACCGGAGGTGCGGTGGGCGTTATCACCGCACGGGCCCTGAAAGGGGCGGTCGGCACCACCGGCGCCATGCTGCTGCTGTTGCCGCTTCTGGCCGCATCGATCATGATCCTGTCCAAGTTCTCCTTTGTGCTGTTCGCCGGCTGGTGGTGGGAAAACCTGAAGCACAAGTGGGCGGCCTGGCGGGAGCGTCGGGAGCTGAATCAGCAGGAGCAGCAGCGTGAAAAGGCCAAACAGGAGGGCATGCCGACGCCGAACCTCGCGGCCGGCCCCGTGATCAAGCCGGCCTCCCCGCCGCCGGCACGGCCCAATGTTTTCAAGAAGGAAAAGGAGAAGAAAAAGGAAGCCGTCAAGACTGCCGCCGTGCAGGAAACCTTCGAATTTCTCAAGGCCGACGGCGATTTCCGCACCCCACCATTCTCGCTGCTGGATTTGCCTCCCGCCACCGAGAAGAAGCTCGACCGCGACGCCCTGACCATGAATGCCCGCCTGCTGGAGAAGAAGCTCAAGGATTACGGCATCGACGGCGAGGTGGTCGAGATCTGCCCCGGTCCGGTCATCACCATGTACGAGTTCTCGCCGGCGCCCGGTATCAAGATCAGCCGCATTGCCGGCCTGTCCGACGACCTGACCATGGCCCTGCAGGCCATGTCGATCCGCATCGTGGCCCCCATTCCCGGTAAAGGGGTGGTGGGGATCGAGGTCCCCAACCGCGACCGCGAGATGGTCTTTTTGAACGAAATCTTCAACTGCGACGAGTTCCATCACAACCGGATGAAACTGCCGCTGGCCCTGGGCAAGGACATTGCCGGTGTTCCGGTGGTGACCGACCTGGCCAAGGCGCCGCACCTGCTGGTGGCCGGCTCTACCGGCTCCGGCAAGTCGGTCTCGATCAACACCATGATCCTCTCCCTGCTCTACACCGCCACCCCCAACGATGTGCGCATGATCATGGTCGATCCCAAGATGCTGGAGTTCTCGATGTACGAGGGCATCCCCCATCTGCTGCTGCCGGTGGTGACCGAGCCCAAGAAGGCCTCCCTGGCCCTGAAATGGGCGGTCAACGAGATGGAACGGCGCTACAAGCTGATGTCGGACAAGGGTGTCCGCAACATCGAGTCCTACAACAAGAAACTGGCCGGCGAGGCCCTGGAAGTGTTGAACAGCACGCCGGACGATGAGATTATCGAGGAGTTGGAGGAGATCGTCGAAGGGGAAGGGGAACCCCAGGCAGATTCGATCCCGTTCGTGGTGGACGAGGGGGAGGCGCTCGAACACACCCATCTGCCTTACATCGTGGTGGTGGTGGACGAGTTGGCCGATCTGATGATGGTGGCCGGCCGCGAGGTGGAAGAGCATATTGCCCGCCTGGCCCAAAAGGCCCGCGCCTCCGGGATTCACCTGATCCTGGCTACCCAGCGCCCCTCGGTAGATGTCATCACCGGTCTGATCAAGGCCAACCTGCCGTCGCGCATCTCGTTCCAGGTCACCTCCAAGGTGGATTCGCGCACCATTCTCGATACCAACGGCGCCGAGGCGCTGCTCGGCGCGGGGGACATGCTCTACATGCCGCCGGGCACCTCCCGTCTGAACCGCATCCACGGCGCCTTTGTCTCGGATGCCGAAGTGCAGCGGGTGGTCGATTTCCTCAAGAAACAGGGCAAGCCGGTCTACGACAAATCCATCATGGAGATGAAGGACGCCGACGAACGCGGCAGCGATGGAGAGCAGGAAGAGTTGGACGAGCGCTGGGAAGATGCCCTGCGTCTGGTGGCTGACACACGCCAGGCCAGCATTTCCATGGTCCAGCGCCGCCTGAGGATCGGCTACAACCGCGCCGCCCGGATCGTGGAGATGATGGAGCAGGAAGGAATGATCGCCCCCAGCGACGGCACCAGCAAACCGCGCGAGATCTACCTCGACATCATCAATGCCTATCTGAATTCGCAGCTGACCCGCTGAGGAGAGAACCGATGGACGTGATCAAGGCCGCTGCCATACAGTTCAACGTCAAGCAGGGAGAAGTGGATGCCAACCTGGCCTACGTCCGCGAGGCCCTGAAGCGTGTCGCGGATCAGGGGGCACAGCTGGCCGTGCTGCCCGAGATGTGGTCCACCGGCTTTGCCTACCGGAATCTCAATGAACTGGCCCTGCGAACCGAGAGCATCATCGAGGAGTTGCTGACACTCTCCGCGACGCTTAAGCTGGTGATCGTCGGCAGCATGCCGGAGCCCAACGGCGACAAGGTCTTCAATACGGTTTACGTGGCTGACAACGGCCGGCTGGCCGGGGTTTACCGTAAAATCCATCTTTTCTCGCTGCTGGGAGAGAACAAGGCCTTCAGCGGCGGCGACAGCCGGCTCCTGGCCGACACCTCGCTTGGACCGATCGGCGTGATTATCTGCTACGACCTGCGCTTCCCGGAACTCTCCCGCCGACTGGCAGTGGAAGGGGCGCGGGTGATCTGTGTTCCGGCCCAATGGCCCAGGCCGCGCGAAGAGCACTGGCGAACCCTGCTCAGGGCGCGCGCTATCGAAAACCAGCTCTTCGTGGTCTCGGCCAATGCCTGCGGGCCGATCGGCAAACTGGACTTCTTTGGTATGAGCATGGTGATCGACCCGAAGGGGGAGGTGCTGGCCGATGCCGGGGACCAAGACAACGAAGCGTATGCTACCCTCGACATGCAGGCCATGGCCGACTGGCGCGCCAGTATCCCCTGTTTCAACGACCGCCGTCCGGAATGTTACTAACCCAAGCTGTTATTTTTTCAGCTTGACTTGATGGCATCTTGGGTCTAGCTTTTTACACTGAACCAAATTTCTGGAGGTGCCCTGCGTGGCTTTGTTACTCAATGCCGGCATTGTTGTCAAACTGGTCCTGATCCTGCTGGGATTTTTTTCGGTTGTTTCGTGGGCCATTATTCTTTTCAAGTTCGTCCAGGTGCAGCGCGCCAACAGCGAGTCCGACCGTTTCATGGATCTGTTCTGGAAATCCAAACGCTTCGACGCCATCGCCTCCCAAGTGGACCGTTTCGTCAATTCCCCCTTGTCCGTTCTCTTCAATGAAGCCTACGCCGAGCTGAAAAAGGTGGTCGAAGGCAACGGCAAGAGCGCTGAAGGGGGGATGCTCAGCACCGATCTCGGAGGGGTCGAGAATGTCTCCCGTGCCCTGCGCCGCGCCACCAACTCCGAGATCACCCGCCTGGAACGCTACCTGACCTTTCTGGCCACTACCGGCTCCACCTCGCCGTTCATCGGGCTGTTCGGTACGGTCTGGGGCATTATGACCGCCTTCGAGGGTATCGGCAAGACCGGCTCTGCCTCGCTGGCCGTCGTGGCTCCGGGGATCGCCGAGGCGCTGATCGCCACTGCCATCGGCTTGGTGGCCGCTATCCCGGCGGTTATGGCCTACAATCACTTCCAGCACAAAATCCGCGTGCTGAGCAATGAAATGGACAGCTTCTCGACCGAATTCCTGAACATCGTGCAGCGCAACATCGCGGGGAAATGACCATGGCCATGGGAGGACGTAACGATAACAGGCGCGTCATGGCCGACATCAACGTCACACCCCTGGTGGACGTCATGCTGGTGTTGCTGGTGATCTTCATGGTAACCGCCCCGATGATGCAGCAGGGGGTGCAGGTCAATCTGCCCAAGGCCGAAACCAAGGCCATTACCCAGGCAGAGGAAACCGTAGTCGTCACGGTCGACAAGACCGGCAAGGTATTCATCAACAAGGATGAAATTCCCGCCGATGCCCTGCGGGACAAGCTGACCACGATGTTCGCCGGCCGCAGCAAGAAAGAGGTGTTTCTGAAGGCCGACGCTGGGGTGCCCTACGGCGAGGTCGTCAGAACCATGGCCGACATCAAAAGCGCCGGCATCGAACGACTCGGCATGGTAACGGAGCCGGCCCGGAAGTAAAATGACAGTCTGGAAGCCCCAAAAAACCGGCACCGCCCTGAGTGTCGCCCTGATCGTTTCGACCGTCACGCATCTGGCGGTTTTTTTATTGGTGTTCTGGTGGTCCAGCCTGTTCCCGCTGCGGCTGAAAGAGCAGCAGACGTACTTTGTCGAACTCAGCGATCTGCCGGTAGCTGCGCCTCGCTCCGGCCATCCTGTGCAGCAGCAGGAGCAGGTCGCCCACGAGCCTCCGGCACCCCCCAAGGCACCTCCGGCCATGCCCCTGCCACCGCTCGCCAAACCGGCTACCAAGCGTGCCGCAATCGCGACCAAACCGCTGACGATCCCGAAAGCCGCTCCGAAAGCGTCACCCAGGAGCACTGCAGCCGCGCCCGACTCATCGGCTGAATTCGAGGAACGCCTGAACAAGATCCGCAGCAGGAATGAGGCAGAACAGCAGGAAGCAAAGCTGGAGGAATTGCGCCGCAAGGTGACGACAGCGAATGCCCGGTCCGGCATGCCCTCTGCCACGGGCAGCGAAGCCGGCAGCGATTATCTTAATTACATCGCCTCGCGTCTGGCCGAGGTATTCAGCGAACCCCCCAACACCGGCAAGGACCTGTTTGCGCTGATCAAGATCAGGATCACCGGAAAGGGGAGGGTGGAGCTGGTAAAAATCATGAAAAGTTCTGGTAATATTGCTTTTGACAATTATGCGGTCCGCTCGGTGTACGAGGCTGAGAAAAAGTTTCCTCCACCACCGGGCGGAAACTTCGAGTTCATCTTCAAATTCAGGCCGCAGGGGATCACGTCCAGATGAGACTTTTGTTTGTGCTGCTTGTCATCCTGGGGGCCTCACCGGCCCTGGCCGAAGATGGTCGCTATGCCGATGTGATTGCCCGCGGCACCCGCCTGCCGAAACTGGCGGTTGAGGCACCCCACCGCCTCGGTCCTGCAGCGCCCCCTGAGATCGCCAAAGAGCTGAGTGACGTGGCGGTTTTCGACATGAATATGGCCGGCTTGGTCACCGCCGAAGGCAATGACCAGCCTGCCCGTTCAGCAGGGATATCCATGGCGGAGACCGACTTCCTGCCCTGGATGAACTATGATTTCCTGCTGCGCACCGCTTACGACAGTACCGGAGAGGATTTGACGGTCGAGTTCCGGCTGTACGACGTGGTCAACCGCACGCTGATGACCGCCAAGCGCTATCTCGGCAAAAAGAGGGACCTGCGCCGCTTTTCTCATGCCTTTGCCGACGAGATCATGCTGACCATGACCGGTGAGAAAGGCTGTTTCACCACCAGGATCGCCTTCGTCTCTACCCAGACCCGCAACAAGGAAATCGCCATCATGGACTGGGACGGCCACAACCCGCTGCCGCTCACCAGAAACGGCTCAATCAATCTCAATCCTGATTTTTCTCCCGATGGCCGCGAGATTATCTTCACGACCTACAGGAACAACAATCCGGATCTCTACAAACGGGCGCTTTCCAGTACGGGTGAAGTACCGGTCTCCCGGCGTCCGGGGCTCAATGCTACCGGCGCCTGGTCACCGGATGGTGCCAGGATCGCCCTGGTACTGAGCAAGGACGGCAATTCGGAAATCTATACCATTGCCCGGGACGGCGGCGATCCGATTCGCCTTACCACCAATCAGGCCATCGAAGTTTCTCCTGCCTGGTCACCGGATGGCAGCCATATCGCCTTCGTGTCGGACCGACTGGGCAAGCCGCAGATATTCGTCACTGCCGCAAACGGCGGAAGCGTACGGCGCCTGACAACTGCCGGAAATTACAACGTGACCCCGCGCTGGTCTCCCAAGGGGGGGCGCATCGCGTATGCCCGCATGGTCGGCAACGGCTTCCAGATTTTCACCATCAACGCGGACGGCAGCGGAGACACGCAGCTGACCGATACCGGCAGCAATGAAAATCCCGCCTGGTCACCTGACGGGCGTTTCATAGCCTTCAGCTCCAAGCGAAACGGAAGTCAGTCGATCTACGTGATGCGGGCCGATGGGAGCGGGCAGACCAGGGTCGGTCAGGTAAGCGGAAATTCGAGCCAGCCGGCATGGTCGCCGCGCTGACAGCCGTCGAATTTTTTGCGGCGGGAGATGGATTAGCCATTGCATAATGGCCTGTAAAAAGTATAATTTAGTGACTTTTCAGCACATGAGGCTGCAGGGCCTTAAATCCGCGACAACAGAAGGAGATTGCGATGAGACGAGGGACACTGGCAGTACTGGCAGCGCTCGGCATGACGGCTCTGATGGCCGGCGGCTGCGCGAACAAGGAACAGGTCAGATCGGAAGAGCCGGTCGTGAAGACCGATACCACCCGCACCGAAACAGCCAAACCCGAGGCGCAGAAACCGGTGGAAACCGCTCCGGTGGCACCACAGCCTGTCGCTGAAGCGCCGAAACCGGCCGAAAGCGAAGTCGCCGGCAAGCCAGCTGCCGAGGCTGCACTCGAGACCATTTATTTCGATTTCGATAAATCCGATCTCAGCCAGAGCGCCCGCGACACCCTCGGCAGGAATGCCGAAGTCCTGCTGAAGTCCAAACCCAATGCAAAGGCCAGGATCGAAGGGCACTGCGACGAACGTGGATCGGCTGAGTACAACCTTGCTCTGGGTGAGCGCCGCGCCAAATCATCCATGCAGTATCTGGTGACCCTCGGCGTACAGCCCGAGCGGCTCTCGGTAATCAGCTACGGCAAGGAGAAACCTGCTGTGGAAGGTCACGATGACACGGCCTGGGCCAAGAACAGACGAGTCGAGTTCATCATCGTAAAATAGTTTACACAGTTGCCACATCGAGCCGGAACGTGCCCCATCGCGTTCCGGCTTTTCATTTTCAGACTGCACTTCGGACACCGGCAGGGGGGCTATAATGCCCCCCTGAAAGTATCTGGTTAACTGCTCTTGTGGCAGTCCTTGCAACTGGTCGGTCCCTTTTTCATCTCGGTGTGGCAGCCCTTGCAGTTCTTATGTGCCCATTCCTTGCCAAATCCCTCGATTTTTCCGGGACCTTTTTCATGGCATTTCTTGCAGTCTCCGACGGTCGCCATATGGGCCTTGTGATTGAAGGTGACGTCCTTTTTCATCTTGATCGTCTCCGGCGCAGCGGCAAATGCCGTTCCTGCAAAGGCAAGCAGCACAAACATGGCACTGATGGTCTTTTTCATGACAGGACTCCTTTTCTGCATTAAGTAAAATACGTTGTCAAAATCTTAACGGATTTCGATACCGTGTCAAATTACAGGCGCTCTCCGGTCAGCACGTGGTGGAAGCAATGACTGCGCATGCGGGGCTGCGAATCCGGCAGTACGAAATGGGGAATCACACTACTGTCCGGTTAATAATTGAATAAGTTCAACTGGTTATAGTCGAGAGTGCCAGCTTTCTGCTTGAGACCCTCTGTAACCAGTGATGAAATGGGCTTTTTCTCGAATAAGTTGACCTCAAGAATCTGTAGAAAAGTGTATAGCGAGCACGGAATACCGAGTCGTTTTTTGGCGATAGCCACGAGCAGGTACATGCAGAGCCCGACCCATATCTGGCTTTTAACAGCATTTTCGGATGTTCCGTAAAACTTCTTGAATCGCAGGTGCTGCTTGATCCACTTGAAGAACAGCTCCACCTGCCACCTCTGCTTGTAGACGTCAGCAACTGTCTTTGCCGGGATGTCAAAGTTGTTGGTTAGAAATACCAGACGTTTGTTTCGCTCTTTGTCAACATAGCTGACCCGGCGTAGCCGTTCTGGATATCCCTTCTTCGATTTTATCGTTACCAAGGTGATAACCTGGTCGGCCCGTATACCTGTTTCCTTATCTTTTGGTGCAGAGTAGAGGCGCTTGAATTTCAGGTTGTCTTTGGCCCTTATGACGAAGAATGCGCCCTGCTTATGAATTGCGAACAAGCGTGCATAATCAACATAGCCGCGATCCATGGTATAGATGGCATCTTCTTGAACCGGCATTCTGTCCAGCAACTTTACATCATTCACTTTGCCGGTGGTAATTGCTACGAATGTCGGGATTATTCCACGCAGGTCAATCAGCGTGTGCATCTTGACCGCTGCCTTGGTTTTCCGGAATTCGGCCCACGGAAACAACGTCAGGCAGAGATCAATAGTCGTAGAGTCAAAAGCAAATAGTGGTTGCTTCAATTCGATGGCAAGCGGATCACCCTTGTAAAGCTCTTGGGCAAGACCGATCAGGATCTGGCCAAAATCCTGAAAGATCCGCCAATCCCTGCGCTCGTTCGCATCGGCAAGCGTCGTGCGGGAGACATCACCACGAAATCCAATGTGGTAGAGTTTCTCCTGATGAGAGTTCAGACAGGTTTCAATGTCCCGCAAACTCTCACGCCCGGTCATCTGGGCATACGCCAGACAAAGAAACTGGTCGAATGTGGAAAAACTCTTGGCCCAGTACTCACCGCGATATCGGTGAACGCAGACATTGAACTCATGTCGTGGAAGATACTGAAGCAGTTGCCGAAAGACGGTATGGCCAGAGTTCATTGGTACCCTCCTGAGCTGTCAGGAAGGTACCACCCGGAGCCCCGGGATGAATTCAAATCGAAAAAAGAACAATCGTGTCAAAGAACATTAATAATCAGGTGGTTAAGCCAGTACATTCGAAATTAACCGGACAGTAGTGGGGGAATCATGTTTTTCAGGAAAGGGAAACCCGCACCGGAAGATCCTGGACCGGCCGAGCAGTGCCGGACCGAAGCCGAGGCACTGTACAGCTCGGGAAAGTACCATTGCGCCGAAGCCGTCCTGGAGACGGTACGCAGGCGGTTTTCACCGCAGACGCCCGAGACGGTGGTGGGAACCGTTTCCGGCTTCGGCGGGGGGTCAGGCTCTGGCTGCATCTGCGGCGCCATCTCGGGCGGCACCGTGGCGATCGGGCTGGTGTTGCAGAACAAAAAGCAGACCGCCGATATGACCCGTCAATTGCACGACTGGTTCAGGGAGCAGTACGGCGTGACATGCTGCAAGACGATCCGCGCCAACAACGATAAGGGCATCTGCCTGAAACTGACCGGAGAGGTAGCCGGAAAGATAGCGGAAATGCTCTCAACAGTCTGAATACGCCACCCTGCCGCGCCTGACGGAATCGGCCGGCATACCCGCCCCGGAGGGTACCTATGACAACCCGCATCACCATCCTGTGCGACAACGGCGTCGGCTCTCTCTCCGGTACACTCGGGGAGCACGGCTTCTCTGCACTGATCGAGCCGCTGGCCGGGGAGCCGCTCCTGTTCGATACCGGCCAGGGACAGACCCTGTTGCACAACGCACAGCGCATGCACAGGGATTTGACGAAGGTGCGCCGGGTCGTGCTGTCTCATGGGCATTACGACCATATCGGCGGGCTGGCGCCGTTACTGCGGGACGCGGGACCGAAGGAGATCCTTGCCCATCCGGACGTCTTTGTTGCACGTTACCGCCTGAAGGACAACGGCGAGCGCATTCCGATAGGCAGTCCTCTCTCCCGGGGGGAGTACGAAGCACGAGGGGGGACGTTCGTTCTGGATGCCTCCTTTCGCGAAATTGCTCCCGGTGTCTATCTGACAGGCGCGGTGCCGCGCCGGAACGACTTTGAAGCGGGGGATGCCGGAATCTTTTGCGATACGACCCACTGCGCTGCCGATCTGGTGCCCGACGACCAGTCCCTGGTGCTGCGGGGCAGACATGGGCTTGTGCTGTTGCTCGGCTGCTGCCACGCCGGTATCATCAATACCATGGAACATGTGGCCGACTCGCTGGGGGAACGTGACTTCCATGCCGTTGTCGGAGGCATGCATCTCGGCTTTTGCGGCCAACCCCAGATCGAAGCGACCATTCGCTCGCTGAAGAACTTCGGCATCCGGAAAATCGCCGTCAGCCACTGTACCGGGTTTGCGGCTGCAGTCCGGCTGGCCCGGGCACTGCCCGGAGAGGTCCATTCTGCACAGGTGGGTTACACGCTTGAAATCTGAGGTGCACCCCGGCGGTTCATTCGTATCAAACTGCGGACAGGCTGTGCCGGAATGTTACAGAGTGGTGTACCGGCAGCTGATATGCCTGCTCAGGCCGAAATGGACTTCAGGCCGATGTTTTATTCTTGCTAAACATGGCGGACCGAAAGCCGTACGTATGATCGACCGGCCGCTGGTCTGCGACCGTGCATAGCCTGTATATTGGATTAATAATTACCCAAAATTGGATAAAAAATTTTGCAAATGCCGTTTCCTGTGGTATTTAAATTAGGATAAATTTTCAAAACTTTTCCTCCCGCAGAGTACAACTCTTCTACGTTCCAAGAATCCAGTTGCACATATCTGCGTAATACATCTGTAACCCGATTCTTTTCGGTATAGTCACAAAAACGACAAGGGGAAGGAGTGGAGCATGAGTTACGAAGTGCCGAACAATGAGCGACTGTTGAAATGGGTGGAGGAGGTTTCGACTCTGTGCGAGCCGGAAAGGATCCATTGGTGCGACGGTTCACAAGAGGAGTACGATGAACTCTGCAATCTGTTGGTGAAGAGCGGCACGTTCAAGAAACTGAACCCGGAGAAACGCCCCAACAGTTACCTCGCCTGGTCCGATCCCATCGATGTGGCCCGCGTCGAGGACCGTACCTTCATTTGCAGCCTCTCCAAGGATGATGCAGGTCCTACCAACAACTGGATGGCTCCGAAGGAAATGAAGGAGAAACTGAACGGGCTGTTCAAGGGCTGCATGAAGGGACGTACCATGTACGTCATCCCCTTCAGCATGGGACCGCTCGGCTCCCCCATCGCCAAGATCGGCGTGGAAATCTCTGACTCCCCCTATGTAGCCGTCAATATGCGCATCATGACCCGCATGGGTAAACAGGTGCTGGATGTCCTTGGGGACGGCGAATTCATCCCCTGCGTCCACTCGGTCGGTGCGCCGCTTCAGCCGGGCCAGCAGGATGTACCCTGGCCCTGCAACGCCGAAAAGTACATCGTCCACTATCCCGAAGAGCGGGCCATCTGGTCCTTCGGCAGCGGCTACGGCGGCAATGCCCTGCTGGGCAAGAAGTGCCTTGCGCTGCGTATCGCCTCCAAACAGGGGAAAGATGAGGGCTGGCTGGCCGAGCACATGCTCATCCTCGGAGTCGAATCGCCGTCTGGCGAGAAGACCTACGTGGGCGCCGCCTTCCCCAGTGCCTGCGGCAAGACCAACTTCGCCATGCTGATCCCGCCCAAGTCCTTCCAGGAAAAGGGGTGGAAGGTGACCACCATCGGCGACGACATCGCCTGGATCAAGCCGGGCTGCGATGGCCAGGTCTATGCCATCAACCCCGAGTACGGTTATTTCGGCGTTGCTCCCGGCACCAACTACAAGACCAACCCCAACGCCATGATTTCCTGCGAGAAGAACTCCATCTTCACCAACGTGGCCCTGACCGAAGACGGCGACGTCTGGTGGGAAGGCATGGACGGCGAACTGCCCGCCAAGCTGACCGATTGGCAGGGGAACGCATGGACCCCCGGCTGCGGCCGTCCGGCGGCCCATCCCAATGCCCGCTTCACCGCCCCCGCGTCCCAGTGCCCCTGCATTGATCCTGATTGGGAAAACCCCAAAGGGGTGCCGATCAGCGCCTTCATCTTCGGCGGTCGCCGCAAGGATACCGTCCCCCTGGTCTACCAGGCCTTCAACTGGAACTACGGGGTCTATCTCGCCTCCACTCTCGGGTCGGAAACCACCGCCGCCGCTGTGGGCGCCACCGGCAACGTCCGCCGCGACCCGTTCGCCATGCTTCCCTTCTGCGGCTACCACATGGCTGACTACTTCAGCCACTGGCTGCAATTCGGCCGCAACGTTCCCCGTCCGCCGCGCATCTTCAGCGTCAACTGGTTCCGCAAGGATGCCGACGGCAAGTTCATCTGGCCCGGCTACGGCGACAACATGCGGGTACTGAAGTGGATCGTAGAACGGGTTCAGGGGCATGCCGCCGCCGTGGAAAGTCCGCTGGGCTGGATGCCGCGCTACGAGGACATGGACTGGGAAGGGCTGGACATGACCCGGGAGAAGTTCAACGAGCTCATGTCCGTGGATCGTGGCGTATGGCAGAACGAGGTCATTTCGCACGAGGAACTCTTCGTCAAGATGTACGATCGTCTCCCCAAGGAGTTCCTGCACATCCGCGAGCTGATCCTCTCCGCGCTCTGGCGCGCGCCGGAGCATTGGGAACAGATCGGTGAGGTGCACCCCGAGGGGTGGAACGAGTAATCCCTCAAGCGTTGAATCCCCGGAGGGCACCGTCATGGCGGTGCCCTCTTTTTTTCGCCACCGGACCGATCGCAGGTCAGAATACGTCAGCCCTCAATCGACAAGGCACGGTTGGCTGGTATCATATTCATTATCATTTCACGGTCAGAGATTCCCGATCAGGGAGGCCGAAACCATGCGTTTCAACGACGTCACCCGCGGTACCGGGCTCGAAGAGCACGGCATCACCAATGCCAACCTGATCTACTGGACCGCACCGACCGCCGTGCTGTACGAACATATCGTCAAACGCGGCGAAGGGCTGGTAACCCATCTGGGAGCCATTGCCGTCAAGACGGGTCATTACACCGGGCGCGCGGCCAATGAGAAATTCATCGTCGACGAGCCCGGCTCCAGCAACAGCATCGCGTGGGGCACGATCAACAAGCCTTTTTCCCCGGAACAGTTCGATCTCCTCTATAATCGCATGCTGGCGTATATCCACGGCAAAGACCTGTTCGTGCAGGACTGTTTTGCAGGAGCGAACCATGAGCACCGCCTCCCCATCCGCATCATAACCGAAAAGGCCTGGCACTCCCTGTTCGCCCGCAACATGTTCGTTCAGGCCAAGCCGCAGGAGCTGGAGCAGCACCGATTCCAGTTCACCGTCATCGACCTCCCCAATTTTCACGCCATCCCTTCCCAGGATGGCACCCACTCGGAAGCCTTCATCATCATCAATTTCGCCCGGCGGATGGTCATCATCGGAGGTACCAGCTATGCCGGAGAAATCAAAAAATCGATCTTTACGGTACTCAACTACCTGCTGCCGATCAACAGGCAGATCCTCCCGATGCACTGTTCGGCCAATGTTGGGGCGCAGGGCGACACCGCCCTTTTCTTCGGATTGTCCGGTACCGGCAAAACAACCCTTTCAGCCGATCCATCGCGCGCCCTGGTCGGCGACGATGAGCATGGCTGGGATGACAACGGCATCTTCAACTTCGAAGGGGGCTGCTACGCCAAGATCATCCGCTTGTCCAAAGAGGCTGAGCCGGAAATTTACGAAACGACCCGCAAGTTCGGCACGATCCTGGAGAACGTAGCCATCGATACCCATACCCGCCGGGTGAATCTGAATGATGATTCCTTCACCGAAAACACCCGGGCCTCCTATCCCCTGACCCATATTCCCCGCATCATGTGTGGGGGCTGCGCCGGCCACCCCGCCAGCATCGTCATGCTGACCTGCGATGCCTACGGGGTTCTGCCCCCCATTGCGCGGTTGTCAAAAGAGCAGGCCATGTACCACTTCCTGTCCGGTTATACCGCCCGGGTGGCTGGTACCGAAACAGGAATCAGCGAACCCTCAACCACCTTCTCACCCTGTTTCGGCGGTCCCTTCATGCCTTTGCATCCCGCCGTTTACGGCGAGCTGCTCAGAGACAGGATCGCCAGGCACGGAGCAACCTGCTGGCTGATCAACACCGGTTGGACCGGAGGGCCCCACGGCACCGGAAGCCGCATTCCGATCGCCTTTTCGCGTGCACTGGTGAAGTCTGCCCTGGATGGCACCCTCAGCGCCGGCGCCTTCGAAACGGAACCGTTTTTCGGCTTGGAGATTCCGACTGCCTGTCCGGGTGTTCCGCCGGAATTGCTCAATCCCCGCCGCACCTGGAGCGACACGGGAAGCTACGACGAGACTGTGCGGAAACTGGTCGGCATGTTCAAAGCAAACTTCCGGCAGTACGAGCAGCATGTGGAAGCCAGGATAAGCAGCGTCATGTGACCTCCGAACCTTGTCCGTGCCGTAAAACGTAAAAAGAAAAGGCGCAGCCTGATGGCAGCGCCTTTCTTTGTTTGAACCGACCTTCATGGTCCCTTCATTCCACATCGATGGTCCTGACCCGCATCTCCTCGCCCGACAGGACTTGGACTCCGAAGCCGCCACAGGCCTGGCAGGGCTCGAAAAGAGCCGCAAGGGGCGTAATAGCGTGGCACTCCAGGCAACGTCCGCTTCCCGGGACGCGAATGATGTCCAGTCGGGCTCCCTCCAGCAACGTGTCCTTACTGCAGGCTTCGAAGCAAAATTCGACCGCTTCGGGGACCACGCCGCTCAATGCCCCTATCTCGACCTCGAGGGACAGCACCCGCCTACCCGAGGCATGCTGCTCGCAGATCTCGATGATACCCGTTGTAATCGACATTTCATGCATGGATGTCCCCCTGCCGGCGGTTGCGGATACGAAAAAAGCCTGCGGGATTTCCCGCAGGCTTTTTGGAACCAAAAATGGTTCGGAATTACTTCTTCGGAGCTTCCGGAGCCTTCGGAGCTTCAGCAGGAGCTGCGCCGGGCTTAGCGGACATCGGAGCCTGAACGGGCTTCGGAGCCTCAACGGCCGGAGCCGGGGTAGCAACCGGAGCTTCTTCTTTTTTCTTGCAGCCGGCGGTAAAAGCAGCAGCAAGAGCCAGTACGAGTGCCAGAGAAATCAGCTTTTTCATGTTCGTCACCTCTTTTTTTGAATTTCACCATTAAAACGCAAAGCGCATGGTTTTAAAAACAGTATGCTAGTATACTCGCGTTCATTTTGCTGTCAAGCTATTTTTAATTACATGTTTAAGCATTAATCATGACTGCAGCACGCTGACCCCGAAGTCCCCCTTCTTAGTGGTGAAACCGGCCTTTCCGCTCCAGATGAGGCGGTGACGGCGACTTGTGGCATTCGAAACAGCGGAGTTCCTCCACCTTCTTTGTCTCAACCGGAGATTCCTGCCGTCCCATGACCGGCATGTTGTATTCGGGGGTCTGGAAGGCTTGCCTGGTGCGCTCGTCGGCCACCGTGGCAGCTTTATAAGTGACCTGCCAGTTGCTGCTGATCGCCACGGTATGGCACTGATCGCATCCTCCCGGCGGCGGGATGCTTTTCCAGGCGCTAAACATGGTACATCCTTCCAGAACGGCAACGGCAATCACCATCAGCATGGCATACTTCATGATTTCTCTCCAACTCTAGCAGAAGTGTCAGCGGTGTCAAATTAGCATAGGCATTAACTTTTCACAATGCCATCCTGGAGAGAATTCGTCGCGTATTAGCCACGGATGCATGTGCCACCTCTGTTACCAGCGTACCACGAATGTCTGCAACCGCAATCATCACGTCCCGAAGCCAGGCCGGCTGATTCGGCTGTCCCCGAAAGGGGTGAGGCGTCAGATCCGGGGCATCGGTCTCAAGCACCAGACTGTCTGAAGGAATTTCCCGCGCCAGACGCACCGGGCGCACTGCCCGGTCCCACGTCACCGTCCCGGACAATGAGATCGCAAACCCCAGCCGGATGAATTCCCGCGCCATTTCGGGAGATCCGGAAAAGGCATGCATGATCCCCCCCACATGACCGGTCTTTTCCTCCCGAAGAATCTGCAGGGTACGCGAGAACGACCGCCTGCAATGCACCAGCACCGGCAATCCCAAGGCGACCGCCAGGCGCACCTGTTCCCGGAAGGCCTGTTCCTGTATCCGCTCATCAATGCCGTAGGCCGGATCCAGGCCGATCTCCCCTATGGCGATTCCTCTGGCCGACAGCTCGGAAAGACGCATCAACACTGCATCGTTCACTGCCGCCGCATGCATGGGATGGATGCCGAAAGCCGGAAATATCTTCATTCCGGCCCGTTCCGGCGCCAAAGCCGATACCCTGCCCCAATCGCTGGGATGCACCCCGGGCACGACGCATGCGATCACTCCTGCCTGGCACGCGCTCGTCAGCGCCTCATCCAGGTGTGAACGCAGCGGTTCACAATCCAGGTGGCAGTGGGTGTCGATCAAAGACAACCGATCTTCGGCTTGCAAAAGGTTTCGGTTCGGATACACTGGGTGCCATTCTCCCCGGAGCGACCACCATGTCTGTCGAGCATTGCCTCGAACTCTCCATTATCGTACCGGTTCTCAACGAGGCTGGGCGCCTGCCATGCCTGTTCGAAAACCTGAGCCGCCAGACAGGCATCCGATTCGAAGTTATCATCGGCGATGGAGGTTCACGCGATGGAACCTGCGAATCGTTGGAAGCGGCCGGAAAACTGCCCTTTGATCTGCAGCTCGTGCGGTCCACCTCGGGACGGGGACGCCAGATGAATGCTGCTGCCGCCCAGGCACGAAGCGACCTGCTGCTGTTCCTGCATGCCGACTCGCTTTTTCCCGATCCTGCTGCACTCGCCAGGGCAGTCGGAGCCTTCAGAGCCTGCAGTGATGCCGGCACAGCCGTGGCAGGCCGCTTTGCACTCCGTTTCCGCCGCAGCCGGACAGCCCCCTCCCTGGCCTACTTTTTCTATGAGGCAAAGGCTCGCCTGGATTGCTTTGACTGCATCCGCGGAGACCAGGGCTTCATGCTGTCCCGCATGCTATTCCAGCGGCTGGAGGGCTTTGACGAGAGCCTGCCCTTTCTGGAGGATCTCCGCCTGGCAGCCTCAGTTGCGAAACAGGGGGATTGGATGCTGCTGCCGGCCGAGATCAGCACTTCGGCTCGCAGGTTCGAAACCGAAGGTCTGTGGGAACGGCAGGTTCTGAACGCCATCATAGTCAACGCGCACCAGACCGGTTGGAGCGAGTTCTTTACGGCCTTGCCGGGGTTGTACCGCTGCCATGCCGAAACCGGCCGCCTGCTGCTCGTTCCGCTGCTGGACAGTATCCGCACGTTGCTGGCCAGCCATCCTCCACGCTGGCGGAGTAACTTCTGGCTGTCCACCGGCCGGCATGTCGCCGCCAACAGCTGGCAACTGTTTTTCTGGCTGGATGCGCGCCGGGCCTTCCTGTCCGGACTTCAGCCCGCTGAGGTCGCTACCCGCTGGACTCTCTTCTATCGAAAGCGCCTGGCGCGCGCGGTCGGCCTGCTGCCGGTGCAGGTCCTAGCTGCCGCCCTGGTCTGGATCTGGCATCGGTCCATGCTCCTCACCCTGCGCATGCTTCCTAAAGAAACCAGCTGAACAGGTTGACCACCCGTTCCAGTATCCGCGGAACCATGCCCCGCCGCTCATGGTCCTCCAGGATTATCTGCCGCGATCCGCGGATGAACTCGCGGAACAGCCGGCTGATCTGGTGCCCGAACGTCCTGCTGTCGATGACCGCGTTGATCTCGAAATTGCGATGGAAGCTGCGCTGGTCGAGGTTCGCCGACCCGATCACCGTCCGTTCGGCATCGATCAGCATTACTTTGGCGTGCAGGATCTCCCGCTCCATCTCGTAGATCTCGATCCCCTTCCGCAGCAGCGCGCTGTAAAAACTACGCCCCAGCAACCGCACCAGCGGCACGTCGCTGCGAGCCGGCAGGAGCAGTCTCACCCGGACCCCCCGCCGGGAGGCACGCAACAGGGAACGCATGATGCGCGGGCCCGGCACGAAATAAGGGGTGGAAATAAGGATCTCTTTCGAGGCGGTTGCAATGCTGAAGAGAAAGGCGCTGCGGATGTAGGAGCTGCGGAGATGGGGGCCGCCGCTGATGATCGATATGCTGGCCTGGCCGCGGCACCGGATGCTGCCTCTGGCGGCGGGCACGGGGGGCAGCAGCGGCATATGGCCCCGCTCCATGAACCAGGTCTCGCGGAAGATATGAATCAGCTCCGTTACGGCGCTGCCAGCCATGCTGAATCCGACGTCGCTGAAGCGGCGCGGACGCGGTATCACACCGGCGTACTCGTCACCGATGTTGCATCCTCCCAAAAATGCCAGCGAGCCGTCAATTACGGTCATCTTGCGGTGGTCGCGGCGGTCGAACCAGACCACGCCGCGCCGGAAAGATGGCACATTGAACTGCACCAGTTCGATTCCGCGCTGGGCCAGGGATTTGAAAAACGAGGAAGGAGTATCCACGCAGCCGATGTAATCGTAGATCAACAGTACCCGCACACCGCGGCCGACAGCCTCTGCCAGCTCCGCTGCCAGGGCTCTGCCGGTGCGGTCGTCACGGATCAGGTAGTATTCCAGCAGGACAAAATGCTTCGCAGCCCGGATGGCTGCCAGCAGCGCACTGAAAAACTGCTGTCCGTCCGGGAACAGCACCACCCGGTTGCGGCGGTGGGTGACCGGCAGGGTGGCCGGGCGAACACGCTTCAGCAGGGCTATCACCCGCGCCAGCCGCTTTTTCTGCCTGGAATGCCTTGCCTGTGCCATAGCAACCACCGTCGTGGCCCTGCCTGATGCTCCTGGATGTGAAAGGGGCAGAAACGTGACCGCCTGCCCCTGCTGCTTCATTCCGATTACGGAACCGTTACGACAACGATCCTTAATGTACCACGGCCTTGTGCCGCTTCACCCCTGGCGCACTGCGATCGACAGCCGGCCCACCCCCGCGATTTCCGCTTCCATCGTGTCGCCGGACTCCACCCTACCTACGCCGGCCGGGGTGCCGGTGAGGATCACATCGCCCGGTTCCAGCGTAAAGATGCCGGAGACATGGGCAATGATCTGCGGTACGCGGTGGATCATGTCGGCGGAGCTGCCGTCCTGGCGCACGTCGCCATTGACGCGCAGCTTCAAGGACAGGGCATGGGGATCGGGCACCGTGGCCGCCGGCACGAAGGTGGACAGCGGACAGGAGGTATCGAAGCCTTTGGCCGTTTCCCAAGGCAAGCCCTTGGCCTTGAGCTGGTTCTGCACGTCCCTGAGGGTCATGTCAATGGCAACCCCATATCCGGCGACGCACTCCATGGCTTCTGCGGCAGCTACATTACGTGCCCGCTTTCCGATCAGCACCGCCAGTTCGACCTCGTAGTGGCACTCCCGGGAAAAGGCGGGGATCTGCACCGCCTCGCCGTCGTCGATCACCGAGGATGAAGGCTTCATGAACAGCACCGGCGCTGCCGGGGTTTCGTTGCCCAGTTCCCGGGCATGTTCGGCGTAGTTGCGGGCCAGGCATACGATCTTGCCGATCGGGAACTGCTCTCCCGTGGCGGTTATTATTGCAGTCTTCATAGCAAGCTCTCTCCTGTCATTTCCTTGGGCTGCTCCAGCCCGAGCATCTTCAGCATGGTCGGGGCGATGTCAGCCAGCTTGCCCCCTTCCCGCAAAACGGCGCCTTTGCGGTTGTCGTCCATCACCACCAGCCAGACCGGGTTGGAGGTGTGGGCCGTAAAAGGTTCGCCCGCCTCTCCCCGCATCTGTTCGGCATTGCCGTGGTCGGCAGTGATCAGGGCTGCCCCCCCTTTTTCACGTACCTTGGCCAGGATCCGCCCCGCGCAGGCGTCCACCGCCTCAACCGCCTTGATGGCCGCCGGCAGGATACCGGTATGGCCGACCATGTCACAATTGGCGAAGTTCAGCACGATCACGTCGTAGAGATCCTGATCGAGGCGACGAATCAGCTCCTCTGTGACCTGAAAGGCGCTCATTTCCGGTTTCTGATCATAGGTGGCCACCTCCTTGGGGGAGGGTATCAGGCAGCGATCCTCGCCCGGAAAGGGCACTTCACTGCCGCCGTTGAAAAAGAAGGTCACATGGGCGTATTTTTCGGTTTCCGCTATCCTCAGCTGCTTCAATCCCGCCGTGGAGAGCACCCCGCCCAGGATATTGGTCAATTCCTGCTGCCGGAAGGCGATCGGCAATCCGAAGGTGGCATCGTACTCCGTCATGCAGACATAGTCCGCCACGTGCGGATGGCGGCTGCGCGCGAAACCGTCGAACTGCTCCAGCGCCAGGGCCCTGGTAATCTCGCGGGCGCGGTCCGAACGGAAATTGAAAAATATGAAGCCGTCGCCATCCCTGACCGGGCCGACCGCCCCACCTCCGGCCGAGATCACTGAAGGCAGCACGAACTCGTCGGTCACGCCCGCGGCGTAGCTGCCTTTAATCGCTTCGGCAGCCGAGGAATACTGCTGCTCCCCTTCGCCGCTGACAATGGCGTTGTAGGCCTTCTCCACCCGTTCCCATCTGTTGTCGCGATCCATGGCGTAGTAGCGCCCGATCACCGTGGCGATCCGGCCGCAGCCGATCCGGGCGATCTCCGCTTCCAACTGGGCCAGATAGTCGGCCCCGCTTTGGGGGGGTGTATCCCGGCCATCCATCAGGCAGTGGATGAATACTTCGGTGAGTCCTTCACGTTTGGCCAGTTCCAGGAGCGCGTAGAGGTGAGAATTGTGTGAATGCACCCCCCCGTCGGACACCAGACCAGCCAGGTGCAGCCGTCCGCCGCTCGCCTTGGTCCTGGCGATGCAATCCAGGAGCATCGGATTGGTGTAGAAATCACCGTCCTGGATAGACTTGGTGATGCGGGTCAGGTCCTGATAGACGATCCGCCCGGCGCCGATGTTGAGGTGGCCTACCTCGGAATTGCCCATCTGTCCATCGGGGAGGCCCACCGCCATGCCCGAAGCGCTCATCATGACATGGGGATACTCGGCCAGCAGGCGGTCCAGATTGGGGGTATCGGCCTGGGCCACGGCATTGTACTCGGGATTGGGATTGATCCCCCAGCCGTCGAGGATCATCAGCAGGAGCGGTTTTTTCATGGATTTTCCCCTTGCATTGATTGTCGATCAGATACTGCCGCAGAGGCGCAGATTTTTCGATAAGCTCCAGGCCGACGAGATTATGGAAAAGCTGCGCTCTCCATCAGTGATGGTACGGCTCGTTGTTGAGAATAGTACAGGCCCGGTAAATCTGCTCCAGCAGGAAAACCCGCACCATCTGGTGAGTGAAGGTCATCCGGGAAAGTGAAAGCAACCTTCCCCGTCGGCGGAATTCCTCTGAAAAGCCGTAGGCACCGCCAATGGCGAACACCATGTCACCGACCGCCGCATCGCGCTGTTTGCCGATAAAACCGGCCAAGCCGGGGGAGTCGAGCTGATCGCCGCGCTCATCCATGAGCACCAGCGTCGCCCCCGGCGGCACCTGCTTCTCCAGCCGCTCGCACTCACGGCGGCGCATCTCCTCAGCCAGAGCCCCCTTTTCGTCGCGTACCTCGCACAATTCCAGGGGCAGATAACGCCGGATGCGGCCGCCGTAATCGGCAACCGCCTCCTTTACCCACGCCTCGCGGCTTTTGCCTACCCACAGGACACGCAGCTTCATTGCTTATCGGCCCTTACCCTGAAGGATCAAAAGAAGCTGTCCTTGCGTGCCTCGCGGATCGCCTTGGGCAGTTCCACCTCCGACGCGAGCTGCCACAGGCCATCCAGGTCGTAATAGCTGCGGAGCGGATCGTGGAAGATGTGCACCAGCACGTCGCCGTAGTCCATTACGATCCACTTGCCCTCGGCTTCCCCTTCAATGTCATTGACCTTGCCGTACTTCTTGAGTCCGGTGCGGATACTGTCGGCAATGGCCTGGACCTGCCGGTCGGAACTGCCCGAGATGATCACCAGGTAATCGGCAATGGTCGAAACCCTGGTTATATCCAGGGCGCGGATGTCGTAGGCCTTCTTGTCGAAGGCCAGCTCTGCGCATTTCAGGGCCCGTTCCGGGGCGCTCAGGGTCGGTTTTGCTGCTGTTTTATTCACGGTCATTCTTGATAAATCCTTTGCTCCTTGATGTACTCCCCCACCTGGGGAGGGACGAGATAGGTAATGGAACGTCCTGCTGCCGCCAAGCGGCGGATCTCGCTCGATGAGATGGCCAGGGGACAGCCGGTGACGAACTGCACCGATGTTCCGGAGCGATGCTCCAGCAGCCGGGCGGTTTCGCTATAGCTGAGTTCGGCACGGATGGCGGCCGGCAGGCTCGCGGAGGGGTCGCTGACGGGGCATCCCGGACGTTCGACTACGATCAGACTGCAGGATCGGAAGATCTCGGCGAAACGATGCCACAATCCTATCTCCAGAAACGAATCGCTGCCGATGATGAAGAACAGCTGGTCATCGGGGTTTGCCAGACGAAAGGCGGCAATGGTATCGATCGAATAGGATTTCCCGGCACGCTGTCCCTCTATCTCCGAAAGCTCGAAGGCGGGGTTTCCGGCAATTGCGCGCCGCACCATCTCGCAGCGCTGCGTAAAGGGCACCTCGCCGGCCAGCGGTTTATGGGGAGGATCTCCGGCCGGAATGAATATAACCCGGTCCAGCCCGCACATATCACGGGCCTCCTCGGCAATCCGCAAATGGGCAAGGTGCACCGGATTGAAGGTGCCCCCCATCAGGCCGATCCTGGACGACATATCAGAAAATCTCCGGTTTCAACAGTGTACCACGAATCGGAACCCGGTATACGCCGGGTGAAACCTGGAACTTGGCCAGCAGCAGGAAGGTCAGTTTCTGTCGTTCCAAAAACTCGGGCTTGGGCATGATCTCCAGGACCAGATCCAAGGGGGCGTTGGCAGTCTTGGCTCCGCCGGGCAGATTCCCGGAAAGCCGCATGTAGATCCCCTCCCCTTGGAGCGTGAAGCTTTCCAGGCGGACCTGGCTGTCCGTAATCCGGACCATGCCCTGGCTGCGCAGGTTCGACGCGTCCGGGAGCGGGAAGGCACCCATCTTTACCCCGGCGTAGGCCAACTGCTTCACTTCCAGCTTCAGCTCCCCGTTCAGCCCCTTCGCTGACCGGGTAACCTCCCCTTCGCTCCAGAAATTGCCGCTGGCAGTCGCTCCCAGCACTGTTTTGAAAATGGGTATATCCGTCAGATTGATGCCGTCCGTATGCAGTGCGAAGGCTTCCCGTCCGGTAACTCCGTAGAACAGGTCCAACTGCCCTTTTCCGATGTCCGCTGCGGCACGGACACCCACCCTGCCCATCAGCAGGGGCAGCAGTTGCAGCCGCACCCGCAGCCGGTCGAAGTGCGCGACTCCTCCCTGTTCGGAGGAAAGCAGCGCATCATTCCATCTCAGGCCGGGCAGAAGGGTCTTGTGGGCCCCGGGAGCCAATGAAAGCCCCTGTTCCGCCAACACCTGAGCGATGAGCGCATCGATCCGGCTGGTGGGAATGAACAGGTAGGTCAGAACGACGAACAGGAATGCCCCACCGGCGCCGAGCGCTATAGTGCGCAGCAACCGTTGTCCTTTTGTCATTTGGCAGATCCGGGGGCCGGCTTGAGCAGGGCTACGGTCATGGATAGGTCGAAACGGGAGGGATCATCGAAGCGCACCCGCAGGTTGCTCTTCTTGAGCAGCAGCGGCCGTCCCCCCTTCTCCAGGCGATAGATCAGGTTGATGGCCTCATTGGCGGTCAGGCCTTCGATACTCACGTCAGCGGCATCCTCCTGGATGTTCCCGCGCCGCTCTCCCTTGACCGGGGCAATCTTGACCCCTTTGCCCCTGATGCCGATCTCTTCGATCACTTTGGCCGGCGAATCTTCGGGACGTACCGCCGCCAGACGGCCTGCCATGGTGTCGGACGACAGCTTGGCCGAACGATAGGCTACCCGCAGCGGCATCAATTCCTTCAGTACCGCCTCCCGGGCCTTGCGCTTGCGCTCCAGTTGCGCATTCTTTCCGGCCAGGGCCGACCATCCCAGCACGACCGCCAGCACGGCTATCAGTGCGCAGCCGGCCCACAGCCGCATCCGGCTGTCCAGGTTGCGCCAGAAATCGAGGACCCGATCGAAGAACCTCATTGCTTCACCTCCTTCACGGTTCCGCTCAGACTGAAGCTGACCGTACCGTCGGGGCGCCCTTTGACCTCGCCCAGTTCCACGGTCGCCATGATAGGGGCCAGGGCCGCCTTGAACTCGTTGGCCGCCTGGGCCGAGCGGGCATCCCCCTTGACCCGCAGGGTGCGACCGTCCAGTTCGGCCTCATAGAGGCCGGTAATACCGGCCCCTTTGGCTTCGGCTATCGGTTTGAGCACATCCAGGAAGCTGGCCGACATGTCGCCGCCGGCCATTTTTTTGATCTCACTTTTGATTTCGGCCACCTCGTCCACCGCCTTGGTCCGATTGGGGAAAACATCGCGGTAGATGCCCGAAATGGAGGTGTTCAGCGAATCCAGGTCAGTGCGCAACGCCCGGTACTGCAGCCACTGGGACACGAACAGCAAGCCCGCCAGCAGAGAGGCCAGCACGGCGGTTACGATCATCCTTTTCCGCAGCCGCACATCTCCGGCGGTCCAGGCCAGGTCACCCCGCCGGAAGTCGGCCAGCCCCCCCTGCATGGCGGCTCTGACCACGGCAAAGGCGCCTGCCACCTGCTGGAACGTTTCATCGGTCCTGAGCTGCACCGCCAGATCATCCGGCAGTTCCAGCCGTTGCACCGCCAGCGGCAGCTCTTCCACCGCCGCAAGGGCTTCGGCCTGCTCGCCGAATACAAACAAGCGCGGCGGCAGCACCATCTCTGACAGTTCCAGCGCCGTCAGGGTGGCCCGTAATTCCTGAAGGGAATCGCTGCCGCTGAAAGCGCGCATGAAGGCCACGTTGCCTCCGGCGATCACCGCCAGGGCACGTCCGTCGGTTACGGCGCAATCGGCGGTAATACCGGGCAAATGCCCCCAGGCCAACGGCTGTGTGGTGACGTATTGCGGGTCAATGCCCGCTTCATTGAAGATGGCAATTTCCCGGGCGATATCGCTGCGCCGGGCCCACACGGCCATGAACCGGCCGTCGACCGACGGCAGTGCTTCAAAGACCGCCTCTTCGGCCGGCAGGGCGATCTCCCCCTGCATATGGACCGGCAACACTTCGCGCACCTTGCGCAGATCGGTGAGCGGCAGTTCCACGGTGCGCAGGGCAAACAGCGTCGGCGGCAGGCACAGCACCACATGCACGCCGGCGGAAACCCCTTCGGCAATCCGGCGGGCCACCGCCGGCAGGTCCTGTTCGTGCCCCAGCTCAAACGCCGCCGCACCGGCCATGGTGGCCGCCCGTCCGGAGACCCGGAAGCGGACTGCGGTCACCCGCTGCTCCTCGACCTGGATTATCAGATAGTCCATAATGCTCCTGTCTGCCTCCGTGTTATCAGCCTGCTAATACTCTTGCCACGATAAAATTTTATTACTACCTACGTCGACCACAGCCTCCACCGTTCGGGCCGTTTCCTTGACCCGTGCTACGGAAATGATTCTGAAAATAGTGCCCGCAAACCCCAAATACGCCTGTTTACCCATAAGTGCCCCGCTTCCAGAGACCCTTGAATTTACGTCACCAATGTTTTCGAACGGCTTCAAACGGCGTTGTTCATCGACCTTACTTGCCACGCTGTCATCTATGGAATCGTCCAAAGCCACGATGACCTCTTTGGGGGCAGTATTGATATTTATCTTTGATATGGCCCCTTTTAAGCCATACACAGTCACAAAAGGTCGCAGGGCTATCAAATACTGCGGCAGGAAGCCTTTGACCAGCGACAGTTCTGTAAAAGTGGTGAGAGGTTGGTTGGCAGCGCGGTAGGGGGGCTTCTGGGTTAAATAATAGGTATCCTCAGCTCCCCCGGCCCTCGTTTCGCCATTAGTGTCAATCCAGTCGGCCAAAGCGCCCCAATTGTCCTCCGGCACCTGTAACCGTTTGCCCAGCCGTTTGAGCTGAGCTAATCTGGTTTGCTCAAAGTTTCCGTCTGCGGTTATTACATCATTCAAATTGATCTTGCCGCTCTCTTCCGTCACCGCGATTTCGATCGAACCGATCTCGTCTTCCAGCTTTATCGGCTGGTTCCAATCGGTCAGCGAAGTATAGTTCGGATGGATTGCCAGGGCGGTCTGCACCAGCTTGATGCCCCCCTCGATACCCGATTCGGCCAGAATCGAGGCCTGCTGCCCGTCACGGAAGGCCCGGGTAAGCGAGGTATCCACATAGACCTGATGGACCAGCTCCACTGCCACCGCCACCATCAGGGCAGTCACCACCAGGGTCAGGACCAGGGCGAAGCCCCTTCTACCGCAGATCAGCCCCTTCATTGCGTCACCCGGGGAGTGGCGTATACCGAAAATTCGACCGGCTTGCCGGCCTCCTCAACCTGAATGGTGATGCGCACCTGCCTCGGCAGGGAGTTGTTCAGGGAGGTGGCGGTGTCCCAGCTTCTAACCCACTTGGAACCGTCATAGCATTCCACCAGAAAGGCGCTGATGGTTTCCATCTGCGGATACACCGGCACCGTGTCCGGTTTGAGCAGCACATCCTGCTCCCTGCGCGTTAAAATCCAGTGTTTGTTCTGTTCAAGCAAGCGGTACTGCACATTGATCACGCCCGATTCCTTGCGTCCCGCCGCGGGGGGAGCGAAGCTGGTCAGCTCCAGCGTCGAGGCCGGTTTGCCGAAGTTGTCCCGGTCCTCCACCACGAACCGCCAGCGCTTTTGCGTGTCGGTGCGATCAAACTTGGCCGATGAGATTTCGCGGCGCAGCAGATCGAGTGTCGCACCCAGTTCACGGCGTGTCTCCATGCTCTCGGTGGCGCTGTCCCGCGCCCTGAGAACCGTGAAATAACTGGCGTAGAGCGCTCCCGCCAACAGCCCCAGCAGCACGATGGCTATCAGCACCTCCAGGAGCGTGAAGCCCCTATTTCGGGACGATGTAGCGCTCAAGCACCACCTCCCGTTTGTCGCTGGTCCGTTGGACTCGCAGCACCAGTTTCTGCAGGGCGGGGAGCTGGGTCGGCTGCAGCTCGGACTGCCACGTCAATTCAGGATGCTGCGGGGCCAGGGTCCCCTCGCCCTTCTGCTGAAGTGGTTCCTGCAACAGCTCGGTGAGCTTGGCGCGCGCCAGGATGGAGAGCGCGGTTTCGTCCTTTTCACGGGCCACGATGGTCAGGTGATAATTGACCGAACTCAGCACCGTCAGGATGACCCCCGCCATGACCGCCAGGGCCACCATCACCTCCAGCAGGGTAAAACCGTGTGCGGTCTTCACAGCGGCTCCTCCTGGTATCCCTGGTACACCTTGACTTTTCCTCCGGCGGGAAAGGCCATGACGGTCCAGAAACTGTCGTTGGCAGCGCGCAGGTGAATGATGATGAAATCCCTCAAGCCTCCCATGCCGATGTCGAGCCTGAACTGGCCGTCGGTGACCTTGCCCAGGCGCGGCACGACCACATCTGCCACCTGGATGCCTTTCTCGATCGGCCGTTTCTGCAGCAACGGGTCTTCCGGCTCCTTCTCGCTCCCGTCGGCAGCAGCCTCGGAAATTCTGAGCGTATCGGTACCCGGCTCAAAATTGAGATAATAGGTTGTCCTGTTGGTGGCGGCGCGGTCCTGCATGTAGCGCAGGGTGGCGGCAAGCGTGCGGGCCGAGTTCTTCAGGTCCTCGCTCTCCGTGGAAGGGAGACGCGGTATTACCAGCATCATCACCAGGGAGATCAGCGCCAGTACCACGACCAGCTCGATCAGCGTGAAACCGCGACGACTGAGCACTTAAAGAACACCTGCCTTCGAGTTTTTCACCACGATATTGTCGCTCACTGTTTTCCCGCGTTTCTGAAGCAGCGCTCCTCGATTCAGAGGAATTCCGACAGTTTTTCCCGCTCATCCACCAGATAGAACTCCAAGGTCTTGCGCAGGGCATCCTCGATGGTGGTCACCGGCTCCCATCCCAGGCTCTCCTTGGCGCGCCGCACCGACGGCACGCGGGTCAGCATGTCCTGATAGCCCTTGCCGTAGAAGCTGTCCGAGGTGACCTCCTCGATCACGCACTTTTCGGCCTTCTCGCGGTAAAGCGGGAACTCGGCCACCATGTCGCGCAGCTTATGGGCCAGTTCCTTGACCGACAGGTCGTTGGAGGGATTGCCGATGTTGAAGATTTTACCGTCGGCGCAGCCGTTCTCGTTGGCGATGATCCGCATCAGGCAGTCAATGCCGTCCTCGATGTAGGTAAAGGAGCGGCGCTGGTTGCCGCCATCCACCAACTGGATCGGCTCACCGGCCAGGATGTTGTAGAGAAACTGCGTCAGGACCCGGGAGCTCCCCTCTTTGGCTGTGTGGATGCTGTCCAGTTTGGGCCCGATCCAGTTGAAGGGGCGGAACAGGGTGAATTTCAGCCCCTCATGCATGCCGTAGGCATAGATCACGCGGTCCAGCATCTGCTTGGCGCAGGAGTAGATCCAGCGCTCCTTGGCGATCGGCCCCAGCATCAGCGGAGAGTTGTCCTCGTCGAATTCCCGGTCCGGCGACATGCCGTAGACCTCGGAGGTGGACGGGAAGATCACCCGTTTCTTGTACTTGTGGCACAGACGGATGATCTTGAGGTTTTCCTCGAAGTCCAGCTCGAAAACCCTGAGCGGATCCCTGACATAGGTCACCGGCGTGGCGATGGCCACCAGCGGCAACACCACGTCGCACTTCTTGATATTATACTCGATCCATTCCTTATTGATGGTGATATCCCCTTCCAGGAAATGGAAACGGGCATCGCCCAAAGAGCGCTCCAGCTTGTCACACGCCATGTCCAGACCGAACACTTCCCAGTCGGTGGTGGTGAGGATACGGTGAGTGAGAGCATTGCCGATGAAGCCGTTGACGCCCAGTATGAGTACTTTCATTACATCTCCTTTGTTTGTGCGGATCCGAAGACGGGCCCTCTGCGTTCTGCCGCGGTCCGTGGGACATGCAGCGCCGCTGTGCCGCCCATTCCTCCGATCCGCCGATTAATCGAAATGCGCGGTATTTGCCAGCTCTATTCTGTTCCCTGCCAGTTCCTCTTCCCCCTCGACCTGAAGGGAACGCAGCTCCAGCAACCCTTTTCCGGTGCCGACCACCAGCGGATCAAGCGACATGATACATCCCGGCTCACCATTCCCCTCCATTGGCCGGGCGGACCAGACGGTAACTTTTCTGCCGTCGAGATGGGCAAAGGCCCCCGGATAGGGATGGGTTACGCCACGGACCAGATTGTAGATCTCAACGGCGCTTCTGCTCCAATCGATACGGCCATCCGCCGGTTTGCGGCCGCCGAAGTAACTGCCGGCAGAAAGATCCATCGGCACTCTGGCAGCCTTCTCCTCGCGCAGAAGCGGCCAGGAACGGGAAAGCACCTCCACAGCCGCATCGGTGACCTTGTGAAAGACATCCTGGGCCGTGTCGGTGAACAGTATCGGCACCCTTTCCTGGTCCACGATTTCGCCGGCATCGGGCTTCTCCACCATGTAGTGCAGGGTGGCGCCCGTTTCGGTCTCGCCGTTGATCACCGCCCAATTGACCGGCACCCGGCCACGGTATTTCGGCAGATAGGACCCGTGCAGGTTGAGCGCCCCTTTGCGGGGTATCTCCAGCACCTCGGGCTTGATCATGGAGCGGTAATAGAACGAAAACAGGAAATCGGGAGCGAGCTCCCGGACCCGCTCCACGTTCTCCGGCGCATTGATCTCGGAGGTCAGGCAGGGTATGCCGTGACGTCCGGCCAGTTCACGTACCGACTCGAACCAGATCTGTTCTCCGGCCGAATCCTCGTGGCTGAAGATCAGCGCTATCTCCGCACCCTGGCGCAGAAGTTCGGTAATGCAGCGATAGCCTACGTTGTGATAGGCGCAGACTATTATTTTATCAGATGTTGTGGCCATGATGTGCCTGCTGTGCCAATTCCTTTTATTGTCGGGATTGCGAGTGCGAAGCACTTCGCCCCACCGTTATCCTTCGAAACCGTATGTTTTCCTGACCACGAAGCGCGGGCGCTTGCGCACCTCCTGGTAGATCCGGCCCACGTATTCGCCAACGATTCCGATCCCCATGATAATGATGCCGATGAAGAAGAACAGGATCGCAAACAGCGTAAAAACCCCTTCCACCTCGGCGCCGACTATGAAACGCCGGATCAGCAGGAACAGGCCGAAGGCCAGAGCGAGCACCGACGTAAGGATGCCGAACAGTGCGAACAGTTGCAGCGGCACCACCGAGAACCCAGTCATCAGATCGAAATTCAACCGGACCAGCCGGTAGAGTGAATACTTGCTTTCGCCGGCGGCCCGCTCGGCATGGGCAACCTCGATTTCGGAAGGGTTGGAAGCGAAGGTCTGTGCCAGGGCCGGAATAAAGGTGGTCGACTCGCCGCAGCGGTTGATGTTCTCGATGACATCGCGGCTGTAGGCCCGTAGCATGCAGCCGTAATCGTTCATCTGCATGCCGGTCATCTTGTTAGTGGTGATGTTGACGATCCGCGAGGCGACCCTGCGGAAAGCGGTGTCCTGACGCTTCTGGCGGATGGTGCCGACCACGTCGTGCCCACTCTCGATGGCAGCCACCAAGCGGGGAATCTCTTCCGGGGGATTCTGCAGATCAGCGTCCAGGGTGATCACGATCTGGCCGCTGGACATCTCGAAGGCGGCCAGGATGGCCATATGCTGGCCGAAGTTGCCGTTGAATTCTATGACCCGGACACCGGGATACCGCTGCACCATCGTGCGCAGGATATCCAGCGAGCGGTCGCGGGAGCCGTCATTGGTAAAGATGATCTCGAAGCTTCGTCCGGTGCTCCTGGCAGCCGGATAAAGCCGCTCCATCAAAGGCTCCAGATTGGACTCCTCGTTGTACACCGGTACCACGATGCTCAGGTAGGGATATTCCATGTACTGCTCCTGTTCTATTCCGGCACCGGTTCCGCTGAGGCCAGTTCCGCCAGCAGCTCCTTGCCGAATAACCCTTTTTGCCACTCCCGCATGCCGGCGATGCCTTCAAAGTCCTCCCCGCAGGCCGGATTGGCCTCGGCAATCGACTCCAGCAGCCAGTTGGGAGCCACGACGCCAGGTTCCAGCTCCAGCAGACGGCTCTTTTCCTGACGCCAGGACTTGAGGCGTTTGAGACGCTCTTTGCTGCTCTCGCTGGGTTCCTCGCGCCGCTGCCGCGGAAAGCGGGGCAGATCCTGCTCGGGCAGTGCCAGGGCAGCCGAAACCGCCGCCAGAATTCTCTCCCCGTAACGGTGAACCTGTCCGGAGGTCATTCCTTTGATTGCAGCCAGGTCGCCGAAGGTGCGGGGTCTTTTATCGGCGATTTCCTGAAGCGTTTCTGCCGAGATCACCTTGAAAGGGGGACGGTCGAGCTCCCGGGCCTGACTGTCGCGCATCTGCAGCAGGGCCTCCAGGATGGCCAGGCCGCGCCCTTTGAATTTGCCGGCTCCTTTGCTGGACAGAAAAAGAGGTCCTTCCTTTTCGGTGACCCGCGCCCCACATACCAGCCGGCACTCCTCTTCCTGCCAGGAGAGGCGTCCTTTTTCCACCAGTTCCGCACGCAGCTGGTCGTACAACGGAAGCAGATCAGCCGTGTCAGCAGTGGCATAGGCACACATCTCAGGGCTGAGCGGCCGCTTGCTCCAATCGGCCTTCTGGTATTTTTTGTTCAGCTCGATTCCAAAACGGGCCTTCAGCAGGGCGGCCAGGCCGAATTCCGTAATACCCAGAAAACGGGAGGCGATCATCGTGTCGAACAGATTGCCGACCTCGATGCCAAAATCCCGGTGCAGTGACCTGATGTCGTAATCGGCACCATGCATTACCGTCAGGATGTCCGGATTGCTCAAGGGTACGGCCAGCGGCGACAGATCTTTCAGCGCCAGCGGATCGATTAGCCAGCTTTCGGTACGGGTGGATATCTGAATCAGGCAAACCTTTTCACGGTAATGGTGAAGCGAGTCCATCTCCAGATCCACAGCTACTTCTGTTCCGCGGCTAATGATTGCCGCCACTTCGGCCAGCCTCTCCGGCCGGATTATCATCTCACACGTGCCGCTTTGCGGCGTTGATAAGGTCAAACCTAAAACTCCCTGAGTATCTGGTATGTAGTTGTGCGTTGGGCAGCCCGAAAACCGGCCTGTTGAATCAGGGAGATCATCTCTTCCCGGGACATGCGGAAGCTGCACCCGGCGGCGGCCACGACATTCTCTTCCAGCATGGTCCCGCCGAGGTCGTTGGCACCGAAAAATAGTGCTACCTGGGCCATCTTGTCCCCCTGTGTGACCCAGCTGGCCTGGATATTGGCAACATTATCCAGCACGATGCGGGATAGCGCCAGTACCTTGAGATACTCGACTCCGGTGGCGGTGACGCCCCCCAATTCGGTATTTCCCGGCTGATAGGTCCAGGGAATGAAAGCGGTGAACGATCCGCCGGCGTCCTGCAGCTCCCGGATCCGGAACAGGTGCTCGACGATATCCTGGGGACGTTCGCTGCTGCCGAACATCATGGTAGCGGTGGTCGGCATGCCGAGCCCGGCCGCCTTGAGCATCACCTCGCCCCACTTTCGCCAGCCGATCTTGTTGGGGGAGATACTACCGCGCACCTCATCCACCAGGATCTCGGCACCCCCTCCGGGGACGGAATCCAGGCCCGCCTTCTTGAGGCGCACCAGCGTCTCGTCCAGCGACAGTTCCGAAGCAGTGGCAATGCAGGTAATCTCGGCCGGCGAAAGAGAATGGTTCTGGATGCCGGGAAACGATCTCTTTATCTCCCGGAACATCTCTTCGAAGAAACCGATCTTGAGGGCGGGATTAAGGCCCCCCTGCATCAGCAGCTGGGTTCCCCCCTGGTCGACCAGTTCGGCGATCTTGGTGAGAATCGTATCCTGTGACAGTACATAGGCGTCATCTGCGGACTGATCGCGATAAAAGGCGCAGAACGAACACTTGGACTCGCAGATATTGGTGTAATTGACGTTGCGGTCCACGACGAACGACACCAGATTCTCAGGATGAAGCCGGCTCCGTATCCGATCCGCGGCCCTGCCCAGGGAGAGCAACTCGCCGGCGAGCAGAAGGGCCAGCGCCTCCTCCCGGCCAATGCGCTCACCCCCCTCGACGGCATCAAGTATTTTCCGTTCTTGCATGAATGTCTTTCCGCGTTAGACCGGCCCGCCGGCTGCAGTCAATTCTTGATCCAGTACCTGGCGGACCTCTTCGGGTATGCGCTTGGCACGCAGGTTCTCTCCAATGCAGGCCAGGGTGATCAGGGAATCGACCAGGAGCCTGCCATCAAGCTTGCGCAGGATCTGCTGACAAAGCGTGAAAGAGCTTTTACCGCATCGAACCGGTCGGGTCACCACCACCAGGAGATCATCGTGCCGAGCCGGCGCTTTCAGGTCTATTTCCATTCTGATGACCGGAAACACCTGCCCTTTTGCAGCCAGCTCCGACACCGAGAGTCCTCGCTCACGAAGATATTCGGTACGCGCGCGCTCGAAAAACCGCAGGTAGTTGGCATGGTAGACAATCCCTGCTGCATCGGTATCTTCATAGTAAACGCGAATATCCATTCAACCCCGCTTTGATCATGTCCGGAGACGTAATGGCAGTCTTCTCCACGCTGTTAAAACAAATGTCTCGGCCCTGCCATCAATCCGGCAGCATCCCGTATGTCCCGATAGGAGGCTTGATGCGGCTTGAACGAACGGATCTGGTTTCATGGGTAGCACAGGCGGAGAAACGAACAGCGATGGCCGGCATGCAGAAGCATCCCTTTCATGGCATCTCCCCCGCCGGAAACTGAAGTGTATCCTAGCCACTTTAGTGCAGAACGGGCTCATCTGCAACTTCAATTTGAGAAAAATAGGGGCTTTTAGGACAAACAGCGCCTCAGCGCTTCAAATTTGCCTCAAAACAGCATAAGGGAACAAAACCATACCGGACTATAACCAAGAAGCCGAAAACAGTCTCAGGGGCGATTTTATAAAAGCCTGCGCAAATGCCCGTTTCATGGGGATTTGAAGGGTGTGATTACTATCAGACAGCGTTTTCCGCTCCCAAACGGCAGTTCGTAGTTGTGCTCCGCGCTAATTTGATAGCCGAGTTGCTGCAGACGGTCTCCCTCACTGGACAACTCCTCGGCGGCAGCCGCTCCCTTCATGGCAACCATGCGACCATTATCTGCCAGTAATGGTCCTGCCAGGGAAACGAAGGTCGTCAGACTGGAAAACGCCCGTGAGATGATGACATCAAAAGCACCGGGGCGCGTTGCATGAAGCGTCTCGACCCGCGCATGCAGCGCCTCGAATTGTTTGAATTGCAGCAGGCGGGCCATGTGCCGCTGAAAGTGGATTTTCTTGCCCACCGCATCCACAGAAACAACCCGCAATCCAGGCAGCACAATTTTCAAGGGTATTGCCGGCATTCCCGCTCCGGAGCCGATATCCAACAACCTCTCTGCACCATCGAGCAGTTGCGCCGGATAAAGGGAATCCATGAAATGTTTTACCGCGATATCCTCATCGCGGGTAATGGCCGTGAGATTGATCTTGCGATTCCAGGTCTTCAGCTCGGTCGCAAACAATTCGAATGATGCAACCATTGCTTCACTGAGCTCCACTCCTGAATCCCGGCTGCCTTGTCTGAGCATCCTGGCGATCAAACGTGTGCCTCCTCTATGTCTTGCTTATGATACGCCTTTAGGGCGATCGACAGCACCGAGATGGCCGCCGGCGTAATCCCCGGGATGCGAGAGGCCTGCCCCAGTGTATCGGGCCGATTCTTGGCCAGCTTTTCACGGACCTCGGTCGTCAACCCTCCCATACTCAAGTAGTCGATATCCTCCGGCAGGCGAGTCTCCTCAAAACGGCGTGCCCGCTCGATCTGATCCAGTTGCCGTTCGATATATCCCTGATATTTGATTTGAATTTCCACCTGTTCCCGCACTGCCGGTGATGTTTCACGTGAAACATCGTCAAATTCGGCTATATCCGCATAGGTAATTTCCGGACGGCGCATTAACTGCTCCAGGGAAGTCCCCTTCTGGATATCGGAAAGGCCGCGCTGTTCGAGAAAACTTTCCTGCCGCGTATCCATGACCAGTCGGGTGGTCCGCATACGCTCATGCTCGGCAAGGATCTGTTCCCGCTTCTGAAGGAAGCGTGCATACTCCTCTTCCGGCACCAATCCGATTGCATGTCCCTTTTCGCGCAGCCGCAGGTCGGCGTTGTCCTCCCGCAACAGTAGACGGTATTCCGCCCGGGACGTGAACATCCGGTACGGCTCTTTAGTTCCCATGGTCACGAGATCGTCGATCATGACCCCGATATAGGATTCGCTTCGGGACAGGAGCAGCGGTTCCTTACCCTTAACACGCAAGGCCGCGTTTATGCCGGCCATGATGCCCTGGGCGGCGGCCTCTTCATAGCCCGAGGTGCCGTTGATCTGGCCGGCATGATACAGATTGCGGCAGCGCTTTGTTTCCAGCGAGGCATGCAGCTGGATCGGATCGATGTAATCATATTCGATGGCATAGGCGGGACGCATGATCTCAACCCGCTCCAGCCCCAGCATGGAGCGATAAAAGGCGATCTGGACATCGATCGGGAGTGATGTCGACATGCCGCTGGGGTACACCTCGACGGTGTCCAGTCCTTCTGGCTCTATAAAGGTCTGGTGACGATCCTTGTCGGGGAATCGCATCACCTTGTCCTCGATCGAAGGACAGTAGCGCGGCCCAATACCCTCTATGATTCCGGCGTACAGGGGTGAGCGGTCGAGCCCGGAGCGAATGATCTCATGCGAGCGGGGATTGGTATAGGCGATGTGGCAGGGCACCTGGGGCATCGTTATGGCCCCGGTCGAGAAGGAAAAAGGCATCGGCGGATCGTCGCCATACTGTGCCTCAAGCCGGCTAAAATCAATGGTGCGCTTGTCCAGGCGTGCCGGCGTGCCGGTCTTCAGACGACCCACTTCGAATCCGATGTTTTTCAATTGCTCGGATAGACCGATGGAGGGGAGATCGCCGGCTCTACCCCCCGGGTAATTGGTCAACCCGATGTGAATCAGACCCCGCATGAAGGTACCGGTGGTAAGAATCACGGTAGTTGCCAAAAAGCGGATTCCTGAACGCGTGTCCACTCCCCTCAACTCGTCCCCCTCGAAATGGAGGGCCGTTACTTCGGCCTGCTTTACGTGCAGATTTTCCTGTTCCTCCAACACACGCTTCATTCGTAGCCGGTACAACTGCTTGTCGGCTTGCGCCCGAGAGGCGCGCACAGCCTGCCCTTTCCGGGTGTTCAGAATGCGGAACTGTATGCCGGTGGCATCGATGTTCCTGGCCATTTCCCCCCCTAGGGCATCGATCTCTTTTACCAGGTGACCTTTGGCAAGGCCGCCGATGGCCGGGTTGCAGGACATCAAAGCAATGGCATCCAGGTTGATGGTCAGCAGCAAGGTCATGCACCCCATACGCGCAGCTGCCAGGGCAGCTTCACAACCGGCGTGTCCAGCGCCGACTACCACCACATCATAATGCAGGTCGTAATTGATCATTCTTGATCCTTATGTTTCACGTGAAACATCTCTATTTGCCGATACAAAAGGAAGAAAAGACAACATCCAGCACATCATCGTTGGTTACGTGGCCGGTGACGGAACCAACAGCCGTTAATGCCTCACGCAGATCGACGGCCGCCAGTTCCAGTTCCACACCCATGGCAAACCCTGTAAGTACGCTTTGCAGAGTTCTACTGGCGGACACCAGCGCATCACGGTGACGAGCCCGGGAAATGGCAATGAATTCGCGGTTGTCAACGGAACTGCGCAGAAACGAGGACCTTACCAGTTCCCTAAGTGCGTCCACCCCTTCGCCGGTCCGGGAAGAAATGGCTACGTGTTCCCCGGCGGCGAGATCAGCAGGCAGTACCATCTGTGACGGCAGATCGGATTTATTGAGCACCACCACGGTTCGCGCGTCCGCCAGTGCTTCCCTGATCAACTGGTCTTCAGGCCCGAAAGAATCGGATGCATCGAGTACAAAAAGCACAAGGTCGGCCTGGGGGATCTTTTCCAGGGCGCGGGCGATACCCTCCTGCTCCACCAGACAGTCGGTATGGCGGATGCCGGCGGTATCCAGAAGGCGTACCGGTAATCCGCCGAGGTTGATGGATTCTTCGATGATATCACGAGTCGTGCCGGGCAGATGCGTCACAATGGCGCGGTTTTCGTTGAGCAGGCGGTTAAGCAGGCTGGATTTACCGGCGTTCGGTTTCCCAATGATCAATACCGCAATGCCTTCACGCAACCTGCGGCCTTCGTCAAACCCGGACAGCAAAGTGTCCACAAGTGAAGCGGCATGGGAGACCTCCGCGGTAATGCCGTTAAGATCGGTATCGCCCAGGTCATCTTCGGGAAAATCGATATAGGCTTCAACAAGCGCCAGAGCCTTGAGAAGGTGGCTCCGAACGTCCTCGATTCGCTGCGAAAGCAGCCCCTCCCGCTGACGCTGGGCTTGCTGCAGGGCAGCCTCAGTCTGCGAACCGATAATGTCCATGACCGCTTCAGCCTGCGCCAGATCGATTCTTCCATTGAGAAAGGCACGCCGGGTAAACTCACCCGGTTCGGCCAGGCGCGCCCCGTGCTGCAGACAGAGCGACAGGACCTGCTCGACCACGAGAACACCGCCGTGGCAATGCAGTTCAAGGACATCCTCGCAGGTATACGATCGGGGGGCCTTCATCAGGACGGCCATGGCCTCGTCGACCGTTTCCCCGGACCAAGGATCACGAATGGTCCCAAAAGAAAAACGGTGGCTGATCAGGCCACCGTTATTCGCTCGTTTGAAGATCTTTTCGCCGATAACAGCGGCTTCGGGACCGCTCACGCGGACTATGCCGATCCCCCCGTTTCCCGGGGGGGTGGCGACGGCCGCTATCGTATCGCGGATATACATTGCACTGCTCCGTGGATGCCGATCAATCCTTGACCAGCTTGTTGATATACATCTGCTGGCCAATGGTGAGCACGTTGTTCACCAGCCAGTACAGCACCAGTCCGGACGGGAAATTCAAAAACATGAAGGTGAAAACGACCGGCAGTGCCAGCATCATCTTCTGCTGCACCGGATCCATCTGAGACGGCGTCATCTTCTGCTGTACGAACATGGTGATTCCCATGATGATGGGAGTGACATAGTACGGGTCTTTGTCGGCCAAGTCGGTGACCCACAGCACAAAGGGCGCGTGGCGCAACTCGATGGAAAACATGAGCGCCTTGTAGAGCGCGAAGAAAACCGGAATCTGTACGATCATAGGCAAACATCCCCCCATGGGGTTTACCTTGTTGTCACGGTACAGCTCCATGACAGCCTTGTTCATTCCATCGCGATCATTCTTGTATTTTTCCTTGATGGCCGCCATTTTGGGCTGCAGTTTCTGCATGTCCTTCATGGACTTGTAACTCTTGTGCGTCAACGGAAAGAACAGCACCTTCAGGATTACGGTGATAATGATAATGGCAACGCCGTAGTTGCCGACAAAGCGATAAAAGAATTTAAGGGTATAGAGCAGCGGTTTTGCAATGACCGTAAACCATCCCAAATCAAGAGATTGCTCCAGGGAGTTACCCATGCTCTTGAGTATGTCGATATCTTTGGGACCGGCGAAAAGCCGCTGTTCGACAGCCACTGACTGTCCCGGCGCAACGGTGAATTGTGGTGAGGAAACTACCGATTCCAGGTATCCCGATGCGTTTTTCTTCAGCTCCACTGAGGCAATGCTGTTCTTCTCGGATAAGAGCGCAGTCAGGAAGTATTTGTCGGCAAAACCGGCCCACTGGATGCCTTTGTCATAGCGCTTGGAGCTGCCAGTCAAGTCCTTGGTCTTGTCGCTCTTGAGGCTGTCGTCGGCAAACAGGTAGGAACCGGCCGTATCGAAGCGGTTGTCCTTGACCTTATGAACGGCAGGGTATGTCAGCACCTGTTGGAAGGCACCCACCAAGGGTGCGGCGGAATTGTTGAAGAGCTGGGTTTCCACCTTGATGCCATAGGAGTTGCCGGTAAAGGTATACACCTTGCGAACGGTAAAACCCTGGCCGGAAACATGATTGAACACCAGTTGTCCGGTCTGGTTGTCCGCCACCTGCACCGAATCGGTATCCGTGGTAAAGACGGTGTTGTCAGGAAGATTGAAACCGGTGGCACGGGTCGAGAGGTTGTAAAGCTGTGGGTCGGCATCATTGCCGAGCACGACCGGCTTGCCTTTGAGGGTTTCGTGGTATTTCTTCAAGGTGATGCTTTTCAGGGCACCGCCACGGTTTGAAAAGACCGCCGTATAAAAAGCGGTATCAACCGTAACATCCTTCTCGGCAACAGCCGGCGATGGGGTTGCCGTGGGAGAAGCGAGCGGCGCTGCAGCCGGAGCCGGTTGCGGAGTCACTGCAGCGGGACCGGCGACCTGACCGGGAGCGGCCGGCTTTTTTTCAGGTCCCAGAAAGAATGAAAACAGATAAAAAACCGCTATCGATAATATCACTGCCAAAAACGCACGCTTTTCCATGAAGGCTCCAGTTGTGATCTCGGTTATGGTACAGGATCATAGCCGCCGGGATGAAAGGGATGGCACTTGCAGAGTCTCAGCAGGCTGAGCCGGACACCCCTGGTAAATCCGTAACGGTGAATCGATTCTCGGGAATACTCGGAACAGGAGGGATAAAAACGGCAGGCTGCCGGCAGAAGCGGGGAAAGTGACTTCTGATACAGCCTGATTAAGAGGAGCGAAGTGCTCTTGAGCATGAGGGTACGCCGATATGCCTGAAGGATCTCTCGAGTTCCGGCTTCACACGGCTGAAATCCATCAGTGCCGACTCACGCCGTGCGATGACGTTGATATCCACAGGCGGAAGCGCTTGCCTGCAGCATCTGAAGATTTCCCGGGCATAACGCTTGATCCTGTTGCGGATTACGGCGTTGCCAACCTTTTTGCTGACCGTGATCCCGAGACGGGCCTCAGCCAGATCATTCGGTTGCCAGACAACAAGGAAGCCCTTGGCATTGAATTTGTGTGGAGCGTCAAAAAGCCTGACAAAGTCCGCACGCTTCCGAAGCCGTGATGATTTCGGAAACGTGCAGCTATCAGGCATGCCGTCCACGAAAACTATTTCGTGGCGATGCGAACCGAAAGGTTCTTGCGCCCTTTGGCCCTTCTGCGCTTGATAACAAGCCGGCCGTTCTTTGTGGACATTCTTACCAGAAAACCATGGGTCCGCTTACGGGACGTATTGCTCGGTTGGAAGGTTCTTTTCATGATATATCACCCCAGACAAAAATTTTTCAGGAAATGAGTCTTTAACCATAACGACAGCTTGTTGTCAAGATTTTTGTTGCAACCACTACAAAAGTGCTGGGAGGATTTGCCTTGAAAAATGGGGCATCCTCTGATAACCTGCTGCTTCCCTAAATCCCCCTGACTGTCAATTATTTCACGTAACTATCAGTAATTGCTTGATATAAAGTTTTCAACAGTTGTTGACAATTATGTGGATAACCGGTCTCTTT